>DATAGO010000052.1:0-36250 GCA_036263675.1 Microvirga sp. | reverse complement strand
GGGGGCGGTTGCGGTCGGCGATGATCGAGGCGAGGCGCTCACGATCATCGGAGGTAAGGATCACGCAGGAGGTCTGGGCCATCACCCCAGACTCGCACGATCCCGCTCGTGAATCCTCAGAATGCGTCACTGCACTAGAATTCTCACCGGCGAAGCCGAGCGTTGCAGTTTCGGAGGATGGCGACTGACTAGAGTGGGTGACGACTCCCGTCGGGTGACACACTTGCAGACTCGCTCGCCGCAGCGCCTAAGCGCGCTGTCACGCTCCTAACCGGCCAGAAGGGACGCGCGTGGACGAACGACGGCTTCCGAACCGAATGGGGGAAGGCGTGCGACCGAGCCGGGATCGATGACGTAACCTTCCATGGCCTTAGGGGCACAGCGGTCACGAGGCTCGTTAGGACTGGCTGTTCGGTTGCAGAGATTTCCTCTTTGACCGGACATTCCCTGAAAACCGCCCAAGCGATCCTCGGCGCCCACTACCTCGGTGGTCACTTTGAACTGGCAGAGGCAGCTATGGCGAAGCTGGAAAAGAATGAAGGGAGAACCAATCCGGTAAAACCGCCTAAGTGTTCTGCGCCATTCTTCCGCTAACCCCTTGATGTAAAAATCAAAGGTCCCTGACAATCGGTATCCGCATCCGGAGCGGCACCGTAAAGAGGTTATCGATAGTAGGTTGAGTATGCGTCACTCGCCCTTTATGAACCAACTCGACCCTCTAATTGCATCACTCCAACCGAAATGACGTTCTCTAAACGAATTCAAGGCGCCTTCGTACTGCGACATAATAAGAATAGCATCACTGTATTGGGGGAGAAGCTCATCATCCAGCAAATCAAGATATTTGAAGGTAGACTCTCCTTCCAAGGCCGAGCGGACATCTGCCAAGACTCTATTGATTATTTTCACCTTACTAGGATTTAGAGTCGATTCTGGTTTTTTCTTTCCAAGCTCTTTTACTTCCTTAAACATCTGATTGAATATACCTATAACGGAGTCATACGCATCTGCCTTCGCCCGCGTGGTATAGTACTTTTCCATCACTTTTTCTCATTTATCTTCTTGGGGGGCGCAGTTCGAATTTTCTCTTGTGAACCGATAAGAACGTACACCCAAAGGCCATTTCCCATTTCACGCTTTATGTTGTCAGCACGCTTCCGCTCCAACTCCTCGATATATTGCCCTATTATAAACGTAACATCGCTGTTCGAGGGCACATCGTCAAAATCGAACTGTTCGAATTCCGCGAGTGGCTTATAGTTCTCTCCTAGTATCTGATTGGCCTCTGAAAGAACAGAATTCACAAACTTCAATTTGAACTTGTTTAACGCGTCATTTGGCGATTTTTTTGCCAAAGAACTGATTTCTTTATGCAAACCTTCCATTTGACCAGAAATTTTTTCCAGTTTTTCTACATCAGATACGGTTAAGGCCATCATCTACCCCGGGCAAAGCCTTCTGTACTCTACATATTTCTTTTTGAGCACGTCTAGAGGGAGCCTCTGCTTGCTCTCGAATAGCTCAACCATCTGCTCTACATCTTCGTCAGTCAAAGTTATTATGCAGCGCCTTTGACCAGACCATAGGTCTACGGTGCTTTTCAGTCGCGCATTTGACAGGCGGTTTCTCGTTACAAGCACGCCGAATTTTCCAAGACTATCAGACATGTATCGGTTAAGCTGATTTACATGATCCCGCGTGACTTCTGCAACATTCTTTAGCTCAAAAACGATCTGGGTGGATTGGTATTCATCAAAGATTTGTTTGAGGAACGGGTCAGACTGGCCATTGTAAAAAATGAGGTCCCTTATGACTGCGCCACTTTCTGTTCTGCTTTGTACCGCTGCGAAATCAAGGTGAGGATATAGTAAAGATGGTAACAGTTCACCTATAGCTTTTTCGTATTCTATGTCTGCGTTATCAGTTTTCCCGGAAGGCAATTTTCTGATAGTTGCCAACTTCCTACGAGCAGATAGAACAGGTATCTGTGAAAACAGCGGATCGTTTCGACAATCATCGAATGTCCGCTCCTTCTCAAGAATATACCCTTCGATAACGTCATATCGTGCCCGATTGAAGTTCAGTACGTCAACACGGTCAAGTGGCTTTCCCTCATGTGCAATATCGTCCTGAGGGCAATGATTCTTGAAATAATCTTCAAAGTTTAGCCAAGGAATATGCCGCAGCCACCGCTTTGGTACAAAAATAATAGGTTGGTTGGTATCTGGGTTGCTTGGAAGCTCAATTCTATCTTCGCTTTTGAACTCATTCAATCTGTAGTCATAAACATACGCGATAGTATGGCTTTGTACGGGAATTCCCAACGACTTGCATTGAGATATAGTGAAGTCGATGAGGAAAGACTTGAGATAACTACACGCTATATCGCTTATTCGATCCTTCGACACTCCATCTATGAAGAATTGAATTTCCTCGAAATGGCGAAAGCCCCTCGCCTTATATCGCGGAATATCGTCAAAAAGCCTAATGATTTCCTCAGCTTTGTCGCGTCCTATCCTCTTTCCCCTTCGATTGGCTGACGATCCCAAGCCAACCTCGTCGCACTCAGAAGCAATAATGAGCATCGAGACTGCTTTCTCTCGCTGCCCCTGTTGAGCAAGGTAGCCCAGGTGATTGAATGCGTTTATGAGCGCCGTGTGTAGGGCTTGATCTTGTTGTGAAGGCGACCGCCAAAGGAGGAACGGGTCGACATACAGAGGGATGTCCTCATTAAAAAAAGGTATAGCGAAATCAATACTATCTTGCGGAGCCGCAATACCATGATAATCGGTCAGACGAGGATTGATTAGCACTTGAAAAATGCTCCTCTGCCTTCTTTTCGCCGTTCCATGTTCGATATTGCCGTCATTTTCGGGTATCTCGCTCGGCGGCAAGAGCCCGGTGCACGGAGCTTTTCGCGACGCCTACTCTACCAGCAATCACACTCATGCTTAATCCCTCGGCCGCTAACAGCCGGATTTGCTCGGCCTTAGCTCGCGCAGTGGGTTTGCGGCCCTTATAGCGGCCTTGGCCCTTAGCCTTGGCGACACCTTCCCGCTGGCGTTCGAGCATCATTTCCCGCTCGAACTGCGCCACGCTTCCCAACACGTTCAGCATGAGCTTCCCGGTCGGAGTGGTCGTGTCGATCCCCATGGCCACAATCCTGAGATTGACGCCCCTCGCCTCTAGGCGACGGACGATATCCCCCATGTGGTGAACCGAGCGCGCAAGCCTATCAAGCTTGGTCACGACGAGCACATCACCGTCACGCGCGAAATCCAGCGTCTTCTCCAACTCCGGGCGCGGTCCGACCGATGACGTTTGTTCGGAGAAGACCCGTTGGCACCCTAGAGCATTCAGGTCGCGGATTTGGGCCTCTAGGCCGGCGCTCTGTTCCAGGGTCGATGTGCGGGCGTATCCGATGAGCATGGGTCGTTCCACTAGGTTCTAGGACGTACCTAGCTGGTCCGTTCCAAAATTCAATAACAATGTGTATGGAACGAGATTGGACCGTTCCACGAGAGCAAGACCTATTGGAACGATGCCTCTATTTCCAACCCTCGTGCTGCTTCTCAAGCAGCCGGCGCTTGCGGCGCGAAATTAGCTCACGCGTCAGGAAGCCCGCAGCAAATCCAACTGCCAAGAGGAATGTGACGACCAGGGTAATCGCAATAGTTGTCATGCTGGCCTCTCAAAGCCCATGCGTTCAGCGGGCGATAAAAGCTCTGCTTAGCGCTAACCAATCCCCAGTGGAACGCTCACCAGCTAACACAACAATCCGTTCGCAAAAATCTCGATTTATAGGCTTCGAGGCAGACACCAATTGGCACGCATTTTGCTTTACAAGTATAGAAAAATTTAGTCAGTCATGACGAAAGCAAAAAATATGCAAAAAGACTATTGAAGAGAGACAAAGATCAGCATATCTCCCGCCCGTCATCTTGACCGAAGTGGTCCTATTCCGCTCATCCCCGAGGGAAAACCCAGTTCGTATAGCCATCAACTCCGCTCATACCCCGAGGGAGAAGCTGGCTGACACGCGAGAAATGCTATGTCAGAGCAATCGAACAATGACGCCGCCATTGAGGAAATTGGCACGCGGCTCAAGCACCGTATTACTGATTACAACACGCACTCCGAAGAGAGGATGAAAATCATCTTTGAAATCGGAGAATATATCTCCGAGGCAAAAGAGAAATTTTCGAAAGATGGAAACTATCAAGAGTGGATCAAAAAGACCACCAATCGCTCCATAATGTGGTGTTGGGAGCACAAATACCTGTACGAAAACCGCGATAAGTATGAGGCCGCGAAAGAATGGGCGGTGAATAACGGCAATTTCTCTGATGAATACCTTAGCGTCAGAGGCGCAAAGCGACTTCTGAAATTGCACAGACGGTTTCTTGATCAAGGGTCGCCGAGCATCACGAAAAAGCCAAAGAAGATCAAGGCCGACATAGAGGCCAAGTTGGCAGAGGCAGAGGCCGAATTGGCGAAAGCTAATGGGAAACTCAGCAAGTTACTCGAATTTGCTGGAAGCCTCTTCGACAAAATCACCAGCGGAAAAGCCATTAGCATTGCGACAGCTATAGAGAGTGGCCCCGAAGGCGAGCGCGGGTCGGCTGAAATTCGGCTTCATCACATTGCATCGCAGAATGGGATCGAGCCCGAATTGCTGTTGGAATGCATCCGGTCAGTTAAAGCAGCTTTAAGTCGCGGCACCCGAACAGCCCCAAGAGCGACAGACGGTCAAAACCACGCGTCGATGTAAAGTTCTGGAGAGGCGACTGCCGAGAGGTTCAGTCGTCTCTCTCCCTCACACTCCCCTTTATTTGTGAAAAACTGTTTACGCTACATACTATAATGTAAACAGAAAGGACACAAATTGAGCAAAACCTCTGTCGTATCAATCCGATTTCCAGATGAATATTCCGAGAAGATCAAGGCGTTTTCTCGAAAGAGACGCCTGACAATCTCTCAGTTCATCAGACTCATCCTACAAAAGGAACTTTCCCATGTCATCATCTAACGATTTTTCTGACTACCTACTGGACGTAGAGTTCGTCTATGAACAAACGTTCTCCGAAACCGAGGAAGGCGCTTACGAAGTTGCCCGGCGTGATGCTCGGGCGCTCCGGTCCGAATTGGACAATCTCATCAACGACGGCTCTTTCGTTAGCGAGCAAGCCAAGGCCGCTGTCGTCGGAAGCCTTCGCGCTGGTGCCGATGCCTGTCAGCGCCTTGGCTACGGTGGGCTTGCCATCCGAGGAGAGCGGCTAGCGACGGACGCTGAGAGCCTAAAGGTAGTTGCCCATGCTGCTTGACGATCTATCCATCACGGCAGCGATCACATCCCAATCAGCTTCTCAGCCTCAAGCGCAAATGTCGGGTGGCTCACCGCCGCCCGGCTCTCACGCGCACACCAGGGTTCTTCATGCCCTGAAAGCGACCGGCATGACGGACCTCGCGACGCTCTATGACGAGTGCTGCTATGAGAAGCGATGCGGGTTGGTCCATTGTCAGGCATGCCGGGGAAGGTGGAGTGCCGAGCTTCTCAAGCGGATCGCAACGGAGAAGGAAGCTCGCTATGGGACCGGCGACTATCCGGCCCGCAATTGCCTTCGCCATGTGACTGTTCTGAACGCTTTGGTGCCCTGTGACGTGAAGGCCATCAAGGCGGCAATCGAACAGGGACGGAAGGACATAAACTCGTTCAAGAAGAAGTTTCGATGCACGGGGCTCAGAGGCGCCTTCGAAATCGAACTTGTGAACCCGGTTGCGATGATGCGTGAGCAAACGTGCCCCGCAAAAATCCAAACCTTGAGTGAAATGACCGGCGGAAAATTTGAGTCCATGACTGAGATTATGGCTCTCGTTCACTGGCACGCCGTCGGATTTTTTAACAATGGCCTTAGCGAAGATCACCGGAAATGGATGAAGAGAAAATATCCGCATCATCGGCAGCGGAGATTTGACAGTCTCTACAAAGATCAATCCATTGCCGAGAGCTTTTCCAAGCTTAGCTCTTACCCGTTCAAAGACCGCGTAACTTACAATTTGAAATTTGCTACGGATGGGTTCAAGAACGAGTTTTACATCGAACCTGATCCTTTGGCATTCCTTGTGAATTGCTACAAAGCAATCTCAGCAAAGACTCTTCGGATCAACAGATGACGAGAGAATGATGGTTGTTGGATTTCGCAAACAGACACTATGCGTTTCAGTGACTAATCCAGATCATGCCAGAACAGCCGAAAATCCTGCTTTAGGGAGTAAAAATCAGCTTATTTCTGGCGGAATCGGTGATGTTCGATTCCGCCGTTTCCATTTTAGATTGAGAGAACAAAACAATGTCAAAAGGATTTATCCTTATTCCTGTTGAACGGGATGAACTCGAAGAAGCAATTTCCGAGCTTGAACGTCACGCGCATACAAAGAAGCTAGCGACTCGATTGCAAGGACATCTTCATACTTGGAGCTACGCGGACGCTCAGAAGGATTTCCGACAGTTTTTCGTACGTTGGCTCTACAGGCTCTATCGGCGCCGACGCTTGGAGCTTGCTGCTACGAGGAAGCCTTAATTTTACTCGCCCTCCCTGCCCCCGTTCTTGTTGGTGCCTGCTCAGGCAACAAGAGCGATACCAACGAGGCATTCTCGCGCATTTACAGGATCACTAGCCTGAAAGCCTACAAACCTCGTCCATAAATTAATGATTTTATAAAATCATCATTATGCAGTGTTATTATTAGACAGCACAAGTAGGCAAAAATATATACGCGCTCTCTGACTTACAGCCATAGAGCAGAAAAATGACACTTGAGTATGGACCATTATACTGCCCTCACTGTGAGAGAGCCATATGTACGTTTGAAGAGCCGGTCATTGCTCGGCTCCTCAGGGCAAGCCATGCGGCTAGATACCTTTCCCTGCCGCTAGCCACCTTCGTCCGTCTTTGCGATGTCCGCCCGATTACGCTTGACTCTATGGGTAGAGTACGACGGTACGACATCAAAGACATTGATTGCTGGATCGCAACCCTCAAGAGCGGGTCCGGGTCACCGGACAGCAATGAGTGGCTACGGAGAGTTGGTGATGAGCATCATTCGCGTGACGGGAATTAAGCGATATCGCCATCCTTCCACCGGCATTTGGTATACCTACCATCGTGCGACCGGGACCCGCATCGAGCCACCAAACGAGTTTGGATCAGCTAGTTTCTTTGCCGCACTACAAGCTGCGGATGCAAAGGCCGCCAGGCGCGCGCCTATCTTGGGAACATGGGGAGCTTTGGTTAGGTCGTACCGCGATTCGCCTACGTTTCAGTTGCTGCGCCCTCGCACCAAGCGCGACTACCTCACTGTTCTAGACTGGCTCAAAGGCATCGATGAAATGCCCGCCGCTCAGATCGATGGTCCATTCGTGGCGCGGCTTCGCGACAAAGCATTTAGGCAACGCAAAACCCGCTTCGCGAACTATGTGCCGGCAATGATGTCTGTCGTCTTTGCGCATGCAATTGAGACTGGATTGGCGAAACGCAATCCAGCGCGCGGCATCCGGAAAATCCGCAAATCTATCGATGCTCCCATTGCGAACCGAGCTTGGACTGAAAATGAGAAACAGGCCGTACTAGAGCACGCGCCGGCTCATTTGATCGTTCCGATTGCTATTGCCCGCTGGACTGGCCTTCGGCAGGGCGACGTCGTCCATATGAACAAAGCGGCTTACAACGGCGGCAATCTCAATCTCACAACGGCAAAGAGGGGAGTTCCGCTCTGGTTTAGATGCCCAAAGCCGCTAGAGGAAATTCTCGACTCAATTCCGGAGCACAACGGCACGACTCTTTGCGTGACATCGCGTGGCACTCCTTGGACACAAGATGGATTCCGAGCATCGTTCTTCAAACTAATTCGGAAGCTTGAAGCCGCCGACCTCGTAGCCCGTGGATTGACGTTCCATGGGTTGAGAACATCCTTTGCCGAAGAAGCTCGCGGCAACGGTTTCACCCATGAGGAAATCGCAGACGCGCTAGCTCAGAACGACCCGAAGTCGGCCGCGCACTATACCAGGAACGTAGACCGCCGACGCTCAGTGAAAGCGATTTCCGAATCGCTTGACGGAACGAACAGCGCACAAAACTTGTCTACACGGGTGTCTACATTGGGCCAAAGGCGGCAGACAAGGTGATCTAAGTTATTGAAAGGGCTGGTGATCCCGGGAAGACTCGAACTTCCGACCTTCGGTTTAGGAAACCGCTGCTCTGTCCTGCTGAGCTACGGGACCTCGCCTGGACCCGCCTTTAGCATGGTCGAACCGGCTGTTCCAGGGTCGAGGCGCCGGGCGGCCGGGCCTGCCGTCACCCGCCCTTTCTGCTAGGCTCGGGGCATGCGCGGCCGGGCCGTCCTTATCCTTCTTCTCGCCTGGGCCACGCCCGCGCTGGCGCAGCCTGCCGCGCGGAACGGACGGGCGGCGCCCTCCCCTTGCGGCGGCACGGGCTTGGAGGATCGGATCACGGGGGTCGCCGAGACCGGCGAGGTCGCGCTCGCCTCCGGTCGGATCGCGCGCCTGGCGGACCTGCGCTGGCCGGACGCGGCGCCGCCCCGCGGAGCGGCCCTGGCCTGGCTGCGGGAACGTTCGGGGGAGGCCGTCATGGTCCGGGGCGGAGCGGCCGACCGCTGGAACCGGGTCCCGGCCCAGATCGCGCCCACGGACGCGTCCCCGCCGGCGGGCTTCGCGCGGCACCTCGTCGAGCGCGGCCTGGCCCTCGTGGACCCGGGCGAGGCCGAGGCCCTGTGCGACCCCGCGCTCCTCGCCGTCGAGGCCGAGGCCCGGCACGAGCGCCGGGGCCTGTGGGCCGACGAACGCGTGCTCGCGGCGGACGACCCCCCGGCGCTGCGCCGGCGGATCGGCGCCTTCGCGATCGTGGAGGGGCGGGTCCGCAGCGTCGGCGAGCGGGAGCGGCGCACCTATCTCGATTTCGGCCGCGCCTGGTCGGAGAACTTCACGGTGACGATCCCGAAGCGCGCCTGGACGGTCCTGACTGCGGGCGGCCTCTCCGCCGCGGCCCTGCGCGGGCGGCGCGTCCGGGTGCGGGGCGTGATCGAGGAGTGGAACGGGCCGGCCCTGACGCTCCAGGCCCCGGAGGCGCTCGAACTCCTGGACCGCGAGGCCGCGACCCGGTGACGGCGCCGCGGGCGCGAGCCCGGCGGAGAATCCGCGGCGGATGGCGCCGCGGCGATCGGGAGCTTTCCCCTAAGCAGCGGGCTCGATATGAAGCGTGCGGCGCGCCGCAGCGGCGCAGGACCGGGCAGGCGGCGCAGGACACGAAGGATGGCACGGGGCGTTCCGATCACGATCCGCCGCAGCGCGGGCGCCGCGCCCGGGGCCCTTCGTGCCTCCAAGGCGCTCGCGGCTCCGATCACGATCCGCCGCATTGCGGGCATTGCCCTCGTGGCCGCGGCCGCGGCCTGCACGACCGCAGGCGGCGGGCCGGACGTGGCCCTGCCGCCGGAGACCCCACGGGTCGTCGGCGTCGACCGGGCCGGCGACCGCGACCATGCGCGCCTCGTCACGGCCTTCGGCGGCGAGGTGCGCGCGCCTGCCCTGCATGCCCTCCTCACGGACATCGCGGGCCGGCTCGTCGCGGCGAGCGACCGGCCGAGCGAGGCCTACCGGATCACGATCCTGAACTCGCCGGTCGTCAACGCGTTCGCCCTGCCCTCGGGCCGGCTCTACGTCACCCGCGGCCTCCTCGCGCTCGCCAACGACACCGCCGAGATCGCGGCCGTCCTCTCGCACGAGATCGCGCACGTCTCGCTGCGCCATGCGGGCGCCCGCACGGAGCTCGAGGCCCGCTCCACGCTCCTCACCCAGGTGACGGCGCGGATCCTCAACAAGCCCGACGAGGCCGCCGTCCTGCGCGACCGCTCGCGGCTGACGCTCGCGAGCTTCTCCCGCGCCCAGGAACTCGAGGCCGATCAGGCCGGCGTCCAGGTGCTCTCGCGCGCGGGCTACGATGCCTACGGAGCCTCGCGCTTCCTCACCGCGCTCGGCCGGTCCGGCGGCGGCTCGGACGGCAACCGGCCGACCCTCACCGACATGCTCGCGACCCATCCGAGCACCAACGAGCGCGTCGCGCTGGCCCTGCAATCCGCCCGGCGCATCGGCGCGCCCGGGATCGGCGAGGCCGACCGGGCGCGCTACCTCGCGGGGATCGAGGGCCTCGCCTTCGGGGACGATCCCGCGGACGGGCTCGTGCGCGGGCGCCGCTTCGTGCACGGGCGCCTGGGCGTCGCCTTCGAGGCGCCCGAGGGCTTCGCGCTCGAGAACACCTCCCGGGCGGTGCTCGGCGCCACGCCGGACGGCAGCCGGCGCCTTCTCTTCGATGCGCTCGAAACCGAGGAGGGTGCGGGCCTCGCGGAAGTGCTGCGCTCGACCTGGAACGACCCGATCGATGCGGGCAGCCTCTCGACCGCCACCGTCAACGGGCTGCCGGTCGCGACGGCGACCTCGCGCGGGCAGGACTGGGCCTTCCGCCTCGCCGCGATCCGAATCGGGAGCACCACCTTCCGGCTCATCCTCGGCGCCCGCAGCCTCAACCCGGAGGCGGAACGCGCCTTCCAGCGCACGCTCGCGAGCGTGCGCCAGGTGACGCCGGAAGAGGCCCGGGAGGTGGAGCCGCTGCGGCTCGCGCTCGTGACCGCGCAGCCCGGCGACACGCCGGCGAGCTTGAGCGCCCGTATGGCGACGGACCGGCCGCTGGAGCGCTTCCTCCTGCTGAACGGTCTCGACGCCGCCGCGCCCCTGGAGCCGGGCCGGCGCTACAAGATCGCCGTCGAGTAGGGCGGTCGGCGCGGCACCTCGGCCGGGACGATCGCCTGGCCGGTGGCGGCTTCTGCGAGTCTCGCCGCGGAGCCGTCCGGGGGTGAGGCGCTCTCTGGGCCGGACGCCATGAAGGGGGATATGCGATGAGCCGGACCGGTCTCGAGCTGGGGCTTGGGTTGGTGTCGATCGGCCGCACCTGGGGCGTGCGCCAGGTCCAGCCGCCGGCGGAGGCCGACGCCTTCGCGCTGCTGGAAAAGGCGGTCGCCCTCGGCATCCGCGTGTTCGACACCGCACCGGCCTATGGCACGAGCGAGGCCCGCCTCGGGGCGTTCCTCGCCACGCTCCCGCCGGCCGGGCGGGAGCCGCTCGTGATCATGACCAAGGCCGGGGAGCATTGGGACGAGGAGCGGGCCGAGCCCTTTGTCGACCACCGGCGCGACGCGCTCGTGCGCAGCATCGACCGCAGCCTCGAACGCCTCGGCCGGGTCGACGTGCTGCAGATCCACAAGGCGACTCAGGCGATCGTGACCGATCCGGACGTGCTGTCGGCGATCGCATATGCCCGCTCCTGCGGGATCGA
Source organism: Microvirga sp. (assembly GCA_036263675.1). Taxonomy (GTDB): domain Bacteria; phylum Pseudomonadota; class Alphaproteobacteria; order Rhizobiales; family Beijerinckiaceae; genus Microvirga. Next base: position 24,848 of record DATAGO010000052.1, on the reverse strand, counting down.
GCGGATCGGCGCCAGCGTGAGCGACGTGGCGGCCGGCGAGGCGGCGCTGGCGGCGGGATGCTACGGATTCCTGCAATTCCCCCTCAACACCCGTTCGGGGACGATGCTGCCGTTGCTGGCGCCGATCGAACAGGCGGGCGCGACGCCGGTGATCAACCGGCCCTTCGGGATGGGTGCGCTCCTCGACGGTGATCGGGACGAAGCCGCCCGCCGGGCCTTCCGCCATCTCGACGACCACGTGCGGTCGGGCATCGTCCTCACCGGGACGAGCCGGGCCGATCATCTCGCCTTCAACGTCGAGGCCTTCCGGACCAGGCGATCCTGACCTTGCAATGGGGACGTAGGCGCTAAGCGGCCTTCGGCGTGCCCATCGGGTTGGGCAGGTAGCCGAGAAAGCCGGCGATGCGCCATCGTCCCTCGACCCGGCGGCAGAAATACAGCGTCTGCCAGCGCAGCGTCTCGATCCCGCCGTCGTCGAGACGGATCTCGCCGTCGAACCGCTTCCGCGCCATGGCGAAACCCTTGACGATTTCGATGTCGGTCAAGGACGTGAGGGCGAAGAGGGCCTGGGCGAGCGCGCCGGGCGCAATCCTCCCCGTGAGGTCCCGGCTGCCCCCGACCCAGGCGTCCCGGTAGCGCTCGATGTCCGCGTAGGTGATGCGCCAGGCGTCCGGGTTGTCGGAAAAGGCACCGTCGATGCCGAAGAACAGGTCGGGGGCGAAATCCCGGAAGTGAGCCTCCCAATCGCCTGCCGCGAAGGCCTCGATGTCCCGGCGGACCAGCATCTCCCAGATGGCATGCCGGTCGGGATCGGCGGCGGGGAAGGGATTCACATCGGACATGGCGCGGCGGACCTGCGGAAGCATGGGGACGGGCCACAAAACCTAGTGATCGCGCGCCGGCCCGGCAATCGGCGGGGCAGATCGCAGGGCCGACGGCTTGCACGGCTGTCCTGTGCCCCTCATCCTCGCGCCGGAGACATCGTAAGGGCGGAGGCGGCGCCTCCCTCGGAGGGCGGACATGGGACGCGTCGTCGTGGTGACCGGGGGAGCGGGGGACATCGGCCGCGCCCTCTGCCGCCGCTTTCTCGGTGACGGGATGCGCGTCGCCATGCTGGACCGCGACGCGGCGGCGCTCGCCCGGGCGTCGGCGGATCTCGAGGCGGGCCACGGGCGCGGCCTTGCGGTCCGGGCCGACGTGACGGATCCCGCGTCGGTCGAGGATGCCATGCGCCGGGTCGAGGCCGAGCTCGGGAGTATCGACGTCCTGGTCAACAATGCCGGCGGGGTCACGAGTCCCACGCTCGCCGCGACGGGCGAGGCCGAGTGGCTCGCCGACATCGACCTCAACCTCAACGGGGCATGGCGCTGCGTGCGTGCGGTCCGCGACGGGATGGTGGCGCGCCGCGGCGGCGTGATCCTCAACGTCTCATCGGCCAATGCGCGCGGAATCTACGGCCATCCGGCCTACAGCGCCGCCAAGGCCGGCCTCGAGCAGTTCACGCGGTTTCTCGCCGTCGAACTGGGGCCGCACGGCATCCGCGCCAACGCGATCGCGCCCGGAACCGTGAAGACGCAGGCCTGGCGCGAGCGGGCCGAGCGGAACCCGGACATCTTCGAGCAGGTGAAGCGCTGGTATCCCCTGCGCGACATCTGCGTGCCCGAGGACGTGGCGGCGCTCGCGGCGTTCCTGAGCGGTCCCGAGGCCCGGATGATCACCGGCGCCGTGATCCCGGTCGACGGCGGGCTGACGGCGGGCTCGACCACGGTGGCACGCGACTTCGCAGGCGCCGCGTTCGAGTGAGCGGCGGGATCCACCACGGTGGCGCGCGCCTTCGCGGGCACGGAGTTCGCGTGAGAGGCGCTACAGGCGCACCCCGACATAGGTGCGGTCGTCGGCCCATTGCGTCGCGGTCGAGCCCTTCGTGGACGGATACGCCCCGACCTTGGCGGGGTCGTCCCGCTCGACCTCGCGGAAGGCCTGCTCCCAGGCCGCGACGCCGAAGCCGTCCCCGGGCTTGAAGTAGCCGTCCGTGAAGAGTTCGATCGTCTCGACCTCCGAGGCTTGCAGCCGCTCGAAGCGCACGAGCGACAGGGGCACCTCGAAGCCGTCGAGGGCCGAATAGCCCAGGATCGTGCCGGCATCGTTCTGGAAGGCGCCCTGGGCATGCACGATGCCGCCGCGGACGAGGCGCAGGATGTGCTCGGCGGGAATGTGCGGCAGCGCCGCCGTGCAGGCCGCCATCGCGCGCTCCTCCACGCGCGCGAGGTCGCCCTGCGTGAGGACGCTGCCGAGATCCCCGAGCGGCTGACCGGTCCCGAACCACGTCACGCGCCGCGCGGTCGTCTCCCGCACGGCCGCGTCGTCGGTGCGCGCGCCGATCACCGGCCAGGTCTGGCCCCGCAGGGTGGCAGTGATGCGGTCGAGGTCCTTCTCGACCTGCTCGATCCGCTCGCCGTTGATCCGCACCCCGCTGTCGCCGACGAGCGCGATGTCGACCGTTCCCTCCTGGAAGAGCACGAGGGCCAGCGTCGCGGAGAAGCGCTGGTTCCAGTCGGTCCGCGCCGTCTCCAGGGTGCCGTGCCGGCGATAGGCGTCGGCGATCGCCTCGGTGAGGAGCGCGATGATCGCCGGGGCGTCGCGCGGCCCGTCCGGGCGGCTGAGCGCGTGTTCGAGCGCGCCCTTGACGATGGTGGCGGCGTACTGGCCGGAGAGCATGCCGTCGTAGCGCGTGCCGAGCCGGTCCGTCACGCCGTCGATGACCGCATATGCCCGTCCGGGCAGGATGACGAACCGGTCCTCGTTGGCGTGCGGGGCATTCCGGTCCTTGGCCTCGGAAAAGGCTTCGATCAGCATCGGGATTCCACCACGGGCACACGACCAAAAGAAGAGCCCGCGCGAACGCGGGCTCGCGCGGGCTCTTTCAGAGGAGAAGCTACTGGCCGACGGCCTTGCGCCACTTCTCGAGGACTGCCTGGGTGCCGCCGAGCTCTTCGACCGACTTGAGCTCGATCAGCTTGAGGTCGCCGAGCGGCGTCACGTCGCCGGGGCCGGCCACGTCCGGCCGGACCGAGCGGCGGCCCGCTTCCTTGACGAGGAGTTCCTGCGTCTTCTTCGACAGGGCCCAGTCGATGAACTTCTTGCCGTTCTCGGCGTTCGGGGCCTCCTTCACGAGCGCGACCCCGTCGGGCGCGGCGGTCGTGCCGTCGGCGAGATAGGCGAGCTTCACGGGCGCGCCGCCGACCTTGTATTCGAGGGCGTTGTCCTCGAGGGTCAGGCCGAGCGGCGTCTCTCCGTCGGCGACGTAGCGCGGGACCGAGCCGGAGCTGTCGGTCAGCACGAAGTTCTTGGCGATCTCGCCGTACTTGTTCCAGCCGTCGGCACCCGAGGCGGAGAGGACCGTCATCATCTGCTGGAAGGCGGAGCCGGAATTGTCGGCCCGGGCGGAGGCGATCTTGCCCTTCCACTTCGGATCGGCGAGATCCGCCAGCGTCTTCGGGGTCTCCGTGTCCTTGACCATGCGGGTGTTCTGCATGAGCACGTAGATCACGGCCGTGTAGGGGGTCCAGGCCTCGCTCTTCACGAAGCGCGGGTCGATGCTCGCCGCGTCCTTGGCCTTGTAGGGCTCCAGGAGATCGGCGTTCTCGGTCAGGAGGCTGCCGGAGACGCTCCAGATCACGTCCGCCTTCGGGGCGCGGGCCTCGGCGCGCACGCGCCGGAACACCTCGCCCGAGCCGAGCTGGATGACCTCGGTCTTGATGCCGGTCTCCTTCTCGAACACCGGCGCCAGGGTCTGCACCAGCGAGGTCTTGTGGGCCGTGTAGAGCACGACCTTGTCCTGCGCCGACGCCACCCCGCCGAACGCCACCAGCGCGGCGGCCGCCGCAACGACGCCTGTCAATCCCTTCATCGGATCCCTCCCCGTTTGGTTGCCGTTGCCGCCGAAAGACAATCGTCGATCGGCGCATCCGCGTATATTGAAAACTAAACACTGGCCCGTATTCTGGCAACAATGAACCGATAGCCGGCTTCACGTGGGGGACGATGACCTATCTGACGGTGGAGAACGCCACCAAAATCTATAGCGAGAAGGTGCGCGCCCTGGACGGCGTCTCGATCGCGGTCGAACGGGACGAGTTCTTCACCCTCCTCGGACCGAGCGGCTGCGGCAAGACCACCCTGCTGCGCTCGATCGCCGGATTCTCCGACCTCACGGAGGGCCGCATCGCGCTCGCCGGCGCCCGCCTCGACCCGATCCCGTCGCACAAGCGCGACATCGGCATGGTGTTCCAGGACTACGCCGTCTTTCCCCACCTCACGGTGGGCGAGAACGTCGCCTTCGGCCTCAAGGCGCGGCGGGTTCCGGCGCCCGAGACGGCGGCGCGCGTCGCAGAGGCGCTCGCGACCGTGCGCCTCGTCGACTATAAGGCCCGGCTCCCGGCGGCCCTGTCGGGCGGCCAGCAGCAGCGGATCGGGCTCGCCCGCGCCATGGTGATCCGGCCGAAGCTCCTCCTCATGGACGAGCCGCTGTCGAACCTCGACGCGAAGCTGCGCGTCGACCTGCGCGACGAGATCCGCGACATCCAGAAGACCGTCGGGATCGCGGCCATCTACGTCACCCACGATCAGGAGGAGGCGCTCGCGATCTCGGACCGCATCTGCGTGATGAATGCGGGCCGCGTCGAGCAGATCGGCACGCCGCAGGAGATCTATGCCAACCCGCAGACGATCTTCGTCGCCACCTTCGTGGGCACCATGAACACACTGCCGCGGGAGGCCGCGCCCCATCTCGGGATGACCGAGCCTGCCGCGAGCGTCCACACCTGGGCGATCCGCCCCGAGCATATCCGCCTCGCCCGAGCCGAAGCCGATGCCGGGCGCGTGCGGATCGAGGGCACGGTCGAGAAATACACCTATCTCGGGCGCGAGGCCCACATCCTGGTCGAAACCGCGGCGGCCAAACTCGTCGCGCAGATCGCCGACCCGGCGCCGGGCCTCAGCTTTTCGGCCGGCAGCCCGGTCGCGCTCGCCTTCCGGCGCGAGGACGTCCTGGCCTTCGACCGCCAGGGGGCGCGCGTCCCCGCAGGAGCCGCGTGAATGCGCCCCGGCTTCTGGACCATCGTCGGCATCCTGGCCTGGGCGATCCTGATCGGGCTCCTGGTCGTTCCGCTCGGATCCGTGCTTCTTTCCAGCCTCCAGGACGCGTCCGGCAACGTCACCTTCGCGAACTACGTCCGCTTCATCGAGACGCCGCGCTTCCGCACCGCCTTCGTGAACACGCTCATCGTCGGATTCGGCGGGCTCGTGGGATCGCTGGTGCTGGGCGGCATCATGGCGTTCTGCATGGCCCGGATCGAGATCCGCGGCAGCCGCCTCGTGTCGCTGTTCGCGATCCTGGCGCTCGTGTCGCCGCCCTTCATTGGCGCCTATTCCTGGATCGTGCTGTTCGGGTCGGGCGGGCTCGTGCGCCAGACGCTGATGTCGTGGGGAATCTTCATCCCGCCGATCTTCGGGCTCTGGGGCATCCTGATCGTCTTCTCGTTCAAGTTCTATCCCTACGTCTACCTCCTGACCTCGGGGGCGCTCGGCAACATCAACCGTTCCCTGGAAGAGGCGGCCGAGAGCCTCGGCATGACGCCGTTCCGGCGCGTCATGGCGATCTCGTTCCCGCTCGTGCTGCCCGCGCTCTCGGCCGGCGGCCTCCTGGCGCTCATCCACTCGATCGCCGATTTCGGGACGCCGCGCCTCATCGGACGCGGCTTCAGCGTCCTCGCCACGGAGGCCTACACGCTCTACTCCGCCGAGGTCGGCAGCAACCTGAGCATGGCGACGACGATCAGCATCGTGCTGATCTTCCTCTCCATGCTGTTCGTCTTCGGCCAGCGCTACATGTCGCGGCGCAACGTCTATCACGGCAACCTGATCAACAAGCCCGTCAAGCGGAAGCTCACGGGCTTCCCGAACGTGGTCGCCCACGTCGCCGTGTACTTCATCGCGCTCGCCGGCGCGATGCCGGCCATCATCGCGGCGATCTACTCGATCCGCCGCACCAGCGGCCCCGTGTTCCATCCCGGCTTCGGCTTGGACAGCTACCGGCGCATTCTCTACAACCTCGCCGGCGCGGTGCAGAACTCGCTCCTGTTCTCGTTTGCCGTCGTCGCCCTCGTGGTCACGGTCGGGACGCTGATCGGCTGCCTCGTGGCGCGCCGGCAGACCGTCAACAGCGCGCTGCTCGACTCGACCCTGATGGTCCCTTATGTGATGCCCGGGATCGTGGTCGGCATCGCCTTCGTGGCCGCCTTCAACGCGCCGCCGGTCGCGCTCACCGGCACCGCGCTCATCATCATCCTGTCGATCTTCATCCGGCGCCTGCCCTATTCCGTCCGCTCCTCGGCCTCGGCCCTGCGCCAGGTCAGCCCGAGCATGGAGGAGGCCGCGATCTCGCTCGGCTACAGCCCCGTGCAGGCCTTCATGAAGGTGACGGTGCCGCTCATCCTGCCCGGCATCATCGCGGGCGGGATGCTGAGCTTCGTGACGGCGATCAACGAATTGTCCTCCTCGCTCGTGCTCTATGTCGGCGGCACCGCGACCATGCCGGTGCGGATCTACATCGCGATCAACGACGGCGATTACGGTACCGCCGCGGCGCTCTCGACCGTCCTCCTCGTCCTGAGCGGGACCGCGATCTACGCCGCCTTCCGCCTCATGGGTCGTGACGAACGTGCCCTGCTCTGACGGGCGCGGCCTCGCGGGAGCCTGACGGCGATGCGGACAGCCGGGCTCTTCGACCTCCAGGTCAACGGCTTCGCCGGCGTGGACTTCAACGCCGGCACGATCGACGCGGCCGCGCTCGATCATGCGCTGGCGGCCATGCGGGCGACCGGCGTCACCGCCTGCTTGCCGACGGTCATCACCGCATCCGCGGACGCGCTCGCGGTGCGCCTGCCGGCCCTCGACCGCGCGGTGGCGGAAAGCCGGCTCGGGCCCGCGATGGTTCCCGGCTACCATCTCGAAGGCCCGTTCCTCAACGCCGCAGACGGCTTCATCGGCTGCCATCCGCCCGAGGCCGCGACGCTGCCGGACGCCGGTCTCGTCGAAGCGCTCGCCTCCGGCCTGTCGCGGCCGATCCTTCTCGTCACGATCGCCCCCGAACTCGACGGCAGCGCAAGCTTCATCCGGGCGATGACGGCCCGCGGCCGCGTCGTCGCGATCGGGCATTCCGCAGCGGATTTCGCGGCCGTGTCCGCCACCGCGGAGGCCGGAGCCCGCCTCTCGACCCATCTCGGCAACGGCCTGCCGCAGACCCTGCACAAGCTCGACAACCCGCTCTTCGCGCAGCTCGCCGAAGACCGGCTCGCCGCGAGCTTCATCGCCGACGGGGTCCACCTCCCGCCGCAGGCGCTGAAGGCGATGCTGCGTGCGAAAGGCATCGACCGCTCGATCCTCGTCAGCGACGCCGTCGCGGCCGCGGGCGCGCCGCCCGGGCTCTACCCGTTCGCAGGGACGGTCGTGGAGCATGCCGCCGACGGATCCGTCCGCATCCCGGGCGGCCGTTCCCTCGCGGGATCGGCCCTGTGCCTCGACCAGGCCGTGCGCAACGTGGTGAACTGGGGCCTAGCAGGCCCGCAGGAGGCCATCCGGATGGCGTCCGACAATCCGCGTCGCCTGATGGCACCGGCGCTCGAAGCCTATGGGATCACGCTGACCGGCCCGGAGATCCGCTGGTCCGCGGATCTGCGCCCGGTCGGATAAGTCATGGCCTTCTCCGCCCTGGCCGGGCCATTCTGCGCGATCCTTCAGCCAATCAGGGGAGCGGCCGATGGCTCGTGAGGTCTGGATCGAAGCGGCGTTGAACGGCCCCTGGGGGCGCGAGCGCCAGCCCGGCATCCCCATCACAAAGGACGAGATCGTCGCGGAAGGCGTGGCGGCGGCGCGCGAGGGAGCGGCCATCATCCACCTCCACGCCTACGATCCCGCGACCGGCCGGCAGAACGACGATCCCGACACCTATGCCCGCATCATCGAGGGCATCCGCCGGCGCACGGATGCGCTCGTCTATCCCACGATCCCGCTCGCCGGCTCCGGGCTCACGGGCGCGGCAGATTCGGCGGCCCACCGCTTCGCCCATGTGCGGTTCCTGGCGGAACGCGGTCTGATCGAGATGACGGTCGTGGATCCGGGAAGCGTCAACTTCACGAGACGCGATCTTCCGCCGGGCCACGAGGCCGGGTTCGTCTACCTGAACCCGGAGGACCACATCCTCGAAGGGCTGCGGGTCTCGGGCGCGTGCGGGCTGACGCCGAGCTATGCGGTCTACGAGCCGGGCTTCACCCGCCTCGGCGCCGCGCTCGCCGCACGCGTTCCCGGTCTGCGCCGGCCACTCTACCGCTTCATGTTCTCGGATGCCTTCGCCTGGGGCTTCCCGCCCCGCGGCTTCGCGCTCGACGCGCACCTGGCGCTGCTCAGGGAGGAGGCGCCGGCCGCGCCATGGATGATCGCCGGCCTCGGCGTCGACCTGCGCGGTCTCGTCCCGGAGGCCGTCGCGCGCGGCGGCCATGTCCGCGTCGGCCTGGAGGACGCCCCCTTCGGCTGCGGGCGGACGAACCGCTCCCTCGTCGAGGAAGCGGTCCGGCTCGTGCGCGCGGCCGGCGGGGAGCCCGCGAGTCCCGCGGAGGTGCGCCGGGCGCTCGGACCGCCGTCCTCCCAGGCCGGCTTGCCGGGACGGGAGGAAGGGCCTTGAGTAGCTGGGGCGCTGCCCCGCCGAGTCACAGGAGCGGACATGCCGAGCCGAGAGCGCGTCGAAGCTTTCGTCGCCGTCGTGGTCAGCAACGCCCACGTCCGGGCGATCGCCGACTACTATCACGAGGACGCCTCCATGCAGGAGAACGGCCTGGAGCCCCGGCGCGGACGCGAGGTCCTGATGCAGCACGAGGCGAGGGCGCTGGCGCGCGTGCAGAGCGTCCACACCCATCCGCCCCGCGCCGTCCTCGTCGACGGCGACCGGGTCGCGATCCACTGGATCTTCGATTTCCTGGGCAAGGACGGCGTGACGCGGCGGATCGAGGAGGTGGCCCTGCAGCGCTGGGACGGCGACCGCATCCGCGAGGAACGCTTCTTCTACGACACCGCGACGGCGTTCTCCGCGGTGCGGCCCGAGGGGCGCTGATCCCGCGCCACCGACGGGCCGGGCGGAACGGTCACTCCCAGACGGACCCTTTCAGCGCATCGAGCGGAATCCTGAGATAGGACGTGCCGTTGGCCTCGGGCGCCGGCAGCCGGCCGCCGGCGATGTTCACCTGCAGGGCGTGGAGGATCAGCTTCGGCATCGGCAGGCGGGCGTCGCGGGCCTGCCGCAGGGCGACGAACGCATCCTCGTCGGGGGCCTGCGCGAGATGGATGTTGCGGGTCCTCTGATCCGCGACGGTGCTCTCCCACGCGGCCTCGCGCCCGCCCGGCCGGTAGTCGTGGCCGGTGAAGAGGCGCGTCCGGTCCGGGAGCGCGAGGATGCGCTGGATCGTCCGCCACAGGGCGCGCGCATCCCCGCCCGGAAAATCGCAGCGCGCCGTGCCGAAATCCGGCATGAACAGCGTGTCGTGGATGAAGGCCGCATCGCCGACCACGTAGGTCACGGAGGCAAGCGTGTGCCCCGGGGAGAACAGGACCGCCGCCTCGAGATCGCCGATGCGGAACGTATCCCCGTCGGCGAAGAGCCGGTCCCACTGGGAGCCGTCGGTCCTGAAGCGGTCGGACAGGCCGTAGAGGCCGGCCCACAGGCGTTGCACCTCCACGACCTGCGCTCCGATGGCCGTCCTGGCGCCCGTCCTGTCCTTCAGGTAGCCCGCCGCCGAGAAATGATCCGCGTGGGGATGCGTGTCGAGGATCCACTCGATCGTGAGATCGCGCTCGCGCACGAACCGCAGGAGCGCGTCCGCCGAGGCGGTCGCGGTGGAGCCCGACTTCTCGTCGAAGTCCAGCACGGGGTCGACGATCGCGCAGCATCGGGTGGCGGGATCCGACACGACGTATTGGACGCTGCCCGTACGCGCCTCGTAGAAGGCCGCGACCTCCGGCGACGGGGCCGCGAGGTCGTTCGTCCGCGTCAGAGTTGCTGATTGCATGAGCCTTGCCCCCGGGCTGCCCGTCCTTGGACCGGCGCCTCCACGGGTTCCGGGCCCGACCAGCTTGATCCGCAGGGCCCCGGAGGGTCAAGCCGCCGCGTCAGGCCGGGGCTCCTCGTGCGCCCGATAGGCGTCCTGCCTCAGAGCGCGCGCAGCTTTGCGAGCTTCGCCTCGTCCCAGGCCATGCCGTGGCCGGGCCGGTCGGGCAGAACGGCGCGGCCGGCGGCGATCGCCAGCGGCTCCTGCAGGATCGCATCGGCCCAGTCCACGTATTCGAGCCAGTGGGCGGTCGGCGTCGCGGCGAGGAGATGGGCGCTGACCTCCGGCATGAGATGCGACGACATCCCGACGCCCGAGGCCGCCGCGGCGCCGGCCGCGTCGATCCAGCCCGAGACGCCGCCGATGCGGGCGAGGTCCGGCATCACGAGGTCGCACGCCCCGGCGCGGAGCGCCTCCGCGAGGTCCTCGGGGCCGTTGAAGTTCTCGCCGATCTGCAACGGCACCCGGAGTTCCGCCGCGAGCGCCGCATTGCCGCGCCAGTCGTCGTGGCGGATCGGCTCCTCGAGCCAGGCGATGCCCTCCTCCTGGAGCGCCCGCCCGCGGGCGAGCGCCTCGTGCAGGGTGAGGGCCTGATTGTAGTCGACCATGAGGGCGACGCTCTCCGGGATGCCCCGGCGCACCGCGCGCAGGACGGCGAGATCCTCGTTGAGGGTGGGATAGCCGAGCCGCAGCTTCACCCCCTCGAACCCGCGCTCGAGGAGCGCCCCCGCCTCGCGCACGGCCGCATCCGGCGCCATCAGTCCGAGGCCGCTGCTGTTGTAGGCGCGCACGGGCGTGCACGTTCCGCCGAGCATGCGCGCGAGCGGCATCCCGCCCGCGATCGCGAGGGCATCCCAGAGCGCCATGTCGAGCAGGGAGAGCGCCATGCGGGCGGTGCCGGTCACGCCGAGCAGCGCAAAGCGCCGCCCCAGGGTGCGGGCGATCGCCCGCGGCGCGATCGCCTGGCCTTTGACGAGCGCCACGGCCTCGTGCAGGTGCCCGGCGATCGCCCTGGCGCCGCTCGGCGTGTAGGCGAAGACGTAGCCCCGCCCGACGATGCCCTCCTCGGTGCGCAGGTCCGCGAGGAGCAGCGGCGCCTCCCGGACCACGGCTGCGCTCGTGCCGAGCGCGAAGGTGAGCGGCACGCTGACCGCTTTCGTGGACACGTCGCGGACGGTCAGCCCGTCGACGCTCGAGGCAACAGGCATGTTCATCGTCCGCTCCGGCAGGCATGGGCCACGCCGAGGATGCCGCAACCCTGCCTGCGACGCCACTGCCGCGCAGGCGCTCTGCGCGGCCGATCCATTGCGGCCCGTACCCCGTGTGCGGGGCCGCACGCCGGCCGGTCGGGGGCCCCTTTAGAAGGTCTCCATCGAGGAGACGCCGCCATGACCCAGACCCTGAACGCCCTGACCGCTACGCTGGTCTCCCTGGCTTTCGTGGCGGCCCTCGCGGGGATGACCTCCATGGCGGCCGACGCCGCCAAGGCGATCGCGGGTGCCTACCAGGCCCCGACCTACGGCTCCACCATGCTGTTCCCCGACGTCGAGTTCTGACGGCTCGGCGTCGCGACCCGCCGGCGGCGACGCATCAGGGATCAGCCGAAGCTCTGCGTCGCGCGGTCGAGCACCTGCCGCCCCATGAGGCTCGCGACGAGATCGACCATCAGGAGGGCGGTCTTGCCGCGCTCGTCGAGGAACGGGTTCAGTTCGGCAAGGTCCAGGCTCGTCACGAGGCCGCTGTCGTGGAGGATCTCCATGATGAGATGCGCCTCGCGGAAGGTCGCGCCGCCCGGAACCGTGGTGCCGACGCCCGGCGCGATGGTGGGGTCGAGGAAGTCCACGTCGAGGCTCACGTGCAGGAGCCCGTCCGCGGCGGCGACGCGGTCGAGGAACGGCTGGAGCAGGGCCACGATGCCGTTCTCGTCGATGCTGCGCATGTCGAAGATCGTCATGCCGGACTGGCGCAACGCCGCGCGCTCGGCGGGATCGACGCTGCGCGTGCCCATCATGCAGATCCGCTCCGGCGCCACCGCGGCCTCGAGCGGCGGGAACCAGGCCTCGAAGCCGCCCCGGCCGGTCGCGTAGGCGACCGGAACGCCGTGCAGGTTGCCGCTCTGCGTCGTCTCCAGGGTGTGGAGATCGGTGTGGGCATCGAGCCAGAGCACGAAGAGCGCGCGGTCCTGCTCGCGGGCGCGGCGGGCGACGCCCGCGAGCGTCCCGGCGGAAAGGCTGTGGTCGCCCCCGAGGAAGATCGGCAGCGCGTCGGCGCTGTGCGCGTAGGCGGCGGCGGCGATCGCTTCGGTCCATGCCGCAATCTCGGGCAGGAACCGGACGGCCGCGTTCGGGTGAGCGAGATTGCGGGCCGCGGCCGGCGCGACGTTGCCGAGGTCGTGCACCTCGCGGCCGAGGCCGCGCAGCGCCTCGGCGAGACCTGCCGCCCGGTAGGCGCTCGGCCCCATGTCGCAGCCCAAGCGCCCCGCACCTTCCTGGACCGGGACCCCGATCAGCTTGCATGGAACCGGCACACCATCCTCCTGTCGCGAGTTCCTCGCGCCGTGCGCGGGTCGCGGGACGCTTGGAGCATCCAACTTGGCCTCCGCCCGGCGGAATTCCACCACGTCCGCGAGGCGCGATCCAACAATGTCCGATGGCCGTCTAGGGTGGGCCGATCTGCGGCAGCCCTTCGAGGCCCTGCACCGCGTGGTCGAAGAAGGCGCGCACCTTCGGGGCCATCGCGCGGGCATTCGGGACCACGAGCTGCACCGGAATGGCGTCCGGCTCGAAATCGGGCAGGATCCGCACCAGGCGTCCGTCGGCCAGATCGTCGAACACCTGATAGGACAGGACGCGGGCGATGCCGTGCCCGGCGCGGACGGCGACCAGCGCCGCCTCGATCTCGTTCACGCGCAGCCGCGGCGCGATCCGGACCGTGCGCCGGCGCTCGGCCCGGCCGAGCGTCCACTCGTCGGCTGGATTGGCGCCGGTGGCCAGGATGGTGTCGTGCTCCGCGAGATCCTCCGGGGCGGCCGGCATGCCGCGGCGGGCGAGATAGGTCGGCGAGGCCACGAGCACCCGGCGCACGGCGCCGACGCGGCGCGCCACCAGCGTCGAGTCTTTCAGCGACCCGATCCGGACCCCGACATGCAGCCGCTCCTCGATCAGGTCGAGGTTGCGGTCGTGGAGGACGAGCTCGACCTCGATCCCAGGATGCCGTTGCAGGAAGGAGGCCACGACCGGCGTCACGTGCCGGCGGCCGAAGACGAGCGGCGCCGTCACCCGGACAAGGCCGCGCAAGGGGGCGTCGGACGGCGCGCTCAAGGAAGCCTCGTACTCGGCGAGGATGCGCCGCCCCTGCTCGGCAAGCTCGCGCCCCGCCTCGGTGACGGCGAGACGCCGGGTGGTGCGCTCGACGAGGCGCAGGCCGACGCGGCCTTCGAGCTGCGCCAGGCCCCGGGTGACCGCAGGCGCGGAGCGGCCGAGCCGGCGGGCGGCCGCGGCCAGGCTCCCGGTCTCCGCGATCGCGACGAGGATCTGGAGCTCGTCGAGCCGATCCATGGATTGTTTCCAAACGTGAAATTCTATCTTCCCAGAATGCCGGCTTTTCGTTCCAGCGTGCAAGAATAACTGTGATGGCGTCTCACGGAGCGCCCCATGACCCAGGACGGCATCACCCTCTACGGCACCGAACTCTCCGGCCACACCCATCGCGTCGCCCTGCTGCTGCGGGCGCTGGGCCTTCCCTTCCGCTTCGAGGTCGCGGACGCCGCGATCCGGGCGACGCCGGCGTACCGGGCCGTCAATCCCCTGGGGCAGATCCCGGCGCTGCGGATCGGCGACCTCATGCTGTGCGACAGCAACGCCATCCTGGTCTACCTGGCGAAGCGGCACGCTGCGGGCTCGCACTGGCTGCCCGAGGAGGCGCTCGCGGCGGCCTCCGTCCAGCGCTGGCTCTCGATCGCGGCCGGCGAGGTCCGCTACGGACCGGCCGCGGCCCGCATGGCGCGCCAGTGGAACATGCCCGAGGATCCGGTCGCGGGCGCCCGGATCGCAGGGCGCCTGCTCGCCTTCATGGAGGAGCATCTCGCCGGCCGGACCTGGCTTGCCACGGACGCGATCACGATCGCGGATCTCGCCTGCTATTCCTACGTCGCCCACGCGCCCGAAGGCGGCATCGGTCTCGACGCCTATCCGAACGTGCGCCGCTGGGTCGCCGCGGTCGAGGCTCAGCCCTGGTTCCGGGGCATGCCCGCCCTGCCCCATCCGGCCGTCGCGGCGTGAGCGGACCATGGGCGCGATTCCGAACCCGTCGGACGGCGGCCGCGGGCCCGATCGGACCGTGAACCCGATGCCGTTCCACCGCGGGGAATTGCAGGCGCAGGCGCTCGCGGGCGCCGGCGCCACGGGAGCCGGCATCCGCGCCTTCATGCCGGACCAGCATCGGAGCTTCTTCGGCCTGCTCCCGACCCTGTTCGTCGCCGTTCCGGACCGGGACGGCTGGCCGCTCGCGACCGTCCTCGCCGGACCGCCGGGCTTCGTGGCGAGCCCCGACGCCACGACGCTGCGGATCGACGCCGGGGTGGAAGCGGACGATCCGGTCGCCGGACACCTGCGGGCGGGGCAGCCGATCGGGCTCCTCGGCCTCCAGTTCGAGACCCGCCGCCGCAACCGCGCCAACGGGATCGTGACGCAGGCCGGGCCCGGCGGCATCACGGTCGCGGTGGCGCAAAGCTTCGGCAACTGCGCCAAGTACATCCAGACCCGGGCGGTGACGCCCGGCAAAGCGGATCCGCGCCCGCCCGAGCGCCTCGCCGCCCTCGACCGCGACGCCGCCGACCTGATCGCGGCGGCCGATACCTTCTTCATCGCGAGCGGCGTCGCCGACCCGGAGGGGGGCGGGATGGACATCTCGCACCGGGGCGGGCGGCCCGGATTCGTGCGCGTCTCGGGCGACGCGCTCGCGATTCCGGATTTCGCCGGCAACCGGTTCTACAACACCTTCGGCAACCTCCTGCGCGACCCGCGCGCGGGCCTGCTCTTCGTCGATTTCGCGCGCGGGGACCTCCTCCACCTGCGCGGCACGGCCGCGATCGACTGGGGGCCGGAGGCGGCACCGGCGGGCGCCGAGCGGGTCTGGCGCTTCCAGGTGAACGATGTCGTGCGGCGGCGCGGGGCGCTCCCGCTGCGGTTCGCGTTCGTGGAAGCCTCGCCGGCGACGCTCGCGACGGGCATCTGGTAGGCGGCCCGCAGCCGAGTCATCACCCTCAGGCCGCAGCCCGACGGCCGGAGCGCAGCCCGGTCACATGCCGGCGTACGAGGGCGCCTTGCGGTCTCCGCCGCCTGCGGGCCGGTCCGGGTCCAGCACGGCCCGGATGGTCTCCGCGAGATCCTTGCGCCGGTAGGGCTTGCGCAGGAGCCGCGTGTGCTCGTCCGGCCGTCCATGCTGCTCGAACGCCTCTTCGGGGTAGCCCGAGGTCAGGAGCACCTTGAGGTCCGGCCGGACCTCGCGGGTCCGCTTGACGAGATCGACGCCGCTCATGCCCTTCGGCAGGACGACGTCGCTGAAGAGCAGATCGAACGGCTGCCCCGCCTGGAGCAGGTCGAGCGCGTCCTGCGCGGTCGAGACGGAGGTCACGGCGTAGCCGAGGCTCACGAGCTGGTTCGAGACGAACTGCAGCACCTGCGGCTCGTCCTCGACCACCAGGATGTGCTCCTGGCGCGCCGCCGACTCGGGATCGTCCTTCGCGGGCGCGGGCGCGGGCGGCGCGGGCAGGTTCATGGCGGCGGGCAGGACGATGGAGACCGCGGTCCCCTCGCCCTCCCGGCTCCCGATGCTGACATGGCCGCCCGTCTGCTGCGCGAAGCCGAGCACCATCGGCAGGCCCATGCCCGAGCCCTTGCCGACCTCCTTGGTGGTGAAGAACGGCTCGAACACCCGCGAGAGCACGTCGGGCGGGATGCCGGTGCCGGTGTCCGTGACCGTCACGAACACCACGTCCTGTCCGGGCGGAAGGGGGCCGTCGTCCGGGCCCGCCTTCCGATGCCCGGTCGCGATCGTGAGCGTGCCGCCGTGGGGCATGGCATCGCGGGCGTTCACCGCGAGGTTCAGGATCGCGCTCTCGAGCAGCGTCTTGTCGGTCAGCGCCGACAGGCCGGCGCCGTTCAGCTCGGTCTTCAGCTCGATGTGCTCGCCGATGGTGCGGTAGAGCAGCGGGACCATCCCGTCGACGATCCGGTCGACGTCGAGTCGTTCGGGCTTCAGCGACTGGCGCCGGCTGAAGGCGAGGAGCTTCTGGTTGAGGTCCGCGCCCCGTTCCGCCGTCTCGAGGATCTGGTGCGCGAGGCTGTAGGTCAGAGCCGGGTCCGAGGGGTTCTCGGTCAGGAGTTCGGCGTTGCCGACGATCACGGTGAGGAGATTGTTGAAATCGTGGGCGATGCCGCCCGTGAGCTGGCCCACCGCCTCCATCTTCTGCGACTGGCGCAGCTGCTCCTCGAGCTGCACGCGTTCCGAGATGTCGCGCACGATGCCCACCACCTCCACCGGCGCGCCGCTCCCGTCCCGGACGAGGCGCCGGCGCGCCTCGAGCCAGACCCAGTGCCCTGCCTTGTGACGGATCCGGTAGACCGTGGTCTCGTGCCCGCTCTTTCCCGCGACGGTCGCGTTGAGGTCGGCTTTCATCCGGGCGGCATCGTCGGGGTGGAGCAGGAAAGCGGCATCGGTGCCGAGCAGTTCCTCCGGGTCGTAGCCGTAGACCTCCCGCGACGACGGGGACAGGTAGAGCCGCTCGCCGTCGAGGCCGGTCCGGAAGATCACGTCCGTGGCATTCTCGGCGAGAAGGCGGTAGCGCGCTTCCGCTTCCCAGATCTGCGTCGCCACGCGCTCGCGCCGCAGCGTCTCCCGCCGCAGGATCTCGACGAACATCAAGGTGAGCGCGAGCGCGCCCGTGATGAGCGCTCCGAGCAGCCACAGCGAACGGACGAGAGGCGCATTGTAGACGCTGCTCGGAACCGAGACATGCGCGGACCACCCGATCTTGTCGGTCCGGCGGAACGCCGTGACGGTGCTGACGCCGTCCGGCGTCACGCCCTCGTAGACGCCGACGCTGCCGGCGGCGCGCGCCGCCAGCGTCTGCGGGCTCGGAGCCTGGCCGATCACCTCCGGGCGCCGGGCCGACGCCACGATCCGCCCCGAGCCGTCGACGAGGAAGGAGCGCCACTCCGGGTCGAGCCGCCCGGCGACGAGGTCCGAGAGCCGCTCCGGGGACATGATCGCGGTCAGGACGTAGCGGACCTCCCCGTCCCGCAGGACGGGGACCCGCACGCTCGCCCGGGGCGTCCGGTCGGCTGCGCGCGCGCCGGGCCCGGCGACGTTGCCGATGACGGGCTGACGGGTCGCGAGGACGCGCCGGTAGGTCTCCTCGTCGACGATGCCGCCGAGCGCCTGACCGACCGGGACGCGGGTATCGACGATCGGGCGCCCGTGGGTGTCGGCCAGGAGGATGGCATCCCAGTGCGGGAATTCCTCCGCGAGTTCGGACGCGACTCGGTGGAACCCGGCGAGATCGGGCTCCGGCCCCTCGAGGCGCGGCGATTTCGCCAGCACCCTGAGCGTGTCGATCTGGTTGAGCAGGTCGCGCTCGAGAATGTTGACGATGTCGCCGACCTGATGGAGGGCTTCGTTGCGGAGCGAGGCCCGCTGCTGCCGGAGCGAGGAGATCGAGAGCCCCACCGCCAAGGCCACGAGCGGCACCAGCGCCGCGACGGCAAGCCAGAAAAGTCGGTGTTTCATGTGCATCCCGCCCCCGGGGAGGGGACGTTAGATGAAGCGTCCGGCAGCCGATAGATCACGCAACGGCACGTCGCGGGCGCGGCTTTTCGCGCCGGAACGGCAGAACGGCCCCCGACCGGAGAACCGGGGGCCGTCCCTCAGGGGAGTCTTTCATGAAGCATAGGATGAACGCCCGATGAACGGACGGGTTCCATGGGCCGGACCAAACCGGCCCATTCCGGGGTCAGGCGGCCCGCCGGATGTCCCTCGCGATCGCCTCGACCTCGGGCCAGTGCTCCGCGCCGCGCGCCCGCATCAGGGCGAGGTAGTCGGCGTTCTCCCACCGCACGATCGCATCGTCGAAGCTGGGCCGTGCCTTGCAGCGCGCATACCAGGCGGCCACGTGGGCCCGGCCGCCGACGAGACCGAGGATGTTGAGGTGCTCGAGCCGCGCGAGGTAGGGCGTGAAGGCGACGTCCGCGAGGGAATAGGCGTCGCCGACGAGCCAGGGGTGGCGGCCGAGCGCCTCCTCCATCTCGTCGAGGAGCTGCACCATGCGCTCGACCGCGATGACGAAATGGGCCGAGCGGGTGCCCTTCTCGATCACGTCGCGCCGGCGCTCGCGCTTGAAGATGTTGGGGATCGCCTCGAGCATGCGCATGCCGAGCTCGCCGCGCTCGATGTACTGGTGCCGGAAGGCGATCCCGAAGCTCAGGATCGCGGCCGAGGCGTCGTGGATGTCCTCGTCGAGCTGCTTGATCCAGAAGCGCAGGCGCGCGCGGCCGAACGGGTCGGCCGGGCGCAGCGGCGGCTCGGGGAAGCTCTCGTCGAGATATTCCAGGATGACGTTCGACTCGGTCACCACGTGCTCGCCGTGCACGAGCGTCGGGACGACGGCCCGGCGGTTGAGCGCCCGGTACCAGGGCTGCTGATGCTCGCCGGCGCGCAGCACCATGTGGCGGCTCTCCCAGTCCAGCCCCTTCTCGGCGAGACAGACGCGGACCTTCTGGGCGCAGAGCGACATGTCGTTGTGATAGAGCGTGAGCATCCTGTTCATCCGGGCTTGCGATGGATCAGCGGCGACCGAGGGGCCGGGCGGCCTATTGCTTCGGGATCCCGGCCTTCTCGATCACGGCGCGCCATTTCCCGATGTCGGCGCGCAGACGACCGGTGAGTTCCGCCGGCGTCTCGGCCCTCGCCTCGATGCCGAGATCGAGCAGGCGCGCCTTCACGTCCGGCGCGGCCAGGATCTCCTTGAGGGCGCCGTTGAGCCCGTCGACGATCGCGGGCGGCGTGCCCTTCGGCGCGAACAGCGCGTTCCACGACGTCACGTCGAAGCCCGCGATGCCGGATTCCTGCACGGTGGGCACCTCCGGCAGCGCGGCCGAGCGGCGCGGCCCCGAGGTCGCGACGGCGCGGATCTGGCGGCCCTCGAGCCCGGATTTCAGCGCCGCGTAGGAATCGATCAGCAGGTTGGCGTCGTTGCGGATCAGCGACACCAGGGCGTCGGGCGTGCTGCGGAAGGGCACGTGCACGAGGTCGACCCCCGCCTCGCCCCGGAACAGCACGGACGAGAGATGCTGGCTGCTGCCGACCGCGACCGTCGCGACGTTCAGGCTGCCGGGCTTCTCCTTCGCGCGGCGGACGAGGTCGGGAAGCGTGTTGAACTCCGACTGCGCATTGACCGCGAAGACGAAATCGAAGGTGCCCAGCGTCGAGATCGGCACGAAATCCGACAGCGGGTCGAAGGGCAGGTTGGCGAAGAGCGGGACGCTGATCGCGGTGCCGTTCGTGAGCATCGTCAGGGTGTAGCCGTCGGGAGCGCTCGTCGCAGCGGCCCGGGCCGCCGTGACGCCGCCGGCGCCCGGCATGTTCTCGACGACGAAACGCTGCCCGAGCCGCTCGCCGAGCTTCTCGGCCACGATGCGGATCGTGATGTCGGCAACGCCGCCGGCGCCGAACGGCACGATGATCCGCACCGGCCGCGCCGGGTAGGTGCCTTGCGCCCTCGCTCCGGGCAGGCCGGAGGCCGCGAGGACGAGCCCCGCCATCAGGGAGCGCCGCGAAATGGGGCCCGTCATGGTGTTTCCATCCCTCCGGTTCGGTCTTGCGGTGACGTGCGCCTCAATCGGGAAAGCCGAACAGGCGCGCGGGGTTGTCGACGAGAAGCTTGCGGCGCATCCCCGGGTCGGGGGCGTAGAGGGGCACGAGATCGACGAGGTCGCCGTCGTCGGGCATCACGGGCACGTTCGGATGCGGCCAGTCGGTGCCCCACAGGACCCGGTCGGGCGCGGCTTCGATCACCGCGCGGGCGAAGGGCGCGACGTCGTGGAAGGGCGGCCCCGCCCGCGAGATCCGCTCCGGACAGGTGACCTTGACCCAGCATTTCTCGTCGTCCCGCACGAGGTCGAGGAGCGCCTGGAACGGCGCCTGCTCCAGCCCGAGGCTCGCATCGACGACGCCCATGTGGTCGAGCACGTAAGGGAGCGGGAGCGCCGTGAGCAGCGGACGCATCTCGGGGATGAGGCCGGCGGGGAGATAGAGGTCCACGTGCCAGCCGAGCGGCGCGATGCGCCGGACGATGCGCTCGAAGGCCGCCCGATCCGGCATCTCTCCGAGCCGCGGCAGGAAGGTGAAGCGGCAGCCCGTGATCCCGGCCGCCGCGAGGTCCTCGAGGTCCCGGTCCGAGAAGGATTCGTCCACGTTGGCGACGCCCTTGTAGCGGCCCGCGCTCCCCGCGATCGCGTCCGTGACCACCCGGTTGTCGCGCCCGTGCGGGGTGGCGTTGACGATCACGGCGCGCTCGACGCCGAGCCGGTCGTGCAGCGCCCGGAACATGGCGAGCGGCGCGTCGGGCGGCGTGTAGGGCCGCTCCGGGACGTAAGGGTAGAGCCGGTCGGGCCCGAAGATGTGGCAATGGGTATCGCAGGCCTTCGCGGGCAGCCGGAAGGCGGGCGCGCGGGGATCGGGGTGCGGCGGCGCGATCGTGGGCACGGCGCTCATGGCGTCCCCGTGGCTGCTCTCGTCATCGTCCGCCGGTCCCTCCGCATGGGGTGCGGGGCCGCGCTGCGGCGCTGCGGCCCCGGGCCCCGACCCTAGCCCCTCCCGGTGCCCGCGTCCTATAGGATTCCGGACGGCATCTATAACGGCGCGGATATAGGCGCGCGACCGCAGCGCAGCGGGGCTGCGGGCTCAGAACGGATTGACGCGCTCGATCCAGCGCTCGGGCTCCCGGTACCAGGGCCGCGCCTCGGGCCCGCGGCGCTCGCGGAAGATCACGATCGCGTCGTCCTCGTCGGCCGGACGCCGCTCCACCCAGCGTTCCCGGCGCGGCAGGGGCTCGCGCGCCTCCGGGATCGCGCGCGGGGGCAGGAGGTCGTCGGCGCGGCTCTCCCGCTGCGGGCGCGGCTCGACCCCGCGCGACGCCTGCCGCGACGGGCGCGAGAACACCTCCTCGGGGTCGGCGAGATTCACCATGACGGATCGCGCCAGGGGCGAGCGGTAGCCGAGTTGCCGCGCGGTGCCCTCGAGGTTCTGCACCGCCGCGCGCCCGGCCTCCGGTCCGTGGCAGACCGTGAAGTACATGGCGTAGAAGTTCGCCTGCTGGCGGATCGTTTCGCGGCTCTCCTGGGTCGGGGCCGTCGCGATCTGGAACCCCGCCACCTTGTCCCCGCTCTCGGCCAGGATGGTGGGCTTCGTGGGCGAGCAGAACACGTAGCCCGCATCCTCGCCCTTCTCGACCCGCCCCTGGGCGCTCGCGCGGTACGTGCGGATGCGCGTGCGCAGGAGGGTGCCCTCCTCGTCGGCCCGGATGCGGTCGATCCGGACGACCGAGAACTCGTCGCACCCGCCCTTCTGGCACATCCCGCGCACGATATCGGGGCCGCCGGCGTCCCGCGTCGGAGCGGGCCCGGCGATCGGTCCCCGCCCGATCGCCGGGCGGTCGTCATCCGGAACCAGGACGGACGAAGCGGCCGGTCCGCGCACGACCGCGGAGCGGTTCGGCTCCTGCGCGAAGGCGGGAGCGGCGGCGAGGACGAGCACAGCGGCTACGAGGATTCGCATTCCAAGTCTCCGGAGGGTTTCGGGCAGGAAGCCTGGGTGCGGGCGGAATGTGGTGGCTTGAAGACGACGGACTTCGGCGGCGTGGTGCCGGAAGCGGATCGAGCCGGGCTATTGCCGCTCGGGGCTGCGCCCCCGCGTGCGCAGCGCCACCTCGGCGGCGACCTCGGTCCAGAACAGGCAGCCCGCCTCGCTGCCGCGGCTGCGGCAATACCGGGCCTGCTCCCGGGCGCGGGCATAGGCGTTGCGGCCCTCGTAGGCGATCAGGCTCACGGCCTCGTACTCCACCGCCGTGAGGGCCCGGGGTTCCGCGGACGGGCCCGGCTTCGCGAGGCCCGCGAACCAGCGGCGGAGAAGACGGCGCAGGACCTGAAGCATGCCGGTGATCTGGAGCGCGTCGACGGGGACGGGAGGAGCGATCGAGCGGACCCTGGTTTGCCGGCCCGAGCGAGGGACATCTGGAGCGCGTCGACGGAAACGGAAAGGGCGGCCCCGTCAAAGGGCGGCCGACGCGGCGGGACGCGGAAGGGCGGACCTGTTGCCCTTTTGCACTTGCCGGCTCGGAAGGCGACGCCTAGATCGAGCCCTGCACCACGGCGATTGGCGTCGCCTGCTGCATGCCCTTCTTGGGCGTTTCCTCCCAAAACTCCGGGCCGCTGGCGACAGCGGCCTTTTTTCTTGGCCTGTTTCCTCGGCCGGTTCCCGCCACGGCGCGTTCGGGACCAGGGCAGGCCGGAGGCGGCGACGGGCTCAGTGCTCGGCGGCGGCGCCGTTGGTCTTGCCGTTCGCGTGGCCGTTCTTCAAACCGCTGTTCAGCACTGAGCGCAGGTCGGCCTCGATGCTGGCGATCTCCGGCAGCTTCACCTCGGCCGCGGGCGCAGGCAGCGTGATCGACGCCAGGGGCTCGTCCGGCCCGCCCTCCCCGACCACCCAGTCTGAGCGCTGGAAGCCGATCATGCCGTTGCTGACCTTCAGGTGCCGGCGCTCGACCACCTCGCCCGTGCGGGTGTCGAGGATGTGCCACCAGTCGCAGGGCGTCTGCCGATCGATCAGCGAAATGAAGGCGTCGGCAAACGAATCGAAGTCGCCCGCCAGGCCGTGAACGCCGGCCGTGCCGGATTGGGCCCGTCCCGCAAAAAGCAAAAACTGTTTCATCGCTGCTTCCCCTGTTTAACGCTACGTTAGACAGGGGCAGTGTCACTGACAAGCCACATTTCGCCACATCCATGCCAAGACTACATTGCCAAGCTGTTCTGTGAAGATCTTCGATCTGCACGGCAGCTCCCGCTTTCATCGACGGTCGGCTGCGATCGGTCCGAGGAGTTCATGCGGCGCACGCGGCCGGGACGCAATCTTGGCGCAACAATAGCCTGCAACATCCCACCCGGCGTGACAGTGGAGACGGGCGATGTTCTGCGATGCGTATGGGGGGCCGGGCCCCCTCGGGGTGCATGAGGCGCGCGCGCCGCGCCGTGCGGGCCCGGCCGCGGGCAATCCCGGCAGCCTCGTGTCCACGCGATGGATCTGTCCCGGCTGCGGGGCGGCCTTGCGGGTCTATGCCCGGCGCGGCGAAGCCGCCCCGCCCCCGCCGCGGCCCCCCTGCGGGACCTGCGGTACCCCCATGGTCGCGGCCGACGCCCTGCGCCGCCCGCCCGCCCCGACCTTCCAGGCGAGGGTCCGCCCGACGGCGCTCGCGTCGCCCTTCGCGGCTTGACGCCGGCCCGGCCGTCGCAACGCACGGCCGGAAGGAGACCAGGCACCCGCGGCCGTCGCACGGCTCCCCATGCGGCGTGACTCACGGCTCTCCGCGGGTCGGGGTCGCATCGCCGCGTCCCGCCCCGCGGCGATCAGGGGAATTCGAGGCGGGTGACCCGGTCCAGGAGGGAGGCGAGGCGCTCGTCCGTCCGGCGGATCTGCTCCTCGAGGTGTTGGATATGCGCCTCGAGCTGCGCGAAACGCGCCTCCGTCCGCTCGCCCGCCGGCGCGCCCTGGGTCTCGGCCCGGAAGGCGACGCCGAGTTCGGAGGTGTCGGCGTCGCGCCACTTCACCTCCACGGCGTGGGTTTCGTTCCGGAGCGGCAGGAACAGGGAGAAGCGGTCCGGCAGGTGGACGTCCCGCGGAACCGAGAGGCGGGCGCCGCCGGCCGAGACGTCGAGCACCACGCAGGTGACCTCCGGCTCGCCGGGGGCGACGATCGCCTTCACCTTCCAGGCAACCCGGACCCGGGCGTCGCTTCGGGGGCTCTCCTCCAGGGAGAGAGCGGTCGCGGTGGCAGCCATTCCCATGTATCGGGCGCTCCAGCATGCAGATCGGGGAAGGATTCTAACCCCTGCCGCGGCCGGCGCAGCAGTCCGCCGGATGGACTAGACCGTGAGCGGTCGGGGCCGGAGGCCGCCGGCTGGACTAGGCCGCGGGCAGCCAGACGACCGGACCGGCGTCTCGGGCCGAAGCCCGGTCGGACGCGCCGCCGAAAAGGACGGGAGGATCGGACCCCGTTCTGTCAGGCCGCTAGCGTCTTGTTGGCAGAGGCGGTGCGGTTCTGGCGCGCTTTTCTTCTGGTGGAGCGGGGGTCGTGCGGCTTTGGCGGGGTTCGGCGGCGGGCTGGCAGTTGTAGCGGATCAGCACGCCTCCGGGCGGTCCCTCGAAGGTCCGGCACCGCACCTCCTCCCCGGCGGGTGCGGCGCGCCCGGACGCGAAGGCCTCGCGTGGCGCGGCGGCATCCCCGGACATGAAGGCCTCGCGTGGCGCGGCGGGATCCCCGAACGCGAAGGCTTCGCGCGAGGGGGCAGGGTCTCCGGACGCGAAGGCTTCGCGTAGCCTGTCGGGATCCCCGGACGCGAAGGGCTCCTGTGCCGCGGCCGG
>DATAGO010000051.1:0-232397 GCA_036263675.1 Microvirga sp. | reverse complement strand
AGGCGGGCGCCCAGGAGGTGATCTGCGTGTTCCGGGAGCGGGTGTCGGCGCGGCCCGGCGAGACCATCCGGGTGCAGCCCAATCCCGCGCTCGTGCACCTCTTCGACAAGGACAAGGGCCACAGGCTCCAGTGAGACAGGCCGGGGCCGCAGCGGAGCGGCCCTGCCGACGTGAGACAGGCAGGGACCGCGTCGGAGCGGCTCGGCGGACGTGAGACAGGACGGGGCCGCAGCGGGCGGCTCCGGACCGCACCACAACACAACATCCCGCATGACCGGAGGACTCCCATGAACCATATGAACCGCAGGTCGGTCCTGAAGGGCGGCGCGGTGCTCGGCCTCGCCGGCGCGACCAATCTCCTCGACTTCGCCAAGGCCTGGGCGCAGCAGAACCAGTGGAAGCCGGAGGCCGGCGCCCAGCTCTCGATGCTGCGCTGGAAGTACTTCGTGCAGTCCGAGGACGACGCCTTCGTGGCGCTCATCAACGCCTTCACGCAGGCCACCGGCGTCAAGGTCGACATCACCCGCGAATCCTACGAGGACGTGCAGCCGAAGGCTTCGGTCGCGGCCAACACGGGCGCGGGCCCGGACCTGTTCTGGGGCCTCTATTCGCTCCCGCACCTGTTCCCGCAGCGCTGCGTCGACATGACGGACGTCGCGAACTACCTCGGCGGAAAGTACGGCGGCTGGGTCGAGAGCGCGCAGCAATACGGCAAGAGCGGCGACAAGTGGATCGCGATCCCGGTCTGCTACTCGGGCAACCTGATCAACTACCGCATCGCCGCCTCCAAGAAGGCCGGCTTCTCGGAGTTCCCGAAGACCACCGACGCGTTCATGGAATACGCCAAGGCCATGAAGGCGCAAGGGACGCCCGGCGGCTTCGCGCTCGGCCACGCATCCGGCGACGGCAACGGCTGGGTCCATTGGGCGCTGTGGTCGTTCGGCGGCAACGTGGTCGACAAGAACGACAAGGTGATCCTGAACTCGCCAGAGACCGAGAAGGCGCTCCTGTGGACGAAGGAGCTCTACGGCCACATGGTGCCTGGCGTGGCCTCCTGGAACGACGCCTTCAACAACAAGGCGTTCCTCGCCAACGAGATCCACTGGACCAACAACGGCATCTCGATCTACGTCGCGGCTTCGAACGACGCGACCAAGAAGGATCTCGCCGAGGACATGAACCACGCGTACTTCCCGGTGGGTCCGGTCGGCAAGCCGACCGAGCTGCACCTGATGTACCCGATCCTGGCGATGAACTACACCAAGTATCCGCAGGCCTGTAAGGCGCTCATCGCCTACATGCTCGAGGCGGAGCAGTTCAACAAGTGGATCTCGGCGGCCAGGGGCTACCTCACCCACTGCCTCAACGCCTACGACTCCAACCCGGTCTGGACCGAGGATCCGAAGCGCACGGTCTACCGCGACGTCGCCAAGCGCTCGCTCACCGCCGGCGGCCTCGGCTCGGTCGGCGAGAAGGCCGCGACCGCGATCGCCGACTTCGTCGTCCTCGACATGTTCGCGAACGTCGCCACGGGCCGCGAGGACGCCAAGACGGCTATGAAGCAGGCCGAGCGGCAGATCCAGCGCATCTACCGGTCCTGACCTACCCGAGCGCCGCGCCCGTCGGGCGCGGCGCTCCCGCTTCGAAGCAAAGAAAGAGAGGCGAGGCGACATGGCCGATGCCACCATGAGGATCGCTGCGCCGGTCCCGTTCCGCGAGGCCTCCGCCTGGGAGCGGATCAAGACCAACCGGCAGGTGCTGGGCCTCTGGTTCATGGTCCCGGCAGCGGGCTTCCTGCTGCTGTTCCTCGCCTATCCGCTCGGCCTCGGCATCTGGATGAGCTTCACCGACGCCCGCATCGGGCGCGCGGGCGCGTTCATCGGGCTCGAGAACTACGAGTGGCTCCTCGAGGATACGAGCTTCATCAACGCGACCGTGTTCACCATCAGCTACACGGTGGTCGCGAGCGTGTTCAAGTTCGCGATCGGGCTCTATCTCGCGCTGCTCCTCAACAAGCACATCCCGTTCCGCGCCCTCGTGCGCGCCATCATCCTGATCCCCTTCATCGTGCCGACGGTGCTCTCGGCGATCGCGTTCTGGTGGATCTTCGACCCGCAATTCTCGATCATCTCCTGGTCGCTGCGGAAGATGGGACTGATCTCGGGCAACATCGACTTCCTCGGCGTGCCCCTGCACGCGCAGGCGAGCGTGATCTTCGCGAACGTCTGGCGCGGCATCCCCTTCATCGCGATCACCCTGCTGGCCGGCCTCCAGACGGTGCCGCCGTCCCTCTACGAGGCCGCGACGCTCGACGGCGCCACGCCCTGGCAGATGTTCCGCCACATCACCTATCCGCTCCTCACCCCGATCATCGCGGTGGTGATGACCTTCTCGGTGCTCTTCACGTTCACGGACTTCCAGCTCATCTGGGCGATGACCCGCGGCGGTCCCGTCAACGCCACCCACCTGATGGCGACCCTGTCCTACCAGCGCGGCATCCTGGGCGGGCGCCTCGGCGAAGGCGCGGCGATCGCCACCGCCATGGTGCCGTTCCTCCTCGCCGCCATCATGGTGTCCTGGTTCGGCCTCCAGCGCCGCAAGTGGCAGCACGGAGAGGGCAATGACTGAGCGGGCGCGGCCTCCATCCGCGCCTGCAACCCGCCGCCCCGCCGGGAGCGGGGCGACGGCCGAACGGGCTCCTCGCCGGCCCTGCCGGCAGATTGGGAACAGCGATGGCTAAGGCTTCCACGATCGACGGGCGCGGCCCGGATCCGAGCACGGACGTCGCCCGCGCGCTCGTCGCGCCAGGCGCGCAGACGCCCGCCATGAACGACTTCTCGGAGGGCATGGCCTATCTCGACACCCTGCCGCGGCGGGTCGTGACGGTCTACATCCCGCTCGTCCTGATCATGATCGTGCTGCTGTTCCCGTTCTACTGGATGGTGCTCACCGCCATCAAACCGGACGAGCAGCTCCTCGACCTCGAGAAGTTCAACCCCTTCTTCGTCACGGCCCCGACCTTCAAGCACATCTACAAGCTCGTGTTCGAGACCGCCTATCCGCGCTGGCTCTGGAACACGATGTTCATCTCGGTGGCCGCGACGGTGCTGTCGCTGTTCGCGAGCGTGCTCGCGGCCTACGCGATCACGCGCATCCGCTACCGCGGCGCCAACTACGTCGGCGGCGCCATCTTCCTCGCCTATCTCGTGCCGCCCTCGATCCTGTTCATCCCGCTCTCGACGGTGATCCACCAGTACGGCCTGTTCGACTCGGTCTTCGCCCTGATCCTGGTCTATCCCACCATCCTGATCCCGTTCTCGACCTGGCTCCTGATGGGCTACTTCAAGACCATTCCCTTCGAGCTCGAGGAATGCGCGCTCATCGACGGGGCGAGCCGCTGGCAGATCCTGACCAAGATCGTGCTGCCGCTCGCCATCCCGGGCATGATCTCGGCCTCGATCTTCTCGCTGACGTTGTGCTGGAACGAGTTCATCTACGCGCTCACCTTCATCTCGTCCTCGGCCAACAAGACCGTTCCGGTCGCGATCGTGAACGAGTTCGTGGACGGCGACATCTACCGCTGGGGCTCGCTCATGGCAGGCGCGCTCGTGGGCTCGCTGCCGCTCGTGGTGCTGTACTCGTTCTTCGTCGAGCACTACGTCGCCGCCATGACGGGCGCCGTGAAGGAGTAGCCTCGGCGGGCCGAAATCGGGTGCCGCTCAGGCCCCGGGCGCGTCGCCCGCGGCGGCCTGCCCGCCTTGCGGGAAGTAGCCGATCCGCCGCGAACGCAGCCACAGCTCGGTCGAGTAGGGTCCGCTCGCGGCCCGGGCGCGGGCCGCCGCGATGGCCTCCGGATCGCCCGCACAGCGGACCACCTCGGCGCGGACGATGCGTCCTGCGCGGTCGAGGTGATAGACGCGGTAATCGAGCGAAGGGGCCATCCGCCGTCTCTCGGCTCGCACGGGGAGGAGGGGGCTCGCGCCCCTTCCGGCCGCGAGCCTACCACCGCCCCATTCTTGGCCATATTGAGAATCCTGCACCTCACCCATGCCGATTCGTGAGGCCAGGAGCCGGCCTCGCGCGGCGAGGCGGGCTCTGGCCGGGATCCGCGGCCCGGCCTTAAGCTGCGGCGGCCCAAGGCAGGAACGGCGATGAATCTCTGGCGGCATCTGTTCGGACACGACCCCGCGCTGCGGCACCACGGCCACCTCGCCGGCACCGGCGAGTACGCCACCCACGTGGAGGCCGAGTCCGAATACCAGGACGCCCTCGAGGCGATCGTCGGCGGGCGCAGCGAAGCCGAGGCCTGGCACGAATGCACCGCCTTCCTGGTGCCCGAGACCGACGATCCCGCAGACCCCCATGCGGTGGCGGTCCAGGTCGGAGGCCTCAAGGTCGGCGCCCTCAACCGGGAGGAGGGCGAGCGCTACCGCGCCTTCCTGGCCGCGGCCGAGCTCGACCGGGTCGCCTCCTGCGATGCGGTGATCTACGGCGGCTGGCGCCGCGGCGGGGCGGAGGGCTACTTCAACGTGAGGCTCGACCTCCTCTGGCCGCTCGAACTCCGGGAGGCCGTGCCGGAGGAGTGAGGCCCGCGGAGGCCTCGACACGCGGGGGCGCCCGTGGCACGGCCGGGACATGGCCACCGAAGCCTTCCTCGCGGTCCTGCTGGGCGCCCTCCTGCACGCATCCTGGAACGCCGCCATCAAGGCCGGCCGGGACAAGCTCATGGACGCCGTCCTGGTGACCTCCGGGGCCGCGCTCCTCTCCCTCCTCGCGGTGCCGTTCCTGCCGTTCCCGGCGGCGGCGAGCTGGCCCTATCTCGCGGCCTCGATCGCGATCCACGTGGTCTATTTCGCGCTCGTGGTCGCAGCCTACCGGGCGGGCGACATGAGCCACGCCTATCCGCTCATGCGCGGCACCGGCCCGCTGATCGTCGCGCTCCTCAGCGGCCTCGTCCTCGGCGAGCATCTTCCGGCGCCGGCCTGGATCGGCGTCGGGCTGATCTGCGGCAGCATTCTCGGGATGATGCTCGCGAGCCCCGCCCGGGGCCCGCCGTCCGGCGCCGCGACCGGGTTCGCGCTCCTCAATGCCGGGATCATTGCGGCCTATACCTTCGTGGACGGCGCCGGGGTGCGCCTGTCCGGGCACGCGGTCGCCTACACGATGTGGGTGTTCATCGGCACCGCCCTGCCGCTTCTCGCCTTCGCGGCGGCGCGCCGGCCCGCGGACCTCGCCGCCGCCGTCCGGCGCCGGTCGGCCGTGGCGCTCGGGGGCGGGGCCTGCTCGCTCGGCTCCTACGCGCTCGCGCTCTGGGCCATGACGGAGGCGCCGATCGCCGCCGTCGCGGCTCTGCGGGAGAGCTCGATCCTGTTCGCCCTCGCGATCGGCGCCCTCGTCCTCAAGGAGCCGCTCCGCCCCGCCCGCCTCGTGGCGGGCCTCGGCATCGCGCTCGGCGTCGCGGTGCTCCGCCTCGCCTCCTGATCCCAGCAGCGGGCAGGCGCGATCCCGGCGCCGGCCGCCTTGGGCCCCGGAGCCCGATCCCGGCACTGGCGCGGGCCTCCGCCTCCGGGCTATGAGCGGGCGGGACACGCAGCGGAGGACAGGGGATGAGTTTTCTACCGGAGCGCAGCCGGCTCACGATCGGGTTCGCCCATGTGGCCTACCAGCTCGCCGACGAGTTCCGCAGCCGCGGCGCGCCCTTCGCGCATTTCGAGGCGAAGTCCCTGGAGGAGCTGCAGGCGCGGGTGGACGAGGCCGACGTGCTCGTGCTCTCGGGCCTGTGGCGCAACGAGTTCCTCGACCGCGCGCCGAAGCTGCGCTTCGTCCAGTCGGCCAGCGCCGGCACCGACCAGTACGACCGCGCCCGCTTCACGGCCCGGGGCGTCAGGCTCGCGAGCGCGCAGGGGGCGAACGAACGCGCGGTCGCCGAGCACGCCATGGCCCTGATGCTCGGCCTCTCGCGCCTGATCCACTTCGCCCGCGACGACCAGGCGAAGGCGCATTGGCGCGGCATGCTGGCCGACCGGAGCCGGCGCGAGCAGGAGCTCGGCGGCCAGACCCTGGTGATCGTCGGCCTCGGCCGCATCGGCGCGCGCCTCGCCGGCCTCGCCCACGCCTTCGGGATGCGGGTCATCGGCGTGAAGCGCCAGCCCGCGGAGGTGCCCGGCGTCGAGCGCGTCGTGCCGACGGCGCAACTCCTCGAGGTGCTGCCCCAGGCCGACGTCGTCGCCCTGACCTGCCCGCTGACGCCGGAGACGGAAGGCCTGATCGGCGCCGCCCAGCTCGCCGCCATGAAGCCCACCGCCGCCCTCATCAACGTGGCCCGCGGCCGGGTGGTCGACGAGGGCGCGCTCGTCGCGGCGCTGCAAGAGCAGCGGATCGCCAGCGCCGGCCTCGACTGCTTCCACGAGGAACCGCTCCCGCCCTCCTCGCCGTTCTGGGGGATGCCGAACGTGATCGTGACCTCCCACACCGCCGGCGAGACCCGGCGCTACGAGACCAACGTCGTCGATCTCCTGATGGAGAACCTGGAGCGCCTCTACCGCGGCGAGCCGCTCAGGAACGGCATCGTGTAGCCGGCGCCGGCCCTTGAAATCGAGCGCGGGCGCCGCCATCTCGCCGCCCGCCGGAACCCGACACGATCCGACGAGAGACCATGACGACCGCAACCGCCCCCGAGAACCGCACCTTCGAGGCCGACGTCTCCAAGCTCCTGCACCTCATGGTGCACTCGGTCTATTCCGACCGCGACGTCTTCCTGCGCGAGCTGATCTCCAACGCGGCCGACGCCTGCGAGAAGCTGCGCTTCGAGGCGATCGCGAATCCGGACCTCCTCGGCGACGACCCGAAGGCCCAGATCACGATTCTGATCGACGCCGAGAAAAGCCGCCTCACGATCGAGGACAACGGCATCGGCATGAGCCGTGACGAGATGGCCGAGGCGCTCGGCACCATCGCGCGCTCCGGCACCAAGGCCTTCATGGACCGGATCGAGGCCGCGCAGGGGGCGGAAGGCGCCCAGCTCATCGGCCAGTTCGGCGTCGGCTTCTACTCGGCCTTCATGGTCGCGGAGCGGGTCGACGTGATCTCCCGCCGCGCCGGATCGGACGAGGCGTCGCTCTGGTCCTCGGATGGCAAGGGCACCTACACGATCGCGCCCGCCGACCTCGCCGAGGCGCCGGCGCGGGGCACCCGGGTGATCCTGCACCTCGCCGAGGAAGCGAAGTCCTACACCGAGCGCTGGACCCTGGAGCGGATCGTCAAGGCGCAGTCCGGCCACGTCCCGGTGCCGATCGCGATCGTCGAGAAGCCCGGGGAGGAGCCCAGCGAGATCGCCGACGGCGCCGCGCTCTGGGCGAAGCCGAAATCCGAGATCAAGCCGGAGGAATACACCGACTTCTACCGCAGCGTCGCGGGCCAGTTCGACGAGCCGGCGCTGACCGTGCATTTCCGGGCGGAGGGGCGCCACGAATACACCGCGCTCGCCTTCGTGCCGGGCTCGCCCCCCTTCGACCTGTTCGACCCCGACCGGCACGGGCGGATGAAGCTCTACGTGCGCCGCGTCTTCATCACCGACGAGGCCGAGATCCTGCCGCGGTATCTCCGCTTCGTCCGCGGTCTCGTCGATTCCGCGGACCTGCCCCTCAACGTCTCGCGCGAGATGATCCAGGAGAGCCCGCTCCTCGGCGCGATCAAGAAGGGCGTGACGAACCGCATCGTGAGCGAGCTCGAAAAGCTGTCGCGCGACGATGCGGACGCCTACCTCAAGGTCTGGGAGAACTTCGGCGGGGTCCTCAAGGAGGGCCTCTACGAGGATTTCGAGCGGCGGGGGCAACTCCTCGGCCTCGCCCGCTTCAAGACCACGGCCTCGGGATCGGGCTGGCGCTCCATCAAGGACTACGTCGAGGGCTTCAAGGAGAACCAGACCGCGATCTACTACGCGACGGGTTCCGACCTCGCGCGCCTGGAATCCTCGCCCCAGCTCGAAGGTTTCCGGGCGCGCGGGATCGAGGTGCTGCTCCTGCCCGACGCCGTCGACAGCTTCTGGGTCACGGCCGGGATCGACCACGAGGGCAAGCCCTTCAAGTCCGTGACGCAAGGGGCCTCCGACCTGGCGCTGATCCCGCTCGTGGAGCCCAAGAAGGAGAGCGACCCGCAGGCTTCCGACGCGGTGGCGCGGTTCGTGGCCTCCGTGAAGCTGGCGCTGGGCGACCGGGTCTCGGACGTGCGCACCTCCGACCGGCTCACCGAGAGCCCGGTCTGCCTCGTGGCCCCGGAGGGCGGCCTCGACCGGCAGCTCGAGCGCATCCTGGCCCGCGCCGGCCAGGCGCCCGCGGCCGCGAAGCCCGTGCTGGAGATCAACCCCGACCACGACCTCGTGGTGGCGCTCGCCGGCATCGGCGAGGAGCGGGGGGAGCTGCGCGAGGACGCCGCCCACCTCCTCTACGACGAGGCCCGGATCCTCGACGGCGAGCTGCCGACCGACCCGAAGGGCTTCTCGCTGCGCCTCGCCAGGGTGATGCGGCAGGCTTTGGGATAGGGCTCTTCGCGAGCCCCACTCTCAGCCGAGCTCGAAGGTCGTGATCCCGAAGGTGCGGGCGAGCGGCAGGTCGGGCGCCGGTCCGCGGTACATCCGGGCGGTCTCGAAGGCGGGTGCGAGACGATAGCGGGTCGCGAGATCGACGGCTGCCCGGTGCGGCTCCGGGACGTCGAGGAACACGGGGCCGCCCGGCGCCGCGGCGGCGAGCGCCCGGAAGAGGCGGTCGGCGCCGTCCGCGCTGTCGGCGAAGAGGGGGCCGATCTTGGCGCCCTCGCGGCAGGCGCGGATCACGCCGTAGCCGCGGACCTGCCCGTCCTCGACGAGGGTCAGCGCCGTGCGCCGGTCGGGGCTCAGCCAGCAGCGCAGAAAGGCCGCGCGGTCGTCCGGGAAGAAGGCGCGGTCGTAAGACACGACCTGCGGGACGAGACCGCCCTCGACGGGCACGATTCCCGGATCGCGCGGGGCATCGATGCCGGGCGAGCCGCCGTAGCGGACGTTGCGGTGCGCCAGCACGAAGCCCGAGCGCCGGTAATTGCCCTGCTGGGCCACGACGCCGTCGAGGCCGATCGTGCGCCCGGCGAGGCGCTCGAGCCCCGCGTTCCAGAGCGCGAGGCCGTAGCCCCTGCCGCGCCACTCGGGACGGGCGATGTAGAAGCCGAGGAACCCGAAGCCCCCGCCGTAGCGCACGACCGAGATGCAGGCGACGGGCTCGTCTCCGACGAAGCCCATCAGGAACCCGCCGGGGTCCGGCGCCCGGAAGCACTCCGCATCGGCGAGGCCGGGGTTCCACCCCTCCCGCGCCGCCCATTCCACGGCCGTCTCCAGCTCCCGCCGCCCCATCGGACGGATCTCCATCCCGGCCGGTCCCGCCATGACGCTCTCGGTCTCCCCACGCTCCGGCGAATAGAGCAAAGTCGCGGCCGGCCGCAAAGGGCGGCGGGCCTGCGGCCGTACGGCCTATCGATCGCGAAGCTTCGGTGCTAGCCTCGGCCGAAGGCAGGGCGCCGCCGGCGAGGCCGCTCGCTCGGCCCGAAGGCAGAGCGCCGCCGGCAAGGCCGCTTGCCGGGCGCGAAGACCAAGACCGATCCGTTCGGCGGGAGGGGTTCAGATGGGGCAGGATACGGGCGACAGGGCCGGGCGCGCGCCCCGCGGGAGCCGGTGACGCCATGGCGGCCGATTCCATGACGGCCAGCCGCGCCTGGCACCAGAGCATCGCGGGCCGGCTCCAGCTCTCCTTCGCGGTGATCGTGGCGTTGACGGTCGGCGCGATCCTGCTCTCGCTCCTGCGCTTCGGCGAGGCCGCGGACGTGATCGACCGCATGACGCAGCAGAGCCTGCCGGCCTTCAAGCTCGCCCTCGAGCTCGAGACCAAGACCGCCGAGGTGGCCTCGACCTCCGCGCTTCTCGCCCGCGCGAACTACGAGCAGCAGCGCGCCTCGCGCATGAACGAGCTGACGCGCCAGCTCACCGACCTGCGCCAGCTCCTCGACCCCATGCGCCTGGTGATCGGCAGCGCCGGCTCCCTCGACCGGACCCAGGAGCTCGTCGCCGGCCTGGAGCGCGAGATGGCGCTCCTCGACCAGAGCATGCGCCAGAAGGTGGCGGCCGGTCCGCAGGTCGAGAAGCTCACCGACGAGGTCGATCCCGCCGCCGACCGCCTGGAAGCGCTGCTCACGGGGGTGTCCGAGGACGTGGCCTCGCGGGTCTCGCGCGCCCTCGGCCAGGGCGAGCCGGGAGCCGGCGCGACCGGGTCGGAGGAGTTGCAGCTCCTGCGCGCGATCTCGAACGCCCGCACGGAGGTGAACGAGATCTCGAGCCTCCTCAACCGGGTCGCCTCCATCGAGGCCGTCGAGGCGATCCCGCCGCGGCAGGCGCGGTTCGAGGCCGCCCGCGGGCGCCTCTCCCGCGATCTCGAGACCGTCGCGGCGCACCTGTCCGCCGAGCCCGCGCGGGCCGCCGAGCTCCGGCGGGCCGCCGAGGCGCTCCTGGTCCTCGGCGGGCGGGACGGGCTGTTCGAGCAGCGCACCCGGGAGCAGAGCGCCGACGGAGCCGCCCGCGCCCTGCAGGCCCGGATGCAGAACGCGGCCTGGCAGCTCAGCCGCGAGGTCGGCTCGCTCCTCGTCGCGACCGAGCTCGAGGCCTACCGCACCACCGAGCACCTGCGCACGGCCATCGACGACAGCCGGGTCTGGCTGATCCTGATCGGGGTCGCGAGCACGGTCGTCGCGGTCGCGATCCTGTGGCTGTTCGTCAACCGCTCCATCGTCCGCCGCCTCAGGGGCCTGTGCCACAGCATGCTCGCGGTCGCGGGCGGCAACCTCGACGCGGCGATCCCGCGGGCGAGCCCGGACGAGCTCGGCGACATGAGCCGTGCGCTCGCGGTGTTCCGCGACAACGCGCGCGAGATCCGCTCGGCGCGGGAAGCCGCCGAGGAGGCGCGCGCCGCCGCGGAAGAGGCCTCGCGCACCAAGTCGGCCTTCCTCGCCAACATGAGCCACGAGCTGCGCACGCCGCTCAACGCCATCATCGGCTACAGCGAGATGCTGCTCGAGGATGCGGTCGACCGGGGCGACGACGCCTCGGAGGCGGACCTGCGCAAGATCGAGACCTCGGGCAAGCACCTGCTCGGGCTCATCAACGACATCCTCGACCTCTCCAAGATCGAGGCCGGCCGGGTCGAGACCTACCTCGAGCCCGTCGAGGTCGCGAAGCTCGTCGCCGACATCCGCCCGCTCATCGAGCCGCTCATCGCCAAGAACGGCAACACGCTGACCATCGACTGCGCCGCCGATCTCGGCGTGATGACCACCGACGTGACCAAGCTGCGCCAGAGCCTGCTCAACCTCCTCAGCAACGCGGCGAAGTTCACGAAATCCGGCGAGGTCGCGCTCAAGGTCGCGCGGGAGATCGCGGCGGACGGCTCGGCCTGGATGGTGTTCCGGGTGCGGGATTCCGGCATCGGCATGACGCCGGAGCAGATCGGCCGCCTGTTCCAGGCCTTCACGCAGGCCGATTCCTCGACGACGCGCAACTTCGGCGGCACCGGCCTCGGGCTCACCATCACGCGCCATTTCTGCACCATGCTGGGCGGGGGCGTCGACGTGGAGAGCACGCCGGGAACCGGCTCGACCTTCACGATCCGGCTTCCCTTGAGCGGCCCGGCCGCCGAGGCGCCCGCGGCGGCGTCCGAGCGGCCTCTGGTCTCCGGGCCCGCCACGGGCGCGACCGTGATGGTGGTCGACGACGACCCCGTGGTGCACGACCTCCTCGCCGCGACGCTCGCCAAGGAGGGCTACCGCGTGGTGCACGCCCGCAACGGCGCCGAGGCGCTCCAGTTCGCCCGCGAGCACCAGCC
Source organism: Microvirga sp. (assembly GCA_036263675.1). Taxonomy (GTDB): domain Bacteria; phylum Pseudomonadota; class Alphaproteobacteria; order Rhizobiales; family Beijerinckiaceae; genus Microvirga. The sequence goes on along the minus strand of DATAGO010000051.1, from coordinate 220,503 downwards.
CGACGCCATCACCCTCGACGTGATGATGCCGCAGATCGACGGCTGGACCGTGCTCTCGGCGCTGAAATCCGATCCGCAGCTCTCCCGCATCCCGATCATCATGCTGACCATGATCGACAACCGCGGCCTCGGCTTCGCGCTCGGCGCCTCGGAATACCTCACGAAGCCGATCGACCGCGCCCGCCTCGCCTCGCTCCTCGCCCGCTTCGCGGGGCAGCGCAGCCGGGAACTCGTGCTGATCGTCGACGACGACGCCGACGTGCGCTCGATCGTGCGGGCCTCCGTCCAGGGCGCGGGCCTCGCGGTCGCGGAGGCTGCGAACGGGCGGGAGGCGCTGGAGCAGATCGCCGACGGCTTGCGGCCCGCGCTCGTCCTCCTCGACCTGATGATGCCCGAGGTCGACGGCTTCGCCTTCCTCGACGCGATCCGCGCCGATCCGGCGCTCGCGGGCCTGCCGGTCGTCGTCCTCACCGCCAAGGAGCTCAGCGACGACGAGAAGGCCCATCTCGCCGACCGCGCCACGCACGTCTTCGCCAAGGGCGCACAGTCGATCGACGGGCTCGGCAAGGTGCTCGCCAACCTGATCCCGACCGTGCCGGCCGCCGCCTGACCGGATCCCCGACCCCGCCGGCCGTGCCGGCGGCCCAGCCATGAGAGCCGACGAAACCCATCGATGCCCAAGATCCTCCTCGTGGAAGACAACGAAATGAACCGGGACATGCTGTCCCGCCGCCTCGTCCGCAACGGCTTCGAGGTCGTGATGGCGGTGGACGGCCAGCAGGGCGTCGCCATGGCGACGAGCGAGACTCCCGACCTGATCCTCATGGACATCAGCCTGCCGGTGATCGACGGCTGGGAGGCGACGCGGCGCATCAAGGGCGACGCGGGCACGAAGGCCATCCCGATCATCGCGCTCACCGCGCACGCCATGACGCAGGACCGCGAGCAGGCCTTCGCGGTCGGCTGCGACGACTTCGACACCAAGCCGGTCGAGCTGCCGCGGCTCCTGGGCAAGATCAACGCGCTCCTCGGCAAGGCGCCCGCGGCCTGATGGGCGCACCCGCCGCCGCACCGCGGGTCGCGGACACGGAGCGCTTCGTCCGCGCGGTCCGGGCGCAGCTTCGCCAGGAATTCGCCGCGCCCGCGGCCTCCATCGTCGGCTATGCCGAGATGCTGATCGAGGATGCGGGCCGCCTCGGGCTCGACGCGTCCCGCTCCGACCTCGACCGGGTGCTGGCCGCGGGCCAGGCCCTGCAGCGGCTCATCGCCAACATCCTCGCGCGCGACGCCGGCACCGACGACGAGGAGACCTTCCGCAAGCACCTGCGCCACGACCTGCGCACGCCCATCAACGCCATCAAGGGCTACGGCGAGATGCTGCTCGAGGACGCCGAGGCCGACGGGCAGGCGGGCCTCGCCCAGGACCTGCGCCGCCTCCTCGTCGCCGCCGAGGGCATGCTGGCGCGCATCGACGCCCTCGTGGACTTCACCCACGAGGGCGCGGTCGCCGCGGACGCCGCCGACCCGGCCGAGCCGCTCACGAGCCTGGTCTCGCACGCCTTCGAGAGCATGCGCTTCGAGCGCGACGCCTCGCGGCCCGATCCCGTGGGCCACATCCTCGTCGTCGACGACAACGAGCCGAACCGCGACCTCCTCGCCCGCCGCCTCGCCCGCGACGGGCACAGCGTGGAGCTCGCCGCCGACGGCTACGAGGCGCTCGCGGCCGTGGCCGAGCGCCCCTTCGACCTCGTGCTCCTCGACCTCATGATGCCGGGCATGAGCGGCTACGAGGTGCTGGGCCGCCTGAAGGCGGACGACCGCACCCGCGAAATTCCCGTGATCATGATCTCGGCGCTCGACGAGATGGACACCATCGTGCGCTGCATCGAGGCCGGCGCCATCGACTACCTGCCGAAGCCCTTCGACCCGACGCTGCTGCGCGCCCGCATCGGCTCGTCGCTGGACAACAAGCTCCTGCGCGATCGCGAGCGCCGGATCCTGGCGGAGCTGCGCGTCGAGAAGGACCGCAACGACGCGCTCCTGCACAGCATCCTGCCGCACGCCATCGTCGAGCGCATCAAGGCCGGGGGCGGCCTCATCGCCGACGACGTCGCCGAGGTCACGATCATCTTCGCCGACCTCGTGAACTTCACCCAGCTCGCCGGCTCCATGGAGGCGTCGGCGCTGGTGCGGCTCCTCAACGAGGTGTTCTCGGCCTTCGACCGCCTGGCGCAGAGCCACGGCGCCGAGAAGATCAAGACCATCGGCGACGCCTACATGGTGGCGCTCGGCCTGCCCGAGGCGCGCGCCGACCACGTGGAGGCCGCAGCGGGCCTCGCCCTCGACCTCGTCGAGGCCATGAAGACGCTCGCGTCCGAGAAGGACGTGCCGCTGAAACTCCGCGTCGGCCTGCATTGCGGGCCGGTGGTCGCGGGCGTGATCGGGGAGGGCAAGTTCGCCTACGACGTCTGGGGCAACACCGTGAACATCGCGAGCCGCCTCGAATCGCACGGGGCTCCCGGGCGCATCCACGTCTCGCAGGCCGTGCAGGCCCGCCTCGACGGCCGCTTCCGCTTCGAGGACCGCGGCACGATCGTGCTGAAGGGCGCCGGCGAGGCGAGGACCTACTTCCTCCTCGGATGAACGCCGGGTAACGAAGGAGCCCGGCGCGGGCTGCGCCGATGCAGGCGGGGCGACCATGAACGTCACTTACGATTTCTCCGGCCGCACCGCGGTCGTCACCGGCGGCTCGAAGGGGATCGGCCGCTGCATCGCGGAGCGCCTGAAAGGCTTCGGCGCCGCGGTCTGGGTCTGGGACCTCGAGCCGCACGATCTGGAGGGCGTCGGCTTCGCGCGCGTGGACGTCACCGACGGCGATGCGGTCGCGGCGGCGATCCGGCTCATGGGAGCGCAAGGGGCGGGCATCGACATCGTGGTCAACAATGCCGGCTTCACGGGCGGCACGGTCGCGGTCGAGGATCTCGATCCGGCGCAGTGGCGGCGGATCGTCGACGTGAACCTCACCGGCGTCTACGAGGTCTCGCGCCAGGTGGTGCCGCTCATGCGCCGCACCGGCTGGGGGCGGATCGTCAACATCGCCTCGCTCGCCGGCAAGGAGGGCACCCCCAACCTCTCGGCCTATTCCGCGGCCAAGGCCGGCGTCATCGCCTTCACGAAGTCGCTCGCCAAGGAGCTCGCCGAGACCGAGATCCGCGTCAACAGCGTCGCGCCCGCCGCGGCCGAGACCGACATCCTGAAGCAGATGGCCCCCGAGGCGGTCGCGATCATGATCGCCAAGAGCCCGCAGAAGCGCCTCGGCCGGGTCGAGGAGATCGCCGAGGCGGTGCTCTGGCTGTGCTCCGAGGCCTGCACCTTCAACACCGGCGCGACGTTCGACGTCTCGGGCGGCCGCGCGGTTTATTAGTGCCCGTCAGGCTGTTTCAGGATCGCATCCGGACGGAGGCACGGAGCCGACAGCCCCGCCCCTCCCGATTCCGTTACGAGCAGACGGATTCCGGAGCCGGGCCGACCCGAAGACTCCTGCGGACAACCCTTCCCGCCGGTGGCGCGGCGTGGCCGGCTCCTTACTCTGGTGCGGTCACGAGGAGCGCGCCATGAAGAAGGAAATCGTCGAGGTCCCCGTCCTGTCCGACAAGGTGCGCCAGGTCGGCGTGCCGCTCTCGGTCGTCACCAAGGCGAACGGATTCGTGTTCGTCTCCGGCTGCCCGCCCTTCGACCTCGAGACCGGCGCGATCGTGCGCGGCGACATCGAGACACAGACCGAAGCCTGCCTGAAGGGCGTGCAGCGCTGCCTGGAGACGGCGGGCTCCTCCCTCGACCAGGTCGTGATGGTGCGGATCTACGCCGCCAATGCGGGCTTCTATTCCGCCATCAACCGGGTCTACGCGCGCTTCTTCCCGAAGGACCCGCCTTCGCGCACCTTCGTGCCGGTGGCGTCCTGGCCGATGGAGTTCGACCTCGAGATCGAGTGCATCGCGCTCGCGTGACCTCGGGCCGTGCCCTAGGATCTGCCCGGCACAGGCGGGCCGCGAGGCCCGAGAGGCGGCGACCATGCGGAAACTCTACTTCACCACCGGCTCCCCCTTCGCCCGCGCGGTCCGCATCGTGCTCGCCGAGAAGGGCCTGCCGTTCGAACGCGACGAGACCTACACGACCCCGAGCGTCGAGGAGCGGGCGCGGGTCTCGCCGACCCTGCAGGTCCCGACCCTCGTCGACGGGGACCTGAGGCTGTGGGATTCGTCCGTGATCCTCGAATACCTGATGGCGACCTATCCCAATGCCCCGGCGCCCGCGGGACACCCGCCCTTCGCGGAGGCCTATGTGCGGCCGGACCATCCGTGGAAGGACCGGCTCGTGCACGCGACGCTGCAGACCCTCGGGGCCTCGACCGCGACCGTTTCCCAGTTGCAATGGGCCGGCATCCGGCATGAGGAGAACGGCCATGGCAGCCGCTGCGCCGCGCGCAACCAGCATCTTCTGGACTGGTTCGAGGCGGAACTCGCAGGCGTCGGCGAGGGCTTCGTCCCCGGCGTGGTGTCGGTGCAGGACGTGATGCTGACGGCGTGGTGCGAGTTCATCGAGCGCCGGCCGCTGCGGCTCACCTGGCGGGCGGCGCACCGCCCCAAGCTCGAAGCCCTGGTGCGGCGCCTGCGGGAGCGCCCCTCCTTCCGGCAGGAGCCCGTGCTGTGGTGGGAGCCGGGCGTCACCTACGCGTCGCCCGAGGAGGTCGCCTGGGCTGCGGCCAAGACCGTCGACCGGGGCCCGGGCTTCGCGGAATGGCGTGCGGCGCGCTCCACCGGCCCGGAGGGTGCGGGCTACCAGCGCTCGCCGTAGCCGCGCCAGCCGTACGGCGAAACGGGCGCGTAGTAGACCGGGCGGCCGGGGGCGAAGTAGCGGTCGAAGGGGCCGCCCTGCACCGATCCGGTGGTCGCGGGGTCGCGGCGGACCCGGACCTCCTCGACGACGCGGGTCGCCCGCGGCCGGCTCGCCGTGCGGGTCTTCTTCGATCCGCCCGCCACCGCGACCGATTCCTCGCCCGTCACCACGATCTTCGTGTTCTTCAGCCCCTCCTCGCGCACGAGGTCGAACAGGACCGCGGCGTTGGCGCGCGAGAGGCGGATGCAGCCGTGCGAGGCCGGCGAGCCGAGCCGCCGGGTGGCGTCGCTGCCGTGGATGGCGTGGCCCCGGGCGGTGAAGAAGATCGAATGGGGCATCGGGGCGTCGTCCCATTCCTTGGAATAATGGTCTTCCTCGAGCCGGAACGGCGTGAAGGAGCCGTTCGGGGTGGAATAGCGCGGCAGCCCCGTGGAGACCGGCCAGGAATGGCGGTCCTTGCCGTCGACGGTCACGAGCATGCGCTGGGCGGACTTGTCGACCTTGATGAGCACCTCCGCGCGGGCGCCGCCCGCGCCGGCGGCAAGGAAGGCGAGAAGGCATCCGGCGAGGAGACGGGACTGGCGCATGATGGAATACCCCCTGAGCGGCCGCATGACGCTAGGTTACGCCGGGTTGCGGGCCAAGGTTCCCCGCCTCGCAAGGGCGTGAACAGGGCAATTACCTCTTTCGCGCCGGAAGGAACCCGAGCCGGAGGCGAGGGGGAGCCTTCCGGTACGTCCCGGGCTCCCCGGTCGGCGGCTCACCCGAGGGGCGGCCCCACGAGCTCGATCCCGAAGCCGAGGCAGGCCTGGGCGAGCGCGTCGGCCTGCGCGGGGGACGGCGGGCCCGCGGGGATGGGCAGGCCGGCGCCGGCGGCCGGGCGCCCGAGCGAGCGCACGAAGGCCTCGAACCCGCCGCGGGTGACCGTGAGCATCCGCGCGCCCTCGGGCGATTCGACCCGGTAGCTGTGCGGGATGCCGCGGGGCGCGAGCAGGATCTCGCCGGGGCCGGCGATGCGGTCGGTCTCGCCGACCCGGTAGCGCACAATCCCCTCCAGGACGTGGAAGATCTCGTCCTCGTCGCGATGGATGTGCAGCGGCGGCGAATCCCCGAAGGCGGCGCGGTGCTCGAGCACCGCGATCCCGTCGGTGCCGTCGCGGGCGGAGACCCGGATCGTCACGCGGGTGTTGAGGAACCAGAGATCGCGCAGGTCGGCGGGGGCGTCGGTCGTCATCGGGTCTCTCGGGTGATCGGGAGCGCAGGATGGGAACGATACAGCCGGCCGGGCCGGGCGTCAGCCGGGGCGGCGACGGACGGGCCGGTCGTAAACGGCGTCAGCCCAGCAGGAGCGGCAGGTAGAGGACCGCGATCGCGCCGGTCACGGCGGCGATGGCGACCAGGTTGGCGGCCGTCGAGCCTCGAACATCCTCGCGGTTCATGATGAACTCCCCCATCGAGCGCGGGGACCGGTCGCCCGGAGCGCGCTGCGAATGCTGTCTTCGTCGGGTGCATGGGTCGCAAACCCGTGTTGCGCCATGATTGCGCTGCGGACCGGAAGTGTTGCGTCGGCGGGCCCGAGCGTCCGCGGTGCTGCAAAGCGCCGCGCCCGCCACCAAGCGGCGCCTCGGGCGTTGACCCCGCGGGCCCCTGCCGGGCCGATCCACGGAGGCGTCATGGCCAATCTCGTCCGGGTTCTGCTCGCGATCCTGCTCCCGCCGGTCGGCGTCTTCCTCACGGTGGGCTTCGGCGGGCAGTTCTGGCTCAACATCCTGCTGACGCTCCTGGGCTACATTCCCGGCATCGTGCATGCCGTCTGGATCATCGCGCGCCGCACCTGACGCCCGCACCGCGCCGCGATCGGATCCCCTGATGCCGCGGCGCGCCTGAACGGGAGATGTCCGGGACGCCGTGATCCCGTAAGGTCGCCATCGACCCGATCCCATTGCCTCGCAGGTGACCCGACCCGATGCCGCGCTATTTCTTCCACGTGTCCCTGGAGGGCACCCTGATCGAGGATCCGAACGGTCAGGTCCTCCCGAATGCCGATGCCGCCTGGGAGCGGGCGCGGCAGGGGGCTCGCACCCTGATGCGGTCGGATCTCGGCCGGCCGGTCAACTGGCTGACCTGCCACTTCGAGGTCGCGGACGCGGCCGGCCATGTGGTGCTGGAGTTCCCGTTCGCGGAAGCCGTCGAGATCGAGCCGCCGCATTGAGGGGCCGCGAAGCGCATGCTGACTCAGCGCAGGATCAGGGGCAGGTAGAGCAGGCCGATGGTCGCCGTCACGGTCAGGATGGCGAGCGCATTCGACCAGAACGCACCGTGGCGCAGATCGCCGTTCATCGGGACCTCCTGGCAGACCGGAACCTTGCCCGATCCGCATGACCGGAACCTTGCCGGTCGAGAGAGTGGCTGGGACGGGCGCGCCGGATCAGGCCGCGCGGGAGATGATCATCACGCCGTCGGCGACGTAGCTCAGCGTCACCGCGCCGCGGCGCGCCGCCAGCGCGCCCACGACGGTGCCCGTGCGGCGCAGGTCCGCGAAGCGTCCGTTGTCGTTGCTCGCGATGGTCCGGCGGTCGGTGGGGCGGGGCTGGGCGATCATGCTGGCCTCCTTGCGGTGTCCGCCTTCTTGTCGCCCGGACGCCGGCGGACCGATGTGCGCTGGCTCACACCATCCGCGGACTGCCGCGCAATCCGGCCGCCGCGCCGGCGTCCGCCGGGCAGCCGCGGAGGGAGCATGCGGGCCGGTCTTCGATGCCGCGCGGACCGGCGCTGCGCCGGGTGCGGTGCCGGCCGATGGGTTCACGGGCGGCGGCTCGATCCGGTCCGCCCGGTTGCGGCCGCTGCCGGGTCAGGTCGCGGACGGTCCGAGCAGACGGGCGCAGGCATCCGCCAGGTCGTCGAAATGATGCAGCAGGACGTCCGGCGCGAGCGCGGCCGCCGGGATCTCGGTGTAGCCGAAGTCGACGAGGATCAGCGGCGTCCCGGCGGCCCGCGCGGCGCCGGCGTCGGCGTCGGCGTCGCCGACCATGACGGTGCGCGCCAGATCGCCCCCCACGGCCGCCACCGCCTCGATCAGGTGGGCGGGGTCGGGCTTGCTCGCCGAGACGGCGTCGACGCCGACGACGCCGTCGATCAGTTCCTCCATGCCGAGCGCCGCCAGCAGGCTGCGTGCCAGGTCGGTGGGCTTGTTGGTGCAGACCACCAGCTTGGCGCCGGCCGCCTTCAGGGCTTTCAGGGCATCGACCGCGCCCGGAAACGGTCGGCTCTCGTCCGCGACATGGGTGCGGTAACGGTCGAGAAAGCGGACGAACAGGGCGTCGGCGCGTGCGGCCGGGTCCTGCGCGCCGGCGGCCGCGAGACCGTGCTGCAGCACCCGGCGGGCGCCGCGGCTGATCAGGGGCCGCCCCTCGCAGTAGGGCAGAGGCTCGAGACCCTCCGCGATCAGGACGGCGTTCACGGCCGCGATCAGGTCGGGGGCCGACTCGACGAGGGTCCCGTCGAGGTCGAGGGCGATGGTCGCCCCGTCGAGGGCGGCGAGGTCGGTCGGGATCAAGGGACTGGCGGACGGCATCGGCCGCATCTCGGGAAGGTGGCCGCCGCTGCTGTCACGTGGAGTTCGTACACCGGGCTCGGCCGCCCACGCCGTCCGGACGGGAGCCGGATCCGCCTCACGCGAACGCTCTAGTACGCGGCGGACAGGACGGAGGGGCCGCCCGTGTCGAGATCGAGGGGGTCGGGGGCGAAGATCCGGCCCGCGAGTCCGGATGCGGTGTGCTCGTGAAGGATCGCCTGCGTGGCCCGCGTCTTGAACTCGGCCCAGGTCCCGACGCTGGCGCCGCAGCCCTGGCAGCGCACCACGCCGTCCGGACGCAGCTCCGCCGGCAGGCTGACCGCCGGGTGACCACACGACTCGCACGCAAACCGCATCGCCGGCTCCAGAACGCTGCACCGCAGCATAATTGTCGCAGCGCACACCATGCAATGCAATTCGGGCCGGCTATGTTCCTTCGGCCAAGCCGGCGGGCGCGGCAGCCCCTTTGTGGAAATGCGCCGGACCTCGGAACGTCGATGCCCCCGGCGCGTAGAGTCCTCAGAACAACGGTTTGGAGATCATCGTGTCCGGAGGACGCCTGCCCAAGGTTCGGGAGCTTTCAACCCAGGCCCAGCATGGGATCATGCTCGGCCGCGTCGGCGTCCTGTTGCGCAGCCAGTACGACCGCCTGCTGAAGCAGCCGGTGCCGGACCACCTCGCGGCGCTGATCCGCAAGCTGACGTGATGCGCGCGCATCCCACGAAACCCGGGGCGCGCCTGCCTCGTTACCCCCTCAGTGAAGTCAAGCGTCGAGTCGGCGTATGAGTGCCACCATCCTCCTGGCGTGTATCGTCCCGCCCCTCGCCGTAATGGCGGTCGCGGCCTTCCACGGGCTCCGCACGGGCCATGGCGGCGTCCTCGCGCTGCTGGCCCTGAGCCTCGCGCTCCTCGCCGGGCCGGCGCTCCTCGCGGCCTCGGGCGACGACGAGCCGGTCGGGTTCCGCTTCGACATGGCGGGCGCGCATGCCTCGCGCCACGCGGCCCTGCATCACTCCGGCGAAGCGCAGCCGGCCGAGCGCGGCCTGTAGCGCCTGACCGCTTCGGCTTGAAGCGATCGGGCTCTCTCGGTCATCGTCGTTCCGCGTGATCCCGTCCGACAAGTCCGCAGCTTTTCGGGATCATTCTTGAAGCCCGGCGCGTCAGCGCTGGCCGTCCCATTTCGCGATCTCCTCCTGGCGCAGGCCGCCCATGCGGGCATGGGGCCGGCCGCCCGTCGTCATCGCGAGCACGAACATCATCTCGTCGGCGCGCGGCGCATCCGGGACCGCGACCGTGATGCCGTCGAAATGCGAGCGCACGTAGGCGGCGTTGCGGTGGTGGATCGGCACGTCGAGGCTGGCGCCGACCGCGCCCAGCTTCGTCATCGAGGGCACGATCGCGAGCGCCTTCCCCAAAGTCTCGCGCATGGCGTAGCCGCCCGGCACGTGCCAGAGCGCCCCGTGCTCGAGCTCGCCGGCCGCGCCGATCAGCGAGCCCTTGCCGTAGGCCTCCACCCGGGCGGGATCGCCGCCGAGCGCCTGGAGCAGCTTTTGCGTGCATTCGAGCCCGAGCGGCTTCAAGGCCTCCATCATGGGCGTCACGTCGGGCTCGTAGCGGCCGGCATACGGATTGCGGATCACGCAGGCGACCCAGCCTTTGAGGATCGGCGTGTCGAGCGGCGGCCCGCCGTCGTGGCGCACCTCCTCCACAGCGACGACGATCTTGCGGACGGCGACTTCCATGGATTCCTCCGGGAGTTCAGGCGGGAAGCAAGGCGGCAAGCGGCCCGAGCGCGACCGTCTCGCCCTGGAACGTCAGCGCGGCATCGCGGATGAGCCCCTGCGCGCGAAAGCGCTCGGCCTGGGCGCGACCGGCCGCCAAAGCCGCCGCGATCTCGGCCCGCGCGAGCGGCCCGACCGCGATGGTGACGGGCCGCTCGCCGAGGTCGGAATCCGGATCGAGCGCGTTGGCCGGCGCGCGCCGCACGGACGGGTGGCCGGGGAGGTCGACCGCGTTGGCGATGAGCGTCGCGGCCGCATCCGCCGCGGCGGCGTCCCGCGCCAGCACGGTGACGGAATCCGCGATGCCGAGCGAGAAGGAGCGCCCCTGCCGGCCCGAGGTCGCAAGCCCGCCGATCCCGTCGCCCGCGCGCAGGGTCACGGCGCCGCTCAGCGCCGGCACAGGCCCGCGGGCGAAGTCCGCCGCGACCGCGACCGTCAGGGTCTCGCCTTCGGTGAGATGCACCGCGATGTCGCCGCCGTCGTTCACGAACGCCCGGTCGAGCGGCGCGGCCTCGGTCATGGCGGCGAGCAGCTCGTCGGCGACGGCGCCGGCGACCGCGGCCATTGGGGTCACGAAGACGCGATAGGGCCGGCAGGCCGCGACCATGCGCCGGGCGATCGCGCCTTCGACGCGCGGCCGCTCGCGCATGGCCTTGCGCAGCTCCGGCAGTTCCGCGACGAGTTCGCCCAGCACGGTCCGGAACCGCGCCGTCACGGCCGCGTAGGCGTCCGACACCGCCGCGGGCGCGCCCCAGGCCCGCAGCACCACGTCGATCGGGCCGTGCTGCAGGTGCAGCCGGTCGCCGGCAAGCGCCTGGATGGCGGGGCCCTCCATGCCGGTTCAGCCGATCCGGGCGAGGAGCTGCGCGAGCGCTTCCGCCTCCGCGGGCGCGAGCGGCTCGAGCGTGCGGGCCGTGACCTCGTGGCCCCGCGCCTTCATGGCCTCCACGACCGCGCGGCCCTCGGGCGTCAGGTCGAGGAGCACGAGGCGGGCATCCGACGGGTCCGGCGTCGCGACCACGAGACCGCGCTTCGCGAGCCGCCCCGCGACCCCGAACATGGTCGCGGGATCGATGCCGACCATGCGCCCGAGCAGGTTCTGCGAGGTCGGCCCGAGGTCGTGCAGCTTGGCGAGCGCCGCGAACTGCACCGGCGTCACGTCGAAATCCGCCATTACGGCATCGAAGATCGCGGACGCCCGCTGGTGCGCCCGGCGGATCAGGTAGCCGATCTGCTCTTCCAGCCGATATGCGAGGACGGCCTCCGGATCGGCACCCTTCGCGGCGCGCTTGCGTTCCGCCTTCACGCGCCCCTCCGCATCGGCCGGGGAGTCTCCGGATTCAAGCGAGTGGCCTTCACGCGCCCCTCCGCATCGCCCACGGATCGCCCGGGTTCGAGGAACTGTGCATCACGCGCCCCTCCGCATCGGCCACGGGTTCTCCGGATTCCAGGAATCGACGCGCGCTTCGGGCGCCACGTCGCGCAGGATCGCGTCGATCGAGACCACGTCCTCCATGTGGCCGCCGAGGCGCTCATAGAGATCCCGCGGCAGGGTGAACTCGATCGGGGCCACGAGGGCCGGCGTCGGCACGGAGCCGAAGGCGTTCTTGGGCAGGCGCAGCACGTCCGCCATGATCGTGATGCCGCCGCCCGGCCAGAGATAGACCGGCGCGCCCCCCATGGTGACGCGGGTCTCGCCCGCGGCCACGGAGCGGGTGAGCAGCACCGGGTTCTCGGTGACGCCGGCGCGCAGGCTTCCCCCGGCGCCCGCCATGAAGAGAACGGTGCAGAGCGAGGGCTCGCAGTTCTCGCCGATGCGCTCCACCACCTTGCGCACGGGCTCGGGCATGGGCGCCGGGCGGGGCGTCAGGGTCTCGTCGAGCTCGAGCCAGAGCGCGTGCTCGCCGGTGGTCGAGATCATGAGGAGGCGCAGGCCCGGCCAGGCGACGGAAGGATCGATCTTCTGGATGATCGCGAGCGGGTCCTCGATGTCGGTGCCGCCCCAGCCCACCCCCGGATTGGCGACCTGGAAGTAGCGCCCGGGCGTGGATTTGCGCCCGCGCACGCGGATGCCGGCGGGACGCATGTCGAGCACGCGGCCGGCCTGGTGCTCGGTGAGCACGCCGGTGATGTGGTCGTCGACCACGATCACCTCGTCGGCGTGTCCCAGCCATTGCTTGGCGAAGATCCCCACCGTCGCCGAGCCGCAGCCGACGCGCATGCGCTCCTCCGGCTTGCCGTCGACGATCGGGGCCCGGCCCGCCTGCACCACGACCTCGTGGCCGCCCTCGATCGTCATCGTGACGGGCTCGCCGGCGCAGAGCGCGAGCAGGGTCTCGCAGGTGACGTTGCCCTCCTTCTTGGAGCCGCCGGTCAGATGACGCACCCCGCCGATGGAGAGCATCTGCGAGCCGTATTCCGCGGTCGTGACGTGGCCGACCTCCTCGCCCGCGACGCGGATCGCCGCGCGCTCGGGGCCGAGGTGGCGGTCGGTGTCGATCTTCACCTTCACGCCGCAATAGCTGAAGATGCCTTCCGTCACGACTGTGACGGTGTCGACGCCCGCGTGCTCGGCCGAGACGATGAAGGGCGCGGGCTTGTAGTCGGGATAGGTCGTCCCGGAGCCGATGCCGGTCACGAAGGTGCGCGACGGGTCGAGCACCGCGCCGTCCCATTCGTTGGCTCCGAAAGGAACGAGCCTGTCGCCCTCCTCGACGGCGCGGTGGAGCAGCACCACCGGATCGACGCGGATCAGGTGCCCGTTCTCGTTGGCGTAGCGCGAGCAGGCGCCGGCGCGGCCGGGCCGGATGCGGCAGAGCACCGGGCAGGCGTCGCAGCGCACGATGCCCTCGTCGCCCTCGCGGGCGCCGAACTTGCGCGAGCGCGCCTCGACCGAGAGGGGATCGGCGCTCTCAGGAGCGTTCGAGATGGGGAGTTCGCTCATCGTGCGGCCTCCTTGCGGTTCAGGGCTCCGTACAGGCGGAGGAGCATCGTCATTCCGCCGCCTCCTTGCGGTTCAGCGCCTCGTGCAGGCGGTGCGGTGTCGTCATTCTGCCGCCTCCTTCCGGTTCAGCACTTCGTGCAGGCGGTGCGGCAGGACCGGGACGCGGGTGAGGCGCGCGCCGGTGGCGTGACGGATGGCTCCGAGGATCGCGGGCGGCGTCGCGACGAGCGCGGGCTCGCCGACGCCTTTCGCGCCGTACGGCCCCTCGGGCTCCGGATCCTCGATCAGGTGCACGACGATCTCGGGCATGTCGCCCACGGTGGGGATGAGGTAGTCGTGCAGGTTCTCGGTGCGCCCGGGGATGAACTCCTCCATGAGCGCGAGCCCCAGCCCCTGAGCGATGCCGCCGTGGATCTGGCCCTCGGTGAGCGTCGGGTTGACGGCGCGGCCGACGTCGTGCGCGGCGACGATGCGGCGCACCTTCACGGTCGCGAGAGCCGTGTCGACCTCGACCTCCGCGACCTGGGCCGCGAAGCCGTAAGTTGCGTAAGGGATGCCCTGGCCCTTGGCGTCGAGCGCCGTGGTCGGCGGGTCGTAGCGGCCTTCGCCGGCAAGCACCGCGCCGGTCTCGTCGGGCATCAGGGTCGCGAGGTCGACGGCGCGGCTCGCCGGTCCGTCCTCGATACGCAGCGTCGCGCCCTCCAGCGCGAGCCGCGCCCCTGGTCCCGCATTGGCGAGCGCGAGGATGCGCCGGCGCAGGTCCTCGCCCGCAAGCCGCGCGGCGTTGCCCGACACGAAGGTCTGGCGCGAGGCCGAGGTCTTGCCGGCATCAAAGGTGAGGTCGGTGTCGCCCACCACGCTGCGGAAGAGGTGCGGCGGCAGCCCCACCGCATCGGCCGCGATCTGGAGCAGCACCGTGGTCGAGCCCTGGCCGATATCGACCGCGCCGTTGAAGAAGGTCAGTTGGCCTGCGCTGTCCAGCGCGATGCGCATGCGCGAGGGGTTCGACATCGAGGTGTTGCCGCAGCCGTACCACATGCAGCCGATGCCGATGCCGCGCCGCATCCGGCCGCCCCGCGCATTGAAGGCCTCCGCCTCCGCGAGGCCGGCGAAGAACGCGTCCCGGACGGCGTCGAGGCATTCCGGCAGGCCCGCGGAGGCGTGCAGCACCTGGCCCGACACGGTGGTGTCGCCGTGGCCCAGCGCGTTGATCCGCCGGATGGTCCAGCGGTCGAGGCCGAGCCGCTCGGCGAGGTCGTCGATCAGGGTCTCGGCCGCGATCGTAGCCTGCGGCACGCCGAAGCCCCGGAAGGCGCCGGCCGGCGTGTCGTTGGTGTACACGGCCCGCGTCCGGTTTCTGACATGCGGCACCTTGTAGGGGCCGGGCGCGTGCACGGGCACGCGGTTCGCCACCGTCGGCCCCCAGGAGGCGTAGGCCCCGGTGTTGAAATCGCCCTCCATCTCGAAGGCGGTGAAGCGGCCTTGCCGGTCCGCCGACATGCGCGCGCGGATCGAGGCCGGGTGGCGCTTGGTGGTCGAGGCCATGCTCTCGATGCGGGAATAGATCACCCGCACGGGCTGGCCCGTCAGCCAGGCCGCGACCGCGAGGATCGGCTGGACCGACACGTCGAGCTTGCCGCCGAAACCGCCGCCGCAGGCGGTCGGCACGATGCGCACGGCGGAGAGCGGCAGCCCGAGGACGCGGGCGACCTCCTCCTGGTCCATCACGGGCGCCTGCGTGCAGGCCGTGACCTCGATGCGGTCGCCGACGCGCTGCGCGAACCCGGCCTCGGGCTCGATGTAGCCGTGCTCCACGAAGGCGGTCTCGAACGAGCCCGAAGCCGTCGCGGCCCCGAGGCGGTGTCCCTCCGCGACGTCGCCGCGCTCCAGGTTACCGCGCGTCAGCACGTTGTCGGGCACGTTGGCGTGCAGGGCCGGGGCGCCCTCGCTGAGCGCCGCCGCGCCGCCCGAGAGCGCGGGCAGCACCTCGTACTCGATCGGCAGGTCCGCATCGGGGAAGCCCTCCACGGCTTCCCGCGTGCCGACGAGCGCCGCGACCGGATCGCCGCGCATGCGCACGAGGCCGTCGCAGAGCACCGGCTGGTCCTTGGTGGTCGGGAAGATCCCGAACGAGTTCTCGCCCGGCACGTCGCGGGCGGTGAGGATGCGGGTCAGTCCCGGATGGCGCGCCAGCACCGGCGCGAGGTCGCCGATGCGGAAGCGCGCGGAGGCATGCTTCGAGCGGATCACCCGCAGCCACAGGGCGCCCTCGGGCTGATGATCCGCGCCGAAGCGGTCCGTGCCGTCGACCTTCGGACGCCCGTCGACGCGGGCGATGCGGGCGCCGACCGCACGGCCCGCTTCCGCGGTCGGAGCGAAGGCGTTGGCGCCGCGGCCTACGTCGAGCACGGCCTCGACGATCTTGACGTAGCCGGTGCAGCGGCAGAGCACGCCGCCGATGGCGTCCTCGATCGCGGCGCGGTCGGCCTGCGGCGCGCGGACCAGGAGATCGGCCGCCGCCATGATCATGCCGGGCGTGCAGATGCCGCATTGCGCCGCGCCGTGCGCCAGGAAGCTCTCGCGCAGGCGGTCGATCAGGCCTGCGGGGCCCGACCCCTCGATCGTCGTGATGCTGCGCCCTTCCGCCTGCGCGGTCGGGACCAGGCAGGCGCAGACCTGCTCGCCGTCGAGCAGCACCGTGCAGGCGCCGCAATCGCCCGCCTCGCAGCCCACTTTCGTGCCGGTGAGGTGCAGGCCCTCGCGCAGGGTGTCGGCCAGGGACGCGAAAGGGGAGGCAGTGACGGCGCGGGGCTCGCCGTTGACGAGAAGGGTGAGGGTTTCACGCATCAGGCAGCCGTCCGCTCCGGCGCGTCCGACACTTCGTTCAGGGCACGAGACATCAGGCAGCCCTCCGCTCCGGCGCGCCGGCCAGGTCGTTGAGACAGTCGGCCACGAGCGTCTGTGCCGCAGCGAGCCGGTAGCCGGCGCTCGCGCGCACGTCGTCGATGGGGGCGAGATCCGCCACGTGACGGCCCGCGACCACGCGCGCTGCCTCGGGCAGCGGCGCGCCGGCGAGATCGGCCTCGAGCGCGGGCAGGCGCTGCGCCCGCGCGGAACAGGCGCCGACGGCGATCCGCGCCGACACGATGCGGTTCGCGGCGTCCGTTTCGATCGCGGCCGCCACCATGGCGATCGAGATCACGAGGTAGCGCCGCGCGCCGAGCTTCACGAAATGCCCGCGGCCTTCGCGCTTCGGGATGCGGATGCCGGTGACGATCCGGTCCGGCCCGCAGTCGGTCGAGCGGTAGCCGGTGAAGAAGGCATCCGCCGGGACGAGGGCAGGGGAGGGGGAAGGGGAGGGGCCGGCGACCTCGAACACCGCGTCGAGGGCGAGGAGGTTCGGGATGCCGTCGCCGGCGGGCGAGGCCGTGCAGGCGTTGCCCACGATCGTGCCCCGGTTCTGCACCTGCACGCCGCCGATGTCGCGGGCCGCGCGCTTGAGCCCGTCGAAGAGCGGCGGGAGGTCGGCGCGCACGAGTTCCGTCCAGGTCGCGAGCGCGCCGATGCGGACGTGGTCGCCGTGATCCTCGATGCCCTTCAGCTCCGCGATGCGGGAGATGTCGAGGATGTCCTTGTGGGTCGGGTCACCCCAGGCCTTGCGGCCGATATAGGCCGGGTAGACGTCCGTCCCGCCCGCGAGGATCGCGACGTCCTGCGCGCGCCGGATCGCCAGCGCCTCGTCGAGGGTTTCCGGCCGGTGATAGCGCATCAGCCCTTGCCTCCCCACGCAGCGTCGGCCTGCTCAGGCGTGTAGTAGCCGCGGCCCAGATCGCGCGCGACGAGGGCCGGGTCGCGCCGGCCCGGATCGCCATAGCCGCCGCCGCCCGGGGTCATGACCTCGACCCGGTCGCCGGCGCGGATCTCGATGTTCTGGTCCTTCGAGAGGTGCGGCGGGATGAAGGTCTCGCCGTTGCGGTGGATCCGCACCACGTTCGGGGCGCCGTCGCGGCCGCCGAGGACGCCCGGCGGGCCGAAGCGGCCGTGGTCCATCACGAAGGAGGCGCGCGCCTCGCCGCGCAGCAACTCGACCTCGTAATGCACCCCGAACCCGCCGCGATGCTCGCCCGCGCCGCCCGAACCCTCGTGGATGGCGAAGCGGCGGAACAGCACGGGATAGTACTGCTCCATCACCTCGACGGGCGCGGTCTTGGAGATCCCGATGGTGGAGCAGCCGTTGGTGAGCCCGTCGTGGTCCACGTTGCCGCCGTAGCCGCCGCCGGTGATCTGGTACATCACGTAGGAGGCGTTCTTCTCCGGGTCGAAGCCGCCGAGCGCGAAATTGCCCGAGGTGCCGGCGGGCGCGGCGGTCACGAGATTCGGGATCGCCTGGACGAGCGCCAGGAACACGGCCTCGGCGATGCGCTGGCTCACCTCCGCGGCGCAGCCCGAGACGGGACGGGGATAGCGCGCGTCGAGGAAGGTGCCTTCGGGGCGGACGATGGTGAGCGGCTCGAAGGTCCCGGCGTTGATCGGCACGTCGGGGAAGACGTGCTTCACGGCGAGGTAGACCGCCGAATAGGTCGTCGCCACGACCGAGTTCATCGGGCCGCGGCAGGGCGGCGAGGAGCCCGCGAAGTCGAAGGTCATCCCCTCGCCCTGCTTGGTCAGCGTGAGCGCGATCTTGAGCGGCTCGTTCACGACGCCGTCCGAATCGACGTACGCCTCGCTGCGGTAGACCCCGTCCGGGATCTGGCGGATCTCGGCGCGCATGCGCTCGGCCGAGCGGGCGCGGATCTCACCGATGGCGGTTTTGAGCGTCTCGCGGCCGTAGCGGGCGAGCATGTCCATGAGCCGCGTCTCGCCGACCATCAGGGCCGCGGCCTGGGCCTTGATGTCGCCGATGCGCTGGTCGGCGATGCGGATGTTGGACGAGATGATCGCGAAGATCTCCGCGTCCATCTCGCCGCGCTTGAACAGCTTGACCGGCGGCAGGCGCAGCCCCTCCTGCTCGACCTCCGTGGCGTGGGCCGAGAAGCCGCCCGGCACCATGCCGCCGATGTCGGGCCAGTGGCCGGTGTTCTGGAGCCAGCAGAACAGCTCGCCCTCGACGAAGACGGGCTTGGCGAAGCGCACGTCCATGAGGTGCGTGCCGCCGAGATAGGGATCGTTGACGATGTAGACGTCGCCGGGTTCGGGCTTGCCCGCCTTGCCCTCGCGGATGAGGCGGATGATCTCGCCGGTCGAGTACTGCATCGTGCCGACGAAGACCGGCAGGCCGAACTCGCCCTGCGCGATCAGCGCGCCGGTCTCGGGATCGTAGATCCCGTCCGAGCGGTCGTCGGCTTCCGCGATCACGGGCGAGAACGCCGCGCGGGAAAACGCGATGTCCATCTCGTTGCAGACCTGCTGCAAGCCCGCCTGGATGACCGCAAGGGTCAGCGCGTCGATGCTGCTCATACGCGGATCCTCAGGTTGCCGATCGCATCGACGGTCGCGACGGCGCCGGGCTCGATCACGGTGGTGGCGTCGAACTGCTGCACCACGGCCGGTCCCGCGATGCGGGCGTCGGCGGGCAGCGCCTCGCGGGCGAAGATCCCGGCCTCGTGCCAGGCGCCGTCCGCATAGAGCGGCCGCGTGCCGAGGCGGGCGCCCTCGACGCTCGCGTTTCGCTTCGAATGGTCGAGGAGGGCGGCGAGCGGGAAGGGGCGGCGGCGGCCGATCACCGAGGTCACGAGGTTCACGAGCACGGCGCGGATCTCGGGCAGGCGCACCTGGAAGCGCTTGAAGTACGCGGCCTCGAACAGGGCCTGCATCTCCTCGCGCGAGACGTCCGCGCGGGGGAGGGCGACGCGGATGAGGTGCGTCTGGCCGCGGAACTGCATCTCGGCCCCGTGCAGCACGATCGTCTCGTCGATCTCCGCCGCCTCCTCCGCGACCACGGCCAACGCGCTCTCGCGCTGCGCCGCGAGGATCGCGTGCACGTCCGCGATGGCGATGCCGTCGAGGGGGCGGTTGACGGTGTTGACCCGGTCCTGGCGCAGGTCCGCGACGAGGCAGCCGAGCGCGTTGGTGAGACCGGGGCGGGCCGGCACCAGCACCTCCGGGATGCCGAGCTCGCGCGCGAGCGCCACCGCGTGGAGAGGGCCCGCGCCCCCGAAGGCGAAGAGCACGAAGTCGCGCGGGTCGTAGCCGCGCGACAGCGACACCATGCGGATCGCGCCGGTCATGTGGACGTTGCCGAGGCGGATGACCGCCGCGGCCGCCTCCTCGACGCTCATGCGTAGCGGCTCGGCGAGGTCGCGCGCGAAGGCCGCGCGGATGTCCTCGATCGCCACGCCCGCCTGCACGGCGGTGAGGCGGGCGGGGTCGAGGCGGCCGAGGATGAGGTTGGCGTCCGTGATGGTGGGGCGCTTGCCCCCGCGGCCGTAGCCGATCGGCCCGGGCTCCGAGCCCGCGCTTTCCGGCCCGACCTGGAGCATCCCGGCCCGGTTGACGCTGGCGATCGAGCCGCCGCCCGCGCCGACGGTGCGCACGTCCACCATGGGCAGGTGGATGGGCAGGCCGTACGCGATGGTGAGCTCGGCCGAGACCTCCGGCACGCCGCCGGCGATGAGCGCCACGTCGGTGGACGTGCCGCCCATGTCGTAGGTGATGGCGTTCGTGAGCCCCGACTGCGCCAGCGTCGCGGCGGCGGCCATGACGCCCGAGGCCGGGCCCGACATCACGGTCTTGGCGGCCTCCCGCGCCACATGGCTCGCCGGCACCGTGCCGCCGTTGCCGTTCATCACGAGGAGGTCGCGGGCGAAGCCCTTGGCGCGCAGGTCGTCCTGGAGGCGGCGCACGTAGCGGTCGAGGATCGGCTGCACGGCGGCGTTCACCGAGGCCGTCGTGCCGCGCTCGTACTCGCGGAACTCGGACAGCAATGCGTGGCCGAGCGTCACGTAGTCGTTCGGCCAGATCTCGCGGGCGATCTCGCCGGCGCGGATCTCGTGCGCCGGGTTCGCGTAGGCGTGCAGGAAATGGATCACCAGGGCCTCGCAGCCGGCGTCCAGCAGGGCACGCACCGCCGCGCGCAAGGCCGCCTCGTCGAGGGGCGTGCGCACCGCCCCGTTCGCCATCACGCGTTCGGGCACCTCGCGACGCAATTCGCGCGGGATCAGCGGGTCGAAGGTACCGAAGAGGCCGTAGGGCTTCGGCCGCGTGCGCCGGCCGAGCTCCAGCACGTCGCGGAAGCCTTCCGTGGTCACGAGCCCGACCCGGGCTACCTTGCGCTCCAGCACCGCGTTGGTGGTCGCGGTGGTGCCGTGGATCACGAGGTCGAGGTCGGCGGGCGCGGTGCCGGCGGCCTCGATCGCGGCCACGACGCCGCGGGCCTGGTTCCGGGCCGTCGTCGGCACCTTGGCGAGGCGGACGCTCACGCCGTCGGGCCCCGTCTCGGTCAGGAGCAGGTCCGTGAAGGTGCCGCCCACGTCGATGCCCGCCACACGCCTCAAGGTCCGGCTCCGATTGTTCGTCTACGAACAGTCTCCGCCCGATTCGGGCGTTTGTGAAGAGGGGGCGCGGGGCGCGAAGGGTCGCGCCGGACGGCGGGCCAGGCTCGCGCCCGGCCTCGTCGGGCTCCAGCGCCGTCGCGTCAGACCGTGAGGTAGGCCCCGCGGGCCCCCGGTCGGCCTTGGGCACGGCCGCGTCAGACCGTGAGGTAGGCCCCGCGGACCGCGTCGTTGGCCTCGAGCGCCGCCATGGTGCCCTCGAAACGGATCACGCCCTTCTCGATCACGTAGGCCCGGTCCGAGACCGCGCCGGCGAAATGCAGGTTCTGCTCGGAGAGCAGCACCGCGATCCCCTCCTGCTTCATCCGGAGCACCGCCTCGGCCATCTGCTCGACGATCACCGGGGCGAGGCCCTCGGAGGGCTCGTCGAGCAGCACCGCGTGGGGGTTGCCCATGAGGGTGCGGGCGATGGTGAGCATCTGCTGCTCGCCGCCCGACATCGCCGAGGCGCGCCGCCCCTTCATCTCGGCGAGGTTGGGGAAGATCGAGAACAGCCTGTCGGGCGACCACGCCGCGCGCCCGTCCACCGCGGCTTTACGCCCGACCTCCAGGTTCTCGTAGACCGTGAGGTCGGTGAAGATGCGCCGCTCCTCCGGGACGTAGCCCAGGCCGAGCCGGGCGATGCGGAACGGGTCCAGGCGGGTCACGTCCCGGCCCTCGAAGGCGACCGTGCCGCCGTTGGCGGGCACGAGGCCCATGATGGCCTTGAAGGTGGTGGTCTTGCCGGCGCCGTTGCGGCCCATGAGCGCCGCGACCTCGCCGCGCCGGAGCGCGAGATCGACGCCGAACAGCACCTGGGCGTGGCCGTAGGCGGCGCGCAGGCCCTGGACCTCGAGGACGGTGGGGGCGGCATTCATGGCGCGATCGCCTCCCGCATGTCCGATCCCGTTGCTTTCGGTGCGGGGCGTCATGGCGCGATCGCCTCCCTCATATCCGACTCAGTCGGGCCGATGCGGGCGATCATGGCGCGATGGCCTCCCGGCGCGCCTTGAGCGCGGCCTTCACGCCGCTCTCGCCGAGATAGACCTGCTTGACCCTCGGGTTGGCGCGCACCTCCTCGGGGGTCCCCGCCGCGATGATCTCGCCGCGCACCAGCACGAGGATGCGGTCAGCGTGGGCGAAGACGGATTCGATGTCGTGCTCGGTGAAGAGCACGCCGATCCGCTCCGAGCGGGCGATCCGGGCGGTGAGCTCCATGAGGGCCGCGCGCTCGCGCGGCGCCATGCCGGCGGTGGGCTCGTCCATGAGGAGAAGCTTCGGCCCGGCCGCGAGCGCGATGGCGAGCTCGACCCGCTTGACGTCGCCATAGGCGAGCTCCGCCACCGGCCGGTCGGCGTCGCCCGCCATGCCGACCCGCTCCAGGAGGGCGAGCGCCTCCGGGCGGTAGAGCGTGTGGGTGCGCGCCACCAGATCGCGCGTGCGGCCGTGGTGCGAGACCAGCGCCATCTGGACGTTCTCGGCCACCGTCATCGACACGAAGGTCTGGGCGATCTGGAAGGTGCGCCCGACGCCCTGGCGCCAGACGGCGCGGGAGGGCAGGCCGGTGATGGGCTGGCCGGCCAGCGTCACGGAGCCGGAATCGGGCTTCAACTGCCCGCCCACCATGCCGAAGGTCGTGGACTTGCCGGCGCCGTTCGGGCCGATGATGGCGAGCAGCTCGCCGGCCTCCACCGAAAAGGTGACGTCCTTGGCGGCCGTGACGCCGCCGAAGCGCTTGTTGAGACCCTGGACTTCGAGGAGGCTCACAGGGACCTCTCCCGGACGGCGCGAGTCTGGACCACGAGGAGGCTCACAGGGACGCCTCCCGGACGGCGCGAGCCTGGACGGCGAGGAGGCTCACGGGCCGGCCTCCGCCTGCCGACGCCGCAGCGCATCCGCGGTGCCGACGAGCCCGCGCGGGAAGACCAGCACCATGGCGATGATCGAGAGGCCGAGGAAGAAGCGCCAGAAGTCGGTCAGCGGCATGAAGAAGTCCTTGACCGTATGGAACACCGCCGCGCCGACGAGCGGCCCCGTCACGGTCTGGATGCCGCCGACCAGGATCATGACGAGGAAATCCACCGACATCGGAATCGAGATCAGGGTCGGGTCGATGGAGCCCTTGGAGAAGGCGTAGAGCGCGCCCGCCAGTCCCGCGGCGGCCCCGGCCAGCGTGAAGCCGAGCCAGCGGTGGGTGCGCACGTCGATGCCGATCGCATCCGCCCGGGTCGCGGAATCGCGCGCGGCGCGAAGGGTGTAGCCGAAGGGGGCGTAGATCACGTGGCGGAGCGCCGCGACCGCGAGGAGCGAGAGCGCGGCGACGACGTAGAAATACACCGCCCGGGAGCTCGCCCAGGACGAGGGCCACACGCCCACGACCCCGTTGTCGCCGCCCGTGACCTCGACCCACTGGAAGCAGACGGAATAGACGATCTGCGCGAAGGCCAGCGTCAGCATGGCGAGATAGATGCCCGACAGCCGCACGATGAAGAAGCCGAACAGGGCGGCGCCGGCGCCGGCAACGAGGGGCGCGAAGACGAGGGCAAGCTCCATCGGGGCTTTGAGCGGCCCGGTCACGAGGAGCCCGGCCGCATAGGCCCCGAGCCCGAAATAGGCGGCGTGGCCGAAGGAGACGAGGCCGCCCACGCCCATGATGAACTGCAGCGAGAACGCCGCCAGCGCAAAGGCCATGACCTCGATCGCGACCTTGATCATGTAGTTGTCGCCCACGATCGGGACCGCGAGCAGCGCCAGGACGGCCGGCGCCGCGAGCGCGGTCTCCAGCGTGCCGAAGCGGCGCAGGTTCAGGATGCCCTCGGGCAGGATGGCGCGCCCCGCCGCGACCTCGGGCCGGCCGAGCAGGCCCCAGGGCTTCACGACGAGCACGGCCGCCATCAGGAGGAAGACCAGCACGAGGGTGATCTTGGGAAAGATCAGGATCCCGAAGGCCTGGAGCTGGCCGATGATGAGGGCGGCCAGGAACGCCCCCGGCACCGAGCCCATGCCGCCGATCACCGTGACCACGAAGGCGTCGGTGATCACGGTGACGTCCATGTGGGGCGTCGCCGGGATGCGCGGGATCTGGAGTGCGCCCCCGAGGCCCGCCAGGAACGCGCCGAGGAACAGGGTGCCGGTGAAGAGCAGGGCCTGATTGACCCCGAGCGCGCCGACCATCTCGCGGTCCTGGGTCGCGGCGCGGATCAGAACGCCGAAGCGGGTCTTGTGCATCAGGAGCCACAGGAGCCCCAGCACCACGGGGCCGACCGCGATCAGGACCAGCTCGTAGGCGGGAAAGCGCTGGCCGAGGATGTGGACGCCGTGGCGCAGGCCCGGCGCGCGGGGGCCGGAGATGTCGAGCGGGCCCCAGACCCGCTGCACCACGTCCTGCACGACGAGGACGATCCCGAAGGTGGCGAGGAGCTGGAACAGCTCCGGCACCCGGTAGATCCGGCGCAGCAGCACGAACTCGATCACGACGCCGATCGCCCCGACGATCAGCGCGGAGGCGAGCACGCCGGCAAAGAACGTCCAGAGCGAGTAATGCAGGTCGAGGAGCCGCGGCACGATCGTGACCGCGAAATAGGCGCCCAGCATGTAGAGGGAGCCGTGCGCGAAGTTCACGATCCGGGTGACGCCGAACACGATGGTGAGCCCGGAGGCGATCACGAACAGGGAGGACGCGCTCGCGAGTCCGGAGAGCGACTGGATCGCGAGGAAGGAGGGGTCCATGAGGGCGCGGTCGCCGAGGTCCTGCGGGGTGGAAGGCCGGTGGAGAGAGGCGGCGCCCCGACCCGGTCAGGACGGGGGCGCCGGGCGTCGAGCCCTAGTCCTTGCGCGCCGCGCGGACCTCGGCCTCGGGGTGCATGTACTTGGCGCCGTCCTCGAAGCGGTGGTTCTTCATGGCGCCCTGGCGGCCCTTGAGGGTGGTCTCGCCGACCCAGACGCCGAGCGTCGCCTGGTTGTCGATCGCGCGCATGGTGACCGGGCCCACGATGGTGTCGGACTTGAGATCCTCGAGCGCCGCGATCATCGCCTCGGTCTCGGTCGACTTCGACTTCTCCAGCATGTCGCGGATCATGTAGCCCACCACGTAGCCGAGCAGCGACCCGAGCCGGGGCGTGTCGTTGAAGCGGGCCCGGTAGGCGTCGACGAACGCCTTGTGCTTCGGGTCGTTGACCTGGTCCCAGGGGTAGCCCGTGACGACCCAGCCCTCCGGCGTCTCCTCGCCGAGCGGGATCATGTATTCGGGCTCGCCGGTGAGCAGGCTCGCGACGAGGCGGTTCTCGAACAGGCCTCGCGTATTGCCCTCGCGCACGAAGGCGGGAAGGTCCGCGCCGAAGAGCACGTTGAAGATCGCGTCGGGCTTGGCCTGGAGCAGGGCGCCGACCGTGGCGCCGGCATCGACGCGCCCGAGCGCCGGGAACTGCTCGGTCACGACCTCGAAGCCCGGCACGGCCTCGCCCATGAGCTTCTTGAAGTTGGCGGCCGCCGACTGGCCGTACTCGTAGTTCGGCGCCACGATGGCCCAGCGCTTCACCCCCTTGGCCTTCACGGCGTCGACCAGCATCTTGGTCTGCATGTAGGTGTTGGGGCGGACCCGGAAGGTGTAGCGGTTGCCGGAGGCGAGGGTGAGCGCGTCGGTGAGGGGCTCGGTCGCGAGGTAGAGGACCTTGCGCTGGTTGGCGAAGTCCGCGAGCGCGAGGCCGACGTTCGACAGGAAGGCGCCGGCGATGAACGAGACGTTCTCGCGGGTCAGGAGCTCTTCCGCGACGCGCACCGCGTCGCCCGGCGCCGAGCCGTCGTCGCGGAACACCACCTCGAGCGGGCGTCCGTTCAGGCTCTTGATGCCGCCCGCCTTGTTGATCTCGTCGACCGCGAGCTGCATCGCGTTGCGGTAGGGGACCGCGAAGGCCGCCATGCGGCTGTAGGAGTTGAGCTCGCCGAAGCGGATCGGTCCGGTGCCCTGCTGCGCGAGCGCCCCCGAGCCCGCGAGGGCGAACGGCGCGGCGGCAAGGCCGCCCACCACGGCGCGGCGTGACGGATTCAGGATGGTCATGGCTCGGCCCCTCATGGTCGCGTGTGAACGGATCGCGTCGCCCGGCCCCGGGCTGCGATGGTCCGGGATCGTTCGTGGGCGAACGTTACCGCGGCCAACCGGCCGCGCAAGGGGACGGCCTGCGGAAATGTCGCGCTTCGGCTGCCCGCGAAAAAGCAAACCGCCGGCGCGAGGGCCGGCGGCTGTCAGGGGCGGAGGGGCGGTCGTAAGGCCGGATCAGCGTTCGACGAAGGCTTTCGATCGGGCGGAGGCGGCCGTGAGGTCGCGTCAGCGCTCCACGAACGCCTTCTCGATCACGTAATGGCCGGGGCGGCTCGTGGAGCCCTCCTCGAAGCCGCGCTCCTCCAGCATCGCGACCATGTCGCTCAGCATGGCGGGCGAGCCGCAGATCATCACCCGGTCGCTCTCCTTGTCGAGGGGAGGGAGGCCGAGGTCCTCGCCGACCTTGCCGCTCGCCAGGAGCTCGGTGGCGCGGCCCTGGTTGACGAACGCCTCGCGGGTGACGGTGGGATAGTATTTCAGCTTCTCGCGCACGAGCTCGCCGAGGTACTCGTCCTCGGGCAGGCCGTGGGCGAGGTAGTCGCCGTAGGCCTGGTCGGCGGCGAAGCGGGTGCCGTGGATCAGCACCACGGTCTCGAAGCGCTCGTAGACCTCCGGGTCCTTCACGACGCTCATGAAGGGGGCGAGCCCGGTGCCGGTGCCGACGAGGTAGAGGTGCCGGCCGGGCAGGAGCGCGTCCTGGACGAGGGTGCCGGTGGGCTTGCGGCCGATCAGGATCTCGTCCCCGACCTTGATGTGCTGGAGGCGCGAGGTCAGGGGGCCGTTCTGCACCTTGATGGAGAAGAACTCGAGCTCCTCCTCGTGGTTGGCCGAGACCATCGAATAGGCGCGCAGCAGCGGGCGCCCCTCGACCTCGAGCCCCACCATGGTGAACTGGCCGTTGAGGAAGCGGAACGAGGGATCCCGCGTGGTCTTGAACGAGAACAGGCGGTCGGTGTGGTGCCTGACTTCGATCACGCGTTCGACATTGACGTTCGCCATGCGGGCCTCGGGCGCTCGGATCATTCGTGCACGAACAATACCGTGAATGCAGCAAACTGCCAATCGTTCCAGGACATTGACGTCCGGGCGACGGGCGGCGGCGCTCGTCGCGGGAGATCGGCGGGGCTGGGACGGTGCGCCGCCGGCCTCGCGGGGGAGGGCGGCGGCGGCGCGGCGCCGTAGCACGGCGGGGGGCAAAAGCCAACCGGCCGACCGCGCATCGGCGCCCGAAAGTCCGTCAGGTTGTTTCAGGATCGCATCCGGACGCCGTCGCGGAGCCGACAACCCTGCCCCTCCCGATCCCATCTCGAGCAGACCGATTCTAGCGGCTCCGCAGCGCGACGATCACCCGGATGAGGTTGGTGCGGTAGATGTCGCGCACGAGCGCCGTGACGGACTCGGCGCGGCTGCCCCCGATCTCTTTTCGCAGCACGGCCTTGAGGGCGGCCTCCTCGCGCCGGCAGCCGGCGAGCGCCCGCTCGGCAACCTCCGCCGGGGGCTGGCGGCCCCGGAGCTCCGCCTTCACGAGGGCGGCGGCGCAGCGCTCCCAGCGGTCGCCCGCGGGCTTGGCGTCGTCGAGGAGGGCGGCGAGGTCCGGCTCGTCCGCGCGGGCGGACCCGAGGACGACGGGCGCGGCGGCGAGCAGCAGAAGGGCGAGGACGGCAGAGCGTTGCTTCATTCTGTCATGCCACTCGCGCGTGTCGGTCCTGTCAAGCTTGGGCGACCGTAACAGTTAACACGCGAGCGGCTGATTAGTGCCACGCTTCGTCGCCGGGGCACCCGATTTC
The DNA here is from genome assembly GCA_036263675.1 of Microvirga sp. Taxonomy (GTDB): domain Bacteria; phylum Pseudomonadota; class Alphaproteobacteria; order Rhizobiales; family Beijerinckiaceae; genus Microvirga. Next base: position 192,894 of record DATAGO010000051.1, on the reverse strand, counting down.
CGCCGGGCGCCGGTCCGATTCGCTGGGGATAACTCCGGGAAGGGAGCGCAGGCCGGGCGTGAGCCTGCCGGTCCGGATCGGTCCGAAATGGTCCGGAATGGACCGGGCGGTCCAGGGGTCGGCTCAGTCCTTGTTGGGGTCGCGGATGTCGGAGCTGACGCTTGCGAGCAGCGCCGCGCCGCCAACGGGTTCAGTCCTTGTAGGGGTCGCGGATGTCGGATCCCGCCATGATGACGAGGATCGGGCGGAGGGTATGGAGGATCCGCACCGTGCCCTCATGGTGCACCAGCACCTCGTCGAGGCGCCGGTAGGCCATCGGGGCCTCGTCGAGGTCGCCCCCGATGAGGAACACCTCCTTGTCCTCGAGCCAGCGCCGCATGTCCTCCCGGGAGAGCGCGCGCTTGGCGGCGTTGCGTCCGAGCACCCGGCCGGCTCCGTGCACGGTGGAATAGAGCGAGCTCCGCGATTCCGGCGAATCCACCCCCTCCAGGATGACGGCGTCGTCGCCCATCGACCCGCCCACGAAGCCGCGCTGGCCCGGGAAGGCCGGGGTCGCGCCCTTGCGGACGACCCAGAGATCGCGGTCCCCGTGCCGCTCGCGCCAGGCGTAGTTGTGGTGGTTGTGGACGGTGTCGAGGATCGCGGCGCCCAGGATCTTCCGCACCTCCTCGACCACCCATTCCCGCCCCGCATAGGCATAGTCGCCCGCGAGCGTCATGCCCGCGAGGTAGCGCTTCCCCAACTCCGATCCGGCGTCCACCACGGCAGGCGGCACATCCATGCCGTCCCGGCCGCCCGCGGCCTTGAGGAAGCGGGTCGCGGTCTTGTGGCCGAGGCCCCGGGAGCCGAAATGCAGGCCGACCCAGATCCGGTCGTCGGTGTCCCGGAACAGGTCGACGTAGTGGTTGCCCGTGCCCACGGTGCCGAGTTGCGCCTGCGCGGTCGCCTTCAGGTCCGCGGTGCCGGCCTCCTGCCAGAGGGGCGAATCGAACAGCGGGTGGTCGACGGGCTTCCGGTTGGTGCGCCCGAGGCCGAAGCTGACCTTGCGGGCGATGTCGCGGCCGATGGTCGGCAGGCGGTCCCTGATCTCGCCGTAGGTGACGTCGAGCTTCGCGGCGAGGTTGCCGCAGCCGATGTCGAAGCCGACCCCCGAGATCGAGATCTGGTCCTCGTAGGCCACGACGCCCCCGACCGGCTGCGCGTAGCCGTAATGCCCGTCGGCGCACAGCACGCCCGCGTGGACGGAGCCGACCTCCATGCAGGTGTGCATCTGACGCAGCGTGTTCTCGTCGTGGACGCCATGGACCTTGAGGGGCGGCATGTGGAACTCCGGATTCGGGACGGTCTCCGACACAACGCCGGACGCCCGCGGGTCGATCATTCCCAGGCGTGGGCCTCGCCCTATCCTCCGCTCCAGGCCTTTCCCCGAGCCATGGATCGGACATATTCCATGCCTATCGCGCTGCGCCTCCGACCCCGCCGCCGGGAGGACCGCTCGGCCTCGCGTCCCGGATCCGGCGGGCGGGCCAGAGGGTTCGGGGGGCAGCCTGAAGGCGCCAGGCCACGGCCGGGGTGCCGACCTCTTCGTCAATCGGCACCGATCGGCCCGGCCGGACGGGTGTGCTCTCTCTGCCCATGGGACCCTCGACAATCGTGGACACGATGGCGCGCATTCTGACCTACAACGTTCACCGCTGGCTCGGCACCGACCGCCAGATCGCCCCGGGGCGCATCGCGGAAGTGATCGCCTCCTGCGAGCCCGACATCGTGGCGCTCCAGGAGGTGCGGGTCGGGCGCGTCAAGCCCGGCAGCGTCGACCAGGCCGCCCAGGTGGCCCAGGCGCTCGGCATGGACCTGCATTTCCAGCCGACGATCCGCATGTTCGGCGAGCAGTTCGGCATCGCGGTCCTGACCCGGCACCCGTCGCGCCTCGTCCATTCCGGCCGCCTGCCGACGCTCTCGACCGGTCCGACGCTGGAGAAGCGCTGCGCCCTCTGGGCCGAGGTCACCATCGGGGGCCGGACGATCCAGATCGTCAACGCCCACCTCTCGCTGCGCTCCCGCGAGCGCTTCACCCAGGCCCAGGCGCTCCTCGGGCCCGACTGGCTCGGTCATCCGCGCTGCACCGACCCCGCCATCCTGCTCGGCGACTTCAACGCGCCGCCCCATTCGCGCTCCTACCGCCTCTTCGCGAGCCGCATGCGCGACGCGCAGCTCTCGAACCCGAACGGCGACCCGCAGCCGACCTTCCACACCCGCGCGCCGGTCCTGCGGCTCGACCACATCTTCGCCAGCCCCTCGGTTCAGGTGGTCGCGGCGGCCCCGGTGCGCACGCCGCTCGCCCGCGTTGCCTCCGACCATTTCCCACTCCTCGCGGAGGTGCGCATCAAGGCGCAGGCCGACACCTTCGCGGACGCGGTGCCGCTCGCCGGCACTGCGCCGCTCGAAGTGATCTGACGGCCCGATCGGCGCCCGCTCCCCTTGCAACGCTGCAAACCATTGCCGCCGCAGCCGCACGCGTTCCGGCATTGCAGCAGAGCAGCACTGCGCCGATAAATCCCGGGCCGGCGGAGAGGGGAGCGCAGCGCTCCCGCCCCTCCGGCACCCCGCATTTCCATCCGGGTCCTTGAAACCCGGCATCGGACGGAGCCCCCTATGAAACTCTACTACGCCCCCGGCGCCTGCTCGCTCGCCCCGCACATCGTCGCCCGCGAGGCCGGCCTGGCGCTCGCCCTCGACAAGGTCGATTTTGCGACCCGCACGACGGAATCCGGCCGTACGCTCGCCGCCGTGAACCCGAAGGGCTACGTCCCGGCGCTCGAGATCGCCGGCGGCACCGTGATGACCGAGGTGTCGGCGCTGGTGCAGTACCTCGCCGACCAGGCGCCCCAGGCCGGACTGATCCCGGCAGTCGGCACCCCTGAGCGCTACAAGGTCCTTGAGTGGATCGGCTTCGTCTCGACCGAGATCCACAAGGGCTTCGGCCCGCTCTGGAACCCCGCCACCCCGGACGCCGTGAAGCAGGCCACGAAGGACAAGCTGTTCCAGCGCTTCGCCTATGTGGACGGCGAGCTCGCCGGCCGCTCCTACCTCACGGGCGACCGCTTCACGGTCGCGGACGCCTATCTCTTCACCGTCGTCAACTGGACGAACTTCCACGGGCTCAGCCTCGAGGCCTATCCGAACCTGTCCGCCTTCATGGCCCGGGTCGCGGCCCGCCCGAAGGTCCAGGAGGCGCTCCAGGCCGAGGGCCTGCTGAAGGCCGCGTAACCGGCCCATTGTCCATCCTGGCCCCGCGCCCGTCCGGCGCGGGGCTTTTTTATCGCCGCCCGTAGGGCGCCGGGCCGTCACGGGGCAGGCCGCCGTCCCCCTTGCCAGGGCGCCGGGCCGTCATTACGCAGGCCGCTGTCCCAGCAGCCCGCCATGCCTCCGATCTCCATCTTCATCATCGCCCGGAACGAGGCCGACCGCATCGGCGACGCCATCCGGGCGGCGCTCCCGCTCGCCGACGACCTCGTGGTGGTCGACTCGGGCTCGACCGACGGGACCCAGGCGCTCGCCGCCGAACTCGGGGCGCGGGTCGTCGCCAATCCCTGGCCCGGATACGGGCTCCAGAAGCGGTTCGGCGAGGATCAGTGCCGGCACGACTGGCTCCTGAACCTGGATGCCGACGAGGTGCTCTCTCCCGAAATCGTCCGCGAGATCCAGGCGCTGTTCGCGGGCGGGGAGCCGCCCTGCCAGGCCTACCGCATGCCGATCGTCGAGGTTTTCCCCGGCGAGACCCGTCCGCACGCGCTCGCCTATTCCTTGAACCCGGTGCGGCTCTACCGGCGCGATCGCGGCCGCTACTCCGATTCCCTCGTCCACGACCGGGTCGTCCTTGCGCCCGGCACCCGGGTCGGCTCCCTCAAGGGGCGGGTCCATCACCGCTCGGTGCGGTCGCTCGGCGACCAGATCGACAAGCTCAACCGCTATTCGGACCAGCAGGCGCGCGACCTGGAGATCCGCGGCGTCGAACTTCCCGTGTGGCGGGTCTTCGTCGAGCTGCCCGGCGCGTTCCTCAAGGCCTATGTAGGCCGCCGCCACTTCGTTCGCGGCACCTACGGCTTCCTGACGGCCATGAACTACGCCATCGCGCGCCACCTGCGCCTCGCCAAGCACTACGAGCGCCGGCGCCAGGGCAGAAGCGGATCCGGATGAGGGGCGGGACCTGCGGTGCCCGAGCAGCCGCTGCGGAATTCCCGCGTCCCAGGCCCTACGCGGTGGTTTCCGGGACTTCGAGCTTCAGGCTGATCGAGCTCGGACGGACGCCCACGAGGGCGGCGATCTCGGTCCGCGCGGCTTCGAGGATGTCCTGGACCGAGCGGTCCATGCCGTCGTCGCGGCGCGGGTCCGAATCCTGCTTCTCGGGGCTGAATCGGAGCCCGAAGCTGTCCCGGGTCGCCCAGACCACCTCGGCCCGGAAGCGCTCGCCGGTCTTCGTGATCTCGAGTTCGACGTCCCCGGGGAGCGCGATCGGCTGCGCCACGTAGAGACGTGCGCCGGTCTTCGACAGGTCGCGGACGATGCAGTCGCCGAGGGGCGCCCCGCTGGGGCGCTTCAGCAGCGCTCCCAGGAAGGTGCGCCTGCGCGGGCTCGCTCTACGATCGTCCATGTCGGACTCCCCCTCGAATCCAGTCGTCGGCCTGGCGGTCCCACGGCTCCGGTCGACCGGGCGGGCCCGCATTCCTGCCATCATAGCGCCGCGATCCGAGGATGCAGCCTAGCTGATCGGGCTAAGACTGCGAAGGTTGATCGTCAATGCGGGAGCGCCAAGCCGCGCGGACCTGTGCCGCTCTGCCGCAGGAGCCGGATGCGCCTTGACGCTCCGGCAGGGGCGAAGAACGCCTCAGTGCGTGTCGGCGGCACCGCGAAGACCAACCTCCGGGCGCAACCGAAAGTCCCGCCGGAGCGGGGCAACTCGTCCCGGCCGCGGTGACGTAACGCCAGCTGCAGCCGCGCGCCGCGCGATTCCCGCGCCGGCCTAAGCCGCTGGCGGGACCCGCGCCACTTACCTCGCGTCAGCCTTGGCTGTAAGAATGGGTTCCGGAAGACTGTCAGGGAGCGCGCCGTGTTGGTGTATCGTTCGCCCCGCGTGATCGCGGCTGCGGCGGGGGTCGTGCTGATCCTCGGTCCGGTGGCGCTGATCCAGGCCTATCGCGGCCTGTCGGCGCCGGCCGACGCGGGGACGATGCCGGCATCGGCCTCTCTCGCGCTCTCCCGCAAGGACGCTGGCCGCCTCGTCGTCCCAGCCCCGGAGGCGGGCCCTGCCGCCGAACGGCCCGCCGCATCCCTGTTGTTGCCGCCGCTCGACGGCTACAGGCAGACCTTCGCCCGTCCCGAGGCGGCGCCCGCTCCGGCCCGTCCGCAGACCAGCCCCTTTTTGTTCGAGGCCGCCACGGCGGTGCCGCCCGCGGGTGCCCCTGCGACAAGGGTCGAGACCGGGGCGCCGCACGCGCGTGCCCCTGCGGGCAGCGTCGAGACCGGGGCGCCGCCCGCGAAGCGCCGCGATCGGGTGACGCGCAGCGCCACGTGCGACGGCAAGATGCCGGAAGAGTCCTGGCTCGACGTCTGCGGCTGAAGGCGGCTCGAGCGGCGGCCGGATGGGCGCCCTGCACCCTTCGGCACCCGTGACCCGGAGATTCACCGGAGCCGTCGACCTTCGATGTCCCGCCTCGCCGACGACGAGCGCCGGAGCCGGACCGAGAGCGCTGCAAACCGCGGGACCTACAAACGTTTTGCAAGCGCGCGCCTGGCCTGCGGCAGGACGGGTGGCCTAGGCGAAGTCGCCATGCCTCCGGACTAGGCGATGCGGCTGTCTTCGGACACGGACCGCAGCCCCTACAATCCCCCCGGCCAATCGCGGGAGGATCTATGCAGACCATCGTCATCGGGCTCGTTCTGGCCGGGGTGGCGGGGGCCGCGATCAGCCTCATGAGGTTGGCCTCCACGCGGGCGGGGCGGGGCGCCCGGCGGGCGCTCCTTGCGAGCGTGGTCTGGACGGTTGCGGTTGCGGGGATCTGGGAGGTCTCGAAGGAGGCCTGGGCGCGCCATCAGGGCTTTGCCACCTACTCGGATTACTGGAAGGCCTCGGAGGCGGGCTACGCCTCCGCGCAGGACTGGTACGGCGCCACCCTCGTGGAACGGGCCCGCGCGCTCTCCGGGGTCGGGCCGGCCCGCGCATCGGTTCGGACCGCCACCTGGCAGGAGGACGAAGGGTCCTGAGCGAAGGTCCGGCCCGGCTTGCGCTTTCAGGCCGAAGCTGCCACGGGAGCCGCGATGGCTCCTCCTCTCCTTTCCCTGCAGGGCGTCGCGCTCACCTTCGGGGGCACGCCGCTGATCACGAGCGCGGACCTCGCCATTTCGCCCGGCGAGCGGGCCTGCCTCGTCGGCCGCAACGGCTCGGGCAAGTCGACCCTGCTCAAGATCGCGGCCGGGCTGATCGAGGCCGACCGCGGCGCGCGCTTCGTTCAGCCCGGCGCCACCGTGCGCTACCTCGCCCAGGAGCCCGATTTCGGGACGCACGCGACGACGCTCGCCTTCGTCGAGGCAGGCCTCGGCCCCGGCGACGACCCCTACCGGGCGCGCTACCTCCTGGAACAGATCGGGCTGACCGGCGAGGAGAGCACCGCGACCCTGTCGGGCGGCGAGGCGCGGCGCGCGGCGCTCGCCCAGGTGCTGGCGCCCGAGCCCGACATCCTGCTCCTCGACGAGCCCACGAACCACCTCGACCTGCCCGTGATCGAGTGGCTCGAATCCGAGCTGAAGTCCCTGCGCTCCGCCCTCGTGCTCATCAGCCACGACCGCCGCTTCCTCGAAAGCCTGTCGCAGGCGACCGTCTGGCTCGACCGCGGCATGACACGGCGCATGGACCGGGGCTTCGCCCATTTCGAGACGTGGCGCGACGAGGTCCTGGAGCAGGAGGAGCAGGAGCGCCACAAGCTCGACCGCAAGCTCGTGGCCGAGGCCGACTGGCTGCGCTACGGCGTGACCGCCCGGCGCAAGCGCAACGTCCGGCGGCTGGGCAACCTCCATGCCCTGCGAGAGGAGCGGCGGAACCAGAAGCGCGCCGTCGGCACCGTGACGATGACGCTCGCGGAGGCCGAGCAGTCCGGCACCCAGGTGATCGAGGCGGAAGGGCTCTCGAAGAGCTTCGGCGACCGGGCGATCGTGCACAATCTTTCGCTCCGGCTCCTGCGCGGCGACCGGCTCGGCATCGTGGGGCCGAACGGCTCCGGCAAGACCACGCTGATCAACCTCCTGACCGGCGTGCTCGAACCCGATGCGGGCCGGGTGCGGCTCGGCGCCAACCTCCAGATGGTCACGCTGGACCAGCGCCGGGAAAGCCTCGACCCGACTGCGACCGTCGCCGAGACGCTCACGGGCGGGCGCGGCGACACGGTGACGATCGGCAGCCAGACCAAGCACGTGGTCGGCTACATGAAGGATTTCCTGTTCGCGCCCGAGCAGGCCCGCACGCCGGTGGGCGTGCTCTCGGGGGGAGAGCGCAACCGTCTGATGCTGGCGCGCGCGCTCGCGCAACCCTCGAACCTCCTCGTGCTCGACGAGCCCACCAACGACCTGGACCTCGAGACGCTCGATCTCCTGCAGGAGATGATCACCGACTATTCCGGCACCGTGCTGCTGGTGAGCCACGACCGCGACTTCCTCGACCGCACGGTCGGCTCGGTGCTGGTCTCGGAAGGGCAGGGGCGCTGGGTCGAATACGCCGGCGGCTACACCGACATGGTGGCCCAGCGCGGCGAGGGCGTGCAGGCCCGCGTCGCCGACAAGGCCGTGAAGCCGAAGGAGGATCGGAAGGCACAGCCCTCGCAGGCTGCGCCGGCCGGCAAGCGCCGCCTCGGCTTCCACGAGCAGCACGACCTCAAGACCCTGCCGGGCCGCATCAAGGAGCTCGAAGCGAAGGTCGCCAAGGTCCGGGCCCTCCTCGACGATCCCGGCCTCTACGCCCGCGACGCGGCCCTGTTCCAGAAGGCGACCGCCGCGCTCGCCACACTCCAGGAGGAGCTGTCCCGTGCGGAAGACCGCTGGCTCGAACTCGAGATGCTGCGCGAGGAGATCGACGGGTAGTCCGAAGGTTGCCCGCTCGAGCTCGAGATGCTGCGCGAGGAGATCGACGGGTAGTCCGTTCACGCGCGCCCGGTTCGATTGACGGGGTCGGCTCGCTCGGCCAGGGTTCGGCGGCGGCTCGGCGGGCGGGCGGGAACGACGGCAGGGCGGCAGACCCATGGTTCGGACACAAGTCGGCATCGTCGGGGCGGGCCCTGCCGGCCTATTGCTGTCGCATCTCCTGCATCTCGCCGGCATTTCCTCGATCGTGATCGAGGCGCGCAGCCGCCGCTACGTGGAGGAGCGCATCCGCGCCGGCGTGCTGGAGCAGATGACCCGCGATCTCCTGATCGAGACTGGCATCGGCGAACGCATGGTCGCCGAGGGGCTGCTGCACCACGGCATCGAGCTGCGCTTCAAAGGCGAGGGACACCGCATCGACCTCTCGGCTCTGACAGGCGGCCAAGCCGTTACGGTCTACGGCCAGCACGAGGTCGTGAAGGACCTCGTCGCCCGCCGCCTCGCCGACGGCGGCACGATCGTGTTCGGGGCCGCCGACGCCAGCGTGCACGATCTCGACGGCGATGCTCCCCGCATCCGCTACGCCAAGGACGGCGCCGCGCACGAGATCGCCTGCGACTTCATCGCGGGCTGCGACGGCTTCCACGGCATCTGCCGCCCCTCGATTCCGGACGGCGTGCTGACGGCCTTCGAGCGCGTCTATCCCTTCGCCTGGCTCGGCATCCTCGCCAAGGCGCCGCCGGCCTCCGAGGAGCTGATCTACGCCAACCACGAGCGCGGCTTCGCGCTCCTCTCCATGCGCTCGCCGGAAATCAGCCGTCTGTATCTCCAGTGCGAGCCCGACGAGGACCTGAGCGCCTGGTCCGACGCGCGGATCTGGGACGAGCTCGAGACGCGCCTCTCCGACCGGCGCGGCTTCGCGCTTCAGCGGGGCGAGATCTTCCAGAAGGGCGTCACGGCGATGCGCTCCTTCGTGGTCGAGCCGATGCAGCACGGGCGCCTGTTTCTGGCCGGCGACGCCGCCCACATCGTGCCGCCCACCGGCGCCAAGGGCATGAACCTCGCGGTCGCGGACGTGCGCGTGCTGGCCCGCGCCCTGGAGCGGTATTATCGGGGAGGCTCGGCGGAGGGCCTGGAGCAGTACTCGGCCGTGTGCCTGCGGCGGATCTGGAAGGTGCAGCGCTTCTCGTGGTGGATGACCTCGATGCTCCACCGGTTCGCCGAGGACAGCCCCTTCGACCGCAGGCGCCAACTCGCCGAGCTCGACTACGTGACCTCCTCGGCCCATGCGGCCACGACGCTGGCCGAGAACTACGTCGGCCTGCCGATGGAATGGGGCGCATGACGGTCGCGGCTCACCCGGCCCGCTTCGGCCGCACGAAGGTTCCGGAGGGCGGACGGCGATGACCTTCTCGGCCCTCGACTCGGCCATCACCGGCCCGCTCTTCGCGGCACCCGCGATGGCGGAGGTGTTCTCCGACCGCTCCCGCATCGCCGCGATGCTGCGCATGGAGGCCGCGCTCGCGCGGGCACAGGGACAGGGCGACCTGGCCCGTGCCGTGGAGGCGATCCGCCCCGAGGATCTCGACCTCGCAGGCCTGGGGCGCGACACCGCCGTCGCGGGCGTGCCGGTGATCCCCTTCGTCAAGGCCGTGCAGGCGCGGCTCCCCGCGAACCTCGAACGCGCGTTCCACAAGGGCGCCACCACGCAGGACGTCGCCGACACCGCCCTCGTGCTGCAGATGCGGGACGCCCTCGCGCTGATCCGCAGCGACCTCCTCGCCATCCTGTCGGGGCTCGACACCCTCGCCCGCACCCACCGGGAGACGCCTTGCGTCGGGCGCACCTACGGCCAGCACGCCGCGCCCGTGACCTTCGGGTTCAAGGCGGCGGTCTGGCTCACGGGGATCGCGGAGGTCGCGGCAGGTCTGCCCGCGCTGGAGGAGCGCGTGCTCGTGGCCTCGCTCGGCGGTCCCGTGGGGACGCTGGCGAGCCTCGGGACACGGGGGCCGGAGGTCGCGGAGGCCTTCGCGCGGGAGCTGGGGTTAGATGTGGCGCCGATCGCCTGGCACGCGACGCGCGCCCGCATGGTCGAGGCCGGAGCGTGGCTCGCGACCCTGATGGGCGCGCTCGCCAAGACCGCCGCGGACGTGGCGCACCTCGTCTCGACGGAAGTCGGGGAGGCGGCCGAGCCCTACGTGCCGGGCCGCGGCGGCTCCTCGGCCATGCCGCACAAGCGCAATCCCGTCTCCTGCACCGTGATCCTCGCGGCGCACGCCGCCGCCAAGGGGCCCGTCGCCACGCTCCTCGACGCCATGGCGGCCGCGCACGAGCGGCCCGCGGGCCTGTGGCACGCGGAGTGGCACGCGCTCCCGACCTTGTTCGGCCTCGCCTCGGGGGCCTTGCGCGAGGCCCGCGCCCTCGCGGAGGGGCTCGAGGTCCATCCCGAGCGCATGCGCGCGAATCTCGACGCCACGCGGGGCCTGCTCTTCGCCGACGCCGCGGCGGGGCGGCTGGTCACGGGCCTCGGACGCGAAGCGGCCCACCGTCTCGTCGAGGAGGCCGCGAACGCGGTCCGCACGAGCGGGCGGTCCCTGCCGGAGGTGCTGCGCGGGATGACGGATTTGGCCGTCGACGAGGCCTTCGATCTCGCGCCGTCCGTCGCGGCTGCCGCCCTGTGGACGGACCGCGCGCTCGATGCGGCGCGCGGGACCCGGGCGCGGCTTCAGGACAGCAGCCGCACCAGGTAGAGCGACAGGGCCGGAAAGGCGGCGCAGAGCGCGAGCCGCACGACGTCGGTCGCGAGGAACGGCAGCACGCCGCGGTAGGTCTGCGTGATCGGCACCCCCTTGGCGATGGCGCTGATCACGAACACGTTGAGGCCGATCGGTGGTGCCGTGAGCCCGATCCCGACCACGATCAGGACCAGGATCCCGAACCAGATCGCGACCTCGTCGGAGGGCAGCCCGAAATCGAGCGCCGTCACGATCGGGAAGAAGACGGGCAGCGTCAGCAGGATCATGGCGAGCTCGTCCATGACGGCGCCGAGCACGATGTAGAAGGCGAGCAGCACCACGAGCACCGCGTAAGGCGGCAGGCCGGCCTCCGAGATCAGGGTCGCGGCCTGCGTGGGCAGTTGCGAGAAGGCCAGGAACGCGTTGAAGACCTCGGCGCCGAGCAGGATGATGAAGATCAGCGCCGTCGTCTCCGCGGTCTGGACGAGGCTTTCCCTGAAGTCCCGCCACGAGAGCGAGCGGCGCAGGACCCCGATGACCAGCATCGCGGCGGCGCCGACGGCGGCGCCTTCCGTCGGCGTGAACACGCCGCCGTAGATGCCCCCCACCACGATGAGCGCCACGAGCATTACGGGCCAGACCGCGAGGATCGCGCGGCGGCGCTCGCCCGGCTCCGGCTCCGGGTGGGGCGGCGCGAGATCGGGGTTGCGCCGCACCGTCCAGGCGATGGCCAGACAATAGAACAGGGTCGCGAGCAGCCCCGGGATCAGCGCGGCCTGGAACAGCTTGACGATGTTCTGCTCGGTCGAGATCGCGTAGACCACGAGGATCACGGACGGGGGGATCAGGATCCCGAGCGTGCCCCCGACCGCGATGGTGCCGGTCGAGAGGCCCGGCGCGTAGCGGAAGCGTGTGAGCTCGGGGAGAGCCGCCCGGCCGAAGGTCGCGGTGGTGGCGACCGACGAGCCGCAGATCGCCCCGAAGGCCGTGCAGGCGCCGATCACCGCCATCGCCATCCCGCCGCGCCGGTGGCCCACGAGCGCGTTGGCGGCGCGGAACAGATCCTGCGACAGGCCGGAGCGCTCCGCGAAGGCGCCCATGAGGATGAAGAGCGGGATGACCGAGAGGGTGTAGTTCGAGAACAGGAAGTAGGGCGTCGCCTTCATGTAGTTCAGGAAGGCGGGCCAGCCCGCGATCGAGAGATACCCGACGCTGCCGGCGGTCAGCATGGCGAGGCCGACCGGCATGCGCAGCCCGATCAGCACGAGCATGCCGAAGAAGCCCCAGGCTGCGATCGCCATGCCGCTCATGGGCGTCGCCTCGGGCGTCGGGAGGCCGTTATACCGCTCATGCGGATTGCCTCCCCCGCCGGATGGCGGTCAGCACGCAGATCAGCGCCAGGAATGCCGCCATCGCGGCGCACCCGCCGATGGCGTAGTGGATCGGCAGGCCGAGCACCATCGAGGTGGTGCCGCTGGTGCGCGCCTCGATCGCGCCGATGGCGAGGCGCCAGGCGATGAAGCCCGCGAAGGCCGCGTAGAGCCCGTCCCACAGGGCGTCGAGGGCGTATTGCAGCCGCAGCGGCAGGCGGGCCGTGAAGGTATCGACCATCACGTTGCCGCGGTGGGCCTGGCACAGGGGCAGGAAGGCGAACACCGCCAGCGCCAGCCCCGTCTGGACCATCTCGAAATCGCCGTTGATTCCCTGCCCGCCGAGCCAGCGCAGGAGCACGCTGGTCGTCACGAGCCCGGCAAGGCCGACCACCACCACGCCGCCCGCGATGGCGAGCACCCGGGCGATGCGGGCGGCGCCGTGGTCGGGCGGGGCGGGAGAGTGGGCGGGATCAGGGGGCATGGGGCTCGGAAACCCCTCTCCCCGCAGGCGGGGAGAGGGTTGGGGTGAGGGGCGGGTCGGTGGATCTCCGCGCATCCATTGTCATGGCCGGGCTTGTCCCGGCCATCTCGATCGGAGTGGCGCACGGCCCCCGCAGCGACAGGCATTGCGGGCCTCGCGTCGGGATGGCCGGGTCGAGCCCGGCCATGACACCGGAGAGATTGCGCTCCACCGACCCGCCCCTCACCCCAGCCCTCTCCCCGCAAGCGGGGAGAGGGAGGTGCGCTGCGGGGAGAGGGGACGCTACGCGGCGCCTTCGTGCTTCTTGATCGCGGCGCGGGCGGCGTCGAGAAGCTTCTGGCCGTCGAGGCCCTTCTCCTTCGTGGTCTTGAGCCAGTTCTCGATCACCGGCTCGGTGGTCTTGCGCCAGCGCGCCGCCTCTTCCTCGGTGAGCGTGATGATGGTGTTGCCGCGCTTCTTGACCATGTCGGAGACCACGTCCGCTTGCTCGTCCCACACCTTGCCCGCCATCGCGGCGGCGGTCTGGCCCGAATTGGCGTCGATCACCGCCTTCAGGTCGGCGGGGAGCCCCTCGTACTTCGCCTTGTTCATCGCGAGCACGAAGGTCGCGGTGTAGAAGGTGGGCGAGCCCGGGATCTCGGTGTGATTCTTGACGAGTTCGTGCACCTTGATCGAGGGCACGACCTCCCAGGGGATCACGGTGCCGTCGATGACGCGCTGCGCCAAGGATTCCGGCACCTGCGGGATCGGCATGCCGATGGCGTTGACGCCGAGCGCCCGCAGCGCCTCGCCGGCCAGCCGCGTCGGGAAGCGCAGCTTCAGGCCCTTCATGTCCTCGAGCGTCCGCACCGGCTTGTTGGCGTGCACGAGCCCGTGATCGTGCGCCCAGAAGCAGATCGGGTGCACTTCCTTGAACTCGTCCTTCATGTGGGCGTTCGCGAACTCCTGCAGCGCGAGGGAGTTCACCACGGCCTTGCGGTGCGGCACGAAGGGGAGCTCGAAGGTCTCGCTGACGGGGAAGCGCCCCGGCGTGTTGCCCGGCAGCGTCCAGACGATGTCGACGACGCCGTCGCGGGCCTGGTCGAAGAGCTGCGGCGGGGCGCCTCCCAACTGCATCGCCGGGAAGATGTCGATCTTGATGCGGCCCTGCGATTCCTGGGCGACCTTCTGGGCCCAGGGCGCCAGGAACTTGGCGTGCCCGTTGGCCACGGGGGGCAGGAAGTGGTGCATGCGCAGGGTGACCTGCGGGGCCTGGGCGTAGCCTTCCCGGAGCAGGGCCGGGGCCGCGATGGCGCCGCCCGCGAGTGCGAGGAACCGACGACGGTTGGGGGTCATGGCGTTGTCTCCGATTTCATCCCTGAGGGAGGCGGAATTGATCGCTCCGCCTTATTGTCTGCGATCGTCCTCGGGAAGGCGGGGCGCCGGATGCCCTGCCTTCCGGCTGGCGTCACGGTGTCAGAAGCGGGCGCCGGACGCAATTCTCCGCCCCGGACAAAGGCCTGTGATCCCGGGCTTTCAGGCCCCGTGATCCGATCCGTCGCGAAGCGTGCGTTTCGCCAGCGCCACCGCCGCCTCGAGCACCGCCTGGTCGCCGACGTGGTTGGCCAGGATCAGCACGAGGCGCGTGTTCAGGAGCGCGCTCTCCTCGTCGGAGAGGCCGCGATGGGCGTCGATCAGGGTCCGGTAGGCGCGGTCGGGGTCCGGGAACCGGGACGCGGTGTCGAGCTCCGCCATGGTCAGCCTCCGAACCCGCGCAGGCGGCGGGAGGCAGCCGAGACCGCGGCCGCATCGAGGGCCCGCCACCGGGCCGCAAGGTGCTGGTCCGGCCGCACGAGGTAGGCCGCGCCGGGCGTCGCGTCGAAGCGGCGGGCGAAGTGGCCCTCCGGGTCGAGGAGATCCTCGCCGATCACGATCGCGCGCGGCGCCTCCGGCTGCGGCGCTGTCTCCTCGCCCTTCACGTGGATCAGCGTCTCCTCGCCCCCGACGGCATCGAGCAGCCAGACCGGCTCCCCGCCCGGCCGTCGCAGCGGGGCATCCGGGAGGGGCGCGCCGAGGCGGGCGGACCCCGCCCAGGCCTCGCGGTCCGGCGTCGAGAGCGGCGTGTCGTACACGGACGCCGTGGAGAGCCGGCCCGAGTTCACCATCCGCTTGGCGAAGCCCGTATGGCGGGCGAGCGCCAGCGCGGCGTCGCGGAAGCGCAGCTCCTGGGGCGTGCGCGGCGCGATGAAATCGGTCGAGCGGGTGGAGTGGCCGATGTTCTCGTCGGCGGCCGCGGAGCGCTCAAGGTCGTAGGTGTCGATCAGGCCCTCGGGCGCCCCGCCCCGGAGCACCATGGCGAGCTTCCAGGCGAGGTTCTCGGCATCCTGGATCCCGGAGTTGGCGCCGCGCGCCCCGAAGGGCGAGACCTGGTGGGCGGCGTCGCCCGCGAAGACCACGCGGCCATGGACGAAGCGCTCCAGGCACCGGCACTGGAAGGTGTAGAGCGAGACCCATTCGAGGGCGAAGTCCGCGTGCCCGAGCATGGCCTTCAGGCGCGGAACCACCCGCTCGGGTCTCTGCTCCTCGGCTGCGTCCGCGTCGCGCCCGAGCTGGAGGTCGATGCGCCAGACGTCGTCGGGCTGCTTGTGGAGGAGGGCCGAGCGGCCCTCGTGGAAGGGCGGATCGAACCAGAACCACCGTTCGGTCGGAAAATCGCCTTTCATCTTCACGTCGGCGATGAGGAACCGGTCCTCGAACACCTCGCCCTTGAAATCGAGGCCGAGCAGGGTCCGGATCGTGGAGCGCGCGCCGTCGGCGGCGATCACCCAATCGGCTTCGATCGCGTAGCGTCCGTCGGGCGTCTCGACCGCGAGCGTGGCGCCGTCGTTGCGGGGCCGCAGGCCGGTCACCCGGTTGCGCCAGCGCAGGTCGAGCCCCTCGATCCCGGCCGCGCGCTCGACCAGGAAGCGTTCGAGGTAATACTGCTGCAGGTTGATGAAGGCGGGCATCTCGTGCCCGTCCTCGGGAAGGAGGTCGAACGGGTAGAGCAGGTCGCGCCCCTGGAACACCTTGCCGATCTTCCACGTGACGCCCTTCTCGAGGCAGCGTTGCGCCACCCCGAGGCGGTCGAGGATCTCGAGCGTGCGCTTGGCGTAGCAGATCCCGCGCGAGCCTTCGCCGATCCGGTCGGCATCGTCGAGCAGCACCACCGGCACGCCGCGCTGGGCCAGGTCGATCGCGGCGCACAGGCCCACGGGCCCGGCGCCTACGACGACCACCGGGTGCCGCGCCGGCGCGGCGCGGTCCTGGTCGGGCGAGCGGCGGTAGCCGAACTGATAGAGGGTCTTGCGCCGGTTCATGCGGGGTTTCGCTTCCGTGCCTGCCCGGGAGGGTGCCCGACGGGGAGGCGGGAGGGAAGCCCGGTTGCGGGGATCGACGCATCGGCGCCGCACCGCGCGGACGAACCCACGGTGCCATCCTGGGCGGGGCCCTCTCCAGTGCGGGTGACACCGAGGGTGCCGGATCCCGTTCCCTCCAGCAGCTTCGCTGTTTCCGGCCGGGGATGACAAAGAGGGTGGTCCCAGTCTTGCGTCCTCCCGCCCCCGCTCCCGTGTCCCTCACCCCGCCTTGCGCTCTCCGTCCCGTGCGGTCAGCGCCACGATGCCTTCGATGTGCTTGCGCTGCTTGGTGACCTCGCTCGCCATGAAATCCAGGAAAGCGCGCACCCGGGCCGACTGACGCAGGTCCGGGTGGGTGAGGAGCCAGAGGCCGGTGGAAAAGTCCGGGTTCGGCGGCGAGAGGCGCACGAGCTGGGGGCGCACGTCGGCGATGAAGCAGGGCAGGGGGCCAATGCCGATGCCCGACTCGACTGCCTCGGCGAGGCCGAGCACCGTATTGACCCGGTAGACGATCCGATCCGGGCCGACGCGCTCCCGGACGTAGCGCGCCACCTTCAGGACCGCGAGGTTGTCGCCCAGCGCCACCCACGGCCGGTCGTAGAGATCGACGAGGTCGATGCCGCCGGGCTCCGGGAAATCGGCGGCACGGCCGTAAAGCGCCCAGGCGATCGTGGCGACCCGCCGGCCGATGAGGGTCTCGGGCGGGTTGTCGGTGGCGCGGATCGCCACGTCGGCGTCGCGTTTCGACAGGTTGAGCGCCTGGTTGGAGAGCACCACGTCGAGGCGCACGTCCGGACAGCTCCTGGTGAAGCGGGCGAAGAGCGGCGTCAGCAGGTGCACGAGCAGGGTGTCGTTGGTGGTGACCCGCAGCTCGCCCGCCGGGCTCATAGCCTGGCCCGCGAGCTTGCGCGCGAAGGTCGCGACGTCCTCCTCCATGCGCTCGGCCAGCACCGTCATCTCCTCGCCCGCGGCGGTGAGCGCGTAGCCCGTACGGTGGCGCTCGAACAGTTTGACGCCGAGATCCTCCTCGAGCTGGCCGAGGCGCCGGAACACGGTGGAGTGGTTCACGCCGAGATGCTCCGCCGCGCCCGTGAGGCCCTTGGCCTCCGCGATCGCCTTCACGAGCCGGAAGTCGTCCCAGGCGAGCTTCTGCAGTGCGGCCATCCTTGCACCTTCGCAAGCTATCTATGGCAAAGTTATGCCTGGAATTGCGCCGGAGACAAGACCATTCTTCCTCGCAGCCGGTGCTTGAACCCGGTCCGAGGAACCTCACCATGATCGACAATCGTCTCGCCCCCTACGGCATCTTCACCCTTCGCGCCGCCCTCGGCATCATGTTCATCGCCCATGCCTATCTGAAGGTGGCGGTGTTCACGATGCCCGGTTTCCAGGGCTTCCTCGGCAGCGTCGGCCTGCCCACCCTTCTCGCCTGGCCGATCGTGCTCGCCGAACTCGTCGGCGGCCTTGCGATCCTCGCCGGCTTCTACGGCCGCTGGGTCTCCCTCGCGCTCCTGCCGGTGCTTCTCGGCGCGCTCGCGATCCACGCCCCGAACGGCTGGGTGTTCAACGCCCCCAACGGCGGCTGGGAGTACCCCGCGTTCCTCGCCGTGGCGGCTTTCGCCCATGCACTTGTCGGCGACGGCGCCTTCGCGCTGAAGCCCGTCGGCCTGCCGCTGCTCTCCGGTTCCGCGCTGACGCCCAAGGCCGCCTGAGACCCCCCACTTCGCAAGCCCTCCAGGACGGCATCCCCCGGTGCCGTCCTTTTCCGCATCCCGATGACACGGAGACCACGATGACGAAGGTTCTGGTGCTGTATTACTCCACCTACGGCCACATCGAGACCATGGCGAACGCGATCGCCGAAGGCGTGCGCGAGGCCGGAGCCGAAGCCGTGATCAAGCGCGTGCCCGAGACCGTGCCGCTCGAAATCGCCGAGAGAGCGCATTTTAAGCTCGACCAGCCCGCTCCCGTCGCGACCGTGCAGGAGTTGCCCGAATACGACGCGATCATCCTCGGGGTGCCGACCCGCTACGGCCGCATGGCCTCGCAGATGACCGCCTTCTGGGACGCGGCCGGCGCCGTCTGGGCGACCGGCGCGCTCACCGGCAAGGTGGGCTCTGTGTTTTCCTCGACCGCGACCCAGCACGGCGGCCAGGAGACCACCCTGTTCTCCGGCATCACGAACCTGATGCATTTCGGCATGGTGATCGTCGGCCTGCCGTACGCCTTCCAGGGCCAGTCCACGCTCGACGAGATCACCGGCGGCGCTCCTTATGGCGCCACCACGATCGCAGGCGGCCAGGGCCAGCGCCAGCCGAGCCCGAACGAGCTCGCCGGCGCCCGCTGGCAGGGCCGCCACGTGGCGCAGATCGCCGCGAAACTGAAGGGGTGAGGGCTCGGATCCCTCTCTCCGCTTTCGAACCCCCTCTCCCCGCCTGCGGGGAGAGGGCTGGGGTGAGGGGCCGGTCGGTGGAGCGCAGCGCGTCCATCTCACCCGTGTCATGGCCGGGCTGAACCCGGCCATCTCGATCCGACGGGCACCCTCTCGGTCGCTCCGCAACGAGCATCGCGGTTTTCGCGTCGGGATGGCCGGGTCAAGCCCGGCCATGGACATGGATGCATTGAGCTCGTTCGACCGGCCCCTCACCCAACCCTCTCCCCGTTGCACGGGGAGAGGGAGTCCAGGCGGGGAGAGGAAGCGCACACGGGGCGGGACAACCCCTCTACCGCTCCGCCGCCGCCCGCTTGAGTCGGTCGTTGATGGCCTCGCCCAGTCCCGTAGCGGGTACCGGGACCACCGCGATCGTCTCCGCTCCGGAGACGTCGAGGCGGCGCAGGTGGGAGAACAGGTTCGCGGCGGCCTCGACGAGACTGCCACGCTCGCTCAGGTTCAGCGCGGCCGCGGCGCGCTCCAGCCCCGCCGGCGCATCCGATCCGAACAGCAGCACCGCCTCGCCCGCGCGGATCTCCCGGGCCTTCAACCGCACCCGGGCGCGGGGCGCGTAGTGGGAGGCGAGCATGCCGGGCGCCAGGGGCTTGACTCCACCCTCGCTGCCATCCGCCAGCGCCCGCCCGATCACCCGCTCGATCGCCTCCCGGGCGACGCCCCCGGGCCGCAGCAGCGCCGGCGTCCCGCCCAGGCAGGACAGGATGGTGGATTCGACCCCGACCCGCGCCGCGCCGCCGTCCACCACCGCGTGGATGCGGCCCGCGAGATCCCCCAGCACATGGTCGGCATCGGTCGGGCTCACGCGCCCCGACCGGTTGGCGGACGGCGCCGCCACGGGCCGTCCGACCGCGTCGAGCAGCGCGCGGGCGACCGGATGGGCCGGCACCCGCAGGCCGACCGAATCGAGCCCGGCGCGGGCGAGGTCGCAGACGCTGCCGCCCGGCGCCACCGGCACCACGAGGGTCAGGGGCCCGGGCCAGAAGGCCTCCGCCAGCGCCAGCGCCTCGTCCGAGAAGGCCCCCTGCGCGCGGGCGGCCTCGAGGGACGGCAGGTGGGCGATGAGCGGATTGAAGCGCGGGCGCTCCTTGGCGGCATAGATGCCCGTCACCGCCTCGGCGCTCGTGGCGTCGGCGCCGAGCCCGTAGACGGTCTCGGTCGGGAAGGCCACGAGGCCGCCCTCGCGCAGGATCCGGGCCGCGCGGGCGACGCCGGCGGAATCGGCCGGGAGGCGTTCGGTCGTCACGGGCGCCCCGCCTCGGCGATGGCGCAGAGCCGTTCGGCCGGCATTGACCCGTCATCGTTCACGTCTAAACATCCTTGCGGGCGAGGCGCCTGTCGCGGCGGGTTTAGCCGCGTGCCCTCGCGCGTCAACCATGCTCCCCTCGGAGAGACACTCATGACCTACCGTGCCCCGGTGGCGGACCTCGCATTCACCCTGCGCCACGTGGCCGGGCTCGACCGGGCGATCCGGGACGGCCTCTACGGCGATCTCGGCGCGGACGTGGTGGATTCGATCCTCGAGGAGGCAGGCCGCTTCGCCAACGAGGCCATCGCGCCCCTGAACCGCGTCGGCGACGCCCACGGCACGCCCCTCAAGGACGGCGCCGTCACCATGCCGCCGGGCTTCAAGGACACCTACCGGGCCTGGGCGGAAGCCGGCTGGAACGGGCTCACGGGGCCTGAGGAATACGGCGGCCAGGGCCTGCCGGTGCTCCTCAACTCGGCCTGCGTCGAGATGTGGAACTCGGCCTGCATGGCCTTCGCCCTGGGACCCCTCCTCACCATGGGGGGCATCGAGGCGCTGACCGCGCACGGCTCCGAGGAGCTGAAAAGCCGCTATCTCCCCAAGGTGGTCTCGGGCGAGTGGACCGCCACCATGAACCTCACCGAGCCGCAGGCGGGCTCGGACCTCGCCGCCCTGCGCACCCGCGCCGAGCGGGCCGGGGACGGCACGTACCGGATCACGGGGCAAAAGATCTACATCACCTACGGCGAGCACGACCTCACCGACAACATCGTCCACCTCGTGCTCGCGCGCCTGCCCGACGCGCCGCCCGGAACGCGCGGCATCTCGCTCTTCCTCGTCCCCAAGGTGCTGCCCGACGGCAGCCGCAACGACCTGCGCTGCCACAGCGTGGAGCACAAGCTCGGCATCCACGCTTCGCCGACCTGCACCATGATCTACGGCGACGACGGGGGCGCCACGGGCTGGCTCATCGGCGAGGAGAACCGCGGCCTCGCCTGCATGTTCACGATGATGAACAACGCCCGCCTCGCGGTCGGGCTCCAGGGCGTCGCGATCGCGGAGCGCGCCTATCAGCAGGCGCTGGCCTACGCCAACGAGCGCCGCCAGGGCCGCGCCCCGGGGCAGACCTCCGAGGGCATGAGCCCGATCATCGCGCATCCGGACGTGCGCCGCATGCTCCTCACCATGAGGGCGCTGACGGGGGCGGCGCGGTCGATCTGTCTTCTCACCGCGGAAGCCCTCGACCGCTCGCACCGCGAGGCGGATCCGGCAGCACGGAAGGCGGCGGCCGAGCGCGCCGCGCTCCTGACCCCCGTGGCGAAAGCCTTCTCGACCGATATCGGCGTCGAGGTCGCCTCCATCGGCGTGCAGGTGCACGGCGGCATGGGCTTCGTCGAGGAGACCGGGGCCGCGCAGCACCTGCGCGATGCCCGGATCCTGCCGATCTACGAGGGCACCAACGGGATCCAGGCCGTCGACCTCGCAATCCGCAAGGTGCCGCTCTCCGGCGGCGAGACCGTGCGGGCTCAGATCGCCCGCATGCGCGCCACCGCGACGCGCCTGGTGCGCGAGGCGACGCCCGCCTTCGGCCTGACGGCGCCGCGCCTGCGCGAGGCGGTGGAGTGCCTGGACCGCGCCACGAGCTTCATGCTGAAGGCGCTCGGCTCCAACGATCCCGACCAGGCGCTCGCGGCCGCGACGCCCTACTTGCGCCTCTTCGCGATTGCCCAAGGCGGCGCGGCGCTCGCCGATGCGGCGCTGGCCGCACAAGCCGCGATCGCGGGCGGCGACGGCGATCCCGCGCATCAGGGGCGCATCGCGCTGTGCCGGTTCTTCGCCGAGCACATCGCGACCGGCGCGCGCGGCCTCGAGGAGACGGTGCTGGCCGGCGGCGGCTTCGTCGAGGGGGCGCCGCTGGCGCTCGCCGTCTGAAGCGAAGGTCCGCCGCCTTGATCCTCATCCACCGCCCCGCGACGGATGCCTGCGACGTGCTGGAGCTGCGGCCTTGATCCTCATCCATCGCCCCGCGAAGGCCCCGAGCGGGGCTCCGGACGCCCTCGACCGGCACGTGCTGCAGCCCGGCGAGGCAATTCCCGCCGACACCCTCTGGATCGACCTCATCGAGCCGACGCGCGAAGAGGACCGCATCGTCGAAGGCTTCCTCTCGATCGAGATCCCCACGCGGGAGGAGATGGCCGACATCGAGCCGTCCGAGATCCTCTATCACGAGAACAACGCCCGCTACATGACGGCGCGCGTGCTCTGCCATTCCGAGACCGAGACCCCGAAGCTCGTCGACGTGTCGTTCATCCTGACGGAGCGCGCCCTCGTGACCGTGCGCTACGACGAGCCGCGCTCGTTCGCCATGTTCATGACCCGCGCCGTGAAGCCCGGCGGCTGCCGGCACCAGCCTGAAGCCGTGCTCGACGGGCTGATCGAGACCATCATCGACCGCGCCGCCGAGATCCTCGCCATCGCGGGGAAGCGCGTGGACCGGCTCTCGCACGAGGTGTTCGACAACGAGCGCCAGGGCGGGCGGCAGACCGCCCGACGGGCCGCAGGCTTCCGCGCCGTGCTGAAATCGCTCGGGCGCAAGGGCGACATCATCTCGAACGTGCGCGAGAGTATGGTCTCGGTCGAGCGCCTGCTGCTCTTCCTCTCGGCGTCCATGCCGCGCCCGCAGCGCGCTTCCGGGTTCCAGGCCGAATGGCGCACGGCGCTGCGCGACGTGCAGTCGATCGAGGAGCACGCCACGTTCCTGGCCAGCAAGGTGCAGTTCCTGCTCGACGCCACGCTGGGGCTGATCTCGATCGAACAGAACGACATCATCAAGCTGTTCTCGGTGATGTCGGTGATCTTCCTGCCCCCGACGCTCGTGGCGTCCGTCTACGGCATGAACTTCAAGATCATGCCCGAGCTCGAATGGACCTTCGGCTACCCCTGGGCGCTCGCCCTCATGGTGCTCGCGGCGGTGCTGCCCTACATCTATTTCCGCTGGAAGCGGTGGCTTTAGCGCCTGCGGCATCGCCGACCCGAGGCTTACTCAATGTGCGGACGCTACGCCATCACCCTGCCGCCCGAGGCCTATCGCCAGGCCTTCGGCTATGCCGAGCAGCCGAACTTCCCGCCGCGCTTCAACGTGGCCCCGACCCAGCCCGTGCCGATCGTGCTCCAGGACGGGGACGACCGCCATTTCCGCCTGGTGCGCTGGGGCTTCCTGCCGTCCTGGGTCAAGGACCCGAAGGACTTTCCGCTCGTCATCAATGCGCGGGGCGAGACGGTCGAGTCGAAGGCGACCTTCCGCAACGCCGTGAAGCGTCGGCGCTGCATCTTCCTCGCCGACGGCTTCTACGAGTGGCGGCGCGAGGCGCGCGGCAAGGCCCCCTTCCTGATCCGCCGCCGCGATCGCGGGCCGATGCCCCTCGCCGGCCTGTGGGAGACCTACAGCGACCCGAGCGGCGGCGAGATCGACACCGCCGCGATCGTGACCACGGACGCCAACGGCACCCTCTCGGGCATCCACGACCGCATGCCGGTGATCCTCGGCCCCGACGCCATCGCGCCCTGGCTCGACACCCGCGAGGTCGACGCCAAGGCGGCGATGAAGCTCGTGCGCCCGAGCCCGGACGACTGGCTCGACCTGACGCCCGTGAGCCCCCGCGTCAACAACGTCCGCAACGACGACCCGGAGGTCCAGACGCCGCTCGCCGCGCCCGTCGCCGCGCCGGAGAAACCCGCCCGCACCAAGGCCGAGAAGCCGCGCTCCAGCGACGAGGACGAGCAGGGGCGGCTGATCTGAGGGGGTGGGGCGGGTTGGACGAGGATTACCGACCCGCAGCGGTTCCATAAAGCGCCTTACGCGAAATGGCGCGGCCCCCTCGCGCAGGCGCTACCGCTCGGCTGGAGCCACGTTTCAAGCTTCTGGTTGCCCGTACGGCCTAATTCGCTCTTCAGGTGTGGTTGCGTGCTCGGTTGACATCATAGCTGGTTAGAAGAACGCTGACGCACTTGCGGTGGAGCAGTGCATGTTGGATGTCTCAGCCCGCGCCGAAAATGTGCCGACCGTCCTACTCGCCGGTCTGGATCTCCTGCTAGCTGGCATCGGCATCTTTGGCGGCAGCCAGCAGCTGATCTATTGCAATGCCGCCTTCGGTACACTTCGCGGCCTGCCGGAATCGCTTTGCCAGCCAGGCACAGCCCTCGAAGACATCGTTCGCTACACTGCAACCCGAGGCGACTACGGGCCGGGCGAGCCTGAAAGCCAGGTCCAGATTCGCATGGCCGAGATCAAGAACCACCCGGTCTGGGAGGTCGAGCAGGAGATCCCGGGCGGCCGGCGCCTGCTCATCCTGCACACGCCGGTTCCAGACCAGGGATTGATGATCACCTATACCGACGTGACCGAGGCGCGAGCGACGGAGCGCAAGCTCCGTGAGAACGAGGAGCGTTATACGCTCGTGAGCCAGGCGGTGGCCGAGGGTATCTATGACTGGAATATCGAGCAGAATACGCTCTTCGTCTCCCCGCGGCTGATGGAGATCTTCGGGTTTGAGGGCGTGAACCTGACGAGCCGAGACTGGTTTGCACTCGTGCACGAGGAGGACCGCGAGCTCTACCGGGATGCATTGCGGGAGTGCTTCAGGGGACGCACAGCCCGGGTCGACTGCGAGTATCGCATCCTGGTGCGCAGCGGCGAGTACCGCTGGGTCGAAGACCACGGGCTTCCTATCCGGGATGGCACAGGCCGAGCCATCCGGCTGGTCGGAGCCGTCAGCGACGTGACCCAGCGCAAGGAGACCGAGCGGGCCCTGAAGGAGAGCGAGCAACGCTACGACCTTGCGCTGCAGGCCACCAACGAAAGCGTCTACGAATGGGATGTGGCCTCAGGGCAGATGTACTACTCCCCGAGGCTTTACGCCATCTTGGGACTGACAGCCGAAGAGCTTCGTACGGCCGAGGACTGGCTTCGTCGCGTTCATCCAGAGGATTTGCCAACCTACAGTGCAGCGACCGTTGCGCACCTCAAGGGGGCAACCAAGCGACTGGAGATCGAGTACCGCTACCGTCGCCGCGACGGCGCCTGGCACTGGGCGCGCCAGCATGGGATCGCACAACGTGATGAGAATGGGCGCGCGATCCGGATGATCGGCTCCACGGGAGATATCACGGCCGAAAAGCAGCTGGCGGAGGAGCTCGAGAAAGCGCGCCGTCGATTGCAGGATGCTATCGAGGCTATCGCCGAGGGGTTCGTGCTCTTCGATCCCCAGGATCGGATCGTTATGTGCAACTCGCAGTACCGTAGTCTCTTCCACGAAGTCGCAGATCAGGTCAGATCGGGCAACAGCTTCGGATCGGTGTTGAGAGCAGCGGTCGAAAGGGGAATGTTCCCCGCGGCCGAGCCGGATCCCGAAGCATGGCTCTCCTCCCAATTGGAGCGGCGGAAGCGCGCTGCGGGACCGCGTGAGACCCAGATGAAGGGCGGCATTCACCTCCAGGTCAGCGACTATAGAATGAACGATGGCTCGCTCGTGTCGATCTACACGGACGTATCCGACCTCCGGCGACGGCAGGAGGAGCTCGAACGCGCGAAAGCCGTCGCCGAAGCTGCCCTCGAGCAGCTGAGGGCAGCACAGCAGCAGCTTATCGTTCGCGAGAAGCTGGCTTCTCTGGGACAGCTCACGGCCGGCATCGCCCACGAGATCAAGAACCCGCTCAACTTCGTCAACAACTTCGCCGAGGTATCGGCGGAACTCGTCGGCGAGCTGCGCGAGATGCTGGCACCAGAGCCGCTCGACGAGACCACTCGCGCCGAGATCGAGGACCTTGCCAGCATGATCAAGGCCAATCTCGAGAAGGTGGTCCAGCACGGGCGCCGCGCGGATTCCATCGTCAAGAACATGCTGCTGCATTCCCGAGAGGGTACGGGCGAGCGCAGCAGCGTCGACCTCAACGCCACACTGGAGGAGAGCCTCAACCTCGCCTATCACGGCGAGCGGGCGGAAAAGCCTGACTTCAACATCACTGTGATCACGGACCTCGACCCCGCCGCCGGCGCAGTGGAGGTCTTCCCGCAGGAGTTCATCCGCGTGCTCCTGAACCTGATTTCCAACAGCTTCTACGCCGTGCACGGGAAGAAGGCCGAGCATTTCGACGAGGCCTATGAGCCGACCTTGAGCGTCGCCACGAAGGGATACGACGACCGCGTCGAGATCCGCATCCGCGACAACGGCACCGGCATCCCCGACGAGGTGAGAGCCAAAATGTTCAACCCGTTCTTCACCACCAAGCCCGCTGGAGAGGGTACAGGGCTGGGCCTATCGCTGAGCTACGACATCGTCGTAAAGCAGCATGGCGGTCAGATCGGGGTTGACACCCTACCAGGCGAGTTCACCGAAATTACGGTTACCCTGCCCCGAGCCAGGGGAGCCTGCAAGCCGCAGCGGGACTCAACATGATGTCCTAATAGGGTCTGCCCTAGCGGAACGGTCCGCGATGCCGCCAATCCGGTTCCAGTAGAATGGTCAAAAGGTTTGGAACTCGGAAATGCTCCACATCAGTGACCTTATTGGAATACGCAGCTCTGGTTCGTTTTGGGTATACTCTAAGGAAACCATATGATTGCGTGGTTCAGAAAGCCGGTTCCACCAACCAAACTGAACCATCCCCTCCAAGACCATCCCAACGGAACCGGTGCCATCTTCCGCCGGTCGGGAGCGCACCGCCCGCCGCCCGGCTGGCCCCGGCCTGCCCTTGCCCTATAGATAAGCCTACCCCTCCGCCGGACCCGGACCCGCCGTGCAGCTCTTCCCCACCCCCGACAACCCTATCCCCGGCCGGCCCGAGATCGGCACGGTCACGACCCGGGACGGGATGCCGCTGCGGGTGGCACGGTGGCGGCCGGCGACGCGGCAGGTGCGGGGGACGGTGTGCATCCTGCAGGGACGGGCGGAGTTCATCGAGAAGTATTTCGAGGTGGTGCGCGACCTGCGCCGGCGGGGCTTCGCGGTCGTCGCCTTCGACTGGCGCGGGCAGGGGCTCTCGGGGCGGCAGGTCCGCAACGGGCGCAAGGGGCACGTGCGCTCCTTCGACGAGTTCCGCCTCGACCTCGACGCGATCCGCGACAAGGTGCTGATCCCCCATTGCCCGAAGCCCCATTTCGCGCTCGCCCATTCCATGGGGGCGGCGATCGCGTTGAACGAGGCCTACGAGGGGCGGCTGCCCTTCGCCCGCCTCGTGGCGTCGAGCCCGATGATCTCGATCTGCATGATCCGCCAGCCGAAATGGGTCGCCCGGCTCGCCTTCGCGCTCCACCTCGTCGGCTTCGGCAAGGCCTTCGTGCCCGGCGGCGGCGAGACCTCGATCACCACCAAGCCCTTCCCGGGCAACCGCCTCACGGGCGACCCCGTGCGCTACGCCCGCAACGCCAACGCGGCCTATGCGGTCGGGGAGGGGGCGGTGGGCGACCCCACCGTGGCGTGGCTCCACGGCGCGTTCCGGCTCATGAAGCGGCTTGCCGATCCTCGCGTCCCGCTCGGCATCCGCCTGCCGACCCTGATCCTCGCGGCCGGCGCCGACCCGGTCTGCGGCACGCCCGTGACCGAGCGTTTCGCGGCGCGCCTCAAGGCCGGGCACGCCATCGTGCTCCCGGGCGCCCGGCACGAGATCATGATGGAGAAGGATGCGGTGCGCGACCTGTTCTGGGCCGCCTTCGACGCCTTCGTGCCCGGGACTCCGGATTACGGCGCACCCGCCATGCCCGAATTCGTGCCCGCCGACCGGGACGAGGACGAGGAGGTCCCGGCCGAACCCACCCCGCCGCCTCCCGCGGAGGGCAAGAGCGCGCTCGTCCCGACCTGAGGCGGGGCCGTCCGGGATTCAGCGGCTGAGGAGAGGCGCGCTCGTCCCGATGAGGCCCGCCGCGTCCGGCGGGGCTCGGCCGCTCAGCGGCTCAGCAGCTCGACCGCGGCGGCGTGGATGCGGCGGTCGCCGGCCGCGATGACCGAGCCGCCTTGCGCCGCCGAGCCCCCGTTCCAGGCCGTCACGATCCCGCCGGCGCCTTCGATGATCGGGATCAAGGCCACGATGTCGTAGGGCTTGAGGCCGGATTCGATCACGAGGTCGATCTGGCCGGCCGCGAGCATGCAATAGGCGTAACAGTCGGTGCCGTAGCGGGCGAGGCGGGCGACGCTCTCGACCCGGTCGTAGGCCCGCAGGGTCTCGCCGGTGAACAGGCGCGGGCTCGTCGTCGCCATCACGGCGTCCTTGAGCGAGGCGCAGGGGCGCACCCGCAGACGCCGGTCGCCGCCGGGCCCGGCGTAGTTGGCGCCGGCACCGTCGCCGGAGAAGCGCTCGCCCGTGAAGGGCTGATGCATCATCCCGAAGGCCGGCACCCCGTGGCGGTTGAGCCCGATCAGGGTGCCCCAGGTCGGCAGGCCCGCGATGAAGGCCCGGGTCCCGTCGATGGGGTCGAGCACCCAGACGTATTCCGAATCCTCGCCCTCCGCGCCGAACTCCTCGCCCACGATGCCGTGGGTCGGGAAGGTGCGCTTGATCATCTGGCGCATGGCGACCTCGCCGGCGCGGTCGGCCTCGGTGACCGGGTCGAAGGCGCCGCCGCGGGACTTGTCGTCGGCCGCGATGGCCGAGCGGAAGAAGGGGAGGATCGCCTGGCCCGAGCGGGTCGCGAGCTCGTTGACGAATTGCGAGAAGTCGATGAGCCCCATGCCCTGTCCACCCTGGTGCGGCTGTGCCGGACCGGGTCCGGGCCGGTCCGCGTCTCCAAGCGCCCGGACCGCAAGCCCTGCGCTTTTAGCAACCCGTCGCGGCACCGCAAGCGGTTGACGCGGCTTCTCCCTTGGCGCTTTGGGAGGGGGACGCCACAATCATCGGCCGAAACGGCCGGACCGCGAGGCCCCATGACCACGCCGACTCAGGCTGCGCCCGGCCGTTCCGAGGCGGTCGTCCTGATCATCGCGGCCCTGATCGCGATCTACGGCATCAGCCAGTTCCTGCGCAGCTCCGTCGGCGTCATCGCGAGCGACCTCGCGCGCGAGCTCGGCCTCTCGGCGACCGAGATCGGCCTCCTGTCGAGCGCCTTCTTCTTCTCCTTCGCGGCGGCCCAGATCCCGGTCGGAATCGCGATCGACCGCTACGGGCCGAAGCGCACCATGGTGACGACGGCCTCGCTCGCGATCGCGGGCACGGTGCTGTTCGCGGTCGCGCCCTCGCCCGGCCTCCTGATCGTCGCCCGCATCCTGATGGGCCTCGGGTGCTCGACCTTCTTCATGGCCCCGCTCGCGATCTACGCCCGGCGCTTCCCGCCGGAGCGCTTCGCGCTCCTCACGAGCCTCCAGATGGGCTTCGCCAATCTCGGCACCCTCGGGGCCACGGCTCCGCTCGCGGCCGCGGCCGCCTCGATCGGCTGGCGCGGCTCGTTCCTGGGCGTAGCGGTGCTCACGGCCGTGTTCCTCGTGCTCGTGATCGTCGTCGTGCCCGGCGACCGGCTGGCCGGGCAGGCGCGGGAGAGCTGGGCCGACGCGGTGCGCGGCGTCGGGCGGGCGGTCCGGGTGCGCTCGTTCTGGCCCGTCTTCTTCGCGCACCTCACCGCCTATTCCTCCTTCGCGACGGTGGTCGGGCTGTGGGCGGGCCCCTGGCTCTCCGACGCCTACGGGGTCGACCTGTCCTTACGCGGCACCCTGATCCTGGTCGGCGCGGCGGCCCAGATCGCCGGCCTCTTCGCCTGGGGGCCGACAGACCGCTGGGCGCGGAGCTACCGCATTCCGGTCCTGATCGGCGGCGGCGCGACGGTGCTGCTCCTCGCGATCCCTGCCCTGGTGCCGCTCGGCCTGGGCGCGGCGGTGGTGTGGCTCGGCATCTTCGGCTTCGTGGCCGCCTTTACCCCGATCCTGACCGCCCACGGCAAGGCCCTGTTCCCGCGGGAGCTGACCGGTCGGGGCATTACGCTCATGAACATCGGGGCGATCGGCGGCACCTTCCTGTCGCAATCCGTCACAGGCGTCCTCGTCGACCTCGTCGGCCGCGCCCCCGGCGGAGGCTACCCGCCCCTGGCCTATCAGGTCGTGTTCGGAGCGCTGGCGCTGTGGCTCCTTCTCTCGCTGGTCTTCTACGCCCGCGCGGGCGATCCGCACCCCAGCCATGCACCCGGGGTATCGTGACGGCTGCGCCGACCCCTTGATTTTTGTGCAGTGCGGTGTAAATGTTGCATTGCGATACGGCGATTGGCGTCGCCTGTCGCATGCCCTTCTTGGGCGTTTCCTCCCTAAACTTCGGGCCGCTGGCAACAGCGGCCTTTTTTCTTGCCCGGACCGGTGAGGCGCCGATCGGACGGCTGTTCCGCCGTGGACCGAGGTCCCTGCAAGGCAGGCCCGAGGGCTATTCCGCCGCGATCCGCCGCGGGCTCAGGTCGCCGCCGATCTCCTGGGTCACGGTGGCGAACACCTCCCGGAACTCCCGCGTCAGCTCGGCGAAGCCGGCCCCTTTGGCGATGCTGCGCTCGTCCATGTAGAGCGAGCGGTTGATCTCCACCTGGAGCGCATGGCGCCCGAGCGCCGGCTCGCCGTAATGCTCGGTGATGAAGCCGCCCGCATAGGGCTTGTTGCGCACGACCGAATAGCCGCGCCGGCGCAGGGCCGCGTCGACGAGGTCGGTCAGGATCCCGGCGCAGCTCGTGCCGTAGCGGTCGCCGAGCACGATGTCGGCCTTGGCGGTCTCGTCCCGGCTGATGCTCGAGGAGGGCATGGAGTGGCAGTCGATCAGCACCGCGTGGCCGAAGCTCCGCGCCGTGCGGCAGACGAGGTGCCGCAGCGCCCGGTGGTAGGGCTTGTAGAGCCACTCGATCCGCCGCAGCGCCTCGTCCACAGGGATGCGGCCGCGGTAGATCTCCTGCCCGTCGGCGACGATGCGCGGGATGGTGCCCAGGCCCCCGGCGACCCGCATCGAGCGGGTGTTCGCGAAGGGCGGCAGGCGGCCCTCGAACATGCGCGGGTCGAGCTCGTAGGGCTCGCGGTTGAGGTCGAGATAGGCGCGCGGGAAGCGGGCCGTCATCAGGGGCGCGCCGAGCTCGGCGAGCGGCGCGATGAGCTCGTCCACGAAGGCGTCCTCGGAGCGGCGCAGCGCGAGGGCGTCGAGGCGCGAGGTCGCCAGGAACGAGGCCGGATAGACCGCGCCCGCATGGGGCGCGTTGAAGACGAAGGGGATCGTCTGCCGGAGCGGCTCGGTGACGAGGAAGGGCGGATCGAACTCGTGAGCGAACGCAGGCCGCATGGGCGTGGGGTTTCCGTCGGTCGAGAGGGCGAGGAATCGGGCTAATGTGGCGGCGGGGCCGGCGTCTGTCCATGGTCTTGACGGAGCGTCGCCCGTCGGGGCCGTCGGATCCGCACGACGGCCCGCCGTCATGGCCTTCGCGCAACACCGCACCGGCCCCGGCGGGGCGCAGGCGGGGGATTTTCACCACTTGTTTACCCTGTCGCGCCATCAAGGGGGCATCACACAATGGCACCCTCTTTGAGTCGGGGCTCTCGCGATCCATGAAGATCCTCCTTGCCGAAGACGACAACGACATGCGCCGCTTCCTCGCCAAGGCGCTCCAGAACGCCGGCTACGAGGTGGCGCCCTTCGACAACGGCCTCTCGGCCTACCACCGGCTGCGGGAGGAGCCTTTCGAGCTGCTCCTGACCGACATCGTGATGCCCGAGATGGACGGGATCGAGCTCGCCCGGCGGGCGACCGAACTCGACCCGGACATCAAGGTGATGTTCATCACGGGCTTCGCGGCGGTTGCGCTCAACCCGGATTCCAAGGCCCCGCCGGACGCCAAGGTCCTCTCCAAGCCCTTCCACCTGCGCGATCTCGTCAACGAGGTCGAGAAGCTCATGGCGGCCTGACGATCCGGGAGAACCGGAGCCGGGAGGCCCGTGGGGCCACTGGCGGCCGGAGAATTCCGGAGCCGTAGCCGGGCGCCGGAGGGCGATGGCGGCTGCCCGAGGCGCCCTCCGCCCGCCCGGGCCGGAGCCCTCGGGAGGGCCAAAAAAGGGCTCGGCTCAGCTTGCGTCCCTCCGCCGGAGCCGTTATATCGCGCCCTCAAGAATGAAGCGGCACCGAACAGGCTGCCGTTTCGGGGCGCGTAGCTCAGTGGTAGAGCACTGTGTTGACATCGCAGGGGTCGCAAGTTCGATACTTGCCGCGCCCACCATTTGCTTTCGCCGGCCTGTCTCGACATAGGCCGTTGGAGACCGGACCGATGAAGATCCGCAATTCGTTGAAGTCGCTGCGCGGGCGCCACCGCGACAACCAGCTGGTTCGTCGCAAGGGCCGCGTCTACGTGATCAACAAGACCCAGAAGCGCTACAAGGCCCGCCAGGGCTGAGGCGCTGCTCCCCTCGCGGGGAGCACCCATCCGTGATTTGACGACGCATGCCGGGATCCTAGATGATCCCGGCATGCGTCGTTTTGCACTCTCCCTCGCCCTCCTGTCCGTCGTGCTCCCCGTGCAGGCCCAGCAGGGCCAGCGCCCGCCGGGCGCGCGGCCGGCGCCTGAAGCCAAGCCGTCCGAGGCGAAGCCCGCGACGCCGCGGCCCAGCACCCTCAACGACCTGTTCGAGCGGCTCGCCGCCGCCAAGGACGAGACCGAGGGCAAGGGCATCGCGACCCTGATCGAGCGGCGCTGGTCGCGCTCCGGCTCCGACACCGCGGATCTGCTCATGAGCCGCGCCGCGGATGCGGCCCGCGCCAAGGATTACCCGCTCGCGATCGAGATCCTCGACCGGCTCCTTGTGCTCGAGCCCAACTGGGCCGAGGCCTGGCACCGGCGCGCCAACGTCTTCTACATGCTGGATGATCCCGTGAGCGCCATCGCGGACCTGCGCCGCGCGATCACCCTGGAGCCGCGCCATTTCGAAGCCTGGGCCGGCCTCGGGCACATCTTCATGTCCTCCGAGGACAAGCGCGGCGCGCTCGAGGCCTACCGCCGCGCCCTGAAGATCCATCCCCAGATGGAAAGCGTCCGCACCCGCGTGGAGCGCCTGCAGCCGGAACTGGACGGGCAGGATCTCTGAAGCCGCCGCTTTTCTCCGGCCGACCCGTCCCGCGACACCGCGGGCTCAGGCCTGGGCGGCGTGCTCCTGCGAGACGTAGGCGATGCGCACCATGTTGGTGGCGCCCGGCGTCCCGAAGGGCATGCCGGCCACGACGATGATCCGCTCCCCCACCCGCGCGAAGTTCTCCCGCACCGCGAACTTGCAGGCCCGGAACGCCATGTCGTCGATGTCGCTCGCGTCCTTGGTGCGGATCGGGTGCACGCCCCAGACGAGCGCGAGGCGCCGCGCGGTGTCGATCGAGGGTGTGAGCGCCACCACGGTGGCGTTCGGGCGCTCGCGAGCGAGCCGGAACGCCGTGCTCCCCGAGAAGGTCCAGGCCGCCATGGTCTTGAGGCCGAGCGTGTCGGCCATCTGGTGCGCGCCGGCCGCGATCGCGTCCGAGCCGGTGGCCTCAGGCTCGTTGCGCTGGGCCGTGATGATCGACCAGTAGATCTGGTCCCGCTCCACCTCTTCCGCGATGCGGTTCATGGTGGTGACCGCCTCGACGGGATAGGACCCCGAGGCGCTCTCGGCCGAGAGCATCACGGCGTCGGCGCCCTCGTAGACGGCCGTCGCCACGTCGGAGACCTCGGCGCGGGTCGGCACCGGCGCGGTGATCATCGATTCCAGCATCTGGGTCGCGACGATCACGGGCTTGCCCTTGCGCCGCGCCGCGCGGACGATCCGCTTCTGCAGGCCCGGCACCTTTTCCAACGGCATCTCGACCCCGAGGTCGCCGCGCGCCACCATCACGGAATCGGAGGCGTCGAGGATGGCCTCCAGATGGGTGAGCGCCTGCGGCTTCTCGAGCTTGGCCATCACCAGCGCCCGCCCGCGCGCCACCTTCTTGACCTCGGCGATGTCCTCGGCGCGCTGGACGAAGGAGACCGCGATCCAGTCGACGCCCGCGTCGAGGGCGGCCTCGAGGTCCGAGCGGTCCTTCGCGGTCATGGCGGTGACCGGAATCATGGTGTCGGGCAGGCTCACGCCCTTGCGGTTGGAAATCCGGCCCCCGACCATCACCTCGGTGACGGCCGTGCCCCGCTTGATCTCCTTGACCCGCAGGCGAAGCTTGCCGTCGTCGATCAGGACCGTGTGGCCGGGCTCCAGCGACGACAGGATCTCGGGATGGGGCAGGAAGACGCGGTTCACGTCGCCGGCCGTCTCGCTGCCGTCGAGGGTGAAGGTCTGCCCCTTCTCCAGCATCGCGGCGTCGCCCTGGAAGGCGCCGACCCTGAGCTTCGGGCCCTGGAGGTCGGCCAGGATCGCGATGGGGTGCTTGTGCCGGGCCTCGATCTCCCGGATCACGTTGACGCGCTCGCGGATGCGCTCCTTCGGGAGATGGCTCATGTTGAGGCGGAACACGTCGACGCCGGCCTGGAACAGGCGCTCGATGACCTCCGGGCTCTCGGATGCCGGGCCCAGGGTCGCGATGATCTTCGTCCGACGCGAACGGCGCATGGCCTGTCCCCTTCTTGAGCTTCCGGCCGCGGGTGGCCCCCCGGCCGGTTCGTTTCGGTGAGCCGGATCGTCCGGCCCGTCTGTTCGCCCCGGGCGGTCGAGCGCTTCCGCTAGCCTCCCGGCCGGTTCGTTTCGGTGAGCTGGATCGTCCAGCTCTTTTGTTCGCCCGTATCGACCTCGAAGAAGCCGCTGCGGTCGAAGCCGCGGGCGAGGCAATCCTCGACCCCGCGGATGGTGAACTCGCGGTCGCGGGTGCACATGAGCGAGCGCCCGCTCCACTCGCCGCCGCGGTCGTAATCCACCGCATAGACGTAATAGAACCGGGCCGCGAGGGGGCCGGTCAGCAGGGTCTCGCAGCCGCGCGCCGTCAGGTTCCACCAGCCCTCGGTGACCCATCCCTGCGCGTCCCGGTAGCCGAGCGCCACGCCGACCCGGCTCGTCGTCATGTTGCACAGGCGCAGGTCCGCCAGCGCGGGCCCCGCGGCGAGGCACAGGACGGCGCCGAGGCCGAGGGCGGCGAGCGCGCTCGGGCGGCGGGACGCCGGACGGGGACGGACAGGGCTCATGAGGAGGAGAAGCGGCGGGATCGTTGCTGCGCGGAATCGGTGCGACCCGTTCTCGGGGAGAAGTCCGGCCGGATCAAGGCCCGGATGCGGCCCCGGCACCCGGGCTGCCGGACGAGGGACGGCCGCGCCCGGATCATCCGGCCGGCGCTTCCGGTCTCCCGGCAGCCCTGCGTCGATCATCCGACCGGCGCCCCGGGCTTCGGCCGCGCGATCCAGATCCCGGCCAGGATGAGGGCACCCCCGAAAGCCTGGACGAGGGTGAGGGCCTCGTCGAGCAGGAGCCAGCCGAACAGGGCGGCCGCGACCGCCTCCAGGAAGATGACGAGGGACGAGAACACGGCCGGCAGGCGCCCCAGCGCCACCGACAGGAGCCCCTGGCCGCCCGCATGGCTGATCCAGGCCATGGCGACGAGCGCCGCCAGTCCGGGCCAGGTCCGCGGCACCACGCGGGTGTCGAACAGCACCGCCACCACGAGAAGGACCGCCGCCGTGATCAGGCTGAGCTCGAACGTGACGCGCGCCGCCCCGGACCCCTCCTGCCGAGCCCGCTCGACCGCGATGAAGTAGAGGCCGAAGAAGACGGCGGTCGCGACGCCGAAGAGGTCCCCGCGCAGCCGCGCCGGATCGACCTGCAGGCTCTGGCCGATGAGGGCCGCTCCGCCGAGGAGGCAGAGCAGGAGGCCGATCACCGTCGAGGAGGCAATGTGCCGGCGCAGGACGAGCCAGGTGATCAGCACCACGAAGACCGGGGCCGTGGTGGCGAAGAAGGTGGCGTTCGCCACGGTGGTGCTCAGGATGGCGAGATGCCAGACGACGAGGTCGCCGGCAAAGGCGAGGCCGGCCAGCACAGTGCCGCGGTTGAAGGAGCGGCGGGGTGCGCCTGCGGGCGTGCGCGATTCCTCCCAGCGCATCCAGGCGTACAGCACCGGCAGGGCCAGCGCCACGCGCCAGAAGGCGCTCGCGAACGGCCCGACGTCGGCGGCCGCGTAGCGCACGAAGATCGGCGAGATCCCCATGGCGACCGCGCCGGCGCAGAGCGCGAGGAGAGGACCGGCGAGACCGGAGGCGGCGGGCGTGGAGGTCGGGGCGGAGGCCATGGCTCGGGAATCGCATGTCACGGCGCCGGCGCGCCGGCCCCCGAGGAGGGTCCGCGCGTGCCGCCGGCGCGAGGGCGCAAGGTCGCGTTGTCACGCCCCCTATGGCAGGTTAAGCCCGACCTCAGCAACCCGTGAGAGCCGCCCCGTCCCGGACGGGCGGCCGAGTCCAGCCTCGGGAACCCGCGAAAGCCATCGACCGCCATGCCCGCCTCCGCCGCCCGGCGGGTCGAGAGCCCCGCTCCCGATCCCCATCCCGTCGAGATCATCGAAGGCTCGCCCGCATCCGGCGCGCTGATCCTGTGCGACCACGCCTCGAACGCGGTTCCGCCGGACCTCGGCGATCTCGGTCTCCCGGAGGTCGAGTTCGGGCGCCACATCGCCTACGACATCGGCGCCGCCGCGGTGACGCGCTCGCTCGCCCGCCGGCTCGGCGCGCCCGCGATCCTGACCCGCTTCTCCCGGCTCGTGATCGACCCGAACCGCGGGCGCGACGACCCGACCCTGGTGATGCGCCTCTCGGACGGCGCCGTGGTGCCGGGCAACGCTTATGTCGACGAAGCCGAGGTCGAGCGGCGGATCGCGCGGTTCTACGATCCCTACGACGCCGCCATCGTGCAGGCGATCGAGCAGGCGCTGGCGGCGGGCCACCCGCCCGCGATCGTGACGGTCCACAGCTTCACGCCGATCTGGCGCGGCTGGCCGCGGCCCTGGCATGTGGGCATCCTGTGGGATGCCGATGCGCGCTTCGCCGGGCCGCTGCTGGAGAGACTCGGCGCGGAGGCGGGGCTCGTGGTCGGCGACAACGAGCCCTACGACGGCGCGCTTGCGGGCGACACGGTCGACCGGCACGCCACGGCGCGGGGCCTCGCCAATGCGCTCATCGAGATCCGCCAGGACCTGATCGCCTCCGACGCGGGCGCAGAGGACTGGGCCGAGCGCTTCGCGCGCCTCCTCCAGCCCCTGCTCGCCGATCCCGCCCGCCGCATCCCGACACCTCAGCGCACGCGCACCCGCGAGCGGCTGCGCCGCCATCGATAGCCGGAGCATTCCCATGAAGACCAACGACCCGCAGACCGCAGGCTCACCCCTGAAGGACATGGACCCGCAGACTCGGACCGAGCTCGAAGCCGCCGCATTCCGGCGCCTGGTGGAGCACCTGCGCGAACGCGCGGACGTGCAGAACATCGACCTCATGAATCTCGCGGGCTTCTGCCGCAACTGCCTGTCGAACTGGCTCAAGGACGCCGCCGACGCGAAGGGCATCCCCCTCTCCAAGGACGACAGCCGGACGCACGTCTACGGCATGCCTTACGAGGAGTGGAAGGCGAAGCACCAGAACGAGGCGAGCGCGACCCAGCTCTCCGCCTTCGAGGGCGCCAAGCCGGCGCACTGAACGCCCGCGCCGTCCGCTCCCGCCGGGGTCGTTAAGCGCCGCTCAATCATCGCCGCGATACCATCGCGGTCAGCGGCGCGCGCTTTGCGCCCTCTCCTCATTCACTCCACGCAAGGGGCACCCACCATGGACGACGCAGCCTTCCAGACCGAATCCATCGCGGCCGACCAGCTCAAGAGCTTCATCGAGCGCATCGAGCGCCTGGAAGAAGAGAAGGCCGGGATCGCGGGCGACATCAAGGAGGTCTATGCCGAGGCCAAGGGCAACGGCTTCGACACCAAGGTGATCCGCAAGATCATCTCGATGCGCAAGAAGGACTACGCCGAGCGCCAGGAGGAGGAGGCCATCCTCGAACTCTACATGCAGGCCCTCGGCATGGCGGCCTGAACCGGGCGCACCGCAAAACGAAAAGCCCCGGCGCGAGCCGGGGCTTTTTTCATGGCCCGTGCACGTCCCGCGCCTATCGCACGACGGGCACCGGCCTGACCGCGGGGCCGCTGAAGCGGCCGACCGGAAGATCGTCGGCGGCCGACGAGAAGCCCGATTTCAGCGTCGTGCCGGACGCGAGCGTCACGCCGGCCGGGACTGTCGTTTGCGCCCGCGCCGAGGCGACCGTGACGGAGCCGCGCGCCGCGGGAGGCGGCGCCGTGACGGCGTCGGAGAACAGCGCCCGCAGGGCGGCGCGATCGTCCGGCGCCGGGGTGCGCGGGGGAGCGGCGGCCGGCGCGGGATCGGCGGCGCGGGGCAGGGCGACGGGTCCCGCCGCAGCGACCTGGACGGGCCGCAGCCCCGGGCGGGGCGGCGGCAGCGGGTGGGGGATTCCCGCGGAGGCGGATGCCGGCAGCGCGGCCGCCTGCACCCGCGCGGCGCCGAGCGTCCCGGTCGCGACGATGTCGTCCGGGCGCCGCGGCGGCAGCGGCGGCATCGGCATGGCGGCGGCGCCCGCCAGGCTCGCGGCGCCGGGCTGCCACACGAGCCGCGGACCGGCGGAAAGCTCGGAGGGAGGCGACAGCGCCGCCACGCGGACCGGGGACGCAGGCGGATCCTCGGCGCGGGATGCCGGGCCCGGAGGCGTGCGGAGCGCGACCGCGGCGGACGTGTCCGGCTCTCGGGCCGCCGGCGTGGAAGCGGCGCGGGCCGGCGCGGGCGTGTCGTCGGGCACGCGCGCCGCGAGGGCGGACGGTGTGCGCGGGGCCAGGGGCGCCTCGTCGCCGCGCGCCGCGGGAGCCGGGGCGCGCAGCGCCGCCATGACGGGCTCCGGCGCCGGCGGCACCATTCGGGGCTGCGCCGCCCGCGCCGACCGGGCAGCGCGGGTCGCAGCCTGATGGTCGTTGTAGGACATGAGAACGCTGGTGGGCGACTCCTCGCCGGGCGGTGCCGCGCTTGCGAACGCCACCGGACGCGTCTGGGCCGCGGCGACGCGCGTCCGGGGGGCGCGCATTTCCTGCATGTCTTCGTCCTCGTCGATGCCGAACAGGGTCGCCCAGAAGCCGCGCCGGCGCGTCGTGCCGGCCTCCGCCTCCGCGACCGCCGTCGAGAGGCCCGCGACCGTGCCGCCGCGCGCCAGGACCTCGGCCCGTGCCTCCTCGTAGCCCGGCAGGGGCTTGCCATCGGCCGGGACGTGCACCGTGCGGCCGTCGGGGAAGAGCCGCGCGAGCTGGTCGCGGGTCATGCGCGGCCAGGCCCGCACGGAGCCGACGTCGAGATGGATGAAGGGATTGCCGGCGGTGGGGTAATAGCCCACGCCGCCGTCCTGCAGCCGCATGCCGACCGCGCGGATGCGGTCGACGGGCACGTCGGGCAGGTAGAAGTCGACCGCCTTTCCGAGCATGTGCTGGCTGTGCTCGGCGACCGCGCGGGAGCGGCGGCGGAGCATGGCGTTGGTCTGCGGCGAGCGGTAGGCCGAGACCACGTGAACGGGCTCGCTCGATCCGGTCTCGCGGTAGACCTCCCACAGAGTGTCGAACAGGCGCGGATCCATGCGGGTCGGCTCGTCGCGGCGCCAGTCGCGCAGGAGCCAGTTGAGCTGCTCGAGCGCGCGCTCGTCGTAGGCACCGTTGCGCCGGAAGGTCACCGTCGCGGTCTCGCGGGTGTGGGTGTGGTAGATCGTGATCGTGCGGGTGTCGCCGTTCGCCACCGCGTCCTGCGTCCCCTGCGTGCCGGCGATCCAGGCGGCCGCGATCGCGAGGAGCGTCAGCGCCGCGCGCCGGGCGACGGCGCGCGGGAGGCGGCGTATCGTGGCGGGCCGGTCCGGATCCGGCGCCGGGGGCGTCCCGATCGTGATCCTCGTGCCGCGCCCGAAGGCAGCCGCGACCGCTCCGACGTCCGAATCCGCTACTCTCACAACAACGCCCCTTCGGCTGCGCGGTACGCCGCAGCCCCGTACGGTGAAGGGAGACTTGCCGAAGTGGGTTACGGCGCCGTTAAGCGGGGCGCACAAACCGGCGCGCGGGGCCGGAAGAGGGAGGCACCAAAGGAAGGAGCCCGCCGATCGGGCGGGCTCCTTTTCGCGAGGGAAGGCGAGGGACCGGACCGCAGCCGGTCAGGCGCCGAGGCCGAGGGCCGCGCGCACCTTGGCGTGGTGGCCGTAGATGTCCTCGAAGCGCTGGAGCTGGCCGTGATCGTCCACCGCGAGGGTGAAGTAGGCGAGGTGCACCGGGAGCTTGTCCTGGAGGCGGATGTAGCGCTCGCCCTTGCCGACGAGACCCTTCAGCCGCTCCTCGCTCCAGGAGCCCTGGCCCCGCAGGATCTCTTCGGCCAGGCGGAACGGCTGGTCGACCCGCACGCAGCCATGGCTGAAGGCGCGCCGGTCGGCGGCGAAGAGGCGCCGGCTCGGCGTGTCGTGGAGATAGACCGCGTGGTCGTTCGGGAAGATGAACTTCACGTAGCCGAGCGCGTTGCGCTCGCCCGGCGGCTGGCGCACCGTGATCTGGCCGTTGCGCCGGATCACCTCGTAGCCGCGCCGCGCCGCGTAGGACGGGTCGCGGGCCAGCGCCGGCAGGAACTCCTTCTTCATGATCGAGGGCGGCACGGTCCAGGACGGATTGACGATCACGTGCTCCATCTGGTCCGAGAAGATCGGGGTCTGCGACTCCGTCTTGCCCACGACCACCCGGGTCTGGTGGACCGCATGCCCGTCCTCGAACAGCCGCAGGCGGTATTCCGGGATGTTCACGAAGATGTGGCGCTCGCCGAGCTCGGCCGGCAGCCAGCGCCAGCGCTCCATGTTGGCGACGAGATCGCCTTCGAGCTGCGCCGCGGACGGGCCGCTGAGCGCCGCCACCGTCTTCGGGGTCAGCACGCCGTTGGCGGGCAGGCCCTTCTCGCGCTGGAACGCCGCGACCGCGGAGGCGACGCGCTCGTCGTACGAGGTCTCGTCACCCACGGGCCCGAGACCGAAGCGGGCGCGGATCAGGGGGACGCGGGGATCGCGCATCCCGACCCGCAGGGCCGGGCCGACCGGCACCCGCACCATCGGGGCGGCGGGTCGGTTCTGGCGCAGTTCGGCGAGCTTCGCCTTCAGGGCCCGGTAGCCCGGATGCTGCGGCTGATAGCCGGCGAGGACCGCGCCGGGGTCGGCGGCATCGCCGAGCGCGCCGAGCAGCGCGCCGGTCTCGGGCAGCTCGAGCTTCGGGGTCAGGTAGCCGGACAGGCGCGAGGGCTCGATCCGGCCGCCGCGGGCGTCGCGGGCATAGAGCACCGCCGCGGCGCTGAGGCGGATCTCCGCTTCGGCCCAGTCCTCGACGGGCTCGCCCTTGGTCGAGGCGACGGCGGGAATGGGGTAGTCGACCGCTTCGAGCCCGTCCTCGTCAGCGCTCTTCAGGTGCGCGATCAGGCGGTTCGCGGCCGGCGTCCAGGCACCGTCCCGGACCCAGAGCGGCGCATAGCCGGTCTCGGCGTAATGGGCCGCGATGGCGTCGCGCTCCTTCCGGGGCAGGCGCGGGGAAACGTCCTTGAGCGCATCGACGAGGCGCGCGGCGATGGCGCTCTGGAGCCGGTCGGCTGCCGTGAGCGTGACCTCCACGGGCGGCGGCAGCGGCACATCGAGCCCGGCGGCCGGCGCGGGCGCCGCGTGATCCGGCCCGCTTGCCTGCGCGAGGGGCGGGAGCGACCGCTCGCGATCCCCTGAGAGATCCGACGGCATCATCGCGAAGGGGGCGACGGTGCCGCCGCGCAGGGGCACCGGAGGCTCCGTGGCCCCTGCCGACCCGATCGCGAGGGACGCGGCACACAGCGTCCCGACCCAGACGGCAGCTCGACGCGACGCACTCATGCAACTCTCCTTGGACCGACGGCTGCCGGGGCCCGATCCCGGCGCGCCGAACATCCCACACACGCTCAGCTTGGCCGGTGCGGGACCGCACCGGACGGCGATTTCAGGGCGATCCGACCGTGGCCGAACGGCACCTTTGCCGTGGCTAACGCGCAAGCCGCGCCTGCGGCTGCATGGAGCTGTGCATTTTTGTCGTGCATGGCGCCCGGGCCTCGAGCGGGCACGCTGATCCGGTCCGGTAAAGGCGCCTCTAAGAAGCGTGGTTGACGGGAGGTGCACGGGGCCGATCGAAAGCCCGCCCATGGGCCGGGCTGCGCGGACGGGCGCCGCGGCGCGCCCGCCGCACCGGGTTGATCCGGAGGGGCGCGGGGACAATATGGGCCCTCATCCCCTCTCGACCCGTCACGGACATGCCGAACCCCATCCTCAGCCTTGCTCCGACTGCCCCGCACCAGATCGCCGAGGCCGCGTCCCGGAGCGCCGACCTCGGCGCCCTCCCGGAATGGGACCTCTCGCATCTGTATCCCGGCATGGACAGCGAGGCGTTCAAGGCGGACCTCGCGCAGGCGGCGGCCGAGTGCAAGGCGATCGCGGAGGCCTATCGCGGCCGGCTCGCGGACCTCGCCAACGGCGCCGATGCCGCACGGGCGCTCACCGAGGCGATCCGGCGCTACGAGGCCGTGGAGGACCTCCTCGGGCGCCTCATGTCCTATGCGGGCCTGGTCTATTCCGGCGACACCACGGATCCGGCGCGCGCCAAGTTCTACGGCGATACGCAGGAGCGCCTCACCGCCGCCTCGACGGATCTCCTGTTCTTCGGGCTCGAGCTCAACCGGATCGACGACGCCGCGATGGACCTGGCCACGGCCGAGGAGCCGCTCCGGCATTACCGGCCCTGGATCGAGGACCTGCGCAAGGACAAGCCGTTCCAGCTCGACGATCGGATCGAGCAGCTCTTCCACGAGAAGTCGGTGACCGGTCGCTCGGCCTGGAACCGGCTCTTCGACGAGACGATCGCCTCGCTGCGCTTCACCGTGCGCGGCGAGGAACTGCCGATCGAGCCGACGCTCAACAAGCTGCAGGATCCCGACGAGACCGTGCGCAAGGACGCCTCCGACGCGCTCGCGAAGACCTTCAAGGCGAATCTTCGCACCTTCACGCTGATCACCAACACGCTCGCCAAGGACAAGGAGATCTCGGACCGCTGGCGCGGCTTCGAGGACGTGGCGGATTCCCGCCACCTCGCCAACCGGGTCGAGCGCGAGGTCGTTGAGGCGCTGGTCTCCGCCGTGCGCGAGGCCTATCCGCGCCTCTCCCACCGCTACTACGCTCTGAAGGCGCGCTGGTTCGGCAAGGACCAGCTCGACCACTGGGACCGCAATGCGCCGCTCCCGAAGGTGGAGCAGCGCACCATCCCGTGGGACGAGGCGCGGGACACGGTGCTCCAGGCCTATTCCGCCTTCTCGCCCCGCATGGCCGACATCGCCCGCCGCTTCTTCGACGAGAGCTGGATCGACGCGCCGACGCGCCCCGGCAAGGCGCCGGGTGCCTTCGCGCATCCGACCGTGCCGTCGGCGCACCCCTACGTGCTGCTCAACTACCAGGGCAAGCCCCGGGACGTGATGACGCTCGCGCACGAGCTCGGCCACGGAGTGCATCAGGTGCTGGCGGCCCCGAACGGCGCCCTCATGGCCCCGACCCCGCTGACGCTCGCCGAGACCGCGTCGGTGTTCGGCGAGATGCTCACCTTCCGCCGCCTGCTCGACGGGACGCGCGACCCGGTGCAGCGCAAGGCGATGCTCGCCGCCAAGGTCGAGGACATGATCAACACGGTCGTGCGCCAGATCGCGTTCT
Source organism: Microvirga sp. (assembly GCA_036263675.1). Lineage (GTDB taxonomy): Bacteria > Pseudomonadota > Alphaproteobacteria > Rhizobiales > Beijerinckiaceae > Microvirga. Next base: position 149,365 of record DATAGO010000051.1, on the reverse strand, counting down.
ACTCCTTCGAGCGCAAGGTCCACGTCGAGCGCAAGAACGGCGAGCTCACGGCCGAGCAGCTCTGCGAGCTCTGGATGTCGGTGCAGGACGAGTCGCTCGGCCCGGCGATCCGCTTAGGGCCCGGCTACGAGAGCTTCTGGACCTACATTCCGCACTTCATCCACTCGCCCTTCTACGTCTACGCCTACGCCTTCGGGGATTGCCTCGTGAACTCCCTCTACGGCGTCTACGAGCGGGCGAACGAGGGCTTCGTCGACCGATACTTCGCCCTGCTCGCGGCCGGCGGCACGAAGCACTATTCCGAGCTCCTCGCCCCCTTCGGCCTCGACGCACGGGATCCGTCGTTCTGGCAGATCGGGCTGGGGATGATCGAGGGGCTGATCGCGGAGCTGGAGGCGATGGAGCGGGGGGCTTAGGAGCGGGCCCGTGCCTGAAGAGTGCGGTCGGGCGATCAGAGCGTTCTCCCGACCGGTTTGAACATTGCCCGGCATTGTTGTACGCTACGTACAACGGAGCGCGCTCTACCATGAAGCTAGAAGTCAAGAAGATCGGCAATTCCACTGGACTGATCCTGCCGAAGGAACTTCTGGCGCGGCTCAATCTGGAGCAGGGCCAGTGGCTCTACGTCACCGAAACGGCAGACGGCGGCGTGACGCTGACCCCGCATGACCCGGCCTTCGAGAAAGGCATGGAGATCGCTAAACGGGCGATGAAAACCTACCGGAATGCGCTCACAGAACTCGCCAAGTGAACGAGCCGGTCTGGCTGACGAGCGAACTCGTCAAGGCGATCCACGGGCATCAGCTCAGGACGTTCGGCGGCCCGCCTGGCATCCGCGACGAGGGCGCCCTGGGATCGGCGCTCGGGCGGCCGCGCAACCGCTGGGCCTATGAGGAAGCGGACCTCGCCGCACTCGCGGCCGCCTATGCTTTCGGGATCGCCCGCAATCATCCCTTCGTGGACGGCAACAAGCGCGCGGCCCTTCTGGCGCTCGTCACCTTCCTGGGGCTCAACGACATCGACTTCGTGGCGGACGAGGCCGAGGCGGTCGTGATGATCCTCGGCCTCGCCGCTGGCGAGATCGACGAGGATGGTCTCGCCCGCTGGATCCGGGACAACTGGCCCGAAGGCTGATCGCTCACGACGCCTGCCAGGCTGTCTGGTGCCGGCGCCGGAAGGGGCGGAGGCAAACCCCGGCATTCACGCCGCGGCGGCCGGTGCGGCGTAGCGCGCCGCCTGCGTGCGTCCGCCGAAGCCCCAGGCCTCGGCCGGCACGTCCTGGACGATCACGTAGCTCGCGTCGTGCAAGGGCCCGAGGCGACGCCGCATCAAGTCGAACACAGCCTCCACATAGGCCGCCTTCTCGGCGTCCGGGTTCGTCCCGGCCGTCACCCGAATCTCGAGCGCGAAACTCGCGACGCCCTGCTCGGCCAGGGTCCGGCCTCCGATCGTCCATTGGTCGGGCGGCACCACGTCCGCGACCACGGCGGTAAGGTCGCGCTTCTTGCGCAGTACCGAGGCGGTGAGATCGGTGACCGCTTCGGCGAGAGGCCGGACGAGCGCCGGGCCTTCGGAATGGGACACCTTCAAGGTGAGCAGCGGCATGGGGGCTCCTCGTATCGAGGCGCTTCACGTGGGAGGACGCTCGGTCGCAGGAAAGGCGCAGGCGTCGCGCACCAGCTTTGCCGTGGAAGCATGGAGGCCGATGCGTGCGGGCGATCGGCTGCGGGAGCGCGGAGCTCCGGCTGCGCTGCTCTTGCGGTCGATGCGAGCGCCCCTACGACACCGGCACGGCCTCGGCCGTCGTCTCCCCGTCCTCGGTCACGAGGCGCGAGGTCCGGAGCGCGCCGTTCGCCTCCAGGATCGGCAGCGCCACCGAGGTCAGGTGCGCGGCGACGCGCTTGAGGTCGCGCAGGATGTCGAGGTGGAGCGCGCTCGTCTCGATCGAGGCCACCGTCCCGTCGCGCAGGCGCTGGAAATGGCTCTCGGTCGCCGCGCGCTCGGCGGCCCGGATCTCGTCCTTCTGGAGGACGAGCGCCTTCGCCATGGCGACGTCCCGGGTGACGAAGACCGAGACCGCGAGGCGCATCTGCTCGACCACGCGCTGATGCAGGCTCGTGATCTCGGTCCAGCCGGCCTCCGAGAAGGCGACGCCGTGGCGCTGCTTCTTGGCCGCGAGCGCGAGCAGCCCCCGGTCGATGATGTCGCCCACGTGCTCGAGGTTCGTGGTGAAGAGGATGAGGTCGAAGCAGCGGCGCGCATCCTCCTCGTCGAGGGGCTGGCGGGTCAGGCGCGTGAGATAGAGCTTGATGGCTTCCTGGAGCCGGTCGACTTGGTCGTCCAGGCGGCTGATCTCGACGCGGCGGCCCTCGCTGCCCTCCTTGAAGGTGAGGATCGCCTCCCGGAGCATCAGCTCCACCGTGTCGGCGAGCCGCATGACCTCCCGCGTGGCGTTGCCGATCGCGGCGGCCGGACGTTCCAGCGCCGCCTCGTCGAGGGAATCGACCCGCTTGGCGACGGCATGGTCCGTATCGGTGACGAAACGCTCCAGGACCCGGGACGCGATGTCGACGAGCGGCAGGAAGAGCAGGGCGAGCGCCAGGTTGAAGCCCGTATGGGCGTTGGCGATCTGCCGCGCGGGGTCGCCGCCGAGATAGGGCGTCATGTCGGGCCCGTAGGACAGCAGCGCGAGGCCGAACAGCGCACCGATCAGGCGGAAGGCGAGGTTGCCGAGCAGGATGCGCTTGGCGGCGGCGGGTGAGCGGAGCGCGAGGCCGAGCGGGATGAGACCCGATCCCACGTTGGCGCCGAGCACGAAGGCGAGGGCCAGCGGCACCGTGAGCACGCCCGTGGCCGCGAGCGACATCACGAGCAGGATCACGGCCACGCTCGAATGGGCGAGCCAGGTCAGGAGGGCGCCGAGCACGAGGGCCAGGATGGCGTCGTCGGCGAGGCGCTCCATGATGAGGAGGAAGATGCCGTTCTCGCGCAGGGGCTGCGAGGCCGAGACGATCATGCCGAGCGACACGATCATGAGGGCGAGCCCGATCAGGATGCGGCCGATCTCGGTGCCGGACGAGGTGCGCGCGAAGCTGAGCGTCCCGACGCCGAGGAGGAGCAGCACCGGCACGAGGGCCGCGGTCTTGAAGGACAGGGCCTGGACCACGATCGTCGAGCCGATGTCGGCCCCCAGCATGATCGCCAGGGCAGGCGCGAGGGCGACGAGCCCGCGCTCCGCGAAGGCGATGACGAGGAGCCCGGTCGCGGACGAGCTCTGCAGCGCCGTCGCGACCCCGAGGCCGGTCGCGCAGGCGCGCAGCCGCCCGGCGGTCGCATGGCCGAGCGCCTGCTTGAGCTGGTTGCCGAAGGCCTGCAGCACGCTCTTCTTCACCATGCCGGTCGCCCAGATCAGCAGGGCCACTCCCCCGAGCAGGTTGAGAAGAAGCGTGTGTCCGGCCATCGAGTCTCACCTCCAAAGCGGAATGATGGAATCAAAAGTCGTTAGCTTGCAAATAAAAACCGGACCCGCGGCCCCAGGCTGTCCATACGGCCGGAGGGGGATCAAAACCGCGGTCCGGCGGTTTTGTTCGGATCGCCGGCAAGGGGAGCCGCCATGAGCCAGACACGTCACGCAGCGCGCGGCCTGCTCGCGGCCCGCCCTGCGGGCGGTCCGAAACGCCGGCCCGCCACCCGCGGGCTCGCCGCGCTCGGGCTCGGGGGCGCTCGGGATGCGGTTCTCCACGTGCCGCAGCGCTACGAGCCTGCGCGTCCGGCGCCCCTGCTCGTGCTCCTGCACGGGGCCGGTGGCGGCGGCCGCCAGCTCGTGGATCTGTTCATCGAGGCCGCCGAGGCGCGCGGCGTTCTCATCCTCTCCCCGGATTCCCGCGGCCGCACTTGGGACGTGATCCTCGGCGGGTTCGGGGCCGACGTCGCCTTCATCGACCGGGCGCTCGGGCTCGTTTTCGAGCGCTATGCGGTCGATCCCGCCCGGATCGCCGTCGGGGGCTTCTCGGACGGCGCCTCGTACGCGCTGTCGATCGGCGTCGGGAACGGCGGGCTGTTCGGCCACGTCCTGGCCTTCTCGCCGGGCTTCGCGGCGCCGGTCGAGACGCACGGGTCGCCGCGGATCTTCGTCTCGCACGGGGTCGCGGACGCCGTCCTGCCGATCGATCCGTGCAGCCGGCGCCTCGTGCCGGCCCTGAGACAAGCCGGATACGACGTCGACTACCGCGAGTTCGACGGCGGTCATACGGTCCCGCCCGAGATGATCACGGCCGCGATGGCGCGCTTCCTCGCCTGAGGGGCGGGCCGAGGCGCCCGCGACCGGCCGCCGCCCTGGCGGCGGGGCCCTGCAGGCTTATCTGAAAGGGGCAGCCCCCGAGGAACCCGATGGCCGAGTACGACCGCGAAGCGAACCGCCTCTCCGCCCGCGCGGCCCGCTATGCCCGGGTCGGCGCCAATGTGAGCGGGGTGGCGGCCCGGATGGCCGGGAACCGGCTGTTCGGACGCGAGGGCGAGGAGGCGGGCAACGCCGCGGTGCTCGCCCAGGCGCTCGGGGGCCTCAAGGGGCCGATCATGAAGGTCGCGCAGCTCCTCGCGACGATCCCCGACCTGCTCCCGCCCGAATACGCCGCCGAGCTCCAGAAGCTGCAATCGGAGGCGCCGCCCATGGGGGCGGCCTTCGTGAAGCGGCGCATGCAGGCCGAGCTGGGCTCGAGCTGGCAGGAGCGCTTCGGCTCCTTCGACCTCAGGCCCGCGGCGGCCGCCTCCCTCGGTCAGGTCCACCGGGCCGTCTCGAAGGAGGGGAGGGCGCTCGCCTGCAAGCTCCAGTATCCCGACATGCAGTCGGCCGTGGAGGCGGACCTGCGCCAGCTCGAACTCGTCTTCGCGGTCCACCGGCGCATGGACCCCGCCATCGACACCCGCGAGATCGCCAAGGAGATCGGCGAGCGCGTGCGCGAGGAGCTCGACTACGAGCGCGAGGCCAAGCACGCCGCGCTCTATACCCATGCGCTCCGCCACATCGATCAGGTCCGGGTTCCGGAGGTGCTGCCCGAGCTCTCGACCCGGCGGCTCCTGACGCTGACCTGGCTCGAAGGCGAGAAGATCCTGAGCTTCGCGCAAAGCTCCCAGGAGATCCGCAACCGGCTCGCGGTCGCCATGTTCAAGGCGTGGTGGCACCCCTTCAGCCACGCCGCCGTGATCCACGGCGACCCGCATCTCGGCAACTACACCGTCTTCTCGGAGGACGGGGAGGCGCAAGGGATCAACCTCCTCGATTACGGCTGCATCCGCATCTTCCACCCGAAATTCGTCGGCGGGGTCGTGGACCTCTACCAGGGGCTGCTCCACGGCGAGCGCGCCCGGATCGTCCACGCCTACGAGACCTGGGGCTTCCGGGCGCTCTCGAACGAGCTCATCGACATCCTCAACATCTGGGCCCGCTTCATCTACGGGCCGCTGCTCGAGGACCGGGTCCGGACCGTGGCGGACGGGGTCAAACCCGGCGAATACGGCCGCCGCCAGGCCTTCGAGGTCCACAAGGCCCTGAAGGAAAAGGGCCCCGTGACCGTGCCGCGCGAGTTCGTGTTCATGGACCGGGCCGCGGTGGGCCTCGGCGCGGTGTTCCTGCACCTCAAGGCCGAGCTCAACTACCACCGCCTGTTCGAGGCCGAGATCGAGCGCTTCTCGCTCGCCGAGCTCGCGGCCCGCCAGGCCGAGGCCCTCGCCCACGCCGGCCTGCCGCCGGTCCAGGGCTGATCCGACACCGGAACCGCTCGCCCGGGCCGGTCTGCCGGCCGTCCAGAGCTGACCCGGAGCCTATCGGCCGATGCCCCCCGCCGAGGCGGCCCGGGGTCGCCCGGGCCCACGCCTCATCTCCGAAAGTTGTCCCAGCCCGGCCGCGCGAGGCGATTGCGGCCCCCCGCCGCATGCGCTAAACGCGGCGCCTGAGAACCAATGTGGAACCAGGACTTGATCATGGCGGACACGAAACACGCACCGCATGGGGGCTACAGCCCCGACATGGACGGGCCGGCGCACGAGGCGACCTACAACGGCTTCGTCCGCTTCGCCGAGGTCGGGACCGTCGTCGTGCTGTGCTGGGTGCTCGCGCTCGCCGTCGGCGGCATCAAGCATGCGTGGCTCTCCGCCGTCCTCGGCGTCGTCCTGTCGAGCGCCGCGGGCGCGGTCGGCGCCATGTCGCCGGCGATCGGCTGGCGTGCGGCCGCCGCTGTCGGGGTGCTGCTCGCCCTGATGCTCCTCCTTTACTGAGCCGTCCGGACGCCGGTATCGCTTCGGCCGACGTCTGGCATATGGTATTCCACCGCCACGCTCGGCTGCCGGGGACGCGCGCCCTTGCAGGCGGGAATGAAATCAAGTCGATTATGCCGACGTGAGAGCGCCCAGCGGGCGCCGCGAAACGGGGGGCCGCATGCGGATCTCAGTTCTGTCCGAGAAGGATCAGGTGGAGACCCGCGTCGCGGCGACGCCTGAGACGGTCAAGAAGTACAAGGCGCTCGGCGCCGAGGTGGCCGTGCAGGCCGGCGCCGGGGCCGCCTCCGGGATCCCGGATTCCGAGTTCGAGGCGGCCGGCGCCACCCTCGCCCCCGGTGCCGCCGAGGCCGTGCGCGACGCCGACGTGGTCCTCGCGGTCCGCCGGCCCGACCCGTCGAGCCTCCGGGGCGTGAAGCCTGGCGCCGTCGTGGTCGCGATCATGGATCCCTACGGCCAGGACGCGGCCCTCAAGGGCCTCGCGGATGCGAACGTCGCCGCCTTCTCGATGGAGCTGATGCCCCGCATCACCCGCGCCCAGGTCATGGACGTGCTCTCCTCCCAGGCCAACCTCGCGGGCTACCGCGCCGTCATCGACGCGGCCGCCGAGTACGGCCGCGCCATGCCGATGATGATGACCGCGGCCGGCACCGTGCCGGCGGCGCGCGTCTTCGTCATGGGCGCGGGCGTCGCCGGCCTCCAGGCGATCGCGACCGCCCGCCGCCTTGGCGCGGTGGTGACCGCCACCGACGTGCGCCCTGCCGCCAAGGAGCAGGTCGAGTCCCTGGGCGCCAAGTTCGTGGCGGTCGAGGACGAGGAGTTCAAGCAGGCCGAGACCGCCGGCGGCTACGCCAAGGAGATGTCGGCGGAGTACCGCGCCAAGCAGGCCGCGCTCGTCGCCGCCCATATCGCCAAGCAGGACATCGTCGTCACCACGGCGCTGATCCCGGGACGGCCGGCGCCCAAGCTCGTCACCCGGGAGATGGTGGAGAGCATGAAGCCCGGCTCCGTGCTGGTCGACCTCGCGGTCGAGCGCGGCGGCAACGTCGAGCTCTCGAAGGCCGGCGAGGTCGTGACCCACAACGGGGTGAAGATCGTCGGCCACCACAACGTGCCGGGCCGCCTTGCGGCCTCGTCCTCGGCGCTCTACGCCAAGAACCTCTACGCCTTCGTGGAGACGCTCGTCGACAAGGACGCGAAGGCACTCGCCGTGAAATGGGACGACGAGCTCGTGAAGGCCACGAACCTCACCCGCGACGGCGCGGTCGTGCACCCGAACTTCAAGCCCGCGGCCTGAAAGCGGGACCGTCCATGACCCTGCTCACGCCATCTCAGCCGGCCGCCTAAAGCCGAGGGACCGCATCGATGACCTCGCTCACCCCCGAACAGGCCCTCCAGCAATCCCGCGCATCGGCCAACGCCGCGCAGGCTGCGGCCGATGCGGCCCAGAACGCCGCCAATTCCGCCTCCGCGATCGCGGACCAGATCGCCAATGTGGTCGCGGCCTCGACCCACGGCGCCGTCGACCCGACGGTCTTCCAGCTCGCCATCTTCGTGCTCGCGATCTTCGTGGGCTATTACGTGGTCTGGCAGGTCACGCCGGCGCTGCACACGCCGCTGATGTCGGTCACCAACGCGATCTCCTCGGTGATCGTGGTGGGTGCGCTGCTCGCGGTCGGGGTGCCGCTGACCGCCGAGGGCACCGGGTGGGCCCGGGCCTTCGGGTTCATCGCCCTCGTGCTCGCCGGCATCAACATCTTCGGCGGCTTCCTGGTCACCGAGCGCATGCTCGCGATGTACAAGAAGAAGGGGTGAGGCAGTCATGACGCCCTCTCCGGCCCTCCTCCCTTCCTCTCGCCTGAAGGCTTGAGCACGATGTCCCAGAACATCTCCAACCTGCTCTACCTCGTCGCGGGCGTCCTGTTCATCCTGGCGCTGCGGGGCCTGTCGCATCCCACGACCTCGCGCCAGGGCAACGTGTTCGGCATGGCCGGCATGGCGCTCGCCGTCCTGACCACGCTCGCCTTCGCGGCGCCGGCCGGAGCCGGCGGCTGGGCCCTCGTGGTGCTCGGGCTGGCGCTCGGCGGCGGCATCGGTGCGGTGGTGGCCAAGCGCGTGCCCATGACGGCCATGCCCCAGCTCGTGGCGGCCTTCCACTCGGGCGTCGGCCTTGCCGCCGTCTTCGCGGCCGCGGCGGCGCTCTATGCGCCGCAGGCGTTCGGGATCGGCGGCCACGGCACCATCAAGGGCGGCTCGCTGTTCGAGATGGGCCTCGGCGTCGCGATCGGCGCGCTCACCTTCACGGGTAGCGTGATCGCCTTCCTCAAGCTCGACGGGCGCATGTCGGGCAAGCCCATCATGCTGCCGCAGCGCCATCTCCTCAACATCGGCCTCGGCCTGCTGCTCCTCGTCCTGCTCGTCGTCTTCATCCGCACCGAGAGCCACGCGGCCTTCTGGCTGATCGTGCTCGTGTCGTTCGTGCTCGGCGTCACGCTCATCATCCCGATCGGCGGCGCCGACATGCCGGTCGTGGTCTCGATGCTGAACTCCTACTCGGGCTGGGCCGCGGCCGGCATCGGGTTCACGCTCGGCAACCTCGCGCTCATCATCACGGGCGCGCTGGTGGGCTCGTCGGGCGCGATCCTGTCCTACATCATGTGCAAGGCGATGAACCGCTCGTTCATCTCCGTGATCCTCGGCGGCTTCGGCGGCGAGACCGCGGCGGCCGGCGGCGGCGCGGTCGAGACCCGGCCTGTCAAGCAGGGCTCGGCGGACGACGCCGCCTTCATCATGAAAAACGCCGAGAAGGTCATCATCGTGCCGGGCTACGGCATGGCGGTCGCCCAGGCGCAGCACACGCTTCGCGAGATGGCGGACCTCCTCAAGAAGGAGGGCGTCGAGGTCAAGTACGCGATCCATCCCGTCGCGGGCCGCATGCCGGGCCACATGAACGTGCTGCTCGCGGAAGCGAGCGTCCCTTACGACGAGGTGTTCGAGCTCGAGGACATCAACGGCGAGTTCGCCCAGGCCGACGTCGCCTTCGTGATCGGCGCCAACGACGTCACCAACCCGGCCGCCAAGACCGATCCGGCCTCGCCGATCTACGGCATGCCGATCCTCGACGTCGAGAAGGCCAAGACCGTGCTGTTCATCAAGCGCGGCATGGGCTCGGGCTATGCGGGCGTGGAGAACGAGCTCTTTTTCCGCGACAACACCATGATGCTCTTCGGCGACGCCAAGAAGGTCGTCGATCAGATCGTCAAGAACCTCTGACGGACGGGTGATCCCGTCCCGCGGCCGGGCAGGCCTCCTGCCGGCCGCGGAGGTCCACGCCATGAAGCGTCTTCTCAAGGGCCTCGCCCTCGCTCTCGTCGTTCTTTATGCGGGCGTGCTCGCGGCCCTGTTCCTCGGGCAGCGCAGCCTGCTCTATCCCGGCGCCGGCCGCGACGGCCCGCTCGCCGCGGCCGAGGCCAATCTCGCGGGCTTCCAGGACGTCACCCTGACGACGCCGGACGGGGAGCGCCTCCGCGGCTGGTGGAAGCCTCCGGAAGCCGGCAGGGTGCTCGTCGTCTACTTCCACGGCAACGGCGGCTCGCTTCGCAACCGGCGCTCCCGCGTCGAAGCGCTCGCCGGCCAGGGGCGCGGGGTGCTGCTCGTGAGCTACCGTGGCTATTCCGGCTCTACGGGCTCTCCGACCGAGGCGGGCCTGCGGATCGACGCGCGCACCGCCTACGGCTTCGCGGCGCGCGCCGTCGAGCCGGCCCGCATCGCGCTCTACGGCGAATCCCTCGGCACCGGCGTCGCGGTGCGGCTCGCGGCCGAGCGCCCGGTCGGCGGCCTCATCCTCGACGCGCCCTACACCTCGACCGCCGAGGTCGCGGCCGGAATGTACTGGTACGTGCCGGTCGCCTGGCTGATGCACGACCAGTACCGCTCGATCGAGATCATCGATCGCGTGAAAGCACCGATCCTCGTGATGCACGGCGACCGGGACCGCGTCATCCCGTTCGCCTACGGCGAGCGCCTGTTCGCCGCCGCGCCCGAGCCGAAGCGCTTCCTGCGCCTGCCGGGGAGCGGGCACACGCGGAACCTCGAGAGCGGGGGGCTTGCGGCCGTCGACGCCTTCCTGGCCGAGATCGAGACCGGCCTCCAGGATCGGCCGCCGCCCCGGGCGGAGGCCCGGCCGTGACCGTGCGCCCGGATCGCATGCAGGGAAGCCCGATGACCTCCGTCCGCCTGCGCAACGCGGTGCCCCGGGACCGGGACGCCGTGATCGACCTGATCCATGCGCTGAACGTCTTCGAGGCGGACCTCACCGGCGACCGCAAGCGCGAGCGCTCCGCGGCGGTGGCCTATTACGACGAGTTGCAGCAGCGTCTCGCCAAGCGCAGCGGGCGCATCGTGCTCGCCGAGGCCGGGGGCGTGATCGTCGCCGCCATGGGGTTCAGCCTGGACGAGGATGCGGCCTACGTGACCGACGACGTGCGCCGGCACGGCACGGTGACGGATCTCGTCGTGCACGACGAATGGCGCGGGCGCGGAGTCGGGCGGATGCTGCTCACCGAGGCCGAGCGCCTGACCCGCGCGGCGGGGCTCAAGCGCCTGGCGATCGGGGTGCTGACCGCCAACGACCGGGCCGAGCGGACCTACCGCGCCTTCGGCTTCGACCCTTACGTTTCGATCCTGGTCAAGGCGCTCGATTGAGCCGGGCCGCCCCGGAACCGTCCGATCAGCCCCGGAAGAGGCCGCCGAGGCCGCCGCCGCCGGTCGCCGGCGCGGAGCCGGCGAGGCGGGCCTGGCCCTGCTTCGCGACCGTGTTGCCGGGCTCGATCGCCAGCGCGCGCTGGTAGCTCTCGGCCGCCTGCGCGCGGTCGCCCTTGCGCTCCAGCGCCACGCCGCGCCAGGCCCAGGCCTCGCCGATCCGGTTGTTGACGTTGAGGGCCGCGTTGAAGTCCTCGATCGCCTTGTCGGTCTCGCCGGTCTCGACGAGGCTCTGGCCGCGGGCCGAATAGGGCGCGGCCACGAAGGGGTTGCGGTCGATGGCGGCGTCGAAGTCGAGGATCGCCTGACGGTGGTTGCCCATGCGCTGGTAGACGAGGCCCCGCGCGTGGAGCGGCTCGGCGGATTCCGGTGTCAGCCGGATCGCGACTTCGAGATCGGCAAGCGCCGCGTCGAAATGGTTCTGGACCCGCAGCAGGTTCGCCCGGCCGATATAGGCGGCGCCGTAGCCAGGATCGGCCTCGATCGCGCGGGAGAAATCGGCGAGCGCCTGGTCGTTGCGGCCGGACTGGCGCAGGGCCAGCGCCCGGTTGGTGTAGGCGGGGGCGTAGGCAGAGTCGATCTGGATCGCCTTGGTGAAGTCGGCGATCGCCTCCTGGTAGCGCCCGACCCGGGCCTGGGCGGCCCCGCGGGTGTTGTAGGCGCTGGGATCGTTCGGGTTGCGCTGGATCACGTCGGTCAGCGAGGCGATGTTGACCTTGCTGGTGCCGGCGGCATCGTCCTCGAGCACCGCGACCGACTGCACGGGCGCCACCGCCCGGCTCGTGGTCTCGCAGCCCGCGACCCCGAGGGCCAGCAGGGCGGCCAGCGCCGTGCGGCGGAGCGCCGGCCGGACCGGCGGGGCAATCTGACGAATCGAATGGGCCAACACGCGCGTCTCCGTCCACGGGGGTGGGAGAGGATGGCCGTCACGCTTAAAGACGGGTTAAGCGGGGGACCATGTGGATAAATGGCGCAGTGACGGGCCCGGGGCGGCGCAGACCGCAGGCGCACAAAAGCCAACGGCGCCCCGCTTCCGCCAGGCGCCGATCGGATTCACGGCAATGAAAGTCCTGGCCCGACGCTCGCGCCGGACCCGCAACCTCGAGCTGGAGGGCCCTTAGCGGGCCGGACGGCCGGGAGCCGCCGCCGCCACGCGCGGCTTCGAGGGCAGGAGGCCCTCGCGCTGCATGCGCTTGCGGATGAGCTTGCGGGCGCGGCGTACGGCCTCGGCCTTCTCGCGCGCCTTCTTCTCCGAGGGCTTCTCGTAATGGCCCCGGAGCTTCATCTCACGGAAGACGCCTTCCCGCTGCATCTTCTTCTTCAGGACGCGGAGCGCCTGATCGACATTGTTGTCCCGGACAAGAACCTGCACGCGCTTTCCTCGTATGCCAGCTGTTTGCGATGTGACCAAACGACAAGGAGGCGCGGGACTCCGCACCTCTACTCTGGCCGGGGTGGTTAGCAGAACCGCGCCCGCCTGTCCAGGCACGCCCGCCACAAAGCCGAGCCGCCCCGGGCGATCGCGGGAAGCGGCCCGGATTCCGGCCCCGCCGGGCCGGGAGGAGCCTTTCGCGCTCACGCTTCGTCCGGGGTCACCCGGGTCACGTGGCCCATCTTGCGGCCCGGCCTCGCCTCGGCCTTGCCGTAGAGGTGGAGGTGTGCGCCGGGCTCGGCCAGGATCGCGGGCCAGTCCGCGACGTCGTCGCCGATGAGGTTTCGCATCTCGGCCCGCCCGAGGCGCCGGGTCGAGCCGAGCGGCCAGCCGCACACCGCCCGGACATGCTGCTCGAACTGGGAGGTCGCGGCGCCCTCGATGGTCCAGTGGCCGGAATTGTGGACCCGGGGCGCGATCTCGTTGACGACCAGACGCTCCGCTCCGCCCTCCGCCACGAGGAACATCTCGACGGCGAGCACGCCCGCATAGTCGAGGGCGTCGGCGATGCGGCGCGCGATCGCGAAGGCCGCCGCCTCGGTCTCGCCCGACACGCCGGCCGGGACGCGGGTCACGGACAGGATGTGCGAGCGGTGCTCGTTGGCGCACAGGTCGTACGCCGCGAAGGCCCCGTCCGGCGTCCGCGCCGCCACCACCGAGACCTCGCGCTCGAAGGGCACGAAGCCCTCGAGGATCGAGGGCGCGCCCGCGACCGCTTCCCAGGCCCGGACGGGGTCGTCGCCCTCCCGGATCAGCACCTGGCCCTTGCCGTCGTAGCCAAAGCGGCGGGTCTTGAGCACGGCCGGACGGCCGAGCGCCGCCAGCGCCCGGTGCAGGTCCGCCTCGCCCGACACCTCGGCGAAGGGCGCCGTCGGGATGCCGAGGCCGCTCACGAAGGCCTTCTCGGCCAGGCGGTCCTGCGTCGTCGCGAGCGCGCGGGGGTTCGGATGGAGCGGCCGCCGCGCGCTCAGCACTTCCGCGGTCCGGGCCGGCACGTTCTCGAATTCGAAGGTCACGCGGTCGACCGCGTCCGCGAAGCGCGCCAGCGCGGCCTCGTCCTCGTAAGCCGCGACCGTGCGGGCGGCTGCGACCTCGAAGGCGGGGCTGTCGGGATCGGGGCAGAACACGTGCACCTTCAGCCCCAGGGGCGCGGCGGCGAGCGCCAGCATGCGCCCGAGCTGGCCGCCGCCGAGGATCCCGAGCGTCCCTCCCGGCGCGATCATGGACGGGCCTCGTCCGCGGGCCGTTCGGCGACGCTCTCCGATTGCCGCGTCCGCCAGGCGTCGAGCCGCTCCCGCAGGCCGTCGTCGTGGAGCGCCAGCACGGCGGCGGCGAGGAGCGCGGCGTTGACGGCGCCCGCGCGACCGATCGCGAGCGTGCCCACGGGAATCCCGGCCGGCATCTGCACGATGGACAGAAGGCTGTCCTGGCCCGAGAGGGCCTTCGACTCGACCGGCACCCCGAAGACGGGAAGCGGCGTCATCGCGGCCGTCATGCCGGGCAGGTGCGCGGCCCCGCCCGCGCCCGCGATGACCACCTGGAAGCCTGCCTCCCGGGCACCCTTGGCGAAGGCCACGAGCCTGTCCGGCGTCCGGTGCGCCGAGACGATGCGGGCGTCGTAACGGATCCCGAGCGCTTCGAGCGTCTCCGCGGCGTGGCGCATGGTGGCCCAGTCGGACTGGCTGCCCATGATGATGGCGACCGGGACGGCGCCGGAGACGGGCATGGCCATGGGGGCTCCGGAATGGGGCGAAGGTCCGGGCGGCAATAGCGAAGCCGCGGCGGCCCCGCAAGGCGCCCCGGGAAAAACGCATCCGGGCGGAGAGGCGGGCGCCCCGCCTCAGGCGATGATGTCGGGCGTCAGCTGGTCCTCGAGCCGGTTGATCTGGTCCTTGAGGGCGAGCTTGCGCTTCTTGAGGCGCTGGACCTGGAGCTGATCCCCCGCCACCATCTGCTCGAGGGCTTCGATGGCGGTGTCGAGGTCGCGGTGTTCCTGCTTCAGCCGGGCCAGTTGGGTCTGGAGCTCGGCGGTATCGTCCGGGGCAAAATCCACGCTGGAGGCTCCCGCGCATCGCGGCAAACAGGGAGAAATCAGGCCGGAATTATGCGCCCGCACCCCCCCTGAGGGCAAGCACTGCGGCTGTGGATCGGCTCGGCCGATGCCGCGCCGCAGCATCGAATGGCTTCGACTTGCCGGCCCGATTGTGGCATCATCCTTTCGTCGGACAATCGGACAGGAGGGACCGACACATGCCTCTGCAGAACCATCTGACGGAACTTGAACGGAAGCATCAGGCCCTGGAACGCGAAATCCAAGAGGCCCTGACCCATCCATCGAGCAGTGACTTCAGATTGGCAGAGCTCAAAAGGAAAAAACTTCAGCTGAAGGACGAGATCACGAAGCTGAAGGGGGCAACACCGCGCGTGGTGCACTGACCGGGCATCCCAGGTCGACATCCCACCGCAGGGCCGTCGCTTCCCGACCGGGGCGGCGGCTTTCTCGTATCGGCCGCCGGAAGACCGACCCGGCACGGCGGCTGGGCCGTTTCGCAGGCGGAGCGTTCGGCCGAAGACGGCCCGTCACGGCGCCGGCGCCAGTCCCGTGCAGGAGGAACGCTCGGCGGCCGGAGACGGCCCGTCACAGCGCCCGCGCCATCTCGCGCAGGCGGAACTTCTGGATCTTGCCCGTCGAGGTCTTCGGCAATTCCGTGAACACCACGCTCTTCGGGCACTTGAAGGCGGCGAGGTGCCCCCGGCACCAGGCCAGCAGCTCCTCGGCCGAGACCATCTCGGAGGGCTTGAGCTCCACGAAGGCGCAAGGGGTCTCGCCCCATTTCTCGTCCGGCCGCGCCACCACCGCGGCGGCCTGCACGGCCGGGTGCTTGTAGAGCGCGTCCTCGACCTCGATCGAGGAGATGTTCTCGCCGCCCGAGATGATGATGTCCTTGGAGCGGTCCTTGAGCTGCACGTAGCCGTCCGGGTACTTCACGCCGAGATCGCCCGAGTGGAACCAGCCGCCCGCGAAGGCCTTCGCGGTCGAGGCCGGGTTCTTGAGGTAGCCCTTCATGACCACGTTGCCGCGGAACATCACCTCGCCGAGGGTCTCCCCGTCCGCGGGCACCGGCTCCAGGGTCTCCGGGTCCAGGACGTCGAGCGCCTCGAGCACCGGATAGCGCACGCCCTGGCGGGCCTTGAGGGCCGCGTACTCGCCCGCGGGCAGGGAATCCCAGTCCCGGTGCCACTCGTTGACGACCGCGGGGCCGTAGACCTCCGTGAGCCCGTAGACATGGGTGACGTCGAAGCCCGCCTCCTTCATGGCGGCGAGCACCGCCTCCGGGGGCGGGGCCGCCGCGGTGAAGAACTGCACCACGTGCGGGAGCGGGCGCTTCTCGGCCGCCGGCGCGTTGAGGAGCGTCGACATCACGATCGGGGCGCCGCAGAGATGCGTGACCCCGTGCTCGGAGAGCGCGTCGTACATGGCCTTCGCCCTGACCTGGCGCAGGCACACATGGGTGCCGGCGACGATCGAGATCGACCACGGGAAGCACCAGCCGTTGCAGTGGAACATCGGCAGGGTCCAGAGGTAGACCGGGTGCCGGCCGATGCTCCCCGTCACCACGTTGCCCATGGCCAGCAGATACGCGCCGCGGTGGTGGTAGACCACGCCCTTGGGATCGCCCGTGGTGCCCGAGGTGTAGTTGAGGGCGATCGCGTCCCACTCGTCCCCGGGGAGCGTCCAGGCGTAGCCCGGATCGCCTTGCGTGAGGAACTCCTCGTACTCGACCGCGCCGATGCGCTCGCCGGTTCCTGAGAACTCCGGATCGTCGTAGTCGATCACCAGCGGCTCGACCTTGGCGAGCGCGAGCGCGGCCTTCATGGTCCTGGCGAATTCCCGGTCCACGATCACGGCCTTGGCCTCGCCGTGGTCGAGCGAGAAGGCGATGACCGCGGCGTCGAGGCGCGTGTTGAGGGTGTTGAGCACCGCGCCCGCCATCGGGACCCCGTAATGGCACTCCAGCATCGCGGGCGTGTTGGCGAGCATCACCGCGACCGTGTCGCCGCGCCCGATCCCGCGCCGGGCGAGCGCCGAGGCGAGGCGCCGCGAGCGGGCGTAGAAGTCGCGGTAGCTGCGCCGCAGGGGCCCGTGCACGATCGCGGTCTGATCCGGGAACACGCTCGCGGCCCGCTCCAGGAAGGTGAGCGGCGTCAGCGGCTGGTGGTTCGCGGGATTCTTGTCGAGATCGGTGTCGTAGGCATGGCGCGTCATGCGCGGGCTCCCAGGGCCTGTCGGTCGGGAGCGACCGTAAAGGGCCGTGCCGGGGTGATGCAACGGGCGCCAGGAGCGAGGGCGGAGCCCCGGCCCTCGCCGGCCGTCAGATCAGGGCCAGCGCCCCGTCGTAGACGAGCTTCGCTCCGACGAGGATCAGAAGGACGTAGATGATCGTGTAGAAGCGCTCCGCCGGCACGCGCCGCACGAGCCACACTCCCGCCCAGGTCGAGGCGATGGCGACCGGGAACAGCGCGAAGGACGTTCCGAGGTTCTCGGCCGTGAACTGGCCGAGCGCGAGGTAGGGCGGAACCTTGATCCAGTTGACGAGCGCGAACAGGATCGCGCCGGTGCCCACGAAGACGTCCCGCGGCAGGCGCTGGGGCAGGGTGTAGATCTGGAACGGCGGGCCGCCCGCATGGGCGATCATGCTCGTGAAGCCGGTCACCAGCCCCCAGAACAGGCCGCGCGGCAGGTCCGCGGGCGCCGGCGGCACCTCGGCGCGCCCGCGCTCGAGCACGAGACGGCGGAACGCGAAGGCGATCGACACGATGCCGACCGTGAGCTTCACGGCCGCGTCCGACACCCGGGCGGCGAGCAGGTAGCCGAGCAGGATGCCGGCCAGCGAGCCCGCGAGCAGGATCGCGACGTTGCGGCGGTCCCAGCTCCGCCGGAAGGCCCAGACGCTGACCACGTCCTGGACGATCAGGATCGGCAGCGTGATCGCGGCCGCCTGCACGGGCGAGATGAAGAGGGCCATCAGGGGCAGGGACAGCATCCCGACGCCGGAGAAGCCGCCCTTCGACAGGCCGAGCAGGATCACCGCCGGCGTCGCGGCGAGGTAGAAGAGGGGATCCGCGATCATGACGTCGTCCGGCCCCCGGCGCCGGTGGCCTTGCCATGGATCAGGGACGGACGTGTAAGCTCGGGCATCCTAGGATGTCGGAAACGCCGGGGGTGCGGCAGGCGGCGGGACGCCGGGTTGCTACCACGCCCCCGCCGCCGATCCCATGCTAGAAGCCATGTCGGCAGAACATGAGGGAACGCCATGAGTGCACAGGCCAGCGCCCCTGGGGGCGTCTCGGGCAGCCGCTACCACGAGGTCTATGCGCACTGGAAAGCCGATCCGGAGAGTTTCTGGGCCGAGGCCGCCCGGGGCATCGACTGGTTTCGGCCGGCCGACCGGGTGTTCGACCCCGAGGCCGGCGTCTACGGCCGCTGGTTCACCGGCGGGGTCTGCAACGCGTGCCACAACGCGGTCGACCGCCACGTGGCAGGCGGCCGGGCCGAGCAGGCCGCGATCCTCTACGACAGCCCGGTGACGGGCACGAAGCGGACCCTCACCTACCGCGAGCTCCAGACCGAAGTCGCGACGCTCGGCGCCGTGCTGCAGGACCTCGGGGTGGCCAAGGGCGACCGGGTGATCCTCTACATGCCGATGATCCCGGAGGCCGTGATCGCCATGCTGGCCTGCGCCCGCATCGGCGCCGTGCATTCCGTTGTGTTCGGCGGCTTCGCGGCCAAGGAACTCGCGACCCGGATCGACGACGCCCGGCCGGTCGCGGTCCTCTCGGCCTCCTGCGGCATCGAGGGCGCGCGGGTCGTGGCCTACAAGCCGCTCCTCGACGAAGCGCTGGCGCTCGCCGCCCACAAGCCCGCCGCCTGCCTGGTCCACCAGCGGCCGCAGGCCGAGGCCGCGCTCACGGAGGGCCGCGACCGCGACTGGGCCGAGACGGTGGCGGCCGCCAAGGCGGCCGGACGGCGGGCGGATTGCGTGCCGGTCGCGGCGACCGATCCGCTCTACATCCTCTACACCTCGGGCACGACGGGCCGGCCGAAGGGCGTGGTGCGCGACACGGGCGGCTACCTCGTCGCGCTCAAGTGGTCGATGCACGGGCTCTACGGGATCGAGCCCGGCGAGGTCTATTGGTGCGCCTCCGACGTCGGCTGGGTGGTGGGCCATTCCTACATCGTCTACGGCCCGCTCCTGCACGGCTGCACCACGATCCTCTACGAGGGCAAGCCGGTGGGCACGCCCGACGCCGGCGCGTTCTGGCGCGTGGTCGCCGAGCACGGCGCGGTCGCGCTCTTCACGGCGCCGACCGCCTTCCGGGCGATCAAGAAGGAGGATCCCGACGGCGACCTCCTGAAAGGCCACGACCTGTCGCGCTTCCGCACCCTCTTTCTCGCCGGCGAGCGGGCCGATCCCGACACCGTGAAATGGGCCGAAGGGATCCTGGGCGTGCCGGTGATCGACCATTGGTGGCAGACCGAGACCGGCTGGGCGATCGCCGGCAATCCCGTCGGCCTCGGCGCGCTGCCGGTGAAGCACGGCTCGCCGACGGTGCCGATGCCGGGCTACCGCCTCGAGGTCCTGGACGAGGCCGGGAAGCCGGTGGCGCCGGACACCATGGGGACCATCGCGATCCGGCTGCCGCTGCCGCCCGGCTGCCTGCCGACGCTGTGGAACGCGGACGATCGCTTCCGCGAGAGCTACCTCACGACGTTCCCGGGGTATTACAACACCTCGGACGCCGGCTTCCTCGACCGCGACGGCTACGTCTACGTCATGGGCCGGACCGACGACATCATCAACGTCGCGGGCCACCGGCTCTCCACCGGCGGCATGGAGGAGGTGCTGGCCTCGCACCGGGCGGTGGCGGAATGCGCCGTCATCGGCGTCAGGGACGCGCTCAAGGGCGAGGTGCCCTGCGGTTTCGTGGTGCTCAAGGCCGGCGTCAGCCAGCGCCCCGACGAGGTCGAGCGCGAGCTCGTCGGGCTGGTGCGGGACCGGATCGGCCCCGTCGCGGCCTTCAAGCTCGCGATCACGGTCGGCCGGCTGCCGAAGACGCGCTCGGGCAAGATCCTGCGCGGCACCATGAAGAAGATCGCCGACGGCGACGCCTGGACCCTGCCCGCCACCATCGACGATCCCGCGATCCTCGACGAGATCGGGCAGGCCCTGAAGGGGAGGGGGCTGGCCGGATGAGGCTCCCGCAGCCTTCTCCCACTCCCCGCCTGCACGCTCCCTCTCCCCGTTTACGGGGAGAAGGTTGGGGTGAGGGGCGGGTCCGTGAGGCGCGATGTCTCCGCTCCACGTGTGTCATGGCCGGGCTCGACCCGGCCATCCCGATGTGAAGCCCGCAATGCTTATCGCTGCGGGTGAGCGCCTCTCCGGTCGAGGTGGCCGGGACAAGCCCGGCCATGACAGGCGTGAGGTGGAGACGGCTCGCTGCGCGGCGTGGCCATGAGGGGGTGAGGCGAAGACGGCTCGCTTCTCTGACCGGCCCCTCACCCCAGCTCTCTCCCCGCGAGCGGGGAGAGAGCAAAATTGGCGCTAGTCCTCGTCGTCGTCCGCGCGCTTGAGCTGCTTGAGCTTCGCGAACACCGAGTCCACGTCGATGGCTTCCTCGCGGACCGGGCGCGGCGGGGTGCGGTCCGGGAAGGGCTCGTATTCGGGCCCCGGCGCGGTCGTGACCTCGGCCGGCATGAGGGTGGAGCCGGCGTCCTGCGGCTCGACCTGGGGCCGGTCCTTGGCGGCGCGCTGCACTTCGAAGTCGAGGTCCATCTGCGAGCAGAGGCCGAGCGTCACCGGGTCCATCGGGGCGAGGCTGCTGGAATTCCAGTGGGTGCGCTCGCGGATCTGCTGGATCGTGGTCTTGGTGGTGCCGACGAGCCGCATGATCTGGGCATCCTTCAGCTCCGGATGGTTGCGCAGGAGCCAGAGGATGGCGTTCGGCCGGTCCTGGCGGCGCGACACGGGCGTGTAGCGCGGGCCCTTCTTGGTCCGCTTCATCTCGGGCAGCTTGACCTTGGACTCCGCGATCTTGAGGCGATAGGCGGGGTTGTCTTGCGCGCGCTCGATCTCCTCGCGCAGGAGCTGGCCCGAGGCCACGGGATCCATGCCCTTGATGCCCGCCGCCACTTCGCCGTCGGCGATGCCCTTCACCTCGAGCGGGTGGAGCTTGCAGAAATCGGCGATCTGCTCGAACGACAGCGAGGTGTTCTCGACCAGCCACACGGCCGTGGCCTTGGGCATCAGCGGTCCCTGGGACATTCAATCCTCCTTGAGGGCTGCGGGCACATCCGGACGGCGCCGCGCAGGCACAATTCTCTTGCGCTCCGGCCCGGCAGTCGCCGGAGCATCTCTACTCACCATGTGAGGGAAACACGCCGATTATAGGGAGCCCGGCCCACGGTTGCAAATGGCGTTGCGGCCGAGCTCCTTCCACGCCCGCCGGCGCTCAGACCGTCAGCACGATCTTGCCGATGTGCTCGCCCCCGTCCATGCGGGCATGGGCGTCTCGCACCGCGTCGAGCGCGAAGGTCGAGTCCATCACGGGCCGGCAGCGGCCTTGCCCCAGGAGAGGCAGGACCCGTTCCTCCAGCGCCCGGGCGATCGCGGCCTTCTCGGCGACCGAGCGGATCCGCAGGGTCGAGCCCGTATGGGTCAGCCGCTTCATCATGAGGCGGCGGAAATCCACCTCCGCCTTGGCCCCCTGCATGAAGGCGATCTGGACGATGCGCCCGCCCTCGGCCGCCGCCTCGTAGTTGCGCTGGATGTAGGAGCCGCCCACCATGTCGAGGATCACGTCGGCGCCGCGGCCGGCGGTGACGGATTTGACGCCCTGGACGAAGTCGGCCTCGCGGTAGTTGATCGCGAGATCCGCGCCCAGGGTCAGGCAGGCGTCGCACTTGTCCGGGCTGCCGGCGGTCGCGATCACCTTGGCCCCGAAGGCCTTGGCGAGCTGGATCGCCGTGGTGCCGATCCCCGAGGTCCCGCCATGGACCAGGAACGCCTCGCCGGATTGCAGCCGCCCGCGCTCGAACACGTTGGTCCAGACCGTGAAGTAGGTCTCCGGCACCGCGGCGGCCTCGGCCATGGAGAGCCCGGCCGGAACGGGAAGGGCGTTCGTCTCGTGCACGACCGCGAATTCGGCGTAGCCGCCGCCGGGAACGAGGGCCATGACGGGCGTGCCGACGGGGAACCGCGCGGCGCCGGGACCCGCGGCCACGACCTCGCCCGCGATCTCAAGGCCGAGGATGTCGGGCGCGCCGGGCGGGGGCGGGTAATGGCCCTGGCGCTGCACCACGTCGGGCCGGTTGACCCCGGCGGCGGCGACCCGGACCAGGATTTCGCCCTCGGCAGGCTGGGGCACCGGCCGCTCGACGACGTCCAGAACCTCGGGCCCGCCCTTTCCGGCGGCGATGACGGCACGCATGGTCGAGGGCAAGGCGGGCATGGGGGCTCCTGTCGGATGGCCCTGCCCGATGCCACGGCGGCCGGGCGGTTGACAAGCGCCCGCCCGTTTCCCGAGGAGCGGGCCGCCGGGGTCTGCCCGAGGCCGCGGCGGCCGGGCGATCGACGAGCGGGCCGGCGGCCGCCCGAGAATCGCCGTCTTGGCCGGGATCATGGCGCCGCGGCCGGGACGTGGTCCTGCCGGAAGGGAAAGCGCCGTTGGCAACCCGCTCCGGCCGCTCTACCTTGAGGACCGGTCCAGAGGAGGATGCCATGGCTTTCGACCCCCTGATGGAGGACATGCTGCGCCCGAGGCCTGCCGCGCACGAGGTCGGGCAGGATCTCTCGGTCCTCTCGATCGGCGAGATCGAGGAGCGGATCGAACTCCTCGAGCGCGAGATCGCCCGGCTTCGGGAAGCCCGCGCCGCGAAGGAGGATTCCCGCGCCGCCGCGAGCGCCTTCTTCAAACTGGGCGCCGCCTGAACCCCACGATCCCGGCCGACGCTCGATTTTCCGGCGCAGCGGCGGCTCTCCGCCGCCCGGCGGCTCCGGCTTTGTGCCGCCCCGGCCGCACCCGGCCTTCCGGTAGGGCATTAACCGCCCCTTAACGATTTCGGTTTACGTCTTGGTCGTCCAGTTTTCTGGATGTCGAGTGGCTCCTGTCCACTCTGTTTGACGCCTCCCTGTTAAGACCTTCGAGCCGCCGCAAGGCGGCTCAATTTTTTCCCAGGCAGCCGGCGCCCGGCTCCCCGAGGCTCCCGCGAGCGGTTAACCTTCTGGAAAGGTTACGGAAGCGCTAACGCCGCGCAGGCTCTATAAACCCGTCAGGTGTGAGGGCGGCGCCCGGTTTCGACGGGGCGCTCCAAGCCGATGGGGGCCGGCCGGTGGGTGAGCGGGACGTGTCGTGGCAGGACCGGGCGGAGCCCGTGGATTTCGGGCGCAGCTTCGTGCAATCGGAGGCCTTCCGGGCCCTTTTTCAGGAAGGCATGGACCTCGTCGGTGAAACGGCGGCGTTCCTCGACGGACCAGGCCGGGCCGAATCGGCCCATCTGGACCAGGCCGGCTCACGGGCCTACGCGGCCGAGAGCATGCGCCTGACCACGCGCCTGATGCAGATCGCCTCTTGGCTCCTCGTCCAGCGCGCCGCCGCCGAGGGCGAGGTCGGGCGCGATCAGGTGCGGCAGGAATCGAACCGGATCCGCCTCGCGGCGGGCGGCGCCGCGACCCCGGAGGCCGCGTTCGACCGGCTGCCCGCGGCCTTTCGCGAACTCGTCGGCCTCTCGGCCCGGCTGCACGCCCGCATCCTCCACCTCGACCTCCTGATCTCGGAAGCCGCGGCCGTGGCGGTGCCGTCCGCCAGCCACCCGGTCGCGGTGCAGCGCCAGCTCATCGAGCGCGCCTTCCAGGGACGGCGCCGGATCCCCGCCTGACCGGCCGCCACCGCGACCCCGGACATGAAAAAGCCCCGCTTGAGCGGGGCTTTTTGCGATCCGGTCGAGTCCGGGCGGCCGCTTACTTCTTGCCGCCGATGCCGAGGTTGCCGAACTTCGAGTTGAAGCGCGACAGGCGCCCGCCGCGGTCCAGAAGCTGCTGGGTGCCGCCGGTCCAGGCCGGGTGGGTGTTCGGGTCGATGTCGAGGTTGAGGGTGTCGCCCTCTTTGCCGTACGTCGACCGGGTGGTGTACTCGGTCCCGTTGGTCATCACGACCTTGATGAAGTGGTAGTCGGGGTGTTCAACTTCCTTGCGCGCCATTGCCATATCCTTTTGCAGCCTGCCTGATGCGGCGGCCCGCAGCCTGAATTCAAGCCTGTCTTGAAGATCGCGCGCCTATAGCTCACTTGGGAGCCTGAAACAAGGTCCGGCCCCGGAAACGCCTTGAGCTCCCTCAAGGCAGCCGCCCGGGCGCCGGCCTAGAACGGCCCCGGTCCCGCCTCGGCGCGGGCCCGACCCGAACCCGATCCCCTCCGCCCGGGCGGGGCCGCAACCGACCGAACGCACGAGACCCGATGGCCGCCCCCCCGCCCGACGCATCCCGACCGAAGGCTCACCTGAGCGCGCTCGCGCCGCTGGTGCCCTATGCCCTCGCCTACAAGGGCCGGATTGCGGCGGCGCTGCTGGCCCTCATGGCGGCCTCGGCCGCGACCCTCGTGGTGCCGCTCGCCGTCCGCCGGGTCGTCGACCACGGCTTCTCGCCCGAGGGGCGGGGACTGGTCGACGCCTATTTCGCGATGCTGATCCTGGTCGTCGGCGCGCTCGCGCTGGCGAGCGCCTTCCGCTCCTACCTCGTCACCACCCTCGGCGAGCGGGTGGTCGCGGACCTGCGCGCCGCCGTGTTCCGCCACCTCACCACCCTCGACCCGGCCTTCTTCGACGCCACCAAGTCGGGCGAGATCGTCTCGCGGCTGACCGCCGACACCACCCAGGTGAAGTCCGCCTTCGGAGTCTCGGTCTCGATCGCGCTGCGCAACGCCTTCCTGTTCCTCGGCGCCGTCGCGCTGATGATCTGGACGAGCCCCAAGCTCTCGGGCCTGGTCCTGCTCGCGATCCCGGTGATCGTGGTCCCGCTCATCGTCTCGGGGCGCGCCGTCCGCCGCCGCTCCCGCGCCGCGCAGGACCGGCTCGCCGACGCCTCCGCCTTCGCGGCCGAGGCTGTCGGGGCGGTGCGCACCATGCAGGCCTTCGGGATGGAGCGCGCCACCGCCGCCCGCTTCGCGGCCGCGGCCGAGGAGGCGTTCCAGGCCGCACGGACCTCCACGACCGCCCGCGCCCTCCTCACCGGCACCGCGCTCTTCCTGATCTCGGCCAGCGTGGTCGGGGTGCTGTGGTACGGGGCCCAGGACGTGCTCGCCGGCACCATGACGGCCGGGCGCCTGTCCCAGTTCGTGCTCTACGCGGTGTTCGCGGCAAGCTCGCTGGGCCAGCTCTCGGAGGTCTACGGCGAACTCTCCCAGGCGGCCGGCGCGGCCGAGCGCCTCGCCGAGATCCTGGCCACGAAACCCGCGATCGCGCCGCCGCCGCAGCCCCGCCCGCTGCCCGAGCCGCCGCGCGGCACGATCGGGTTCGAGGACGTGCGCTTCGCCTACCCGACGCGGGAGAACCGGGCGGCGCTGGACGGCCTCGCCTTCCGGATGCGCGCCGGCGAGCGGGTCGCCCTCGTCGGGCCCTCGGGTGCCGGCAAGAGCACGGTGCTGCAATTGCTGCTGCGCTTCTACGACCCGCAGGGAGGCCGGATTCTCGTCGACGGCGTGCCGGTCGCCGAGGCGGACCCGGCGGCCCTGCGCGCCCGCATGGCGCTCGTCCCGCAGGAGCCCACGATCTTCGCCGCGAGCGTGCTCGACAACATCCGCTACGGCCGCCCCGAGGCCTCGCCCGAGGCGGTCCGCCATGCCGCCCGGCTCGCCTCGGCGGAGGACTTCATCCTCGCCCTGCCGCAGGGCTACGACACGGTGATCGGCGAGCGCGGCGTCACGCTCTCGGGCGGGCAGCGTCAGCGCATCGCCATCGCCCGCGCGATCCTCAAGGATGCCCCGATCCTGCTCCTCGACGAGGCGACCTCGGCCCTCGACGCCGAGAGCGAGCGCGCCGTCCAGGGCGCCCTCGACCGGCTCATGCAGGGGCGCACCACCCTCGTGATCGCCCACCGGCTCGCCACCATCCGCTCGGCCGACCGCATCCTCGTCCTGGAGGGCGGGCGGATCGTCGAGGAGGGGACGCACGAGAGCCTGATCGCGGAGGCCGGCCTCTACGCCCGCCTGGCGCGGCTCCAGTTCACCGACGAGGAGGGCCGGGCGCTGGCCGCGGAATAGCGCCCCGGCCGGACGGGCGCCTCAATGGGCGCGGGCGATGCAGAAATCGACCGTGTCGAGGAGCGCCTGCTTCATCGGCCCTTTCGGGAACAGGGCGAGCGCGTCGCGGGCCATGGCGCCGTAATGGCGGGCGCGCTCGATCGTGTCCTCGAGGGCCCGGTGCCGGCGCATGATCGCGCGGGCGGTCTCGAGGTCGCGGTCCTCGATCTCGCCCTGCTCCAGCACCCGGCGCCAGAAGGTGCGCTCCTCGTCCGTGCCGCGGCGGAAGGAGAGCACCACGGGGAGCGTGATCTTGCCCTCGCGGAAATCGTCGCCCACGTTCTTGCCGAGCTTGGCGCTGGTGCCGCCGTAATCGAGGGCGTCGTCGACGAGCTGGAAGGCGATGCCGAGATTCATGCCGTAGGAGCGGCAGGCGGCGGCCTCCGCCTTCGGGCGGCCGGCGATCACCGGCCCGACCTCGCAGGCGGCGGCGAAGAGCTCCGCGGTCTTGCCCCGGATGATCGCGAGGTATTCGTCCTCGTTGGTCTCGGTGTTCTTGGCGGCGGCGAGCTGCATGACCTCGCCCTCCGCGATCACCACTGCGGCGGCCGAGAGGATGTCGAGCGCCCTTAAGGAGCCGACCTCGACCATCATCCGGAAGGCCTGGCCGAGCAGGAAGTCGCCGACGAGCACGCTCGCCTCGTTGCCCCAGCGCACCCGGGCCGCGATCCGGCCGCGACGCATGTCGCTCTCGTCCACCACGTCGTCGTGGAGGAGGGTGGCGGTGTGCATGAACTCGACGCTGGCCGCGAGCTTCACGTGGCCGTCGCCCCCGTAGCCGGAGAGCGCGGCGGTCGCGAGCGTCAGCATCGGGCGCAGCCGCTTGCCCCCGGACGAGATGAGGTGGTTGGCGACCTCCGGGATCATGGCGACCTCGGAGCCGGTCCGCGACAGGATCATCGCGTTGACCCGCTCCATATCGCCCGCCACGAGCGAGACCAGGTTCTCGATGCCAGCGGCCGGATGCTTGTCCTCGAAGGGAATGACGACGCCCACGAATCCCATCCCGGGTTGCCGGCGCAGGCAGCGCCGGTTGAATGATGGGCGCGTCCAGTTCAGGCTGCCCAATGCGACACCACGTCGGCGGGCGGCGCCCCTCGAGCCGCTGCCCCGCCATGCATATGTGTCGACGGGCGGCACCGTGACATGCGACATGCTGCACCGCAACGTGAAAGCCTGCCGCAAGAGAGGAGCCTCCCCCGCCGATGGTCGAAATCGTCCGCACCAACGACCTCGTCCTGGTGGGCTTCCTACAATCGCTCCTTGAACAAGCCAATATCCCCGTGCTGGTGGCCGACAGCCATATGAGCGCCCTGGAGGGGATGATCGGGGTTTTCCCGCGCCGGCTGCTGGTGCCGGAGGATCGCGAGGCGCAGGCGCGCCGGCTCATCCGCGAGGCCGGCCTGAGCGCGGAGCTCAGGCCGGCATGATCGAGGAGGCGGGCGGACCGGGCCTGCAGCGGGACGGGGCGACCGAGGACGCGCTCCTGGGCGGGCGGGTGCGGCTCCTGCAACCCGCCCGGGGGCACCGGGCCGGCACCGACGCGGTTCTGCTGTCCGCCCTCGCGACGCCCCGTCCGGGCGAGCACCTGATCGACGTCGGGGCCGCGACCGGCGCGGTCGGCCTGATGGTGGCGGCCCGGGTGCCGGGCCTCGGCCTCACCTTCGTGGAGCGCGACCCGGACCTGGCGGATCTGTGCCGGCGCAATCTCGCGCTCAACGGGGCCTGCGGCCGGGTCGCTGTGGCCGACATCCTGGACGGCGCCGCGCGCCGGGCCGCGGGACTCGCGTCGGCGAGCGCCGCGCTGGTGCTCACCAATCCGCCCTACCTGGAGGAGGGCCGGGCCCGCGCATCGCCCGATCCCGGCCGAGCCGGGGCCCATATGCTGCCGGCGGAGGGTCTGGCGCCGTGGCTCCGGGCCTGCGCGGCCCTCGTCGCGCCGAAGGGCACGCTCGCCCTGATCCACCGCGCCGACCGGCTTGCCGACTGCCTCGCCGGGTTCGGGCGCGGGTTCGGGGGCGTGAGGCTCCGGCTCGTCCACCCCCGCGCCGACGCGCCCGCCACCCGCCTGCTGCTCTCCGCCGTCAAGGGCAGCCGGGCGCCCCTGCGGGTGGAGGCGCCGCTCGTCCTTCACGACGCGGAGGGCCGCTTCACGCCCCTCGCCGCGGCGTTGCACCGGGGCGAGGCGGCGCTCGCGTGAGGGGTCAGTAGCGGCGCGTGCAGACCCGGACCTTGCGGGGCACGTAGGTGCCGTAGCCGACCCGGACCATCCGGGTGCGGACGCGGCACACCGTGCGGATCGCCGGGCGATGGCCGTAATACACGGGAGCGGGACGGTAGCCGTAGACGACCGGCGCCGGACGGTAGACGTGCCGGACCACCACCGGCCGGCGGTGGACGTGGCGCTCCACGCGGTCCCGGTGATGCGAGGCGAGGGCTTCGGCGGGCACCTGCGCGGCCGCCGGCCGCGCGGCATCGCTCGGGCGCGCGGCGGCCGGGGAGGCGAGGGCGGCTGCGGCGAGCGCGCCGGCCAGCGCCATGAGGGTGAGGAAACGCATCGTCTTCTCCTGGTCGAGGGGCGGGCCGGCCTCGCGATCGGGCCGGCATCCCGCAGGCCCGGGACTCTGCGCCCGCGAAGCTGAACGGAGGCCGTCGGCGCCGGCGGCCTTCCGTTCATCTCGAGGGGGCCGAACGGGCTGTCGGCTCCGGCGGTTTTCCGTTCGTCTTGAGAAGCTTGAACAGGGCGCGTAAGTCAGGGCATGGCCTCCCCGTTTTTCCGGACCCTCCTGGCGCGCCTGCGCACCCTCCTGCCGCGGCGCTTCCGGCAGCGCCGCCCGCGCGTCGTGGTGGTGCGCCTCTCCGGCGCCATCGGCGCCGTGATGCCCCTGCGCACCGGGCTCTCGCTCGCCAGCGCCGCGCCGATGCTGGAGCGAGCCTTCGCGATGCCGCGGATCCGGGCGGTCGCGATCGTGGTCAACTCGCCCGGCGGCTCGCCGGTGCAGTCGCACCTCATCTACAAGCGGATCCGGGCGCTCGCCGCCGAGAAGAAGGTCCGCGTCCTGGTCTTCGTCGAGGACGTCGCGGCCTCCGGGGGCTACATGATCGCCTGCGCGGGGGACGAGATCGTCGCCGATCCGTCCTCGATCGTCGGCTCCATCGGGGTGATCTCGGCGGGCTTCGGCTTCGACCGGCTGATCGAGCGCCTCGGCATCGAGCGCCGGGTCCACACCATCGGCGAGAACAAGGCGATGCTCGATCCCTTCCGGCCCGAGGACCCGAAGGACATCGAGCGGCTGAAAGGCATCCAGGCCCAGGTCCAGCGCATGTTCGTCGACCTCGTGCGCGCGAGCCGGGGCGACCGGCTGAAGGAAGCGGACGCTCCCGACCTCTTCACGGGCGCGGTGTGGGTCGGGGAGGAGGCCGTGCGGGTCGGCCTCGTCGACCGCATCGGCGACCTGCGCTCGACCTTGCGCAAGCGCTACGGCCGCAAGGTCGACATCCGCGTCGTGCCCCCGAACCGGCCCTCGTTCCTCGCCC
Organism: Microvirga sp.; assembly: GCA_036263675.1. GTDB lineage: Bacteria > Pseudomonadota > Alphaproteobacteria > Rhizobiales > Beijerinckiaceae > Microvirga. The sequence goes on along the minus strand of DATAGO010000051.1, from coordinate 120,011 downwards.
GCTGGCTCGCCCGCCCGGGCTTCGCCCCCGAGGCGCTGCTCGACCCGACCGAGGTGATCGGGGCGGTCGAGGAGCGGGCCATGTGGGGGCGGTGGGGCCTCTGATCGTCCCCGTTTCCGCAGGGCGGGCCGTGCCCGCGAGCCGCTCCGCCGCCGCGATCTTCTCCCTCCCCTCAGGGGAGGAGTTGGGGGTGGGGTGTTGCGCGAAGCGCATCCGGCACGGCAGCGGCAACATGCTCGCCTTCGGCGACCACCCCACCCCGCGCGGCTGTCGCCGCGTCGCCCTCCCCTGAGGGGAGGGGTTGGGGGTGGGGTGTGTCGGTCGGCGTGCCCCTCGTCTGAGCCGCGGGGAGGGTGGGGCGCCCCGGCTTGACTTCGCCCCCCCTGCATCCCAAGGGTGCGGCCGCATTTCGAAGCTCACGGACGCCGATGACCAGCGAACCCGCGCACATGAACCCGAAGCGCTCGTTCCAGGGCCTGATCCTGACCCTGCAGCGCTTCTGGGCCGAGCAGGGCTGCGTGATCCTGCAGCCCTACGACATGGAGATGGGCGCCGGCACCTTTCATCCGGCCACGACCTTGAGGGCGCTCGGCCCGAAGCCCTGGCGCGCGGCCTATGTCCAGCCCTCGCGGCGGCCCAAGGACGGGCGCTATGGCGAGAACCCGAACCGGCTCCAGCATTATTACCAGTTCCAGGTGATCCTGAAGCCCAACCCGCCGGACATCCAGGACCTTTACCTCAAGTCGCTCCAGGCCATCGGCCTCGACCCGCTCGTCCACGACGTGCGCTTCGTCGAGGACGACTGGGAGAGCCCGACGCTCGGCGCCTGGGGCCTCGGCTGGGAATGCTGGTGCGACGGCATGGAGGTCAGTCAGTTCACCTATTTCCAGCAGGTCGCGGGCTTCGAGTGCCAGCCCGTGGCGGGCGAGCTCACCTACGGGCTCGAGCGGCTCGCCATGTATCTCCAGGGCGTGAACTCGATCTACGACCTCAACTTCAACGGCGGCGACAACGACCGCGTCACCTACGGCGACGTTTTTCTCCAGGCCGAGCAGGAATATTCCCGGCACAATTTCGAGCACGCCGACACCGAGATGCTGTTTCGCCACTTCCGCGACGCGGAAGGCGCCTGCCGCAAGTATCTGGAGGCGGGGGACGGAGGCGAGCGCCACCTCATGGCGCTGCCGGCCTACGACCAGTGCATCAAGGCGAGCCACATGTTCAACCTGCTCGATGCGCGCGGCGTGATCTCCGTGACCGAGCGCCAGAGCTACATCCTGCGCGTGCGCGAACTCGCCAAGGCCTGCGGCGCGGCGTGGCTGAAGACGGAGGGCGGGGGCGTGGCGGCGTGAGCGGCCGGCGACCGAGGAGACCGACATGAACTTCGACTGGAAGGCCGAGGGCTTCGCGGCCGCACCGGTGCTCACGACCGCGACCGGGACCGAGCGCCTCTACCGCGCGTGGGGCGGCACGTCCACGCAACTCGGCAACCCCAAGGGAAAGGGCGTGTGCTTCTCGTTCGACCGGGCGAGGACGCGGGCCGAGGCCGAGCTGCTCTACGCCGTGATGGAGTGGAACAACGGGGTCATGCGGCTGACCGAGTTCTCCGTCCCGAAGGGCCTTCCCCTGTGGGTCGGACGGGTCGATCCGGGCGACCGGCGCGCCGCGCTCGGCCACGCGTCGGGATCGCAGGTCTTCGTCGAGCGCGGCTATGTGAAGAGCGTCATCCCGGGCGCGACCACGACCCTGACGAACGACCTCGGCCCGAACCAGTTCGTGGTCAACGCTGCCCTCAACACCGCGAACCACTAGAGCGTCCGCCCTGTCTGGGACAGCGGCCTCACATTAGAGCCGTTTCGCCTTGCGTCGAACCGGCTCTCTTTTCCTGGTGATCATGTTTTCTTCACGTGAGCCGGATCCACCTCGCTCGAAAACACTCTAGGCGCAAAGATGCCCGATCTCCTGCTCGAACTCTTCTCCGAGGAAATCCCCGCCCGCATGCAGCGGCGCGCCGCGGAGGACCTGAAGAAGCTCGTCACCGATGCCCTCGTGGAGCGCGGCTTCCTCTACGAGGGCGCCAAGGCCTTCGCGACGCCGCGGCGGCTCGCCCTGCACGTCGCCGGCCTGCCGATCCGCGGCCAGGACGTGCGCGAGGAGCGAAAAGGACCGCGCGTCGGCGCGCCGGACGCCGCCGTGCAGGGCTTCCTCAAGAACGCGGGGCTGACCTCGCTCGATCAGGCCACGATCCAGAAGGACCCCAAGAAGGGCGAGTTCTACGTCGCCCTCATCGAGCGGCCCGGCCGCCCGACCCCGGAGGTGCTGGCCGAGATCCTGCCCGGCATCGTCCGCACGTTCCCGTGGCCGAAATCCATGCGCTGGGGCCCGGCCTCCGTCGAGGCGGGGAGTTTGCGCTGGGTGCGCCCGCTCCATTCGATCGTCTGCACCTTCGGCCCCGAGACCGAGGACCCGGAGGTCGTGCCGTTCGAGGTCGACGGCATCCGCTCCGGCGACACCACCCGGGGCCACCGCTTCCTGGCGCCGGCGGAATTCCGCGTGCGCCGCTTCGACGATTACGCCCCGGCCCTGGAGCGCGCCCGCGTGGTGCTCGATGCCGAGCGCCGCAAGGACATGATCGTCCACGACGCGCGGGATCTCGCCTTCGCGCAGGGGCTGGAACTCGTCGAGGACGAGGGGCTGCTCGACGAGGTCGCGGGCCTCGTGGAATGGCCCGTGGTGCTCATGGGTTCGTTCGACGAGAGCTTCCTCGCCATCCCGCCCGAGGTGATCCGCACCACGATCCGGGCGAACCAGAAGTGCTTCGTGCTGCGCAACCCGCAGGGGAACGGCCTCGCCAACCGCTTCATCCTGACCTCGAACCTCATCGCGAAGGACGGGGGCGAGGCGATCGTCGCGGGCAACGAGCGCGTGGTGCGCGCCCGGCTCTCGGACGCCAAGTTCTTCTGGGAGACCGACCAGAAGACGCGGCTCGAGGACCGGCTCGAGAAGCTGAAATCCATCGTGTTCCACGAGAAGCTCGGGACGCAGCACGAGCGGGTCGAGCGGATCGCGGCGCTCGCGCGCGAGCTTGCCCCGACAGTCGGCGCCGACCCGGAACTCGCGGAGCGCGCCGCCCGCCTCGCCAAGGCCGATCTCGTCACCGAGATGGTGGGCGAGTTCCCGGAATTGCAGGGCCTGATGGGGCGCTACTACGCGGCGCTCCAGGGCGAGAACCCCTCCGTCGCGGCCGCGATCGAGGAGCACTACAAGCCGCTCGGACCCTCCGACCGGGTGCCGACGGATCCGGTGTCGGTGTCGGTGGCGCTCGCCGACAAGATCGACACGCTGGTGGGCTTCTGGGCCATCGACGAGAAGCCGACGGGGAGCAAGGACCCGTATGCGCTGCGGCGGGCGGCGTTGGGGGTGATCAGGATTCTAAGCGAGAACAACCTTAAGCTGCCACTTTTCTGGGGTGTGGTGATAGTTGGGCGCCGCATTATGGCAGACATGCTGTCGCGCGTAGCTGCGCCTGTAGACGCGCGCCTTCGTGTCTTTGAGCGGACTGGCGATTTGAAACAAGACGGCCTGCTGAGCAGGCTTCTGGCTAACTCCGCCAAGGCATCAAGCCTAATGAGGTCACAAGAGAGCCTAACTGTACCTCCCCAGGATTGGGAGATCCAACGAACAACCGACCTCCTCTCCTTCTTCGCCGACCGCCTCAAAGTCTACCTACGCGACCAGGGTGCCCGGCACGACCTCATCGACGCCGTGTTCGCCCTCGAAGGTCAGGACGACCTCCTCATGATCGTCCGCCGGGTCGAGGCCCTGGGCTCGTTCCTCGAAACCGAGGACGGAAAAAACCTCCTCGCTGGCTACAAGCGCGCCGCCAACATCCTGCGCATCGAGGAGAAGAAGGACGGCACGGCGTATGCGGGCGAGCCGGACCTGACGATCATCCAGGATCAGGGGCTGATCGAGGAGAAGGCGCTCGTGGTCGCCCTGGCCCAGGTGCGCCCGGAGGCCGAGGCCGCCATCGCCGGGGAAGACTTCGCCGCCGCCATGCGTGCGCTCTCGCGCCTGCGCGCGCCGGTGGACGCGTTCTTCGACAAGGTCACGGTGAACGCCGAGGACCCGGCCCTGCGGGCAAACCGCCTCAAGCTCCTGAACGCCATCCGCGAGGCCACGCGCGCGGTCGCGGATTTCTCGCGGATCGAGGGGTGACGTCACTCACCGAGCAGGCGAACGGATATCGGGCGAACACCGAAGCGACGCGCTTCCCCTCAGGAGAGGGGAAGCGCGGGTGGGGTGTTCGCCGAAGGCGAGCCCTGGGCCCGGCCTTGCCGGATGCGCTTCGCGCAACACCCCACCCCGCGCGGCCTGCGCCGCGTCGCCCTCCCCTGAGGGGAGGGAGGAGGCCGGGATGCGAAGCCGAGCCGCGAGGCTCATCAACAAGGCGTCGCCCTCGGCGGGAGAGAGCCGGCCTTACGCCGCCAGCTTGGCAGCCCGTCCGTCCCCGCGGGCCACGCGGGTGAGGAGGTAGTCGACCTCCGCCTTCGCGGCGGCCGAGAGCGAGCCCGCGGGCTTGCGCTGGGCGTCGGACGCCAGGATGCCGCGGCGCATCATGACGTATTTGCGCACCGCCAGGCCGACCCCCTGCTGCTGCTCGTAGCGCACCAGCGGCAGGTGGGCGTCGAAGAGGTCGTGCGCGGCGTCGCGCTGGCCGGACTTCGACAGGCGCACCACGTCCACCAGCATGTCGGGGAAGGCGTAGCCCGTCATGGCGCCGTCGGCCCCGCGCTCCATCTCGAAATCGAGGAAGAGGCCGCCGTTGCCGGTGAGGATCGAGAGGGGACGCAAGGTGCCCTCCTTCTGGAAGCGGCGCAGGGCCGAGATCTTCTCCAGACCCGGCCAGTCCTCGTGCTTGAGCATCACGCAGGAGGGGTGGTCCATGACGATGCGGCGGATCACGGCCGGGGTCATGACTACGCTCAGGGTGAGCGGATAATCCTGGATCACGAAGGGGATGTCGGTGCCGATCGCCTCCACGGCCTGACTGTAGTAGGTCACGATCTGGTCGTCGGTGCGCAAGCTCGGCGGCGGCGCGATCATGACCCCGGCGGCGCCCGCATCCATGGTGGCGCGGGCGAGCGAGCGCATGGCCGCGAAGCCCGGGGCCGAGACCCCGACCACCACGGAGAGGCCCTTGGCGCGGCGGATCATGCGCGCGGCGATGTCCATCGCCTCCTGGTGCTCCAGCTTCGGGGCCTCGCCCATGATGCCGAGGACCGTGATCCCCGTCGCGCCGACCTCGATGTAGAAATCCGTCATCCGGTCGAGGGAGGTCTCGTCGATTCGGCCGTCCGGGAGGAAGGGGGTCGGGGCGATGGGGAAGACGCCTTGAGCGGTGGCATCGAGCATGATGGGCAAACTCCAGGGCTGGGCCGGAAAACCCTCCCTTAGCCCATCGCGAACGGCCTGGGGAGCACCGATCAGCCTGTCGGCGGCGCGCCGGCGCCGGAAGGCGGCCTCTTTCGGCGATTCCACGGCCGTGGCGCAGGCCCCGCACGCACTCGCCTGTGCGTGGCGTACGCCTTGTCGCAGGAAAAGGCTTGACGGGTCCGGCGCGCTGGTGAACTCAAGGGGTCCGCTCAGCGGTCGGGGAACTGCGCCGGGGACGGCAAGTTCACCTGACTGCGCAAGCACCCGTTCCGGGCTTCGCCGAGGGGGCACGCTTTCGGGGCATGCTTGGAGCACGCGAGACCGCGACAGAGCCTGGAGGAGTTCTATGGCCACCAAGTCCACCGAGAAGAAGTCCACGTCGAAGGCCGCTGCCAAGGGCGGCACCGGCACCGGCAAGCCGAACGCCCTCCAGCAGCCCCTGCAGCCCTCCAAGGAGCTCGCGGCCGTGGTCGGCTCGGCTCCCCTCGCGCGTGGCGAGGTGGTGAGCAAGATGTGGGACTACATCAAGAAGAACAACCTGCAGAACCCCGAGAACAAGCGCGAGATCCTCGCCGACGCCAAGCTCGAGCCCATCTTCGGCAAGAAGAAGGTGACGATGTTCGAGATGAACAAGCACCTCGCCCAACACCTGAAGTAAGCTCAAGACCCTGACGGATCCGACAACCGCCGGCCGGCCTCGCGCCGGGCGGCGGTTTTGCCGCGTCCTCGTGATGGGAATGCGGTCGGAACACCCACGGTGTCATCCCCGGCCGGAGGCGGCATGCCGCCGGAGGGGAAGGGGATCCAGCGATACGATGTTGCCGCGAAGCGGCTCCTTGTGGGGATTCTATCAGGTGCTGCTCCGCAGCAGCTTCCTTGCGCTGGATCTCCTTCCCCTGCGCCCTGACGGGCTCCGGCCGGGGATGACACGGCGGGTGTCACCAGCGCTGGAGAGGGCTCGGCCAGCCTGGCCTTGAGGCCCACCGCCCCCTACACCACGAACAGATCCACCGCCCTCAACCCCCGCTCCGCCAGACGCTCGGCGAGGAGCCGGCGGTGGCAGGTGGCCGGGTCGCGCTCGAAGCAGAGCAGGCAGACGGGCTGCGTGCGGGCGAGCGCCGTAAGTTCGTCGAGGGCGGCGCCGGCCGCCTCCGAGGGCAGGACCTCGTCGCAGTAGATCCGGCGCAACGTTTCGGCGTCGCCGGCCCGCGCCGCGTCGCGCCCGGCCTTCGGGGTGCCGAGGGCTATGTAATGGCGGTAACCCAGGCCCTCGCGCTCCAGGCTCTCGCGGAGCAGGCTCTTCGAGAAGCCGCGCTTGCGCGAGAACGCCACGGCGCGCACGTCAGCCAGCACCGCCACGCCCGCCGCTTTCAGCGCGGTGAGGAAGCGCTCCGGGTCGGCGCCTTCGTAACCGATGGTGAAGAGGTCGGGCATGGGCGATCCTGGCAGGGGAGGTGCCTCGGCCCCGCTCAGGATCGAAACACGCGCCGTCCTGGCGAGGCGGGGGACGTCCCTTCCGCCTCGCTCAAGAGCGCTCGGCCGTCAAGCTCCGGCGGTGGGGCGCCGCCGGCTCGGTTGGTCTTCTTCTGCTGCTGGCGCTTCTGGGCGCCGTTGCCGTCCCGGCGCTCGGGCTTCGGCGCGCTCCGGGCGTTGCTGCCGCCATGGCTCTCGCCCGGCACCGAGGCGGGATCCGTGTTGCCGATCGGATGGCCGCCGTTCTGGCTCGCCGTGGTGAAGCTCGCTCGCGGTCAGCGGTTCCGCTTGCCGGGAGACTCGATGCCCGCGCGGCCGCCTGCGCCCCGCGTCGCGCCGCTCGACCCGGTCTTCTCCAGGCCCTTCTGGTGGTCGTTGCCGGGCAGGGTGCGGGTGGTCGGCAGGGAATCGGGCTTCTGCCCGTCCTGCGGCGGCACCCGGCTCGTGCTGAGGCTGCTGTTGGCGAGGCTGTCGTCGTCGCTCATCCCGGGCTCCCGTCTCGCGTCCGTCCGGGTGAACCGCGGGGCTCGGCGGGATGTTCCAACGGCCCGGCTGCGCCGGAGCGCTGCTGCGCTCGCGGACCGGGGACGCGCCGTCGCGACGGGCGCTGCCATGCCGTGGCCGCGGTTGTGCGCACGGGGCCGCGCGGCTTAAGGTCGGCACGCCGCCCTTGCGCTTTCCGGAGTCTCCCGAGCATGTCCCGCATCGTCTACCTGAACGGATCCTTCGTGCCGTACGAGGAGGCCCGGGTCCCGATCATGGACCGCGGCTTCCTGTTCGCGGACGGGATCTACGAGGTCAGTGCGGTGCTGAACGGCCGCCTTGTGGACAACGAGGCGCATCTCGCCCGCCTCGACCGCTCGCTCGCCGAGATCCGCATCGCGAATCCCCATTCGGCCGCCGAGTGGACCCGGCTCGAGGAGGAACTGGTGCGCCGCAACGGGCTCACCGAAGGCCTCGTCTACATGCAGGTCACCCGCGGCGTCGCCGAGCGCGACTTCGCTTTCCCGAAGGATGTCGCCCCCACCGTGATGATGTTCACGCAGGTCAAGAACATCCTGCGCTCGCCCGCCGCGGAGACGGGCGTCGCCGTCGTGACGGTGCCGGACCTGCGCTGGAAGCGGCGCGACATCAAGTCGGTGGCCCTGCTCGCCCAGGTGCTCGCCAAGCAGGCGGCCGCGGAAGCGGGCGTGTTCGAGGCCTGGATGGTCGAGGACGGCTTCGTCACCGAGGGGAGCTCCTCGACGGCCTTCATCGTCACGGGGGAGGGGCGCATCGTCACGCGCCCGCTCTCGCAGGCCGTGCTCCCCGGGATCACCCGCCTCGCGGTGCTGCGCCTCGCCAAGGAGACCGGGCTGACCCTCGAGGAGCGGCTCTTCACCGTGGACGAGGCGCTCGGCGCCGCGGAAGCGTTCATCACCAGCGCGTCGAGCTTCGTGATGCCGGTGGTGGCGGTCGACGGCAAGCCGGTCGGCAGCGGCAAGGTCGGCCCGCACGCCCGCCGGCTCCGGGCGCTCTACCTCGACATGGCCGGCGCTCCCGCCAAGGCGGCCTGAACGCCGGCGGCACCGCGCCGAGCGGTCCCCTGCGGCCCGACCGGCGCGACCCGAGCAGGACCCGCGGCCTGCCGTCGCGATCCTGCACATCCCACCTGGGCCGGAACCGGCCCATGGCTCGTCCGTTGCCCTCGTGAGCGAAGGAGCGGACACCATGTTGCAGAACCGACCGTTGATCCTGGCGGCCGCCCTGGTCGCGGGCAGCCTCGCGACGGGAGCGCTGGCTCAAGGCTCGAGCCAATCGACGCAGCCGCCGTCCATGCCGCCCGTGCTGCCGTCGCCGCAGAACAATGCCACGATCCCGGAAAAAATCGCGCCGCAGGAGCCGTCGAGCACCGGCTCGACCGGCGAGAACCTGAGCGACAAGCTCCAGCGGAGCGACGGCGTGATCCGGCCGCCGAGCGGCATCGCGCCCGACATGTCGGCGCCGGCCCCGGTTCCGGATCCCGGCACCACCCCGGTGATCCGTCCGCCGTCCAGCCCCGGCGGTGCGGCCACGAACCCGGGCTAGAAACCGCCGTATCAGACGAAAACGCCGGGATTCCGCGGAATCCCGGCGTTTTCGCGCGTCAGATCGCGCGGATCGCCCCGCCGTCGACCCGGATCGACGAGCCCGTGATGTAGCTCGCCCGGTCGGACGCCAGGAAGCAGACGGTGTCGGCGAACTCGGCGACGCGGCCGTAGCGGCCCGCCGGGATGAGGGCGCGGGCGGCGGCGGCCACGTCCTCGATGCTCTTGCCCTGCGCCTTGGCGTTGGCGGCGTCGAGCTCGCCCGTACGGTCGGTCTCGATGCGGCCGGGCAGCACCAGGTTGACCGTGATCCCGTCCTTGGCGACCTCGGACGAGAGCGTCTTGGCCCAGCCGCGGATCGAGGAGCGGAGCGCGTTCGAGATCACGAGGTTCGGGATCGGCTGCTCCACGCCCATGGAGGCGACGACGAGGAGGCGGCCCCAGCCGCGCTCGCGCATGCCCGGCAGGACGAGGCCTGCGAGCTGGAACACCGGCACCACCATGGCCTCGAATTGCGGCGTCCATTCCTCGGGCTTGACCGCGAGGGCGGTGCGCGCCGGCGGACCGCCCGTGTTGGCGATCAGGATGTCGACGCCGCCCATGGCGTCGACGGCCGCCCGATGGATCGCGTCCACGTTGCCGGCGAGGTCGCCCGCATGGGTGTGGGCGCGGCCCGCGCCGCGGGCGTTGATGGCCTCGGCGGCGGCCTTCAGCCGGTCGCCGCTGCGGGCGGTGAGCATGACGTCCGCGCCCTCGGCCGCGAGGCTTTCCGCGATGCCGAGCCCGAGACCGCGGGAGGACGAGAGAACGAGGGCACGCCTGCCCTTGAGACCGAGATCCATGATGTGCTCCGCAAACGTGACGAGTCCGGCCGCTCGATAGCACCGCCTGCCGCGGCTCGGCAAACCCAGGCGGGCATCGGGACCGGGCCGTTGCGGTCCCGTCCGGCCCGAACCCGGTCAGGCCCGCACGGAGCGGCGGTCGCCCTGGGCCGTCCCCTCGGGGAGGCCGGCCTGCAGGAGCCGGTCGGCGAGCTCGTCGAGGCGGCGGCGCAGCTCGGCGTTGTCGGCCCGGATCCCCTCGTCGGCCGACCGGCCGCCGCTCCCGCCCCCGGCGAAGCGGGCGCGCGCGTCGGCGAGCTCCTGTTCCAGGCCTCGGATCCGCGCGGTCTGATCGTCGGCGGAGGCCCCGGGCGGGGCGCCCTCGGCGCCCGCCGCGAGGCGGGCGGTCAGGCCCTGGAGCTCCGCGCCCTGCTGATCCCGCTCGCGCTCCACCTCGCGCAGGCGCTGGTCGAGGGCGAGGCTGCGCTCCTGCTCGGCGAGCAGGTTGCGGGCGAGGTCGGCGAGGCGGCGCCGCTCGTCCGACAGCTCGCCCTGCCGGTCGGCGAGCGCCCGTTCGAGCTCGTCGCCGCGGACGGTCTGGGCGGTGAGCCGGGTGTCGAGGTCCGAGATCGTGATCCGCTTGGCGTCGAGGTCGCGCAGGGCCTCGGTGTGGCGGGCGTCGAGGTCCGCATAGGCCGCCTCGAGCGAGGCGAGCCGCTCCTGGGTGTGGGTGAGGTCGGCGCGGGTGGCGGAGAGCTGGTTGTGGGTGCGGTCGAGGTCGCTCCGGGTCGCGGAGAGCTCCTCGAGGGTCCGGCGATGGGCGTTCTCGACCGCCGCGAGGGTCTCGCGCGTCGTCGAGAGCGTGATCTTGGTGGCCGCGAACTCTTCCTCCACGCGCGCGAGCTGCTGCCGCGCGTCTGTGAGGTCGGTCTGCAGGGTCGAGATGTGCTGGTCGCGCTCGGTGAGCGTGGTCTCGAGCGCCTCGATCCGCACCGTGCGGCGGCCGAGCTCCTCCATGGACTGGGCCTTGGTGGCGAGCGCCTCCTCTGCCCTGCGCTCGATCCGCCGCTGCATCACCGCGAACTCGGCGCGCAGGTGGTCCTTCTCGGCGGTGAGCTCCGCGATCGAGAGCGGAAACAGCGCTTCGGCGCGCCGCTTCGCGAGCCGCTCGGCGCGGTTGTGGATCGCCGGGATCAGCAGGAGGCCGAAGAGGGCCACGACCACCGCTCCGAGGGCGGCGAACATCAGGTTTTCGATCACGCGGTCTGACACTCCAAGGGGCCGAGGCCGCGGCCGGGATCCGTCCGAGGGGGCGGACGGATCGGACGGCGCAACCGCGAGCGGCGCCGGCGGCGGGGCCGACGACGCACCCGCACCCTGACACGGGCCCGCCCGGCTTTCCAGAGTTGGGAAACGGACAGGCCGGGTTCTAGGGTTCCGGAGGGGAAGCGTCCAGCCCGGCGGGATGGCGGGGCGTCAGATCGATGGGGTGCGAGGCCGGCTCGGGCGTGACCCCGAGGCCGCCGGCTTCCCCTCCGAGCCGCACTCTTGGGACGATTCCGCGGCGGCTCGGGCGTCAGGTCGGCTGCGCCCTAGAAGGGGTTCCAGGTCGGCTCGGGCGTGAACTTGAGGTAGCCGACATTGACCCCGAGCCGGGCGCCGACGCCGGAGCGGATCGGGACCACCACCATGCCGTCCGCGGCCGCGGCCGTGACCCCGAACCCGCCGACGATGTAGGCCGATCCGTCGACGCCGCCGAAGCGCCGGTAGAGCGCCGCGGTGTCGGGAAGGTTGTAGACCAGCATCATGGTGCGCGCGCCCTCGCCGCCGAGGTCGAACCCGAACGAGGGTCCCTGCCAGAACACCTTCTGGGTGCCGCGGTTGCGGGTGAAGAGCTTGCCCTCGCCGTAGCGCAGGCCGCCGATCACCGCGCCGGAGGCCTCCTGGCCGAGGATGTAGCCGTTCGGCTCGCCCCAGCGCCGCACCGCCTCCTCGAGGGCGGTCGCCAGCCCCCGGGACACGGTGCCGAAGAACTCGTGACCCGACTGGACGAGTTCGCCCGCACGGAACGGACGCGGCGCGCCCGGGCTGGCATAGGCCGGCTGCACCTCCGCCCCCTGGATCGTCTGGGCCGCGGCCGGGACGGGGAGGGCGCCGAGGGCAAGGGCGAGAGCGGCAGCGGCGACGGCATTGCGAGAGCACATGGAAGCCTCCTCGGGAACGCGGCACGGACGGAGCATCGGCTTCGCGGCCACGCTCCCGCCGTTCCATGCCCCCTCGATCGGGGCGGAAATCGGGACGGAGGCCCGGAGCCGTGCGACTGTAGATCCGTCATGCTTAACAAACCCCAACCGGCGCTCGAACGGGAAGACCGGCGGTTTGTGCCCTTTTGCCGCTGGCCCCTTCCGGAGGCGCGTGGCTTTCCAACTGCCGCAAGGCCGGCTATCCGGGATCATTCCCGTCCCGCTTCGGGGCGCTCGCGGGGCCATGCGGCCCGCTGCCGCCGAACCGGACCCTGCCTGCCCGGAGCCCTCATGGCCACGCCGCTCACCCTCGACTCGCTCGACCTCGCCGCCCTGCTGTGCTCGCGGGTGTGCCACGACGTCATCTCGCCGGTCGGCGCGATCGTGAACGGCCTCGAAGTGCTCGAGGACGACAACGACGCCTCCATGCGCGAATTCGCGCTCGACCTCATCCGCAAGAGCGCCCGCCAGGCGTCCGCTCGGCTGCAATTCGCCCGTATCGCCTTCGGGGCCGCGGGCTCGGCGGGGGCCTCGATCGATCTCGGCGACGCCGAGCAGGTCGCGCGCGGGATGTACCAGGACGACAAGGTTCAGTTCTCCTGGAGCGGTCCCCGCGCGCTCTTCCCGAAGAACCGCGTGAAGCTGCTCCTCAACCTCGTGGTGATCGCGGTGAACGCGGTGCCGCGCGGCGGCGCGGTGTCGGTCACCGTCACTGGCGAAGCCGAGAACCCGGAATTCGTGCTGAAGTCGAAGGGTCTCAACGCGCGCATCCCGCCGCATGCCGAGGGGCTGCTCGCGGGCACGCCGGAGAGCGGCTCGGTCGACGCGCACGGCATCCAGGCCTTCTATGCCGGCATGGTGGCGCGCGCCGCCGGCATGCAGGTCGCGATGACGATCGAGGGCGACGAGGTGACGACGCGGGCGGTCGTGGCCGCGCCGGCGGAGAGCGCGGACGCTCCGGTCTAGGAGCGCGCGCGCGCCTTCGCGGCCGGCGCCTTAGCGGCCGCGCCGCGGCCCGTGACCGCCTTCTTCCGGGTCCCGTCGATGGGCCTCCGTCCGGGGCGGTCGGAGAGAGCCTCTTTCAAGGTCTCGTTGATGCGCGTCTGCCATCCGGCTCCGCCGGCCTTGAAGGCGTCGACGATGTCGGGATCGAGGCGCAAGGTCACTGCCACTTTGGGCCGCGCCTTCCCGGGCCCGCGCTGCCCGGGCCGGCGCCTCGTCAGCGCCTCGTAGAGGGCGGGGGGCAGCACCTCGTGCGCGGGGCGCAGCGCGGCCAACTGCTCGTTGGTGAGTTCGGGATTGTCCGAGACCTCTTCCCAATCCTCCTTCGTATAGTGCGGGTTCGGCTGATAGTCGGCCGGCTTCCTAGAGTTCCTCATAGGCTCTCCTTTCCCGTGGGCCGGCGAGACGAAGGCTGACGAGCGACAGCGCCTCCGAGCCGAGAGGCGACACGATGGCGACCACAACAGTCCTGCCATACAGCATGCCGACCAACTGGAACCGTGCACGACCGGTGCGACTCGGCCTAGCCGGAAGCGCCACAAAACGGTCGAAGCTGAAGCCCGATTCGAACTCAGAAAAGTCAAGCCCGTGCTTGTCGAGATTGGCGACGCGCTTCGGCTCGTCCCAGACGATGTTCACGAGCTTTTTGTAGCTTCAAAAAGCGGCCGGGTCAAATGTGGGTCCCGACACGCAAAAAGCCCCGCGGCGGGGCGGGGCTTTTCGGGACCGGGGCAGGGGAGGGGCGCGTCAGACGGCGACGCGCTCCTCGGTCTCGGCGGGCTCGCGCAGCACGTAGCCGCGGCCCCAGACGGTCTCGATGTAGTTCTTGCCCTGGCTGGCGTTGGCGAGCTTCTTGCGCAGCTTGCAGATGAACACGTCGATGATCTTGAGCTCGGGCTCGTCCATGCCGCCGTAGAGATGGTTGAGGAACATCTCCTTGGTGAGCGTCGTGCCCTTGCGGAGCGAGAGCAGCTCCAGCATCTGGTATTCCTTGCCGGTGAGGTGCACGCGGGCGCCGCCGACCTCGACAGTCTTGGTGTCGAGATTGACGAGGAGGTCGCCGGTGGTGATCACCGACTGCGCGTGCCCCTTCGAGCGACGCACGATCGCCTGGATGCGCGCGACGAGCTCGTCCTTGTGAAAGGGCTTGGTGAGGTAGTCGTCGGCGCCGAAGCCGAGACCCTTCACCTTGTCCTCGATGCCCGCCATGCCGGAGAGGATGAGGATCGGCGTCTTCACCTTCGCGACGCGCAAGGTGCGCAGCACCTCGTAGCCCGACATGTCGGGCAGGTTCAGGTCGAGAAGGATGATGTCGTAGTCGTAGAGCTTGCCGAGGTCGATGCCCTCTTCGCCGAGATCCGTCGTGTAGACGTTGAAGTTCTCGGACTTGAGCATCAGCTCGATCGATTGCGCCGTTGCGCTGTCGTCCTCGATCAGAAGTACGCGCATGTGTGGTCCCCAGCCTAGCCCCTGGACATCAGGGCAGCAGAAAGCCGCCCATTCGCCACCGGCCCTGTGACGAACGTCCTGTTCGATCCGACTCGCAACGCTAATGACGAATGGTTAACAAACCCTGATTCACACGCGCAAGCGCTCTCGGCCGAAACCTCGGGCCTCAGGCATAAATAGTTGCTGCGACAGGGATTCGAGACCATTTCGACGGCTCGCGCTGCAGATGAAGAAACCCGTGTAAGCGACTCTCGCGACTCGCACTAGGCGCAGGCCCCATGACGCGGCCCGCACCCCTGGACGGCTCATTGTTAACGAGCCGGGTAAACGAAAGGTTGACGGCATCGACGGTGCGTGCCGTTGCCGGCGCGACGCTGCGTCGAAGGCCGCGCGCGAGCGCTCCGCCGCGCGCCGAAACGGGTGCGCGGCCGATGCGTCCGCGGCGGCGTTCCCTTCGGATTGATGCGGAAAAGTCACACTGGTGCACGACCGCATCGCGGCCGCCCGCGCTGTAAGGAAGCACTAACCGCCGTCGGGGAAGGTCGCGTCATGCCCGGCGACGTCCTGAGCCCGTCGCACGGCGCACGAGTATCAGCGACGTGTGGAGTATCAGTCGATGAAGTCGCGGGACACGATCGTCCGCCTCAAGCGGTTCCAGGTCGAGGAGAAGCGCCGGCGGGTGGCTCAGATCGAGATGATGATGGCCGATTTCAATCGCATCGCGGCCGAGCTCGACCGGGAGATCGCCCACGAGGAGCAGAAGTCGGGGATCTCGGATCCGCAGCACTTCGCCTATTCGACCTATGCGCGCGCGGCGTCGCAGCGGCGCGACAACCTCCGTCGCTCGGCCGAGGACCTCACCGCGCAGCTCGACGAGGCGAAGGCGGATCTCGGCGAGGCGTTCGAAGAGCTGCGCAAGGCCGAGAGCCTGGAAGACCGCGAGCGCGCGAGCGAGCGCGCCGCCGAGGCCCTGCGCGACGGCGTGATGGCATCGCACGGCGGCGCACGGTCCCTGCGCGCCTCGGCCTGAGCGGGGCCGCGCGACGCGGGCCTTGCACGCCCCCGGTCAGCGCGGGCGGCGGGCCCGCGCCGACGTGCGGAGCGGCGGCGGCGCATCGCCGATCACGGGAACCTGCGGCGCCGCCCCGCGCGGCACGCGCCCCGTCAGCCGCGGATCGTCCGCGACCTCGATGGCGCGCTTCGTGGGCACGAAGCCGGAGCGGAGATAGAAGGGCAGCGCCGCCGGGTGATCGAGCGAGCAGGTGTGGAGCATGAAGCGCGCCACCGGCCTCGCGAACGCCCGGCGGATCGCCCGGTCCATCAGGTGCCGCCCGGCGCCCGTGCCGACCCGCTCGGGCACCACGCCGAAATATTGCAGCTCGCACTCGCCGCTCCTGCGGAAATCGAGCTCCACGAGTCCGATGTCGCCGCCCGCATCCTGCAGGGCATAGGCCTCCACGTCCGGATGGCCCAGGATCGCGGCGAGCTGCGCCTCCGGCATCGCGAGCCGGCTGAACCAGAGCCAGGGCTCGCCGACCCGCCGGAACAGCGCGCGGTAGCGCGGGATGTCGCGATCGATCCGCACGAGGCGCCAGGCGGGATCCTTCGGGCGCGCCTTGAGACGCGGACGCCGGGTCATCTCGAGATAGGTCACGACCGTCGCGATCTTGCCCGGGGGCAGGTCGGTGTAGCCGTTGAGGTTGAGGGCGATGGATCTCATGGCGGGTCGGGCGCGCCGCTTCGGCCGAGGCGTGGTGTCGGACCCTGCGCCGGGGCAGCAGGGCATCGGGTCCGCCGCGGGCTGCGCGGACGGGACGGGCCGCATCGTTGCGGATCCGGAGCGCCCTGTCCACGTTCCGTGA
Source organism: Microvirga sp. (assembly GCA_036263675.1). Lineage (GTDB taxonomy): Bacteria > Pseudomonadota > Alphaproteobacteria > Rhizobiales > Beijerinckiaceae > Microvirga. The sequence goes on along the minus strand of DATAGO010000051.1, from coordinate 103,659 downwards.
ACCGGGCGCTTCGCGCCGACGGCCGCCGAACGGACCTTTCGAGGAGGACAGCCGATGCCCGACAGACCGCGCCTGCGGGTGGTCGAGGCGGACAGCCGCGACGGGATCCGCATCGCGACCCGGCGGATCGCGGCGGAGGGCCGCGCGCCTGCCCTCGAAATCGTCGAGGCGCGCCCGGCGGGTCCGACCTCCGGCGCCCCGGTCCTCTTCGTCCATGGCGCCTTCGGGGGCGCCTGGATGTGGCGGGAGGTTTTCCTGCCGCATCTCGCGCGCCGGGGCCGGCACGCGGCGGCGGTGAGCCTGCGGGCGCATGGGGGCAGCGGCGGCTACGAAGCCCTCCAGACCTGGGGCCTGGGCGATTTCGTGGAGGACGTGCGCCGGGCGCACGCCGCCATGCCCGCGATCCCGATCCTCGTCGGCCACTCCCTCGGCGGGCTCCTCCTGCAGATGCTGGTCGGCCGCCTGTCGATGCGGGCCATCGTGCTCCTCGCCTCGCTCCCGCCCGAGGGTCTGTTCTTCGACGGGCCGCGCCTCGCCGTCACGGACCCGCAGATCTGGAGCGAGGCCTATTTCGGCTCCGTCTCGGGCGCGAAGCTGCCGGTCGAGGCCGCCGGCTATCAGATCCTGTTCTCGGAAGGGCTGCCGCCCGCGCAGGTCGCGGCCCATGCGGCCCGCATGGTGCCGGAATCGCCGCGCGCGCTCCTCGAGGCACATGCGCCCGGCCCGATCGTTCCCGCGATCCTGCACGGGATCCCGACCCTCGTGGTCAGCGGCGACAACGACCGCCTGGTCTGGCGCCCCTCCGCGATCCGCACCGCCCTCTACCATGGGGGGCTCTACCGCATGGCGCCCGACATGGGCCATTTCCTCCAGCTCGACGTCGGGGCCGAGGAGGTGGCGCGGACGGTGCTCGACTGGATCGAGACGCTGCCCTGACTGCCGCGCCGGGCGCGGCCTTCCGCTTTCGAGCTTCGGAAGGGCGGCCCGGCCTGCTTCGCCGAAAGACGGGTGCTTGGGGCGCCCTGCCGCGCCGCCCGGCCCTTGCGGGCCAAGGCCTTGTCGGGCAGACAGGATCGCAAGGGAGGAGCCGGCCGTTTCATGAAGCATGTGCGTGAGTTCGTATGGCCCGCGATCGGGCTCCTGGCGGTCGTGGTGTCGGGGTGGCTCCTCTTCCACGAGCTCAGGGGGATCTCCTTCGGCCTGCTCTGGGCGAGCCTGACCTCGATCCCGCCGTACCGCTACGCGCTCGCCGCCCTCTCGACCCTGTTCGCCTATGCGGCGCTCGCCTGGTACGACCGCATCGCGCTCCTGCATCTCGGGGTGAACCACATCTCGTGGTTCTTCGTGTCGGTGACCTCGTTCACGACCTATGCGCTCTCCCACAACATCGGCGCCTCGGTGTTCTCCGGGGCGCTGGTGCGCTACCGGGCCTACAGCTCCAAGGGCCTGAGCGCGCCGCAGATCGCGGTCCTGGTCGCCCTCTGCTCCTTCACCTTCGGGCTCGGCACCATTCTCCTGAGCGGCGTCGTGCTCACGATCGACCCGACCCTGCTCCAGCGCCTGGAAGGTCTGCTGCCCGAGGCGCTCACCAACCCCACGACCGCCCGCGTGATCGGGCTCGTGATGCTCGGCTTCGTGGTGCTCTACGCGGCCGGGTCGCTGCTCCACATGCGCCCGCTGGTGATCCGCAAGTTCAAGCTCGAATACCCCCGGCCGGCCGTGATGGTGCGCCAGCTCATCGCGGCGCCGCTGGAGCTGCTCGGCGCCGCCGGCATCATCTACTTCGCCCTGCCTGCGGGGCTGGAGCCGAGCTTCACGGTGGTGCTCGCGGTCTTCCTGGCCTCGTTCTCGGCGGCGCTCGTGAGCCATGCGCCCGGCGGCCTCGGCGTGTTCGAGCTCGTGTTCATCACCGCCATGCCGGACATCCCGAAATCGGACGTGCTCGCGGCCCTCATCATCTTCCGCCTGTTCTACCTCCTCATTCCCTTCGCGGCCTCGATCGGGGTCGTGCTGCTGTTCGAGCGCGCCCGCCTCGCGCAGGCCTGGCGCGACCGGGTCAACGCGCCGACGCCTCCCGCGCCGCTCGGCTGACGGGGCGCCCATGCGCGCGCCCTCGCGCCTCCCCTGGGCGGGCCTGCGCATCTCCGGGCGGCGGCTGGCCTTCGGCCTCTCGACCCTCCTCGGCGGGCCGGCGCGCGGCTTCTTCATCCCGTACCGCTACGCCGAAGGGGCCGCGCCCGCCGATTATCCGGCGCTGCGGCCGCTGTTCGACGCCGCCCTGCCGCGCATGGAGGCCGTGCTCGCGGCGATCGAGGCGCATGCGGGGGAACTGAGGGCGATCGCCCGCGGCTCCGGGCCGGCCCGCTTCGACCAGAGCTGGTTTCCCCGCTTCGACGCGGCGGCGGCCTACGCGATCGTGCGGCGGGAACGGCCGCGGCGGATCGTCGAGATCGGCTCCGGCCATTCGACCCGCTTCCTCGCGCGGGCGGTCGCCGACGGGGGGCTCGACACGCAGATCACCTGCATCGATCCCGCCCCGCGCGCAACGCTTCAGGCGCTCGCGGTGCGCCATGTGCCGGCGCTGCTCGCCGACGCAGACCCGTCCGTGTTCGAGGCGCTCGGGCCCGGCGACATCCTGTTCATCGATTCAAGCCACATCGCCATGCCGGGCACGGATGTGGACCGCCTCTTTCTCGACGTGCTGCCCCGGCTCGGCACGGGCGTCCTGGTCCACGTGCACGACGTGACCCTGCCCGATGCCTATCCCGGCGCCTGGGGCTGGCGCGGCTACAACGAGCAGCTTCTCGTCGGTGCGCTGATCCAGGGCGGGGCCTACGAGATCCTGTTCGCGAGCCACATGGCTTCACGCCGCCCGGGCTGGACCCGGCAAGGGATCCTTGCCGAGCTTCCGCTTCCGGTGGGGGCGCTCGAGACGAGCCTGTGGCTGCGCAAGAGGGCAGGGGCCGCGGCCGCCGGGGCGGGCTGACGCGGCCGGGCCGTCCGCGACTGGCGGTCGTGCCGGATCCGCGTGGTGCGCAGTCCGGCCGCTCCCGGCGGTCATGGCGGATCGGCGTGGTGCGCCGACCGTCTATTGGCGGTAGTGCTGGATCCGCGTGGTGCGCAGGCCCGCGAGCCCGTGCTGGTCGATGGACGACTGCCAGCTCAGGAATTCCTCCGTGGTCAGCGTGTAGCGCTGACACGCCTCCTCGAGGCTGAGGAGCCCGCCGCGGACGGCGGCGACCACCTCGGCCTTGCGCCGGATGACCCAGCGGCGGGTGTTGGAGGGGGGAAGATCGGCAATCGTCAACGGACTGCCATCGGGCCCGATGACATACTTGACCCTCGGGCGGTGGGGCTCGGCCATGGTTACGCTCACACACTCAGAACTGACCTATGGTTGGGAAAGCTAGAGCGTGCCGCTTAAAGTTTTCCTAAGCGGGGCAAGGCTTTTGCCGCCCCCCTGACGGGCCGGTCCCGCCCCGCCGCCGGCTCGCGCGACTCGTACCGGTGGAGCACGGCCCGCTCCGGCCGCGGCCCTGGAAGATCGGCGCCGCAATCGCTATACAGGGGCTTGGCCCCTCCCGTGCGCCGCCTTGAACGGCGCGTCTGGATGGAACGATGCTCAATTCTCTCGATCTTCCTGCCGACCCCGCCGCGACGCGGGTCGTCGCCGCCATGTCGGGCGGCGTGGATTCCTCCGTGGTCGCGGCCCTCCTGAAGCGGGAGGGCTACGACGTGGTCGGCATCACGCTCCAGCTCTACGACCACGGCGCCGCCGTGCACCGGAAGGGTGCCTGCTGCGCCGGGCAGGACATCCACGACGCCCGCCGGGTCGCGGAGACGATCGGCATCCCGCATTACGTGCTCGACTACGAGGAGCGCTTCCGCGAGGCGGTGATCGACCGCTTCGCCCAGAGCTACGTCGACGGCGAGACGCCGATCCCCTGCGTCGAGTGCAACCGCTCGATCAAGTTCCGCGATCTCCTCACGACCGCCCGGGACCTCGGCGCCGACGCGCTCGCGACCGGCCACTACGTGGCGAGCCGGCGCCTGCCGGACGGCCGCCGGGCGCTCTACCGGGCCGCCGACCCGGCCCGGGACCAGAGCTACTTCCTCTACGCCACCACGCCCGCCCAGCTCGACCTGCTGCGCTTTCCGCTGGGCGAGCTCCCGAAGGACGAGACCCGTGCGCTGGCGCGCGAACTCGGCCTCGGCGTCGCCGACAAGGCCGACAGCCAGGACATCTGCTTCGTGCCGCAAGGGCGCTACAGCGACCTCGTCGAGCGCCTGAAGCCCGGCGCCGTGCAGGGCGGCGAGATCGTCCACGTGGACGGCCGGGTGCTCGGGCGGCACGAAGGCATCATCCACTACACGGTCGGCCAGCGCCGAGGCCTCGGGCTGTCGGTCGGCGAGCCGCTCTACGTGGTGCGCCTCGATGCGGCCGCCGCCCGCGTGGTGGTCGGCCCGCGGGAAGCGCTCGCGACCCGCACGATCCGGATCACCGACGTGAACTGGCTCGGCGACCGCGCCCCGCAGGCGATCGGGGCCGACGGGATCGAGGTGGCGGTGCGGGTGCGCTCGACCCGGGCGCCGGCCCCCGCGATCCTGCGCTTCGCGGGCGATGGTCCGGCTCCATCCGCCGAGGTCGAGCTGCTCTCGCCGGAGGACGGCGTGTCGCCCGGCCAGGCCTGCGTGATCTACGACAGCGATGCGCCCCGCGCGCGCGTCCTCGGCGGGGGCACCATCGCCCGGGCCGAGGCGGCGGCCTCCCGGGCGGCCTGACCGCGGGACCCGCGAGAGCGGAGCCTTGCCGCGCCTCGCCCGCGAGGGGCGCCGGTGAGGGCCGAGAGGACTTGCGCCGCGCGGGCCGCTCGTGCACAGGGCAGAGGCGCGGACCGGCTTCCCAGCCCCTCGCGAAGCTGACACATTCCGCCGGCGCCCCGGCCGCTCCGGCCGGCCGCGCCCGATCCACAGGACCCGCATGACCGACGGCGCGACCACGGCCCTGATGCGCAAGGCCTATGCCCGCTGGGCCCCCGTCTACGACATCGTCTACGACAAGCTCACCGAACCCGCCGCCCGCGCCGCGGTCGCGGCCGCCATGGCCTGCGGGCCGAAGGTGCTCGAGGCCGGCGTCGGCACGGGCCTCGCGCTCGGCTACTACCCGACCCACGCGGAGGTCCACGGGGTCGACCTCTCCGAGGACATGCTGCGCCGGGCGCAGGGCAAGGTGAACCAGCGGGGCTTGAGCCACGTGAAGAGCCTGCGGGTCATGGACGTGACCCGCCTGGACTTCCCTGACGCCACCTTCGACGCCGTGACGGCCCAGTTCCTCATCACCCTCGTGCCGGATCCGGAGCGGGCCCTCGACGAGTTCGCGCGCGTGCTGCGGCCGGGCGGGGAGATCATCCTGGTCAACCATTTCGGCCAGGCCGGCGGCCCGCTGGCCCGCGCCGAGGAACTCGCCGCTCCGCTCGTGAAGCGGATCGGCTGGAGCTCCGACTTCAAGGCGTCCCGCATCGAGGGCTGGGCACGCCGCAACGGCGCGGTCGAGGTGGTCGATCTCAAGCCGGTCTTCCCGGCCGGCTTCTTCAAGCTGATGCGCGTCCGCAAGCGCCCCGCCTGATCCCCTGTCCCGGCGAGCCGGACCCGTCGCCACGACGGCCGGCGTCCCGGCCCGTGGGTCCCGGTCGTCGGGGTGTCGTACGAGCCGGGCCAGGCCGGTCCTTCCGCCGGCGTGCGGCGGCCGCGGGCGCCCGGTCTGAACGGGCTCCGCAGAGACGTCCCCGCCGCACCCGTCGCGGCCGAACGGGTTCCTTGACACTCCGGCGGCAGGTTCCCTATATCGCGCTCACGAACGCGGCCCGACCCGCCGCGGCCCCTGGGGCGGAGTAGCTCAGTTGGTCAGAGCAGAGGAATCATAATCCTTGTGTCGGGGGTTCAAATCCCTCCTCCGCTACCAATATTTCGGCCCGCTAGGTCAATGACTTAGCGGGTTTTTCGTAGCTCGGGACCGCTCCGATTCGTGTTGCGGCGCCGGACGACACGGTTCTATGGTTTCGATGAGTTGCGACGGGGCCGCGGAGGCTCCACGCCACGCGGGTGCAACACGGAGGACTGTCGGCTCGTGGCTGATCAGGACCCGCATACCGAAGGTCTGCTGCGGACCGTCGCAGCCCTTCGCGCCGAGAACGAAGCACTCCGTGAACGGGACGGGCAAGCCCATGGCAGGATCGGCGAGCTGCGTGCCGCGATCCTGGAGGCTGCCCTCGATTGCATCGTCACGATCACGCGCGACAGCCGGGTCGTCGAGTGGAACGAGGCGGCGGAGCGGACCTTCGGCTACAGCCGCGACGCGGCGCTCGGGCAGGATATCGCCTGCCTGATCATTCCCCCGGAGTACCGGCAGAACCACTATCGCGGCATGGCCCGCTTCCTCGCGACCGGGGAGGGGCCCGTGGTCCGGCAGCGGATCGAGCTGGAAGCCCTCCGGGCCGATGGATCCCGCTTCCCCGTGGAGCTTGCCATATCGCCCCTGCCGATCGGAGGGGAGCCGCACTTCACGGCCTACATCCGCGACATTTCCGAGCAGAAGCGTTGGCAGGCGCTGCTTCGGGAGCGCGAACAGCGCCTCCAGGCGACCTACGAGGGGGCCTTTGCGGGAATCGCCGAGGTCGACGCGGACGGACGTTTCCTTCGGGTGAACGAGGAGATCTGTTCGATCACCGGTTACGCGCGCGAAGAACTCCTGACCATGCGCTTCCGCGACCTGACGGCGCTGGAGGACCTCTGGCAGGACCTGGAATTGTTCAACCGGCAGATGGCTGGAGAGCTGGCCACCTACCGGCTCGAGAAACGCTTCGTCCACAAGGAGGGGCACTGGGTCTGGGTCGACCTTTCGGCCTCCCGCGTGGACGACGAGCACGGACGGCCGCTCTACGGCGTGCGCGTCCTCAGGGACATCACGGATCGAAAACGGGCCGAGGAGCAGATCCGCTTCCAGGCTCACCTGCTCGATTCGGTGGAGGAGGCCGTCATGGCGACCGACCTCCAGGGACACGTCGTCTTCTGGAACCGGTTCGCGGAGCATCTTTACGGCTGGACGGCCGAGGAAGCGCTGGGGCGCCACGTGCTCGACCTCACGTCGGGCTCGGATCGGACCAAGGCGCAGGCCACCATGGCGCATCTGGCTCGGGGCGGCAGTTGGTCCGGCGAGTTCACCGGACGCCGGCGCGACGGGTCGACCTTCCCGGGCTACGTCAGAGACGCCCCCGTCCACAACGACAAGGGGGACCTCATCGGGATCGTCGGCATCTCCTACGATATCGCGCCGCGCAAGGAATGGGAGGAGCGCCAGAAGCTCCTCGTCAACGAGCTGAACCACCGGGTGAAGAACACCCTCGCCACGGTGCAGTCCATCGTCGCCCAGACCCTGCGGAACGCCCAATCGACCAGCCAGGCCGGGGAGGATCTGGAGATCCGACTGCTCGCGCTCTCGCGAACCCATGACGTGCTCACGCGGGAAAGCTGGGAGCGCGCCGACCTCGGCGATATCGTCGGCATCGCCGTCGAGCCCTACCGCAGCCGCGGCGAGCACCGCGTCACGACGAGCGGGCCGGCCGTGACCCTCCCGCCGGGCCTCGCGCTGGCCTTGGCCATGGCGCTCCAAGAGCTCGCCACCAATGCGGCGAAGTACGGTGCATTGTCCAACGAGGGCGGGCACATCAGCGTGGCATGGGAGATCCCGGATGGGGCTGCCCGCATGCTGGAGCTGGAATGGACCGAGAGCGGCGGGCCGCCGGTCGTCGCGCCGACCCGGAAAGGCTTCGGCACGCGCTTGATCGAGCGCAGCCTGGCAGCGGAGATCGAAGGGGAGGCCAGCCTGGTCTACCACCCGTCCGGCCTCAGGTGCCGCATCAGGGCTCCGCTCCCTGTCGAAGGCCCGGCCGCGTGAGCCGCCGGGCCGACCCCGAGGAATGAGAGAGGTCCGGAGGCGCTGCGATTCAGGGGCCACGAGCACGTCCTTGCGAACCTCGCGCGCCGCGCCTCAGATTCCCATGACGGGTTCCGCCGACCGGAGGCGTTCGATGCGTTGCATCGATCTAGCTTCGTAAGGCGTGCCCTACCATGGGCGAGGTCCTGCGCCGCCTCGGCGCCATCCATCCCCACTGCCGGGCGAGCCGATCAGCCTCGGCCTCGAATGCACATCCGGATGTCGGGCGCCGCATGTCCCGTCATCGCACCTCGCCCGGCTGTGCGTGAAACCGGCGGCAGACCGATGCGGAAACCGGCCGCGTCCGGCGGCCACGTCATGGTAAACACGCGAGAGGAGCCAAGCCTCGTTCGTTAAGCTTGAAAACGGGCAGGATTCGACTCTTCGCTTCGCGTCGCTACCCTGATCGGGCACAAGTTCAGGGAGCCTCGGGTCGCATGTTGATCTCAGTCAAATCTATCGGCCTCGCTTCTGCGGCCGCACTCTTCGGCGTGGCGTGCGCCGCGTCTTCCGCGCAAGCCGGCGGGCCGTGGCCCTACGGCCATGGATACGGATATGGCTACGGGTACGGCGCTCCGGCGTCGGCCGGTGTCGCGGTGAGCGCGCCGGGCTTTGCCGCCGCGGCCGCCGTCAGCGCTCCCGTCCCCGCGGCTCCGTCCTATGGCTATGCCGCCCCGCCGGCCTACGGCTATCCGGTTCCCGCCACCATGCCTCCCGGGACCTACATCGTCGTGCCGGGCTACGCCCAGGCGCCCGTCGCGCCGGTGATGCCCGCCTACGGCGTCGGCTACCCGGCCGTCCCTTACTAGGGCGCTTGCGCGAGGGGATCCGGCTCCCGTCAGGACCCCGCAGGAACAGGAGCCGATTCGACGCAAGGCGAAACGGCTCGCGGGATCCCCTCCGAGCGGCTCAAGCGCCCCGGCGGCCTCGGGCCCCGGGGCGTTGCCGTCGGACAAGGGGTTGCGGGTCCGATCAGGGGCATGCCGGCGTCGGGTCGCTTGTCGCGAAAGGAGCCCGTTCGGGCGCCGCGGCCGCGTCCCTTCGCACCCGCTTCGGCGGCTATGCGGCGCGGCTGCGCTTCTCCCGGGAGAGGCTCGTCGCGAGACGGCGCGTATCCCGGTGGAACACGTAGAACCCCTGCATGGCGCAGGAGAAGCGCGCGGCGCCCTCGTCGAATCCGATCGGGCGCTCGCCATGCTCCTCGAGCACTTTCAGGGCGATCCAGTCCTCGTCGAGGAAGGCCGGCAGCTCGTCGCCGTCCCGCACTGCGCACAGCAGATCGGGACGGGACCAGTGCTGGAAGATCAGGTATGAACCGGCAGAGGACCGCGGAAGGATGGACATGTCTCCCTCGGTTCAGGCGCCGAGCAATGACGTAACGTTACGCTTAAAATTGTATCGAATGCAAGGGGTGCCGGCTCGCGCCGATGCGCTGTCCCGCCGCGGCGGGCAGGCGCCCCTGCGGCTCGCGGATCGCCGACGCGCCGGGACACCGCCCCGGACCGTCGAATCGGGCGGCTCGCGCGAGCAACACAGCCGGGGCCGCCCCGCGACGAGAGGCGAGGTGGATCGATCACGGCGTTTCGCCTATCGAGATCACCTCGAGCCGGCCACGGCCGACGACGCGGTTTCAGGTCCCCGATATGGCAGCCCTTGCCCGATTGAGCTTCTCGCTGCTTCGCCATGGCGCCTCCGGTGTTGCGGCGGCCGGCATCCTCCTCGCGAACGGCGCCGCCATGGCGCAGTCGGGGCGCGTCCTGACCTATGCGACGCAGCACACCTGCTCGGTCGGGGGCGTCCTCTCCCTGGAGGAGTGCCAGCGCGCCTTCCGCAACGCGACAGCCGAATTCGACGAGAAGGCACCCCGCTTCGCCAAGCGCGCCGAATGCGAGGCTCATTTCCAGCGCTGCATGGTCGGCTACTCCGGAAGCGGGCTCGACCGGCGCGGCGTCTACTTCCTGCCGCAGATGCGGGGCGTGCGCGTCGTGATCAATCTGCGCGACAGGACCGTCGTTCCCCTCCCGCAGGTGGAGCATCCCGCAATCGCCTTCGCGGCCCGCACGCTCCTGAGGGCGGACGAGGGACAATCGAGCCAGCGCCGGACGGAGGCCCAGGCGCGTTGGGACCGGCGGGACGAGGCGCCGGCGGACGACGCGGCCGGCGTCCCTGTCGACGTCGAGGCCGATCCCGCGCCCGCGAAGCCGGGCGAGATCACGAGCTGGCCCATTCCGGCCCACCGCCGCCCGAAGCTGATCGAGAGCCCATGAGCGCTCCGGACCGGCCGGGACTGAAGATCCGTGCGAGCAAAGGAACGCCCTTCGACCAAGGTCTAATCCCACCGGGAATGCGAGGAACGGTGGACGGAAGGGTCGAGCCGGGCCGGCGCAGGTTGGCATTAACGGCTCCTGCGATAAAGGTGTGGATTGACCTGGGGGGCGAACCACCCTTTAGGTCAAGGAAACGGGTAACTTGCGTGACGACGGGCAACTGCGGAACATTGCGGGAGCCGAAAGGGCATCCATGAATCTCTGCTGTAGAATACTGGCTGGCCTCTTCCTGATGCTGCTACCAGTTGCATGCGACACCCTCGACGGAGGCCGGTCCGTCACGGCCAGCACCGGCAGCGCCTACGTTCCGACCGCAGTGCCCGAGGCGCGGCTCGGCCCCGGAGACAAGGTGCGCATCACGATCTTCGGCGAGGACCGCCTTTCGGGCGAATACCAGATCGACGCCACCGGGTCGCTCTCCCTGCCGCTGGCGGGCTCCTTTCAGGCGGCCGGCCTCACGAAGTCGGAGCTGGAGCGCCTGATCACGCGCAAGTTTCCGAGCGACATCCTCAAGAACCCGCGCGTGCTGGTCGACGTCACGTCGTTCCGGCCCTTCTACATTATGGGCGAGGTCAACAACCCGGGCGAGCACCAGATGCGGATCGGCCTCAACGTCGTGACGGCCGTTGCCCTCGCGGGGGGGCACACCTACCGGGCCAGCAAGTCCCGCATCATGATCCAGAGGGGCGGCACCGGGCCGATGGAAGAGCATCCCTTCGACACGAGCGTGTCCGTGATGCCAGGCGACCTCCTGCGCGTCCCCGAGCGGTATTTCTGACCGTCAGGCGAGATCGGCCCCTTAGAGCCGGGCGGCACCCCGTGTCGCTGCGGGGGTCTTGTGGTGTGCTCCTGAAGCGACATCCCGAGCGGAACGGGGGAGGCGGGCCCCGGCCGGCCTTGTCCGGAGACCGGTCGGGCGGCAAGGTGGAGGGTGGGGGACGGCGGATGGGTCGTGGGGGGAGCATCATGAGCGGGAAGGGGGTCGCGCGCGTCGCCGCCCTCTGCTGCGCGCTGCTTGCGCCGCCCTCCGCAGCACTCGCCCAGCCCAAGCCGGGCTCGGCCCTCGACGGGGTCGAACTCTGGGTCGGTTCCTGGCTCCTTCGCCCGACCCTCACGGCCGGTCTCTACTCGGGCTTCGGCTACGACTTCAACGAGCCTTCGCGGCGTGCCGCAGGAGACCAGCGCCGCGACGCACCAACCTTGGGACTCTCTGTCCAGCCGGGCCTGATCGCCGAACGCAGGACGGGGATCCACGACACGACGCTTCGTTGGCAGGGTGATGCCCGTATCGGCACGGGCAACGCGGATGACCGCAACGTCCTCGACGCCAATGCTTCCCTTGCGCACCGCTACGAGATCCAGCGCGACCTCGTGATGAACCTGAGCACGTCCTTCGTGCGCAGCACCTCCACGCCGATCGCGCTGAACAATCTCCTCTTCAATCCTGACTTGCCGACCGATGGCGACGGCAAGCCTGTCGACGTGCCTCAGAGCCAGACCGGTAAGGGGGGCTTCCCCTTCAGGGAAATCTACTCCAACAGGCTCACGGCAACTGCGACCGTGGCCAAGACCTTCAACCGCCTGTTTGCAACCCTTGGCGGCAGCGTCACCTCCACGACCGCAACCGACCGTCCCGATGCGCTCCGCGGTATCGCCATGACGGCGGACGGCGAGACCTATGACGTCCATGGGCGGGTGGGATACAAGATCTCGCCGCTGCTCTACGGATTCATCGAGCCGTCCGCGAATTTCGGCCGGTATGACATCTCCCGTCTCGATACCAACGGACAGCGGATCGTCGCCGGGATCGGGTCGGAGCGTTTCAGACTCTTCCGCGGCGAGATCTTTGGCGGCTACCAGCGCCAGGAATTCGAATTGTCCGGCCGTGCGCCGACGAGCGGCGGAACCTTCGGCGGCAGCATCACATGGGACCCCACGCGCGACATCCTCATCACGGTTGCCGCCAACCGGAGCCTCGGCGTGTCCACCCTCGTCTCCGGCCGCGGAACGGCGGGCCGCTCCTTTGCCTCGACGTCCACGACAGCCTCACTGACAGGCACCTACGCCCTCAGCCGCAAGCTCACCCTCGCGGCGGCGCTCGGCTACAGCTTCGTCGAGGAGGAGGGGACCGGCCGCGAGTACGACATCCGTTACGCCGGCGCCAATCTCACGTATTTCCTGACCCACAACCTCGTGCTCAATGCGGTGTACCAGTACATCGAGCAGGAGGAGAGCCGGGGCGGCACGCCGGGGATCAACCGGCTCACGGTCGGCGCGGGCGTCACGTTCTGACCGCGCATCGCGCTGCCAGAGGCGGCACGCGGCCCCACTTTCTTCGCAAGGGTCGGGTCCACCCCGCCGGAGGATGCCCTAGATGCTCCGGAGTCATGTGGGCAGCGGACGATGATGCGATGGTGGAGGCGAAGCAGGACGGAGCCGGTGGAGGAGCGTGCGCGATCCACGCCCTCGGTGCCGGACGGCGTCCGCCTCTACGCCGTCGGCGACATCCATGGCCGCGCCGATCTCCTCGACCGGATCGCCGACCGCATCGCTGAGGATGCGGCCCGTCACCCGAGCTTGCGCCCGCTCACGATCTTCCTCGGCGACTACATCGACCGCGGCCCGGACTCGTTCGCGGTCATCGACCGCCTGGCTTCGGGCGATTTTCCCACGCCCGTGCTCGGGCTGCGCGGCAACCACGAGGAGGTTCTTCTCAAGTTCGTCGACGACCCTGGCGTGCTGGAGGCCTGGCGCTCGTTCGGCGGCATGGAGACGCTCTTCTCCTACGGCGTCGACGTCCGCGACGTCCTGAAAGGTCAAGGATACGGCGAAGCCCGGGCCGCCTTTCTGGCCTGCCTGCCCGAGGCCCATCGGACCTTTTTCTCCAATCTGCGCGCCTCTTACGAAGTCGGGGATTATTTCTTCTGCCACGCCGGCGTGCGGCCGCGCGTCCCCCTCGGCGCACAGGCGGACGAGGATCTCCTTTGGATCCGCAGCGAGTTCCTGGAGAGCCCGCTCTATCACGGCAAGGTCGTGGTCCATGGCCATACGCCCCGGCCCGAGCCCGAACTGCGCCCGAACCGCATCAACCTGGACACCGGAGCCTACCTGACGGGACGTCTCACCTGTCTATGCCTTTCGGGGGAGAGTCGGACGATCATGTCCACCTCGGCTTCCGCACGGGCCGAGGAATCCCGGAGGGCGCCCGGCGCCTGAACTCTGTCGAACCCCCTCCGCAAGGCGAGGGCGATGCGACGCCTGACGGGACACCGGTCCGCTGCTCTGTTCGGACGCCTGTGAACGCTCAGATCCCGATGGTCCTAAAGGATCGGGAAGCCGCCCAGCCGTCATGCGGAGCAATCTTCAGGCTGCGGCGACGCGGACCGCCTGCCATCCTGGCCCTCCATCCGGCCGGCAGCAGAAGGAGACTCCTTCGACGTCGGCTCCGAATGTCGTGCGTGTCGATGTCACATGGAACACCGCGCCCGATCCATCCTACGGCCTGCAAGCGGTCGAGACGCCAGGGAGGCATCATGCAAGGCAGAGCCGGGCGTGCCAGCGCCGTCACATCCCTCGCCATGCTCACGCTCGGGACGCTCCTGGCCGTCTATGGGGCCACGCTCGCGGCCGCGGCCCTGGACTTTCATCGGCTGGCGGAAGACGCACCCGTGGAACACCTGGACCGGCGCATCCGCCTCTGGGTCGAGATCCCCGGCGCACAGGCCCCGGCTCACGCTCTGCGCGAGGACGAGGCCGAGTTCGCCAGGGATGAAGCCGCACCGCAACGCCTCGCCCTCGGTCTCGAATCCCGCCTTGCCGTCGAACCGACCTCTACCGTCGCGTGGATCCGCCTCGCCGAAGCCAGGTCCCTGCTGGAGTATCCGGCCGACGACGTCATCAAGCCGTTCCGGATGTCGGCCCTCACGGGACGCTTCGCACTGAGCAGCATGGAGAGACGTATCGCCTTGGCTCTCTCTCTCTGGCCCGATCTGCCGCAGGATCTCCGCCGCAATGTACACGCAGAAATAGCGACTTTGTCTCCCGGAGCCGGACAAAAATTGCAGCTTGACGCTAAAGAGCTTCCCGAAGCGCTCCAAACTGAAATAAAAGGCTTTCTTCGTGCGGCCGGTCTCATCCCTGTTGCTGAGGAGCAACAGTAACAGGAAGTCTGATCCTGATTGTCGAGATTTCAGGTGGCTACTCGTTACAGCCTTCCGTTAAAGTGCTCTTGATGGAAGCGACGCCTGCGGGCGAGAGTGCGTTCTATTGAATGGCTGCCGGTCCGGGGACCAGGGCGGCCAGTGCAACATCTTTCCAGGTCGCTACGCGGGGTCAAATCGTTGCCTCCGCATGCGCGGACCTGATGTTTCCGAGGGGCCAAGGAAGTATCGATGCGTGACGCTATTGCCATTGCCGTTGCCGCTGCCACCGTCTTGGTCGCGGTCGCCGCTCCTGCCAGCGCAGGACATAACCGACTGTCCGACCGCGAGGTCGAGAGATACGTCGAAAGACGGTGCGGTGAAGAACCGACCGACGAGAGGCCGCCGAACAGGCCGCGCGAGTTGCTGAAGGCGTGGCAGGAAGCGCGGAAAGAGTACCAGGAGTGCAGAAGGAAGGCGATCCGGGCTCTGCATGAGAGGGAACAGCCGAACCCGAGCCCGAACCGAGGCTGACGAGAGCCGGTTCGCCTTGTGCGAACCGGCTCTTTCCTTATCGGGGGCCATGCCGCCGCGCCGGCGGCCCCTCGCTCGTCCATGCGCTCGAGCCCGACCGCAGACCGGTCTTCGCAGAACTGACGCGGGCCTCGGACGAACGCGCCCGATGCGGCGGCTGCGCCCAGAGCGGATCCTGAGCTTTGCCGGATGCTGGAGTCCGAGAGCGGGCCCGGACGGTGCGAAGCCCTATGATCGCCGTAATCTCGCGCAAGAAGCCAGCCTATAACCACCGAAACAAATCGGGCACACCTCGCGAATGACGAGGCGGGGGGCTGATGGCGACTTCCACCCTAACCCGGACGGAACGGGTGACCTCAACTGCGGTCACCTGGGACGCGATCGTATTCGCCGGGTTCGTGGCCGCCCTGGCTTGGGTTCCGTTCTGGTTCGGCAGCAACAGCCTTTTCGCATGGGGATTCAACGCCGCCGTATTCGGGAGCCTCGTCGTGGGCTACGAGTTCGGGTTGCTGCTGCGCGCGCGGCCGCATCCGGTTTCCTTACGCCGCATCGGACTTCCGGCCTTCTGCCTGGCTCTCGCGGCAGCCTGGATCCTGGTCCAGATCAGCACCCTCTCCCCCGAGTCCTGGCATCATCCGATCTGGGCCATGACCGCGGACGCTCTGGGGCAGCCGCTCGCCGGCAGCATCACCCTGAGCCGCGACCTCACCGCCCTGGCTCTCGCCCGGTTCGTCACCTGCGCCTGCGTCCTGTGGCTTGCCCTCCAACTGTGCCGTGACGGCGCGCGGGCGCACCGCCTCGTCCTGGCCTTGGCCGTCATCGGCACCGCCTATGCGGTCTACGGCCTCATCGCCTACGTGGTGTCACCGGACACCGTCCTGTGGTTCCCGAGGACGGGGAGCGCCTCCGCCCTCACGGCCACGTTCGTGAACCGCAACAGCTATGCGACCTATGCCGGCATGACGGCCGTCGCGGCCCTCGCCCTCTTCCTGGTCCCCCTTCGGGCGCCCGGATACGCTTCGACCTGGGCGACGCGGGCCGCCCATGGGCTGGCGACCCTGGTCGGCGGCGCCGGGCTTGCCCTCGTCGCCCTGTGCGTGATCGGAGCCGCGCTGCTGATCACGGGCTCCCGGGCCGGCATCACGGCCTCTCTCGCCGGGCTCGTCGGGACGGTTCTGCTTTTTGCCGCCAGCGCCCGCAGGCCCCTCGTTTCCGCGCTGCTGCTCGGGATCCCGGCGCTCGTCCTTCTCCTGGTGCTCCTGTCGGCGTCCGGGGAGGCCTACCTCTCGGGTCTCGAGCGGATCGGATCGCTGACCGGCGACCGGCTTGCCGTCTACACGATCACGCTGGACTCGATTCTCGCCTCGCCTCTCCTGGGATTCGGCTACGGGACGTTCGAGCACGCGTTCCGCATGTTCAGGGACGGGTCCCTGTCCGACATCCAGGAGGTCTGGGACAAGGCGCACAATACGCCGCTCGAAGCGGTTCAGGGCCTGGGCATCCCCGCCGCCGCTCTCCTCCTGATCGGCCTGGGCGCTCTCGCCCTGCGGTGCCTTCGGGGCGCCCTCTCGCGCGAGCGGAACGCGCAGGCGCCCCTCGCGGCGTGCGGAGCCACCCTTCTGGTCTCCCTCCACGCCCTGTTCGATTTCAGCCTGCAGATCCAGGCCGTCGCGATCACCTGGGTGGCCCTGCTCGGCGCCGGCGTCGCGCAGAGCTGGAGTTCGCGCACGGACACCTCCGACGGCGAACAGCGCCCCCGTCGCGCGCCGGAACGGATGAGCGGGACGCCCCATGGCATCGATCCAACACACGAAAGCCGTCTAGCATGAACATGCATCGGTCCATCACCCTCCCGACCGTCGAGGATCAGGAGGGCCCGGCCAAGCCTGCGACGCAGACGATCGCGGAGCTGCTCGATCTCTTCCTGCGTCGCTGGAAGCTCGTCGCGGCGGTGTCGGCCGTCGTGGTGGCGCTGGTCTACGGCTATCTCCTGACGCTGACGCCGCTCTATACGGCCACGACGGTGCTCCTGTTCGAGCCCAGGACCGAGAACCTCGTCGGCCAGAACATCATCTCGGGTCCGTCGCTCGACCAGGCCGCCATCGACAGCCAGCTCCTCGCCATCGGATCGAACGCGCTTCTGCAGCGCGTCGTCACGGACCAGAACCTCCTCGCGGACCCGGAATTCGGAGGCAAGCCCTCCGCCTCGATGCTTCAGCGCGTCACGTCCATCCTGACGAGCCCCTTCTCGCGCGCGGCGCCCGAGTCGGAGCCGACGGGAGAAACCGACATGGCCGGGGCCGTCGACGCGTCTTCCGCCCGCATGGCCCTGGCCGTCAGCCGCCTGCGGAACGCCATCGAGGTTCAGCGCCAGCCACGCGCCTGGGCCGCGAACATCTCGGTGACCTCGGTGAATCGCGCCAAGGCCGCCACGCTCGCCGATGCCGTCGCCGATGCCTTCATCGACGACAAGCTGGAGGCCCGCTACGAGCGCGCCCGCCGCGCCGCCAACTGGCTGGCGTCCCGCATCGAGGTCCTCGGAGCCGACGTCAAGAAGGCCGAACAGGCCGTCGCGGAGTATCGCGCCCGCTACAACATTGCCGAGCAGCGGGCCGCCACCCTCTCGGACCAGCAGATCACCGACCTCAACGGACGCCTCGTCAACCTGCGCGCGGAGACCGCCGAGAAGCGCGTGAAGTTCGAGCAGGCCAAGGCCCTCCAGGCGAGCGGCAATCTCGACGCCATCCCGGACGTGGTGAACTCTCCGGTGGTCGCGGGCCTGCGCGCCCAGGCCAGCGAGGTGACCCGGCGCGAGGCCGACCTCCTCGCCCGCTACGGACGCAGCCATCCCCAGGTCATCAATGTTCAGGCCGAGAAGCGCGACATCGAGCGACAGATCCAGGCGGAGGCCCAGCGGGCGATCACGAGCCTGAAGAACGACCTCGACCTCGCCGCCAGCCGCGAGGACGCCCTCGACCGCAGCCTCGGCCGGCTGCATGCCGGGAACGACAGCACGGTGATCGTGGGGCTGCGCGAGCTGGAGCGGACCGCCTCCGCCAACAAGGTGCTCTACGAGTCGTTCCTCTCCCGGGCGAAGGTCGCCGGCGAGGAGGCGGCCCTCGAGAGCCGCGACGTGCGGGTGCTCACGAATGCCCTCGTCCCGGGCAGTCCGAGCTACCCCAGGACGAACCGCATCCTCGCGATCGCGCTCCTGGCGGGCCTCGCGCTCGGGGCCGGCGGCGCCTTCGCCCTCGAGATGCTCAACCGCGGCTTCATCTCGCCGCGCCAGGTCGAGGCCGCCCTCAATCTGCCCGTCCTCGCGTCTCTCCCGATGGTGGCCAAGCGCGACCTGCCCGCGGGCATGGAGGAGTTCAACATCGGGGAGTATCTCCTCGCAAAGCCGCTGTCGCATTTCAGCGAGGCCATCCGGTCGGTCCGCACCAGCGTCCAGATGTCCGACGTCGACGATCCCCCGAAGGTGATCCAGGTCACGTCGTCGATCCCGAGCGAGGGCAAGACCACGACCTGCATCGCGCTGGCGACCTCCGCGGCGATGATCGGGCACAAGGTCCTTCTCATCGACGGCGACCTGCGCAACCCGTCGACGTCGCGCGCGTTCGGCCTCTCCCGGGCGCAGGGGCTCGTCGATTGCCTGATGGCGCACGACGACCTGCATCCGGTTCATGTGGACCCGCGTTCGGGCGTGCACGTCCTGCCGGCCGGGTCCCGGACGCAGCACCCGCCGGATCTGCTCAATTCGGCGCGCATGCGGACGCTGATGGCGGAGTACCGGCGTCAATACGACTACATCATCATGGATTCGCCGCCCCTCGCGCCGGTGATCGACGGCAGCGTCATCTCGCTTCTGGCCGACAAGGTCGTTTTCGCGGTGAGCTGGAACAAGGCGCCGCGGGAACTCGTGGCCGAGGCGATCCAGTCGATCCGCGGCCCGCGCAAGACGGCCGGCGTGGTCTTCACGATGGTCGACGAGGCCGCCATGCCGCGCTACGGCCGGTACGCCTATTACGGCAAGTCGACGTACGGGAAGTATTATTCGGGCTGAGCCCGGCCCGGGGGCGGAGCGCCCTCGCGGACGCGGCGGGCCCCTGGGGGCAGGCGCCCCGGTTGCCGCCAGCCTGGGGGGCCGGGGCGGCGCCGCTGCAACGTGCCGGTGCATCGCGGGAACCTTCCGCTGCGCACCCGCGTTGTCCACGACCATTCCGCCCGCCGGAGTGGGGTGGAATGAGCGGGCCCCCTATGCTGACCCTTGCGATCGTTCATCTTCTCTGCCTGGCTGGCGTCCTCGAGCTCGTGCGGCGCGCCCCGCGTGTCGAGTAGCCTGGTCCCACCGGTCTATACCGAGCCGGCCGCGCAGGCCGGTCGCCTCGCGATCCGGCGCCGACCGCAAAACCCCCGCTGCTGAGGGCCGCCCCGCAAGGCGGTGCAGGCAGGTCCTTCCTCTCTAGGACCGCATCCGACGTTCACCGGCGCGCCGTCGGCCTGCGCGAGATCGCCTGAAACGGCGGGCTCAGGGCGCCGCATCGCCGGTCCCGGTCCGGCTGCAGAGCCGCAGATAGGTCTGCGACAGGCTGGTCTCCGCCTCCGCCTGCCGCTCCTCGACGCCGCTCGGCGGCTCGAGGAGCAGGCTCGACCCGGTCGTCATGAGGATCCAGTACCAGCGCTCCGAACGGCCTCCGCGGCGGATCTGGAACACGCGACCCACGACCCGTTCGCCGTCGAAGGCGAGGAAGTCCGCAGCCGGCGCGCAGTCCGGATGAACGTGGTGCCGCGGGCGCCAGGAGATCACCATCACCCATTCCTCAGTCCCGGCAACGGCCTCGGGCCGACGGCAGGGTTGCGATGCGTTTTTTCTATCGCGCAATGTGATATTACGGTAATTCATGACACACAAGCTTTCATTGCTCTATTGTGTCGCTTGCCGTACGAATGGACCCCGTTCCAAGGAGGCCTCCTGTGCCCGCCAAGAAGCCCAAGACAGCTCCTGCCGGGGAATCCGGCCCTGACCTGAGGTTGTCGGACCAGCTCTGCTTCGTGACCTATTCGGCCGCGCAGGCCTTCAACCGGGTCTACAAGCCCCTGCTCGACCCGCTCGGGCTCACCTACCCGCAGTACCTCGTCCTTCTCGTGCTCTGGGAGCGCGACAACATCACGGTGAAGGAGATCGGCCAGCGCCTCTTCCTCGATTCCGGCACGTTGACGCCGCTCCTCAAGCGGCTGCAGGCGGCCGGGATCGTGGAGCGGACCCGCGACGTCGAGGACGAGCGGCAGGTGCGGATCACGCTCACCCGCAAGGGGCGGGACCTGCAGGAGCCCGTCAAGAAGGCATGGGATCAGGTGGTCTGCGCGGTCGGCCTGCCCGCGGAGGAGTTCGACGTGCTGAAGGCGCAGATCACGCGTCTGCGCGACACGCTGCACGCCAGCGCGGAGCAGCGCACGAGCCGGCCCGCCGCCTGAGGCCAGCCCGCCCCGGGCGCGGCGGCCCATGTCGTGCCGGCGTCCGGCGGGTGTGCAGGGCGGACGCAGGTCCGGCGCCGGCGCTCGGGACCGGAATACGGCCCGAAGCCCCGCCCGTCCCGAAGGACCGGCGGGGCGAAGAAGGCGAAGCGCGGTCGAGGACCGCGTGAGCCGGGCCTAGTCGGCCATCTGCCGCGTGCGAGCGTTCGCGCGGCCTTTCTGGCCATGGGTCCCGGCGACCGAGTCGGCCCGATCGAGCCCGCGCATGGCACCGCCGCGGTTCGAGCCCGCGGGCACGGAACCGGTCGTGACCTGATCGCCGCTCTGCCGGCTCATGGCGTTGGCCCGGCCGTGCGCTCCATGCGCGCCGGCCGCCACGTTGGCCCGGTCGAGCCCGCGCATCGCGCCGCCGGCGTTGGAGCCGCCCGCGCCCTTTCCGGACGCCCAGAAGCCGCCGTAATAGGAGCTGCCGTAATCGTAGGCATAATAGGACCCGCTCGAGTCGAACGGACGGTAGCCCGCGCCGTAAGTGTACGGGTCTCCGGCGCCATAATAGTAGGTCGAGCTGGCGCCGTAATAGGGCGAGCCGCCGTAGCCGTAATAGGCGGCGTCGTACGGGCTGTAGCCATATCCGTAAGCGGGCGCACCGACGCCGAACGAGAAGCCGACGCCTTGCGCCTGGGCCGGCGCCACGCTCGCCGCCGCGCCGATTGCGGCAAGGCCGATCAGGCCAAGGGTAAGTTTCTTCATGCCAAGCTCCTTCATCACACTGTCATGAGCGACGGGAACCCGTCGCGCTGACAGGAAAACGGCGGTATCAATCCGACGTTCCCGCATCCGGTGTTATGAAATAGCCTTGGTGGTCTTCTTTACGATGGCGGCTTCTCTTGCCTGCTCAAAGCAATGCTAAGATAATACTCAAGCGTGTGCTGCCGCGCTCCGCCCCTGCTTGCCCGCGGAAGCGCGGCAGAAAACAGAAGCGCCCCGCGGGACGAGCGTGCCTGCGGGGCGAAAATCTCGGGATGGCAGGGCCGCCGGGGCGGCCCGTCTGCCGGATCAGCGATACACGACCCGGCGCACGCGGTAGGGCGCCCGGTAGACGACCCGCGGCCCGCGGTAGACCACGCGCGTCGCGACGGCCGGATAGGCCGGCGCCACGTAGACCGGTGCCGGGTAGACGACCGGAGCCGCAACGGCGCTCGCGGCGGCCAATCCGACGCCGAGGCCGAGCAGCCCCGCGCCGACGCCGACCGCGACCGGACCGCCGTAATAGCCGTGGTGATAGTGGCGATGCCAGGCCGAGGCCGGAGCCGTGCTGGCCGCCAAGCCGCCCAACGCCGCCGCCGCTGCGAGCGCAAGCGTAACCTTCTTCATGACCGTTCTCCTGAACAGAACACCTCCGGCCCGCAGAGCGAGGATCCGGACCGCCGCCGCGCGGATGCAGGATCCGCGGGATCGTCGACCCTTAACGCGGCCGTTGTGAACACCGCCTGAACGGCGAAGCCCGCACGGCCGAGGCCGTACCCCTGCAGGGCACGGAGCCTGTCCCTTTCGAAAGCGGAGACGGCGGCGTCCGGCCGCCGGGAGGTCAGAGGGCGTCGGCGGCGTTGATCTCGCAGGGGCTCCCCGCCAGCGCGGCCTCGACGACCGCCGCGAAGCCACGGAGGTCGAAGGGCTTATGCAGCGTCGGGGTGCCGCGGAAACGGTCGGGGAGGGCGGAGGAGCCGTAACCCGTCGCGAAGATCACCGGGATGCCGCGTTCGGCGAGGATGTCGGCCACCGGGTAGGTGAATTGCCCGCCGATGTTGATGTCGAGCAGAGCCGCTTCGATGTCGGCGCTGCGGGCGAGGTGCAGCGCCTCCTCGAGCTTGGCAGCCGGGCCCACCACCTCGACGCCGAGATCGAGCAGCATGTCCTCGATCAGCATCGAGACCATGGCTTCGTCCTCGACGAAGAGCACCCGGCACGCTGTCTTGCCCCGCATGTTCAGCCCCAAATTTTTCTTGAGCGTGGCTTATCGACGCCCGATGTGTCGAGATCAAGGAAACTTCGCCGTTCCCGGCCGAGTTCGCGGCGCGGCCTAATACCAGGAAAATCCGTCCAATTCACGGGAATGGTTGACGAGTTCGTGTAACGAAGATCGCGTTGCTCGGGGAACATTATGCCTGATGCGGGATTTGCTTGACACATCCCGGACAGATCAGGAGGAGACGAGCATGAAGAAGTTCGCATTGGTGGCGGGCGTCGGCCTGCTGGCCCTCGGCAGCATCGGAACGGCCGAGGCGCAACGCTTCGACCGCGACGGGCTCCGCGACGGCGGCCGGTGGAACCGGACGACTTACCGGACGACCGTGCGCCATCACAACCACGGCTACAACACCGGCGGCGCGGTCGCGGCCGGGTTCGTGGGCGGCGCTCTCCTGGGCGGCCTCGCGACCGCGGCGGCCTCGCCCTATTACGGCTACGGGTATCCGGCCGCGAGCTACGGCTATGGCTACGGCTACCCGGCCGCGAGCTATGGGTACCCGGCCGCGGGCTATGGCTACGGCAGCTACCCGGTCGCGAGCTACGGCTACGATGCCGGCTACGGCTATTACGGCGCGCCGGCGTACCGGACCCGCGTCGTCTACCGCCAGCCTACCGCGAGGACGCGCGTCGTCTACCGCGACCGGCCGGCGGTGCGCAGCACGCGGGTCGTCTACCGGCAGCCGCGCGCGCGGATCGTGGCGCAGCCCGCCTACGACACCCGCGTGAGCTACCGCCAGGCCCAGCGCGACCGGACCGTCATCCGCAGCAACGTGCGGCGGGACGTCGGCGCCACCGGGTCCGTCGACCGGCGCGAGCAGCGGATGGAGCGCCGCATGATGCGGGACTGATCCCGCGCGCAGCGAACGAGAGGGGCGGCCTCCCGCGGGAGGCCGCCCCTTCGCGTGTCCGGACCGCGCGCAAGGCCGGGTCCCATCCGCTCCTCGAGCGGCCTCCGGCCCGGTGATCCCGGCTTGGGCCGCTTTGGAGCGATGCGGTCCGGTCGCGCGCACGGCGGCGCGCCGCCCGATGACCGACGGCGAAGCTGCCCTATGTTGACCTGACCTTAGGGCAGGAGGAGTTCCGAATGGTTCAGGCGAAGCAGTTCAGGACGTTGGCGGTGGCGGCGCTGCTGGCCGTCGGGTGGACGGCCCAGAGCGCTCGCGCAGCGGAATGCGGCAACACCGCAGCCGGCTTCGAAGCGTGGAAGAAGGACTTCGCCGACGAAGCGCGCGCCAAGGGGGTGAAGGAGCCGGCCCTCACCGCCCTCGCGCGGACCGACTACGCTACGGCCACGATCCGGGCGGACCGCGGCCAGCGGAGCTTCCGGCTGACGCTCGACCAGTTCCTGGCGAAGCGCGGCGGCTCGGTGATCGTGGCGCGCGGGCGGGCGCTCAAGGCGACCCACGCCGCGCTGTTCGACAGCATCGAGCAGCGCTACGGCGTCCCGCCCGGTCCGCTCCTCGCCATCTGGGGCATGGAGACCGCGTTCGGCACCCAGCGCGGCAACCAGCACACGCTCTCGGCGGTCGCGACCCTCGCCTACGATTGCCGGCGCTCCGAGTTCTTCACCGACCAGCTCTATGCCGCCCTCGCCCTGATCGACAAAGGCATCCTGTCGCCCGACGCGCGCGGCTCCATGCACGGCGAGATCGGCCAGACCCAGTTCATGCCGAAGAGCATCCTGAACTACGGCATCGGCGGCAGCCTCGACAACACGACCGCCGCGCTCACCTCGACCGCGAACTTTCTCAAGGGCCACGGCTGGCGGGCGGGCGCGGGGTACCAGCCGGGAGAGCCCAACTTCGCGGCGATCCAGGCCTGGAACGCGGCCTCCGTCTATCAGCGCGCGCTGGCGTTGCTCGGCGAGCAGATCGACGCCGGCGACGGCGCGACGGCGCGGCGGCGCTGAGCCGCCGGCGCCCGCGTCGGGCGCCGGGATCCTCCGGCTTACGGCGTCACGCGTTGTCGCCCTGGATGGCGGCGATCACCGCATCGGTCACCTTGCGGGTCGTCGCGGTGCCTCCGAGATCCGGCGTATGGAGCCCGGGATCGGCGGTCACGCGTTCGACCGCCCGCATCAGGCGTTGCGCGGCGGCGGTCTCGCCGAGATGCTCCAGCATCAGGGTCGCGGACCAGAAGGTGCCGACCGGGTTGGCGATGCCCTTGCCCGTGATGTCGAAGGCCGAGCCGTGGATAGGCTCGAACATCGAGGGAAAGCGCCGCTCCGGATTCAGGTTGGCGGTCGGCGCGATGCCGATGGAGCCCGCCAGCGCCGCCGCGAGGTCCGAGAGGATGTCGGCGTGCAGGTTCGTGGCCACCACGGTGTCGATGCTCTGCGGCTTCATGACCATGCGCATCGTCATGGCGTCGACCAGCATCTTGTCCCAGGTCACGTCGGGGAACTCGGCGGCGACCTCCGTGGCGATCTCGTCCCACATCACCATGGCGTGGCGCTGGGCGTTCGACTTCGTCACGACGGTCAGGAGCTTGCGCGGGCGCGACTGCGCGAGGCGGAAGGCGAAGCGCATGATGCGGGCGATGCCGGGCCGCGTCATCAGCGAGACGTCGGTGCCGACCTCCTCGGGCAGCCCGCGGTGCACGCGACCGCCGACGCCGGCATACTCGCCCTCCGAGTTCTCGCGCACGATCACCCAGTCGAGCTCCGGGCCGGACACGTGGCGCAGAGGGCTCGTGATGCCGGGCAGGATGCGGGTCGGCCGCACGTTGGCGTATTGGTCGAAGGGCTGGCAGATCGCGAGCCGGAGGCCCCAGAGGGTGATGTGGTCGGGCACGTCCGGGGCGCCGACGGCGCCGAAGAAGATGGCGTCGTGGTCCTTGATCCGGTCGCGGCCGTCTTCCGGCATCATGATCCCGTGGGCCTTGTAGTAGTCCGACCCCCAGTCGAAGTGGTCGAAGGAGACCGCGAAGCTGCCGTCGCGCGCGCTCAGCGCCTGGAGCACCTCGACGCCTGCGGCGATGACCTCCTTGCCGATGCCGTCGCCGGGGATGGCCGCGATCCGGTACTGCTTCATGGGTGCCGTGCTTTCGTTCGGGGATGAGGGGGCCGGCGGCCGCGACGGGCCGGGGACACCGGGATCTGCGGACACAAATCCCCTCCCGGACGCGCCGTCAAGCCGACTGATCCGCCCCGCCGCGGGGCCCTCGCGGCGATCAGATGTGCCACGCCGCCGGCCCCCAGGAGCAAGGGGGAGGCGGGAGCGTCGGGCCGGCGCGGCTCGCGAAGGCCGGGCGACTCCTTTACCGTTGCTCCGGCACCATGCTTTGATCCCGCCCGAACCGATCGCCCGCGTTCCATGATGCCTCGGCTCTGCCCGGCCCCCCGCCTGATCCTGGTGTGCTCCCTCGTCCTTGCGGTTCTGACCGTCGCGGACGTGCGGGCCGCCGATCGGGGCGGCAGGCCCGGGGCTGCGGACGGCGGCCCCGGCGGCGTCTACGCCAACATCCCCCCGAGGGACGAATTCGGGCGCGATCAGCTCGCGATGTTCCGCGAATGGAACCCCGATCCGATCGGGCGCCACCAGGCCAACCTCCAGGCGATCGATCCCGCGCTTGCGGCGGTCGTCCGCAAGGTCGAGGCCGACCATCCCGGCCTGCGCTTCGTGATCGGCTCCGGCCTGCGCGGAGAAGCGCTCCAGCGGAAGGCGGTCGCGTGGGGCTGGTCCGGCACGCCCGACAGCCCCCATCGGGCGGGACAGGCCGTCGACCTGTGGCCGCTCGACGATCGGGGGCGGGTGCTCTTCGACCCCGCCGCGCAGGCCCGCATCGCCGCGGCGATGAAGCAGGCGGCCGCGGCGCTCGGCGTGCGGATCCGCTGGGGCGGCACGTTCCGCGGCTTCAGGCATGGGGACCGTTCCCATTTCGAACTCGTGCGGGCCGGCGCGGCGGGCCCGGCGCGGTGACCGGACGAGGGTCCGCGGGATCGGCGGCCGACGCCATCGGCCGCCTGTCGGCCGGTTTCCTCGAGGGCCGGGCATGCGGAGCCCTGGCGGTGCCCGTCCCTGCGGCCTGAGGCCGCCGCAGCGGCGCCCCGTTTCGCCTGTGAAACTTGACTGCACCGGCGAACCGTCTCTACGCTCGTCCCGCGCGGAACAGCCAGAGGCGCAGATGGGGACGGGACCGCTTGGCGATCTCCTGCTCCGGGGCAGGCCGGCGACGGGTTCCGCAAGGATTCCGGGCGCAGTCCCGTCGCGCGGGCTTCCGGGAGCCCCGCGATGAACTACACCTTTCAGTTCCGCGACGTGTTCGCGTCCTGGGAGTTCCTGCTCTCCGGCATCCTGACGACCCTGTACCTCTCCTTCGTGACGATGGCGCTCGGGCTCGCGATCGGCATCCTGGGCGCCGCCGGCCGGCTCTACGGACCGGCGCCGCTGCGCTACGCCCTTGCGGCCTACGTGGAGGCCATCCGCAACACGCCGCTGCTCGTCCAGCTCTTCCTGGTCTTCTTCGGACTCCCGGGCCTCGGCCTCCGGCTCGATGCCCCGACCGCGGCCGTGGTCGCGCTCACGATCAATCTCGGCGCCTATGCGACGGAGATCGTGCGGGCCGGCTTCGAGGCGATTCCGCGCGCCCAGGTCGAGGCCGGGCATGCGCTGGGTCTCTCCGGACGCCAGGTCTTCCGCTATGTCGTCCTGTTCCCGGCGCTGAAGATGATGTTTCCGGCGCTCGCCAGCCAGTTCATCCTGCTCATGCTCGCCACGAGCATCGTGTCCCAGATCGCGGTCGAGGACCTCTTTCACGTCGCCTCGATCATCCAGTCGCGCACGTTCCGGGACTTCGAGGTCTACACCGTCATCAGCGTCGTCTACCTCGCCCTGGCCCTGATCTTCAGAGCCTCCTTCGCGGGCCTGTACCATGTGGCGTTCGGCCGGCGATGATCAGGCAATTCGGCTGGATCGATCTCTACTACCTCGTCGCGGCGATGCGATGGACGCTCGCCCTCACCGCCATGGCCTTCGTGGGCGGCTCCGTGATCGGCATGATCGTCGCGGTGCTGCGCGTGGCGCATTTCGCGCCGCTGCGCTGGCTCGGAACCCTCTACATCCAGTTCGTCCAGGGCATCCCGCTGCTGGCCTGGCTCTTCGTGTTCTATTTCGGCCTCGCCATCGTCGGCCTGCCGGTGCTGCCCTGGATCGCCGCGGCCGCGGCCTTCTCGATCTACGGCGGCGCGTTTCTCGGCGAGATCTGGCGCGGCGCCCTGCAGGCGATCCCGAGGACGCAGTGGGAGGCCGGCGCGGCCCTCGGGCTCGGGTTCGCGGAGCAGCTGCGCTACGTGATCATTCCCCAGGCGGTGCGGATCGCCGTTCCTCCGACCGTGGGGTTCCTGGTCCAACTGATCAAGAACACCTCGCTCGCCGCCATCATCGGCTTCGTGGAGCTCACGCGCGAGGGCCAGCTCACGACCGCGTCTACGTTCCAGCCCTTCACGGTCTACCTGACCGTCGCGGGCCTCTACTTCCTCCTGTGCTTCCCGCTCTCGCAGTGGAGCCGGTCGCTCGAACGGAAACTCCATGTCGCTCGTTGACATCGCCGACGTGACGAAGTTCTACGGCACCAACAAGGTGCTCGATCGCGTCTCGCTCGCCGTCGAACCCGGCGAGATCATCGCGATCATCGGACGGTCGGGATCCGGCAAGAGCACGCTGCTCCGCTGCATCAACGGCCTCGAGCCGATCCAGGGCGGCCGCATCGTCGTCGACGGCGAGGTCGTCAACGATCCGAAGACCGACCTCAGGAAGCTGCGGCAGCGGGTCGGGATCGTCTTCCAGAGCTACAACCTCTTCCCGCACCTGACCGTGTCGCGCAACATCACCCTGGCGCCGACCGTCGCGAAGGGCATGCCGGAGGGCGAGGCCCGCGAGATCGCCCGCGACGTGCTGCGCCGCGTCGGCCTCGAGGACAAGCTCGAGGCCTATCCCGATCAGCTCTCCGGCGGCCAGCAGCAGCGCGTCGCGATCGCGCGGTCGCTCGCGATGCAGCCCAAGGTGATGCTCTTCGACGAGATCACCTCGGCGCTCGATCCGGAACTCACCGGCGAGGTGCTGGCGGTGCTGGAGGACATGGCGCGTTCGGGCATGACGATGATCCTCGTGACCCACGAGATGGGCTTCGCGCGCCGCTTCGGCTCGCGCGTCGTCTTCATGCACCAGGGCCGGATCTGGGAGCAGGGCCGCGCGGCCGAGACGCTCGGCCGGCCGCAGACGCCGGAGCTCGAAACGTTCCTCGGTGCGGTGCTGCACTGAGGCTGAGACCGGAGCTCGAAACGTTCCTCGGTGCGGTGCTGCACCGGGGCGGAGCGGCCGGAGCGCAGAACGATCCTCGGTGCGGACCGCGCCGAGTTTGCGAGGGGAGAGGGAGACGAGACCATGAGGAAACTTGCGATAGGCCTGTTCACGGTCGTGCTGGGGTGTTTCGCGGCCGCCGACGCCATGGCGGACAAGCTCAAGGACATCCTGTCGAAGGGCGTGGTCCGCATCGGCGTGCCGCTCGATGCGCCGCCCTTCGGTTCGCAGGACGCCAACCGGAACCCGGTCGGATTCGATATCGAACTCGCCGAGATGGTCGGCAAGGCGCTCGGCGTGAAGGCGGAGCTCCAGCAGATCACGGGCGCGAACCGGATTCCGTACCTGCTGACCGACAAGGTCGACATCGTGATCTCGGTCATGGGCCTGACGCCGGAGCGCGCCAAGCAGATCATGTTCACGGCGCCCTACGCCAACACCTTCCTGGCGGTCTACGGCGCGAAATCCGCCAAGATCGCCAAGGCGGAGGAGCTCGGCACCAGCCGCGTCGCGGCCGCCAAGGGCACGACGCAGGAGCTGGCGATCACGGCCATGAACCCGAAGGCCAGCATCATGCGCACCGAGGACGACGCCACCGCGGCGGCGGCCTATCTGTCCGGGCAGGCGGAGCTCATCGCCACCAACAGCATCGTGGCGCAGGCGCTCGCCAAGCAGAATCCGGCGAAGGAGTTCGACCGCAAGTTCGTGATCCGCCGCAGCCCGGCCCACATGGGCGTGCGGATGGACGAGCACAACCTGGTGCGCTGGCTAGACGGCTTCATCTTCTTCAACACCATGAACGGCGAGCTCGAGCGCCTGCACCAGAAGTATCTCGACATGCCCATGGATCCGCTGCCGAGCCTCTGACGGGCCTCGACGCCCCTGATGCCTTCACCCGCGGCGCGGCGCGCCGCGGGAACCGAATCTCGCGGTCATCGACCCGCGCCAGCGCAGGACCACCGCCATGGGCCACCCCGCCACGATCCGTCCCTCCAGTGCCTTCACGACCGTGGATCTCGACGGGCCCGGCCGGCAGGTCGGCTTTCTCATGATCCCGCATTCGCCCCACGACGATGCCTGGGGCGTCACCCGCGTGCCGCTCGCCGTCATCGCCAACGGCACGGGACCGACCGTCGTCATGGAGGGCGGCAACCACGGCGACGAGTACGAGGGCCCGATCACGATCTGCGAGCTGATCCGGGACCTCGATCCCGGCGAGATCCAGGGCCGCCTGATCCTGATGCCGGCCAACAACGTCCATGCGGTCGTCGCGGGCCAGCGCACGTCTCCGATCGACGGCCTCAACTTCAACCGCACCTTTCCCGGCGATCCGCGCGGCACCATCACGCAGCAGATCACCGCCTTCATGACCGACCACATCCTGCCGCGGGCCGACGCCTTCCTGGATCTGCATTCCGGCGGCTCGTCGCTCGACATCCTGCCGAGCGCCATCGTCGAGCCCACGGACGACCCCGACCTGAGGCGCCGGAACATCGCCGCGGTCCAGGCCTTCGACGCGCCCCTGACCGTCGTGATCAGCAATCTCGGCGAGCCGCGCACCGCGACGGCCGCGGCCTGCCGGGCCGGCGTCGTCACGGTCGGGACCGAGATGGCGGGCGGCGGCACCGTGTCGCTGGACGCGCTCGAGATCTGCCGGCGCGGCGTGCGCAACGTCCTGGCCCATCTCGGCGTCCTGCCGCCCGAGCGCGCCGCGCCGCGCCGCGGCGATGGCCGGATCCTGGAACTGCCCGGGACCAGGGCCTACGTCTTCGCCACCATGGACGGGATCTTCGAGCCGTTCCACGCCAACGGCCGCGAGGTCCGCTCCGGCGAGCCCGCGGGACGCATCCACTGCACCTGGGACCCGACGCGGCCGCCCGAGACCGTGCATTACCAGGCGGACGGGATCCTGTACGGACGCCGCCAGCCGGGACGCGTGCGCCCCGGCAATTGCTGCCTCGTGGTCGCGGCGGATTACCGGGGAGAGCTCGCTTGATCGCCGTCGAGGAGATCGAGGCCGCGCGCGCCCGCATCGCCCCGCGCGTCCGCCGCACGCCGGTCATGGCGCTCAGCCAGACGAAGGACGGGCCCGGCGCCGGCGCGCGGGTCAGCCTCAAGCTGGAAAGCCTGCAGGTGACGGGCTCCTTCAAGGCGCGCGGCGCCATGAACCGCTTCCTCACCACGCCGGCGGATGCGATCGCGAAGGGGCTCGTCACGGCCTCGGGCGGCAATCACGGCCTCGCGGTCGCGCGGACCGCGGCGGTCGCGGGCGTCCCGGCCATGATCTTCCTGCCCTCGAACGTCTCGCCCGCCAAGGTCGCCAAGCTCAAGGGCTGGGGCGCGCGGATCGAGATCGTCGGCGACGTCTGGGACCAGGCCAACGAGGCGGCGCTGGACCATGCCGGACGCACCGGCGCCGCCTATTTCCACCCCTTCGCCGACCCCGCCGTCGTGGCCGGCCAGGGCACCCTCGGCCTCGAGATCCTGGAGGATCTGCCCGACCTCGACACCATTCTGGTCGCCATCGGCGGAGGCGGCCTCATCGCGGGGCTGGCGACGGCCGTCAAGGCGCGCCGCCCCGACGTGCGGATCATCGGCATCGAGCCCACCGGCTCGCCGACCCTGCGCGCCTGCCTGGACGCGGGCGCCTGCGTCGCGCTTCCGGCCGTCACGACCGCCGTGCCGACCATGGCCTGCCGCCAGACCGATCCGCGGATCTACGAGACCGTCCGCCGGACCGTCGACGACATCGTGCTGGTGAGCGACGAGGCCATGGCGGAGGCCGCGCGCTGGCTCTGGTTCGAGACGGGCGTGGCCGCGGACCTGTCCGGCGCGGCATCGATCGCCGCGTTGCAGGCGCATGCCGCGCGCCTGTCGGACCGGCGGCACGTCTGCGCCCTGATCTGCGGCGCCGGTCCGGACGGGATCGTCACCTGACGGGCGGTGTCTGACCGCGCGTCCCCGGCGGGCGCGCCGGTGCCGGCCGGGGCCTTCGCGACGGCTTCGCACCTTCAGGTAGGTCGAGCGGCGATGCGGAGGAAATGGCGGAGACGGAGTCCGCCATACTGGCGTCCATAACTGCTCACCGGCGGCTACCATCGCACTGGTTTTGCTTGGATATCCTCAGCGGACTGTGTTCCCCGGTCGATAGTTGTGCGCTACAATCCACGTCAGCCGTTAGGGTGGATGTTGGGGTGGGGCATGGCAAGGCAGGTCAACAGGCTTTCGGCACGACAGGTCGCGACACTCACGATGCCCGGGCGCCACGCAGACGGCGGCAATCTGTATCTGGTCGTCGACAGCAGCGGCGCACGCCGGTGGGTGTTCCTCTTCCGCTGGCAGGGACGGCTAAGGGAGATGGGGCTCGGCTCCGCCCGTGATGTCCCGCTAGCCCGTGCACGTGAGCTTGCCGCCGAGGCGCGTGCCCTCACGGCATCGGGCCAGAACCCGCTGGAGAAGCGCGCCAGTGCTCCGTCTGCCGTGGTGCCGACCTTCGGGACTGTCGCTGATGATGTCGTCACGGCTCTTGCTCCGGCATGGCGCAATGAGAAGCACCGCGCGCAGTGGCGCATGACGCTGACCAAGTACGCCGCACCGCTCCGCGACATGGCGATAGACCAGGTCGACACTGCGGCTGTGCTGGAGGT
This sequence comes from Microvirga sp., assembly GCA_036263675.1. GTDB lineage: Bacteria > Pseudomonadota > Alphaproteobacteria > Rhizobiales > Beijerinckiaceae > Microvirga. The sequence goes on along the minus strand of DATAGO010000051.1, from coordinate 71,217 downwards.
GCTAGCCCCCCTCTGGTCAGAGAAGCCGGAGACCGCGTCCCGCCTCCGCGGTCGGCTCGAGAAGGTGCTTGATGCCGCCAAGGCCAAGGGGCTGCGCTCGGGTGAGAACCCGGCCCGCTGGCGGGGGCATTTGGCTCTCCTCCTGCCCAAGCGTCAGCGCCTGACCCGCGGCCATCATGCCGCTCTGCCGATCGACGGCATGCCCGACTTCATGGCCGAGCTGCGGCAGCGGGACGCCGTGGCAGCCTGGGCACTGGAGTTTTGCATCCTGACCGCTGCGAGGTCTGGTGAGGTGCTAGGGGCCCGTTGGCTGGAGGTGGACCTTGAGCGGCGCCTCTGGACCGTGCCACGAGAGCGCATGAAGGCTGGGCGTGAGCACCGGGTACCGTTGTCTGCCGCAGCGCTGGAGGTTCTGAGTAGGGCAGGGGCGCTGCGGTCTGATGACAGCCCCTTCGTGTTCCCGGGCATGAGGTTTGGGCGACCGCTCTCCGTCATGGCCATGGAGATGGTCTTGAGGCGCATGGGGCGGACTGACGTGACCGTCCACGGCTTCCGTTCCACGTTCCGGGATTGGGCTTCTGAGCGCACCGGCTACCCCCACGAGGCCTGCGAGATGGCCCTGGCGCACACGATCGCGAACAAGGCGGAGGCCGCCTACCGCCGTGGCGACCTGCTGGAGCGGCGGCGCGAGCTCATGGAGGCGTGGGCCGCCTTCCTGACGCCGGTGGCAGAAAACGTGGTGCGCCTGGAGGCGGCGTCGTGAAGCGCACCGAGCTCCCGATCCCGCTTGGGTACATCGGTCTCGGCCATGCGTTCGAACTCGCCTATTCGCAGCTTGAGAGGCGAGAGGTGATCGAGCATGATCTGCAACAAGAGTTCCAAATCCGAATTGGTTTGTGGGGCTTGAATCCCGGTGCCGTTGCGCAGGAGGAGGACGCGCGCCGGCGCGTGGATCACCTGTTTCGCCAGGCGCTCACTACAGGTGAATTGCAGGCCTTCGCGTGTCATCCAGACGGCGCGACGGTGGGTGAGGTCTCCGACCGGGAGGCATGGAGCAAGTCGAGCTTCGCTTTTCCGGGTGTCGAGACCTTCATCGATCTGGACACGAGCCCTGGGCCGGATGTTAGGGGCAGTCCCGTCTTTGTTGAACGCAAGGCCTTTGAAAAGTGGCTCGCAAAGACAGTCCGTGAGCGCGCAGACCCACGTATCCGCACCGGGCGCAAGGGGCGTCCGTCCGTAAGGAGCCCCATTCTTGAGGAATTTAAACATCGTTGCCGAGATAACGCCGTTCGGCAGACCGTGACCGAGGAGGCGCGAGATCTGCAAGAGTGGTTCAAGCGTAACCATTCCATCACCAAAGTGCCGACGATCGCGACGATCAGGAGGTATTTGAGGCCATTTTTCAGTAAGTGATTTTTGTACGCTTTTTCGTCCGTCGTCCGTCCATCAGCGTGTTCGTCAGCTTCTGTTGGAGCTCCGCTGATGTTGACTGTGCAAAATACCGATAAAGCGAAGATCTGGTCTGTCGAGCGCACCCCCTGGCCCGCTAAGGGCTTTGTGACCCTCAAGCAGATCCTGGGCAGGAACGGCGGCCCTATCCCGCTCAGCGCAAGCCGCTGGTGGCTTGGGGTCAGGACGGGGGAGTTCCCCCAGCCCCTTAAGGTTGGCGGGCGCACCGTCTGGCGCGTTACAGACATCGACGCGCTCGTCGTCAGGCTCGAGAGCCGGTGATGAGCCTCCGGCAGATCGCCTTCGCCCTGGGAGGCGAGGTCTCCGGCTCGGAGGTGCTCGCGCCAGCGCCGGGTCACTCGCCCAAGGACCGAGGCTTATCGGTGCGGATCGACCCGCGAGCACCTGGTGGGATTCTAGTGCACTTGTTCAACCCCGGCGATCCGCTCGTCGCTAAGGACTATGTGCGGGAGCGCCTCGGGCTCATTGGCTGCTTGTCCAATGAGCACCCTGTGATTGGCAGCGCTTTGAGTGACTGTCTGCCGACGCCGCCAGATAGCGACCGCACTGCTCGCGCCCTTTCCCTGTGGCAAGAAGCCCAGGACCCTCGCGGTACCCCCGTTGAGCCTTATCTCGCCCGTCGGGGGCTCATGCTGCCGCAGGAGGCCGCGGGAGCGGCAATCCGCTGGCACCCGGCCTGCCCCTTCGGGAGCCAGCGCACGGGCGCGATGGTGGCCTTGGTGCGGGATGTGGTGACGGACGAGCCAATGGCTGTCCACCGCACTGCCCTGTCCCACGACGGCAACAAGGTAACAGTCGCGGGCAAAGATCGGCTCGCCCTTGGACCTGTTGCCGGCGGTGCCGTGAAGTTGACCCCCGATGCGGACATAGGCCTCGCCTTGGGGATCGGAGAGGGGATCGAGACCACACTGACTCTCCGTCTTGTGCCGGAGTTCGGCACCACGCCCGTCTGGTCCCTGCTCTCGGCCGGAGGAGTCGAGCGTTTCCCCGTTTTGAACGGGATCGAGGCCCTGTGGCTTGCCGTGGATCACGACGACGCCGGCCTGCGGGCCGGGCGGGCCTGCGCCAGCCGCTGGAAGGCCGCGGGAGCGGAAGCCTATCTCGTCACCCCCCGCGCGCCTGGTGCGGATCTCAACGACCTCGTGAGGGCGCATCATGCTTGACCCGAACAGCTACACTGCCGAGCCCTTCGAGGCCGATTTGAAGCGCGAGGAGTCTGTCCGCAACGGTGCTGAGTGCATCATCCGCTCCGCCGTGGAGCTGCAACGCAAGGTGTTCCCGCCCATCCGGTATGTGGTGCCCGGCTATATCGCTGAGGGGTGCACCTTGTTCGCGGGCCGCCCTAAGCTCGGTAAGTCGTGGCTCATGTTGGACATCTGCCTCGCGGTGGCGCGGGGCGGCGACTGCCTCGGGGGCATTCGATGCGAGCAGGGCGACGTGCTCTATCTTGCCTTAGAGGACAACGAGCGCCGTCTGCAGAGCCGGATCGGTCGGGTGCTGGGCACTTTTGCGCCTGAGTGGCCGGAGGCGTTCCAATACGCGACCAAGTGGCCCCGCGCCCACGAGGGCGGGCTTGACCGTATCCGCGATTGGATCCGGGCGGCCAAGAACCCCCGCCTCATCGTCGTGGACGTGCTCGCCATGTTCAGGGCAGTGCGGGGCGGCAATGAAGCTCTGTACGACGGGGACTACAACGCCATCAAGGGCCTGCAGGAGATCGCATCCGAGTTCAGCGTCGCCATCATCGTGGTCCACCACACGCGCAAGACTGTGGGAGAGGCCGACCCCTTCGAGAAGGTGAGTGGCACCCTTGGCCTGTCTGGTGCGGCCGACACCACGCTAATCCTCGACCGCGACGGCAATGGCGCGACCCTCTACGGCCGCGGCCGCGACGTGGAGGAGATCGAGGCGGCCGTCACCTTCAACAAGGATAGCTGCCTTTGGATCGTCCAGGGCCAAGCGGCAGAGGTACGTCGCACGGACGAGCGAGGTGCTATCTTGGCGCTCCTTGAGGAGGCCGACGAGCCGATGACGCCCACCGAGATCTCCGCCCTCACCAATTCGAAAAGCGGGGCGACCCGGAAACTCCTTCATGTGATGGCGAAGGCAGGGGAGGTGATGAAGGCCGGCCGCGGCCGATACGTTCACCCGGATCGGACGGACCTCATCCCCAAGGGTAACACCAGGACCTCTGGTAACATTGGTAACAAGGTAACATCGGCCGAGGAGTACGAGCGCGCACGAGACGGAGGTGACGATGAATAGACCTCGCCTTTGTTACCTCGTTACCGATGTTACCAGGGGTGCGAGCGCCGAGCAGGGACAGAAGCGGTACATCTCGGCCGCTTGGTCGAGCCATGAGGACCACCTGACTCGCGACACCCATCCCGATGATCGTGGTCTCGCTCATGTTGCGTCGACAGGCGCGGGAGAGGGATGATGCGCAGACCGGACCCAGCCTTTCTCGACGCGCTGTTCCAGGCCATCCACGACAGCGTAGGCCCGTGCCGCTTCGAGGCGACGACGTTCCGCACCGTAGGGCTAGCAATCCCCACCATTCGTGCTGCGGCCGAGGACCTGATGGGCCGAACTTTGCTGCAGGAGGAGCTTCAGCCCACCGCGGACGGGGCCACCCTCGGGCGGCTGTCAAAAGAGGCCTTTCGCATGTTCTCCACTAGCCAGATGCGCACTGTGTGGCCCTCGCTCGTGCAAGACTGGCGGATCGGGCTGTGCACCGACGCGGACTGGATTGCGTTCTTTCGGTCGGACGAGCCTGTGCCCATGAGCCCTCCCCCTCGCATCGATCATCTGACAGAGGCCCGGCTGCCCTACACCTGGGTTCCGGTGGACGAGGGGTGGCTCTTGCCCGGCGTAGTGTGCAGGACTGGCCGCCAAGCGCCCTGGAAACCTCACAGGCTGGTAACGCGCCTCCGAGGGCGAGAGGGGCCAGCCAGCCTATAGATCGGCCTCGGCGGCCTCAGGACTGGACTCAAGAACAAGCCGGATAAACGGAACCGCGCGGCCTCCTCGACGCGGCCGTCGCAGCACGCCTCGCCGCCACAATAGCGAACTTGGCGCGGGTCGGTGCCGCTTGCGGGGTTAGATATTGCTCACCTCGACCGGGCCATCGAGGCGTGCAAGCTGCGACTGCTCCCTCTCCGCGCGAATCCGATCGAGCTGAGCTTCCAATTCGGCAATCGACATCTGACTGACCGGCTTGAGATGCAGAGGCTTGATGGTGAGTTCCTCCTCCACGGACTGCCGGGGGAGGCCCCAGCCTCGGTTCAGCAGAGCATTCGCCGCCGCAACTCGCACCGCATCCGGCGAGCCGTTGCGCATCAGGTCTACGAGGGTCTCGAGCGCTTCTGAGGTGTGGGCGCGCGCCAGCGTCTCGACTTCGCCCTTGATAGAGGGCCGCCCCTTCGGATTCCCGCTCTGCCCCGCCTGCCAAAGGTGTTTGCCCACTGCCATCTGATCCGCTCCTGTTAGCAGGACTGCACCAAATCAACGCCGGAGCACTGCTGAAGATTCAAGCTCGCGACTGAACAGGATAACTCCGCTGGTGAGGAGGGCGGCCATGGTGCTAGCCACTGTTCATCGTCCGGCTCGTGCTGACGGTCAGCTTTAAGCCGAACGACGAGCGTCAGCCATGACCTTGCAACTTAAGGATTGTACTTCGGGACGGCCACCAGGGCTGGTCTCAGTCTTGTCCGCTTCGCGCCTATCCTGGCCGTTCACGGCACATAGCCCTATTCCCAAAAGCGGACGTTCGTTCAGGTTATGACGTTCAGACTGTCGCGCCTGGAAGGGCGATGACCGGACCAGCGCATCTAGAGTGGGCCTTGCGCCACGTGGAGGATTGGCTCGGACTATAGAAGCTTTAGACCTGACGTTTTTGCGGGACGCGAAAACAGCCACACTTGCCAACTTAGGCCGCCAATGAGTCTAACATCGCCTTATCCTCAGGAAGTTTCACAAAAATCCGGCACTGCACCCCAGATGGTTCGTAGCTCGTGTCAACAGTGCCCTGCAGATCGTGTTGGATACTGGTCTGAATTAGCGTGGTTCCAAACCCTTTGCGCATCGGTTTTCTGACCGGCGGGCCACCGCTCTCAGTCCAGATGATCTCAATATTTTTTTCAAGATCATTGTGCTCCACGGTCCAGGTTATCTCAACCAATCCTTCTGGATTCGACAGCGCACCATACTTGGCTGCGTTCGTCACTAATTCGTGAAACACTAAGCCGAAACTGACAGCGGCTCTTGGACTGAGGACCGTATCCGGACCTTGGAGCACGATCTTGTCAGAGTAGGAGAAGATCTCGAGCTTGATTAACTCGATCAGGTGGACTCCGGCCCATTGCGTCTCGGTCAGGAGATCGTGCGTGTTCGACATGGCGAGGATGCGCCCCTCGAATTTGCCGACTGTATCCTGGTTCTCGCCACGAAACGTCCTACGGGCGATTGCCTGCACCGAGGTCAGGCTGTTCTTCACACGATGGTTGAGTTCTAAAATGAGGAGCTTTTGGTGCTGAGCTTCCCGTTGGAGGCGCAGGGCGGCGCGATGCATTGTCAAAGCGACTTGGTTGACCTCGATCAATGACGTGACTGGAGGCTCAATGACACGACCTCCCTCCAAGGCTTCGGCCTTGATCTGCAATGCGTTCACTGCCCTCCGTATTCGCGCACTGGCCATGAACGCGATCAGAGGAGGAAGCAATAGACAGATGCACAGGATCGCCACGGCAGTCCAGATCGCGCGGTAGAGCGCTTGATCAAATACGCTAGGGGGCGCTGATACACCAACCACCCAGCCCGTGAAGGCCATGCGCCTAAAGGCTCCAATGACGCGGAAGCCTTCTACCGTCTTGATGTTCGCGCTCCAGAACCCTTCTTGTCCCCCCTTGACCGACGCGATGTCTTCCAAAGTGCTGGTCGTGGCAAGCTTCCCGACCCGCTCGGTGTGCAGCGGCACCCGAGCGATGATAATGCCAGTCCGATCTATGATAACGGAATGCCACTCTGGCGGGTTCTCCCCCTCGATTGCTCGGAGGACCAATTCGGGCGGGAATACGACAGTAATAGCAAAGATTATTTCGCCCGTGTCCAGATTCCGTACCGGAGACGTAGTGGAGAGTACGTTTTGCCCAGCGACGGCGCCATGCATCAGATCGGAGATGTAGCTATTACCCTCGAAAATGTTCGGCAACGCAGGATGAGGCGTAGCGGGTAGTGGAGCTCCCCATGGAACCTTTGTATTGACGAGCTGCTGCCCCGTTCGGTCGAGCACGACGAGCCATGGTCCGCCTTTCATTGCAGCGGTCGCTTGCTTGTGAAAATCCTGGAAGTTGTTGGTCTGGAGTGCGTGAGAGACCGACAGAGCGTGCGCCACCGCCTCAAATTTGCTGACCATTTGCGTCAAAGTGCCGTCTAGCCCCCGTGCCAAGTAGAGGGAGCGCTGCCTGATCTCCTCGTGTTGGTGCTCGACATAGACAGCCGCCAACAACCCGGTCAGCCCGAGAACCGGGAGATACAATGCAGCCGCAAACACAAGAAGGTGCCAGCCGATTGTCCTTGGCTTCGCACCCCAGCGCCCCCTCAGCTTTTGCATAGCAAGTCCGTTCTCCAGGATCTTCTGCCCGCTGGAAAAGATAACGCCTTTGACGACCGCAGGCCAGCAGTCATCTGTAGTGCTCGGCTGGCGGCTCCGGGAGTCGTCCTCCCTGACCGGCATGCTGTTCGTCCTGCGCTCCAGCATCCCCTGGGAGGTGCTGGCTCAGGAGATGGGCTGCGACTCCAGCATGACTTGCTGGTGGCGCTTACGGGACTGGCAGCAGTGCAGTGGATAGGGCGCGTTTTAACCCACAGCTGACAATTGGCTCAGGCAATTGGCTCAGGCTAGCTGATCCCAGCATACGCGCCCAACTGCGACCGGACCCCGGTGACGTAGCGAGAACTATCTTACGGTAGGGATTGGGATTATCGTCTGAACTCAGGTGAAGGCGTACATTCTGTGAAGCACCGGCTTTTTCTTTTTGCTGTAGCGGCGCTCGTGCCCCTCATTGCACTTGCTGCTGGTCTGACCCTCTACTCCCTGAACCAGCAGCAGACTGCGCTCCGTGACGAGGCAACCCACCACGTCAGCGGCATCATAGATGCCGTCGAACGTGAACTCTTCAACCAGACGGAGGTGCTGCGAGGGCTTGCGACCTCACTGAGCCTCGATCAGGCAAGCCTCGACCTTCAGCGCTTTCACGCCCAAGCGAGCCGGTTTGTTGAAGAGTTGCGGCACTGGGATGTGATTGTTCTGGCTGACTTGGAGGGGCGGCAGGTCGTCAACACGAGGTTTTCCTTTGGAGCCCCTCTACCGGCTGTGTTTGACGATTGGTCCTACCGCCGCGTGATCGAAGCCCGGGAGCCGGTCATTGGGAATGTATCCGGCCCTGGGCCTATCGCGGCTGACCGCACTCCAGTCGTCAATATCCGTGTTCCGGTTTTGAGGAACGGCAGCCTTCGCTATGTCCTCACTGCCTCGATCAACGCGAGGCCGCTGTCGGCCATGATCGGCCGAGAGATTGATCCTCGATGGCGAGCCTTCCTCATCGATGGCGCCGGCCGAATTGCCGCAGCAGCCCCTCGGCTCGAGGCGATTGGACAGAGGCCAAGTGAGCAGACACTCGCAGCACGAGCAGCAACCAAGCAAGGCCTCTATGAGGGTCTGACGCTGGACGGCCTTCGGACAGTCACTGCCTTTCAAATGTCGGACCGGATGGGCTGGTCCGCTCACGTTTCGATCCCCGAGGATCTCTACAACGCCCCGCTTGTGCGATCCCTCTGGTTCCTGGGTGCCTCAGTTCTCGCAGCGCTGGCGGTCACCCTGCTCTTTGTCGAGTTCCTGCGACGCGAGGCTCTCAGCCGCGAACGGGCTCTCGACCAGCTCCAAGCCGCCGAACAACGGTTCCGGGACTTCGCCGAGCTAGGCTCTGACTGGTTCTGGGAAACTGACGCGAACTTTCGGATTACGGAAGTGGCGGGGCAGCCCACAGCTGTTCCCGTGATCGGCAAAACTCGGTGGGAGGCTGCCGGGGGTGACCCAGATTCGCTGGAATGGAAGGACCACATCGCTCTCGTCCACAGCCACGAACCATTTCATCAATTCAGATACAAGGCCGTTCTGAACGGCCAGACATTCTACCTCGAGACCAGCGGGCGCCCCCTGCTCAACACGGCCGGCCAGTTTCTTGGCTACCGGGGTGTCACAACCAATGTAACGGTCCGGAGAGGGGCAGAACTTGCGGCGGCAGAGCAGTCGGCTCTTCTCCAAGCCACCCTGGATAACATGGACCAGGGCCTCATCATGATCGACGGCAGCGGAATTGTGCAGGTCTGCAACCGGCGTGCTGTGGAAATGCTCGATCTTCCAGAACACTACACCCACTCAAAGCCGAGCTTTTCTGACTTTCTCGCTCACCAAGTCGCTATTGGCGAGTTCACTGGCTTCACGGAAGAGCGGGTGTCATGGCTCAAGTTGAAGAATAATCTGCTGAGCGCGCCGCCAGTCTACGAGCGCACGCGCCCCAACGGCACGCACCTCGAAGTCCGAACCGTTCATCTTCCCGATGGGACGGCGGTCCGGACCTTTACGGACACCACCGCCCGAAAGCGTGCCGAGGCGGAGCAGAAGGATAGTGAAGGGCGGTATAGGCTTCTAGCCGACAACTCCACCGATATGATCGGGCGGACCAACCTTGATGGTGTCCGTCTGTACCTGTCGCCAGCTTCACGCGAGCTCCTCGGCTATGAGCCGGAGGAACTCGTCGGCTCGAGGTTGGGCGACATCACACATCCTGAGGACCGGGCGCTCGCCACCTCCAGCATCGCGGATCTTCTGAGCAGCCGTGATGGGCGACAGACCATCACCTACCGGATGCAGCACAGTGACGGGCGGTGGGTATTGCTGGAGTCGCGACGGCGGCTTGTGCGAGACGAGCGCGGCAACCCGACGGAGTTCATCAGCGTCGCCCGCGACGTGACCGAGCAACGCCGCCTCGAGGAGCAGCTTCGGCAATCGCAGAAGATGGAGGCGGTAGGGCAGCTCACCGGCGGGATTGCCCACGATTTCAACAACCTCCTCACCGTTGTCCTCGGCAATGCTGAGATTCTCACTGAGGACCCCTCTGACCCGGCCCTCACCTTCAACTTGGCTCGGCAGATCCTGGAGACGGCCCAACGCGGTGCCGATCTGAACCAGAAGCTTCTCACCTTCGGTCGCCGCCAGTCCATGAAGCCCGAGCGTCTGAAGATTGAGAGGGTGGTAGAGAACATGGTCCCACTGCTCTACCGCGCTGTCGGAGAGCATATCGACATAGAGACAAGGTGCCCTGAGACGCATCTCTCCATGATCGTCGATCGCTCCCTCCTTGAGAGCGCTCTCCTCAATCTGGCGGTAAACGCCAGAGACGCGATGCCTCAAGGGGGCACCCTGACGATCACGACCGGCGATAGGGTTGCAGGGCCTGGAGAGGGTAGTCTGCCGATCGGGCAGGAAGTGGTGTTCGTGACGGTCTCAGACACCGGCACGGGCATGACGCCCGATATCCTGTCACGGGTATTCGAGCCGTTCTTCACCACCAAGGAAGTTGGTAAAGGTTCGGGGCTTGGGCTGTCGATGGTATTTGGGTTTGCCGAGCAATCGGCTGGTCACGTCAGCATCACGAGCAAGCCCCGAGAGGGAACGGCCGTCACGATCGTTCTTCCGGCCTTTGCGGGCGGCAGCGCGCAACAGGAAGCTCCTGAGACAGGAGCAATCCTGCCTGTGGCAGGAAAGATCCGCATTCTCGTGGTCGAGGACGAGCCGCAGGTTCTCCAGTTTGTCTCGACCCAGCTTGTTAGCCTTGGTTACGAAGTGACGGCTGTGGCTAACGGCCCTGACGCGCTCGAACTTCTGGAGCAAGATCAAGACTTCGCCCTCTTGTTCACGGACGTGGTGTTGCCCAAAGGAATGAATGGGGTGGAGCTCACTAAGCGTGCTCGGACGATCAGGCCTCGCCTGAAGGTTCTGCTCACCTCTGGTTATTCCGAGGAGGCTTTCGAGCATCACGGCAGACCTGAAGAGGGGACGCAATTGCTGCGCAAGCCATACCGACGCAAGGAGCTTGCGGACACCCTACGCAAGGTGCTGGAGGGGTAGGGCTGAGCAACAGGCTGCTAATGCGGGACGAAACGCCCCATTCGCTAGCCTAGTTAACCTCTTTCCAAGGCTGAGATCCTGACGTTCACTGCCCCGGGGAGCACGCCATGTCAGCCACATCAGATGACCCAGCAAGGGGCGCAAATAACAACGGCCCTGTCACTGCGGTCGATGCTAGTCTTCTGCAGGTGACCCTCGACACGATGGATCAGGGCCTCCTCCTGGTCGACCCGAACGGGAGGGTGGTCGTCTTCAACCGCAGGCTCTTGGAGTTGCTGGACCTACCCTATGAGCTGCTGGCCCGGCGCCCGCTCTTCGAGGAGGTACGCCAGTACCAGATCGAGCAGGGGGATTATCCGCCTCATCCAGACCCTGTGATGAGCAGCGTCCTCAGCGCGGGTCCCGAGGGCGGGGCGATGCGACACGAGCGCATTCGCCCAAACGGTACCGTGTTGGAGATCCGGACGGTACCTATCCCTGGCGGAGGCGCAGTTCGCACGTTCACCGACATTACCGCTCTCAAGCGAGCTGAGACTGAGGCCCGCGAAACGGCGGCGACCTTGCGCGTGACCCTGGAGAACATGGACCAGGGGCTCATGATGGTGAACCAGGACGACATCGTTCAAGTCTACAATACCCGTGCCGCGCGCCTGCTCGACCTGCCCCTCGAGATGTTGGAGAGCCGGCCTGCCCTCAAGGATATCCGCCGTTATCAGCTCGAGAAGAACGAGTTTGCAAAGAGCGACGACCAGTTCCGCAGCTGGGTCGCCACAAGCGGCGTGCGGGATGAGCGCGATGTCTATGAGCGCGAGCGACCGGACGGAACGGTGCTGGAGGTCCGAACCGTCCCCTTGGCCGACGGTGGCGCGGTTCGCACCTACGCCGACATCACGAGCCGGAGGACTGCCGAGCAGGCCCTGCAGCATAGCGAGGAGCGCTTCCGATCGCTCGTCGATGCGACGAACGCCATCGTCTGGACCACGGATGGGGATGGGGCCATCGTCACCGAGAACCCGAGTTGGGAGCGGTTCACCGGTCAGACAGAGGCTGAGTACCGCAGCTGGGGCTGGATAGAGGCCATTCACCCGGAGGACAGACCTCGTACCGCGGAGGTCTGGAAAGCGGCGTTGACCGCGAGGAGCTACTACGAGTGCGAGTACCGCATTCGCCGCAACGATGGCGAGTACCGGCGGACCGTCGCCCGCGGCGTGCCGTTGCTCAACACCGACGGCACTCTTCGCGAGTGGGTTGGCGCCAATGCCGACATCACCGAGCAGCGAAACGCAGAGGAGCGCGCCCGAACCGTCACGGAGGCGGTTCCTGCCATGGTGTTCTCCTGCGACCAAGAGGGCCGCAACGACTACACCAACCGGCTCTACCAGACCTTCACCGGCCTTTCCGCCGAGGAGCTTCTCGGCGAGGGCTGGATGCGCGTCCTGCATCCTGACGACCACGCCCGGACCCTGTCGATCTGGGAGGAGGCAAAGCGCAACAGGAGCCCCTACGAGGTCGAGTACCGCCTTCGGGCGGCGGACGGCTCCTACCGCTGGTGTCTCACGCGTGCCGTCGCTCTTCAGAACACCAGCGGCGGCGTCGAGCGCTGGCTCGGCGCCTGTATGGACATCCACAGCCAGACGCTTGCCGAGGAGGCCGTTCGCGAAAGCGAGGAGCGGCTCCGCCTTGCGATCGAGACAACAGGGCTCGGGACCTACGACGTCGATGTCACCACAGGGCTGACGCGGTGGTCAGAGGAGTTCCAGGCGCTGCTCGGGGTACAAGCTGAGGAACCGGAGAGCAGGTCCGAGAGGCGAGAGGCTTTCAGCGCTGCGCTGCATCCGGAGGATAGAGAGCGGGTCCTGGGGAATTACGACAGAGCCGTCCGTCAGCGCGCCACCCACTCGACCGACGAGTTCCGCATTGTACGCGGCGATACTGGAGAGACCCGCTGGGTCGCAGGGTCGGCTCGGTACCTCTACGACGATGCTGGCAAGCTTTACCGGGTTGTCGGGACCCTGCGTGATATCACCGTCAGGAAGTCGGCGGAGCTGGCTCTCCAGGAAAGCGAGGCGCGCTACAGGTTGCTCGCCGAGAACGCCACCGACGTGATCTTCCGGACAGGTCTGGACGGCAGGAGGCTCTACCTGTCTCCGTCCGCTCGCGACATATATGGCTATGAGCCAGGGGAGCTTCTTGGTTCGGATGCTACCTTCCTGATTCACCCTGACGATGCCCCGCGGATGAAGGCCGACCTGGAGGCGACAATTGCCGGCGAGCTCGGGCATGAGGCCACCGTCTTTCGTATTCGGCACAAGGTGGGGCATTGGGTCTGGCTCGAGTCCCGGCGGCGGCTGGTGCGAGACGAGACCGGCGCCCCGGTCGAAGTGGTCGGCATTGTCCGGGACATCTCCGAGCGCGTGCGGCTGGAAGAGCGGCTCCGCCAGTCGCAGAAGATGGAGGCGGTGGGCCAGCTCACCGGGGGCGTCGCCCACGACTTCAACAACCTCCTCACCGTCATCCTGGGCAACACGGAGATCCTCGCCGAGGAGGTGCAGGATGCTCACCACAAGGTCCTGGCCGGGATGGCGCTGCAGGCCGCCGAGCGAGGTGCCCACCTGACCCAGCAGCTTCTGAGCTTTGCCCGCCGCCAGTCGCTGCGCATCGAGCCGCTGCGGCTCGACGAGGTGGTGGACGGCATGCTCGGGCTCTTGAAGCGCACCTTGGGCGAGCAGGTCGAGGTCAGGACACGAGCCGAGGAGCGGCACTCCCGCGTGCTGGTCGACCGCGGGCTCTTGGAAAGTGCGCTTCTGAACCTCGCCCTCAACGCCCGAGATGCCATGCCCGGCGGCGGTGCCCTCACCCTGCGCACGGGAGAGCGGGTTGCTACACCTGCGGACGGGGACATTCCGGCGGGGCAGCCGGTCGCGTATGTGACGGTCTCCGACAACGGCACCGGCATCGCGCCCGAAGTCCTGGCACATGTCTTCGAGCCGTTCTTCACCACCAAGGAGGTCGGTAAAGGCTCAGGGCTGGGCCTGGCCATGGTCTACGGCTTTGCACAGCAGTCAGGCGGGCACGTCTCCCTTGAGAGCGCTGTCGGGGAAGGCACGTCAGTGACGATTGTGCTACCCGTCATGGCCAGCGAACCGGCCGGACAGGAGGAGAGCAGCCAAGAGAAAGTGGCTGCTGTGCCTCCGACCAAGAAGCGCATTCTTCTGGTGGAGGATGAGCCGCAGGTCCTGCAGTTCGTCACGGCCCAACTTGTAAGCCTCGGCTATGAGGTGACGGCTGTGGCGACCGGCCGCGACGCCCTCGACCTGCTCGAGGAAGGGGTCTGCTTCGAGCTACTGTTCACGGACATCGTGCTTCCGCAGGGCATGAGCGGCGTAGAACTGGCCAGACGCGCGGCCTTCATTTGCCCGGAGCTGAGGGTACTGCTGACGTCCGGCTACTCCGAGGAGATGTTCGAGCAGCATGGCCGGCCACCCGAGAAGGTGCCGCTCCTGAGGAAGCCGTATCGCAGGAAGGACCTGCTTGAGGCGCTCGCCCAAGCCTTCTCTTCAGAGCGTGGCTAGACCGTGAAAAGAGAGCCGCCCACATTGGAGGTCGAGGTGCTATGGAAACGTCTTCGCTTTGCAGCTCAATGTTGGCTGAAAGGATAGGACGTTGATCGTCTTGTTGTCATTGGCATCGGGGTGCTTCCTCGAAACTCTTCAGCGGTAGCGCAGTGGCGCAACACATGCCCTCCAGTGCATGCGTAGGGCCATTGCTCTCACACTCCGGCCAGGCTCAAACCATTTGGACGGGGCGGTATCGACTCGCAGCGTCTAGCCCAAGCCAATGACTGCTTTCCAGGATCCGTGTGCCGGAAGCCGCCATTCCGCTTCCGGCCAGGAATTGCCGTCCCGCTTTGCGCCCATAGCGGCCGAAATGGTGCGGGATAGGCACGGTCCAAAGCGGACGTGGTCTTTCAGCTGACCCCAGATTTGTAGTTCGCGGAGCGCAGACAGATTGCACGGAGGTACGTAGCCCACGCAGTTGATCTTGCTTCAATTCGTTTACGCCGTTTGCGCAACTGCCGCGTAAAATATCCGTGACGAGCGCTGCGTTGCCGCCTCATACGAACATCAGGACCTCTCCATCACCTTGGGCGCCTTACGCTCGTTGCTGCCCCCACGGCTGGCCCGCCGAGGAAACAGGTCTCACCTAGTTGCTGCGTTCAATGCGGACGGTGACCGGTCCAGGTCGATCAAAAATCGAAACGTCACCCGTCACGCGGCCGAGGGGGATAATTCCAGGCTGAGGGACGCGGCCGCCGCGGTAGTAAATGACGAAGTGATTGGAGTTCCATAGCCCGAGGGTTCCGGTGGCGAAGTCGAGCTGGCGCTCCACGGCGGGCAGGTTGGAAGGCAGGTAGCCGGTCTTCTCTTGGCGCAGGTGGTCGCGCATCTCGATCGTAAGCGGTAACATCTCAACGAGAGCTTGAGTGGCGTTGTTGTCCACCAGCTCGGCGGTGACCCGTCCCCAGTCCGAGGTGATCACGAGGCGCTCTTGGGCCATGGCAGGTCCGATCAATCCCAGTGTTGCGACGAGAGTTCCAAAAAGTCGGCTCAGCATTTGACGCCCTCCTGCCCCTTCTCAGTTTCGCGATGGACCGGCGCGGTACTGGCCGTCGGTCACGTGCTCCATCCAGTCGACGGCCTTGCCATTGAGCCGCTCCTGGATGGCGATGTGCGTCATGGCGGTGGCCGCAGTCGCGCCATGCCAGTGCTTTTCGCCCGGCGGAAACCAGACCACGTCGCCGGATCGAACCTCTTCGACCGGACCGCCGTCCCGCTGCACCCAGCCCAGACCCGAGGTGACGATCAGGGTCTGGCCGAGCGGATGCGTGTGCCAAGCGGTGCGGGCGCCTGGCTCGAACGTGACGCTGGCTCCTGCGACCCGCGCCGGATCAGGCGCGGAGAAGAGGGGATCGATACGAACCGTGCCGGTGAAGTACTCCGTGGGTCCCTTGCCCGACGGCTGCGCGCCGCTTCGCGTGATCTGCATCGTACTACTCCTTGCTAGAGGTGAAGCATGCGGCCCCTGGGCAGCCGCGGCCCCGGTTGTCGCAAGAGCGGCGATTCCACCTGTGCCGGCCAACATGCACCTTCGCGTGATCATGATTTTCTCTCCGGTGAGCGGCCGTCGGCAACGGCCGCCGTCGGTGGACGACCGCTCTCTGCCCGGCGCTGCCCTACTTCGCCCGCGTCTCGAAGACGCCCTTCGCGACCGTCATGGCCGAGAACGCGTTCGGCCATCCCGCGTAGAAGGCGGCGTGCGATATAACCTCGCCGGCCTCGGAGCGGGTCAGGCCATTGTCCATCCCGAGCGCGAGGTGAGAGGTCAGCTGCGCCGCTTGGCCGTTGGCAATGAGCGAGCTGATCGTGACGAGGCTGCGATCGCGCGGCGCGAGATCGGGTCGCAGCCACAGATCCTTGAACAGGAAGTTCGTGGTGTCGTTCACCAGCCCTGGCGATGTCGTCCCGAAGCTGTCGCCGACGAACTTCGCCCTAGCCGCTTCCCGAGCCTCGTTCAACGGAAGAGGCGCGGGCGCAGCCTTCGGCAGTTGGTCGGAGCCTATTCCGCGATGGGTGAATGCCTCCTGGACATGAGGAGCGGCAGCATTGGCGCTCGACCAACCTGCGTAGAACGCGAGGTGGGTAACGATCTCGGAGATCTCGGCAGGCTTCACGCCGCCGTCGAGCGCACGATCGAGATAGTACGGCAAATCGGTGGTTTGACCGCGGGCGATCAGGATCGAGAGCGTCACGATGCTGCGGTCGCGGGGTGACAGTTCGGGACGCTTCCAAACCTCGCCCAATAGGCCTTCATCCGTGTGCTGAGCGAGGGCGGGCGAGACGGCCCTCAGGTCGCCAGACACGGGAGCCGGCGGGTTGGCCCGCTCAGCCTGGCCTTGGGCGGCAGCGGGAACGATGAGTCCGAAAGACAAGAGTATCGTCGTTGCAAATTTCATGAGTGGTTTCCTCCCGTCGTCGGGGCCAGGCGATAGGTCAGTGTGCGGTGAAGCTGCCGTTGACAGTTAAACCGACGCCGATCTCGACGCTCGCGCCATGGCTGTGCAGCCATGGCGCAGCGGCTAAAGCGACCAGCCGCCATCGACGACAATTGACGCTCCGGTCACGAATCCGCCGAGGTCGGAGCACATCCACAGCACGGCCTCGGCGATCTCCTCTGGCTTCCCCAAGCGTCCGACTGGCTCCAGGTCGATCGCCTTCTGGATCTCGCCACCGGTGAAGCGGTCCATCATAGGTGTCGCGATGTTGCCGGGCAGGACACAGCTCACGCGGATGTTCTGCTTGGCGTAATCGAGCGCGGCGGACGCCGTCATGCCGATCATCCCGTGCTTAGACGCGGCATAGGACGCTCCGCCCGCGACGCCGCGGATGCCGGCACCCGACGAGGTGTTCACCACCACGCCCCCGCCCTGGCGCACCATCTGCGCGATTTCGTGCTTCATGCAGAGGAAGGTGCCGCGCAGATTAATGTTGAGGATGCGGTCCCATTCCTCAAGGTCGATCTCGTGAAGCGGTGCGGCCTTGTTCTCCACGCCAGCGTTGTTGAACGCGCAGTCGATGCGGCCGAAGGTTTCGACGGCCTGTGCGACCGCAGCCTCAACCTCTTTCGGCTTCGACACGTCGCACGCGATCGCCAGCACCTCGCCACCAGCGACCTTCACGGCCGCTTCGATTTCCCTCAGAGCTTCCGCGGTGCGATCGAGGATGGCCAAGCGCGCACCTTCCGCAGCGAAGGCCACCGCCGTCGCACGACCGATGCCGCTAGCAGCGCCGGTGATGAATGCAACCTTGCCGGTGAAGCGATCGGGCCTCGCCATGATAACTCTCCTTGTCTGATAAGCTGCGCTGAGCGCGGCCACGCAGCACGCACTGCGTCGCAGGCTTGCGTTACGCGAGGTGCTGATTGAAGAACGTCTGCAGCTTGACCCAAGGAATGAGATCCACACGATCATAAAGGTCGACGTGGTTGGCGCCCGGAACGATCATGAGTTCCTTGGGCTCCGCCGCCGCGGCGTAAGCGGTTTCACTGAAGTACCGCGAGTGAGCCCTCTCGCCGTGGATGAACAGGATCGGGCGCGGCGAGATCTCCTTGATGTAGGTCAGGATCGGCATGTTCATGAACGACAGCGGCGTCGTCATCGTCCAGGAATTGCCGGAGTTGACCGCGCGCGGATGGTAGCCGCGCGGCGTTCTGTAATAGTCGTGGTAGTCGACCAGGAACTGGGCCTCGCCGCCGCGCAGGTCGTTGTAGGGCGGCTGGTAAGCTGCGGTTCCCTTTTCAGCATCCGGCCAACGCTGGCGGCTCAGCTGCTCCAACATCTTCGTGCGCTGTTCGAGCGTCACGCTGTCGTTGTAGCCCTTCGACATGACCCGGGTCATGTCATACATCGTGCAGGCCACGACGGCCTTGACGCGCTTGTCCACAGCGACCGCACTCAAGGCCATGCCGCCCCAGCCGCAGATGCCGATGACGCCGATCCGCTCGCGATCGACGGACGGGTGGAGGCCGAGGTAGTCGACGGCGGCGCTGAAGTCCTCGGTATTGATGTCGGGCGAAGCCACGTTGCGCGGTTCGCCGCCGCTTTCCCCGGTGTAGGACCCATCGAAAGCCACCGTGACGAAGCCGCGCTCCGCCATCGCCTGTGCGTAGAGGCCCGACGACTGTTCCTTCACGGCACCAAACGGGCCGCCAACGGCAAGCGCCGGCAGGCGCCCGTTCGCTCGGTCCTTGGGCAGATACAGGTCGCCTGCCAAGGTAATCCCGTAGCGGTTCTTGAAGGAGACCTTCTGATGATCGACCTTCTCACTTCTGGGGAAGGTCTTGTCCCAAGTGGAAGAGCCCTGCGCGTAGGCCCGCGAGCTGACGGCGGGGATTGCGCTTATGGCGGCGAGAGCGCCCGCCCCCATCATGAGGCTACGGCGGTTAGCGTTGATGCTGCTAACAGCGGCTTCGTTCTGCCGTTCGACCTGCCTCATCATGGTTCTGATTCCTCGCTGTACTGGTTTTCGTCTTCAGCTTCGCTCGCTGTCGCGGGTGAACTGAACTGATGGGCGGAAGATAGCGGCGACGGATCGACCTGATTAGCCGGGGCAATTCGCTTGCATCTATCGACCAGAGGCATAAATCCTGCATCTCACGTCGAGAGGCGCCGATGGCGAAAGCGGACTTCAACGACCTGCTGTGGTTCCTTGTCGTCGCGAACGAGCGTAGCTTCACTAGGGCTGCCGCCAAGCTCGGCATCGCGCAGTCGACGCTCAGTCACACCATCAAGCGCCTTGAGGAGCGCATGGGCCTGAGGCTCCTGACGCGCACGACCAGGAACGTTGCGCCGACCGAAGCCGGGGAGCGCCTGCGGCAATCCCTCGGTCCGCGCATCGCCGAGATCGAGGCCGACATCGCGGACCTGATGACCTTCCGCGATAAGCCCTCCGGCACCGTCCGGATCACACTCTCGGATCACGCGCTGGAGGGCATCGTCTGGCCGAAGCTCAGGCCGATTCTCGCCGACTACCCCGACATCAAGGTCGAGCTCAGCCGGGACAACGGACTTCGCAATATCGTCGAGGACGGCTTCGACGCCGGCGTCCGGCTGGGTGAGAGCGTCGAGAAGGACATGGTGGCGGTCCGGATCGGCCCAGATTGGCGGCTGGTGGCCGTCGCCTCGCCCGCCTACTTCGCGGCACATCCCATCCCGGAGCACCCGCAGGAGCTCGTGACGCACATCTGCATCAACATGCGCCAGACCAGGGGCGGCGGCCTCTATGCCTGGGAGTTCGAGAAGGACGGGCAGGAGCTTCGCGTTCGGGTCGACGGGCAGCTGACCTTCAACACGTCCTTTGCTCAGGTCGAGGCGGCCGTCGCCGGCTACGGAATAGCCTATGTGCCTGAGGACCTCGTCGAGCGGCACGTCGCCGAGGGCCGGCTGCGTGCAGTGCTCGAAGCATGGTCGCCGAGGTTCGCAGGCTATCACCTCTACTATCCGGGCCGGCGCCAAAGCTCTCCTGCATTCAATGTAATCGTCGACGCCCTACGGCACCGATAGGTGTGCCTCAGGACGCAGGTCGCGCGACGGCCATCGCTGGGCGTGGTGCTCCCGCCTGGCTCCGTCGATTTCACCTCTCATTTCGGCTACTCACCAGAGCATCTTGCTGGCGCCTCAGTCGCGTGGACAACGGACAAGCGCGGCCGGCTGTGTGAACGTCCGCTTTTCCCCTGTTTGGCGCTGAAAGCAGCCGGACAGCTTTCGGCCAGCTCAAGCCGTCCGGCAGCTTCGCGCCCGAATCAGCCTTCCGCCTGCGCCGCAAGGGGGTGGGTATATACCTTCGAACTCTACGTCGAGGGACCCATACTATCACCTCGGCTGCTAATCGGACAGATTTTCCAGCATGCAGACGCTGGCGAAGGTCAGAACTGCGGCGGCCACGAAGGCCAATTCCTGCCACACACCGAAGTCGCCCATGACTGCGAGTCCCTCGTGCTATCTAACGTCCGCCTTGCTGCATCGTGCTGCAGGCTTGGCATGTTCGCTGCAGTGGTCAGCCGGAGGGCTGGCCGACCCTCCGGCGTCGCTCTCAGTGCGCCCTTGAGGTCGAGGTTTGAGATGTCGTCTGGGTACGGGCGTTTGCCCTCCAGCCCGTCACACGCTCAGCAACCTTCTTGAGAGAGCTCGTGAGGCTCTGAGCCCAGGTCGCAACAGATTTCATGGCTTCCTCCGTTGGTTGGACAGCGCCAGCCAAGGATCTGAGGCGGAGCCTTGGAAAGGATGGGGGCCGCCTCTCCGGTCCTAAGCTTGGCGTCAGAAAAGGTAGTGGGCAGTTCCCCACCTGCAAGGAGATGGCTATGGAGCGGACGCTCGCTCATAGCCTGATGAGCAGCGGCCGCACCGTTGGTCTGACAGGGCCACGCCTCACGTAGGGCTAGAACTGCAACCACAGAGAAGGCGAGGTGCAGGTCAGCGGCGTGCCGATCCATGTAGGACGTCACCGCCTCTGTCGCCTCGCGAACGGTCGAGCGCTCCGGCACGCAAAAGCGCATGACCGGCGGCAGCACGTCGGAGAGCTGCAGCAGCATCGCGATCTGACCGGCGCAGCTGCCCTGCAGGTGCAGCTCCCGATCATCACGCGTCAGCAGGCTTTTGCATGCCTTGTAGTGTACGGCGGCACTGTGAGAGTCAGGCTCTGCGAGAGCAGGTCGTCCTAGCAGAACGCTCCCAAGCACGACGAGACAAGCCGCAATCCCAGCGATGCATTTGAGCTGCCCGCTCTCCCTCGCGCAGCGACGGGTGCTCACCGGCCGAGCTCCTCTTGCATCGATCTGCGTCATGAGGCTCCTCCTCAAGCCGCTTGGGCGAGCGGCTCCTGTTTGAGGATCAGCAGTCGGACGGCTGGAGCCGCAGGATCGGGGCTCCACGTATCGCCAAGCATCTGCAGGGCCGTGCGCACCTCGTCGAGCCGGGAGGGCAGCCCCTCGGGCATGCCCTCGGCCTGCGCCAGGTCAACTAGGTACTCGTCCCAGGCCCACCGCCAGAGGATCTCTCGTTTGCAGATGAGGCTGAGAAGAGGATGGCGCACCACGTCATCTGGTCGTGCAAAGACAGCGCTCGGGCTCACCAAGGCTTGTTCCAAGTCCGGGTAGGCCGAGAGATCACACCGACCAGAGGCTGCCGGCAAAGAGGTCAGCCACACCACACCTCCTGATCGTTCGTTGCGGTCAACGCCAGTCCTCAGTTCCACCCCCATGGTAGTATCCTCCCGTTTTGCTCACCCTTTAGTGTATTCCTGAGCCACCTGTTCCAAACCACAGCCACAGTCCCAGCGAGACGCAGAGCGATAGAGCCGCCTCATCCCAGCCCGTCAGGTGCTCACTGGTAGGTCCTTCCCCTTGCACAAGAGCAGCCCCTATGGAGGCCAGGGCTGCAACGAGCAGGAGCCCCGCAAGCGACAACGGCAGGTGTTCGATTGGTCCGAGCGCCGCAAAGCAGAGGCACAGCGCCACGATGGCGAGCCAGCGATAAATCACCTCGCGGCTGATCTCCTCCGGCTTGCGTCGGTCCTGGCCTCGCCGGTGCCACCAGCCGTGGCCGCCCGTCCAATCGCCTGGGTCAAAGGGAACCATGGTGGGAGCTCGCCTAGTGCAGACCCTCGCCATCAAGCGCCTGGAGTGCCGCCAGGACGTCGTCCACGGACACAGGCTCCGGCGTACCCGGCAGCAAGCGCCAAGCCGGTCGACCTTCGACGGCACAGGCGTCGGAGGCCCAGGTCGCGAGGAGGGCACGCTTCTCACTGCCGCTCAGCGCCACGGCTCCGAGCACGGCTGATGGATGGCTGTACGGCGAAGCGTGTTCCCCTTTGATGATCAGCTCGGGATCAGCGAACCGGTCGAGCTCGACTGCAGAGGTATTACTCTCGTCAGGCATAGGATCCCTCCCGAACGTCGGCTTACGATGACTTCCTTTAGGGCGTCCGCGACCCTCCGGCGCTGGGGCAGCGCCGGAGGGTCTGCAGGGTCAGTCAGGCGTTACGCGACCTTGCTCTTCTGCGGCTCGTGCTCGATCGTCTGGGGCTGGTTGTCCTGTCCAGCGCTCCTCTGGGTGATGCTGCCCTGGCCGACGCTCGATCCAATCTCGATCCGGCGGGGCTTCAGGGCCTCAGGCACCTCACGCTTCAGCTCAACCGAGAGCAGCCCGTTCTCCAGGCTCGCGCCAGTGACCTTCACGTGGTCGGCTAGGTTGAACGTCTGCTTGAAGGTCCGGGTGGCAATGCCCCGGTGCAGGTACTGGGAGCTGTCGTCAGAGGTCTTCTTCTGCCCTGAGACCAGCAGCGCATTCTGGTGCTGGGTCATCTCGATCTCGTCAGGGGAGAAGCCCGCCACCGCCATGGTGATGCGGTACTGATCGTCCGCCACCTTCTGGATGTTGTAGGGCGGCCAGTTCATCGGCTCGACCCGGTGTGCCTGGTCGAGGAGGTCGAAGAGACGGTCGAACCCCACCGTAGAGCGGTACAGGGGGGAGAAGTCGAATGCTGTCCTCATGGCCACATCCTCCAAAGAGCAACATGGATATGAGAGCGCCGGACACCCGCCAGCGCCCGAACTGCCAAGCTGCCGACGAGCCTTGGCGGTCATCGAGCTAGGAAGCGGATTTTAGCGGTTCAAGAGGGCACTGACGGTTTTTTTATACTGGAAACCAGCCCCTGGTCGTAGCATTTGACGGGGATGCAGGGCCCACTCCCACCGGCATCGCAGCACAGAGGCGTTTCAGCAGCCTCCGTCGGTCGGAATGCCCGCTCAAGACCAACAACGGAGGGAGTTGATGAAGCTTGACATCACCTCAGCACCCATCACAGTTCAGAGCTCGACTGTGGATCTCGGGGATGTGCTACCAGAGCACGCAAGATCCAGGATCTTGCAGGTGGCGCAGAAGTACTTCGGGCGCCTGATCAGAGCCGACGTTCACGTCAACCGGGAGGGCGCGACTTTCCGCTGCTCGGTTACCATTCAGATGGGCGGCACCAAGCCAGCCATTGGCGAAGCCATGGATGAGGATTGCTATAGGGCCTTCGACTTGGCGCTCGGCAGAGCCGCCAAGCAACTCCGCCGTAAGAAGCGGGCGATGAGAGAAGATAAGGCGACCCGGGTCGACAAGGACATGCTCCTACGCCAGGCGCTCGGACCTGGATCCATTCACTAGCCGGCCCACGCTCTGGGGGAGCAGGTCCCGTTAGGACCTGCTCCCTTGCATGTTGTCTCTCGACCGAATGCGCATCGCCACCAAGAGGCCGAGGCTCATGATCGACCAGCCAGCGAAGGCCCGTACGAGATCAGGTCGGCTGCCTTGTTGGCGTTGCGCTGGGGCATACGTCTGGTTGTTTTGCATCACCCACTCTCCATCAAACAAGCAAACGCCCGGCGCGGGGCCCCGCCCGGGCGGTAAGACGACAGATCCGTGCGGCTGCGCAGCCCGCAGGCTGTCGGCACCATCTGGCATGGGCGGGGCCGTCCCGCTGCTCTTGAGGGGTTCACTGCCGGCGTGGGAGATCAGGCCAGCCGGCGAGGCACAGGCCAGAATGTGCGCTCAAGAAACGCTGGACCCGCGGCGTCGGTTTCCAGGGGAGCACAGGTGGCAGGGTAAGATACACTGCGGCCCAGCACCTCTTGAAGCGTGGCAGCAGCCGATCCTATCTCATGGCCGTGACGCCGTTGTTTATGTGAGCGTATCCATGGCCACTGTGTCCCTGAAGTCGTACATTGTCTTCCCCTTCCACCGTGTGGGGGCCAGGGTTGGTACCAGCCGCGCGATCGTCTTCGACGAGCCCCAGAAGGCGTGCCATTTCGCCAACGCTGTTGGTCAGCAAGCCAGCGGTGTGGCCGTCCTTGAGAGGTCCGTCGATCCAGAGACAGGCGAAGAGACCGACAGGCTTGTTGCCAAGGCCGGAGCGGTGCCACCCCAGTTCCCGCAATCGAGCGACTGGACGATGCGACTGAACTAGGGGCTCGATGTGCAGACCGGCGCCAACACTCATTTGACACGCCGTAGTTGAATTGCAGTTGATCGATCGCGTCGACTGTGGTGGTGCTAAGTCGGCCGCCGGCGCTGCTCCTTGCAAGTGAGGCGATGCATCCCCTATCTCAGAGTGCTGTGATCGTGACTGGCTCCGGTAAGCGCCATGAGAACCATTCTCGTTCCTGTTGAGCATCAATCCTCCCCACAATCAATTTTGTCCTCGGCCTTGCTGCTTGGCCGTATGCTCGACGGCTACATCGAAGGCTTTGCACTCGGTCCGGAGATCCCGGATATCTATGGCCTTGAGGTTCCGGTCGTTCTGCCGCCGACGCTGGATGAGCCGTCAAGACGGACAACGGCTGCCGAGGCGCGAAAGCAGTTCGAGGCCTTCATGCGCTCTCACGAGGTCCCGGAGCGGTTCGGCGAGCCGAGCGGGCTCTCGTTTGGCTGGCATGGAGACGTCCTGGAGGGGGATGCCTTCCTGGGCGACTACGGCCGTGCGTTCGACACCATTGTCGTCGGACGCCCCTCACGCGAGGTGAACGGCCCGCGCATGGCAACTTTGGAGGAGGCGCTCTTCGACAGCGGCCGGGCGGTCCTGGTGGCGCCGCCCACGGCACCATCGGAGATGGGGCGCTCGATCCTGATCGCTTGGAACGGCAGCACGGAAACGGCACGAGCTGTTTCATTAGCGATGCCGCTTCTTTTGAAAGCCCAGAAGGTAACGGTTCTGACCGTCAAAGGGGGAACGGTGCCTGGTCCGGCCGGAGAGCATGTGGCCCAGACCCTGCGTATCAACGGCATTCCAGCGCAGGCGCTGGACGTGGAGGATGAAGGCCAATCAGTGGGTGAGGCCGTTCTCGCAAACGCCGAGGACATAGGCGCGGATCTAATTGTAAAAGGCGCCTACACGCAAAGCCGACTGCGCCAAATGATCTTCGGCGGTCCGACACGCTACCTGCTGGAGCACTCCAACTTGCCGATGCTGATGGCACACTAAGATCCGCTGGATTGAGCGTGGCACCCGCTTTTGGAGCACTCCGGCCGGACCAAAACCGTAGGGAAGATTCGGTATCGGTTTGCAGCACCCAGTCCGGGTTAATTGGCGGCTTTCCGCGATCCTTGTTCCGAAAGCGGCCATTCCGGTATCGGCCAGCTCAAGTCGCCCGGCAGCTTCGCGCCCATCCCAGCCGTTCTGATCAACATCCTAGTTGCTCGAAAGCTGCCGTTCCCGATCAGCCCAAGGCGGTGACGGTCCTGATGCAACCGGGCTGATGGAGAGATCCTGACGCAAGGTCAGCAGTCGGTCATCTTGAGGCACCAAATCTCTCGAACAGCCAGCGTCCGGCCGGCCCGAGTGGTTCGTCCTGGCGGTGAACCGCCACAATGGGCACGTGGCGCGACAGACCAGAGGCGCTTTCGCGCTCCCGCGCAAGGCGCACCAACCGCCCGCTCGCAAGGTCCTCGGCTGCAGCCGGCTCCGGCAAGCTTCCCCAGCCTATGCCGGCGCGGATCAAGGCGTGCTGCGCTCCCGGGTCCGTGACCCGCCAGGTGTTCAACGCCACGACCCGGCGATCCTCACCCTGCACCGCTTCGCGGACCTCGCTGAGCACGATCTGGAGGTGGTCGCGCAGCACGTGCTCGTCGAGGCCTTCCCGCATCTGTGCGAGGGGGTGCGAGGCGGCCGCGACGGTGACGAGATCAAGCTCCGCCACAACCGTCCGCACGAGCGTTTCGGGCAAGAGCATGTCGGGGAGAATGCGGATGTCGGCCTCGCCTGGCGACAGGCCCGGCATATGACGGCCCATCGCCATCGAGAACGGCAGCACCGACAGACGAAGCTGGACGGTGGGAAAGGCCTCCCGGAACTCGCCCAGAACGGGTGCGAGTAGGGCCACCGGGATCGCCGCGCCAACCAGGACCCGCAGCTCCGTTTCCAGGCCGCGCGTGATCTGGCGGGCGCTCGCCCGAAAATGTCCAACGTCATCGAGGATGCGCCGGACCTGAGGCAGCAGGGTCCGTCCAGCTTCGCTGAGCGACGGGCGGTAGGCGCTGCGGTCGAACAATTCGGCCCCGACCTGCTCCTCTAACTTCTGGACCGCATAGGTGATGGCCGACTGCGCCCGGTTGAGCTTGCGGGCTGCCGCCGAGAAGCTCCCAGCTTCCACGACGGTGACGAAGACCTCGAACTGGTCAAGCGAGAGAGCATCCATCTCCATCAGTTTAGATGAAAGTGTTGATCGAAACTATCCCTGTTTTTTCGGCTCTCGTCATGGGGCATCTCTCGTGACGTCACAGCCCACTGCCTTCAGAGGTACCCATGTCCATCGCTCAGACCACGGCACTGCCCCTTTCCACTCTCCCGGCCTCGACCGGCAAGCCGCTGCGTATTGCGCTATGGGTTGCTCAGGGCCTCGTGGCCGCCATGTTCGTCATGTCCGGCTTCATGAAGCTCGCCACCCCGATCGCTGAGCTTGCGGCGATGATGCCCTGGGCTGGTCAGGTCTCCCCCGCCTTCGTCCGCTTCATCGGCTTGGTGGACCTCGCGGGCGGCATCGGCATTCTCCTCCCAGCCCTGACCCGCATCCAGCCGCGCCTGACCGTGCTCGCGGCTCTCGGTTGCGCCGTGCTGCAGGTGCTCGCCTTCGCCTTCCACGCCTACCGCGGCGAGTTCGGTGTGCTGCCGGTGAACGTCGTGCTGCTGGCTCTCTCCGTGTTCGTGTTCTGGGGTCGCAGCCAGAAGGCTCCGATCCTGCCGCGCGCCTGATTGCCTGATCAAAGGATCGGCTCAGCCACGAGATGGTTCGTTCGGTCCTCACACCCGAGAAAGACAGCGCCAATGACCACCCGTCTGCCCACGTACTTCATCAGTCACGGCGGCGGCCCCTGGCCGTACCTGGACGGCGCGTTTCGGCGCGCTTTTGACAAGCTTGAACAGTCGCTGCTCGACATTCGCAACGAACTCGGTGACACCCCGCGCGCGGTGCTCGTCATCTCCGGCCACTGGGAAGAGAATGGCTTCGCCATTTCCTCAGGCGAGCAGCCAGGCATGGTCTACGACTACAGCGGGTTCCCCGAGCACACCTACCACATCCGGTACGGCGCACCGGGTCACCCAGAGCTTGCGCAGCGCGTCCAGGAGCTGTTGCACGCCGGCGGCATCCAAGCGTGCCTCGATCCGGAGCGGGGCTACGACCACGGTACCTTCAGCATCATGAAGCCCTTGTATCCGAGGGAGGACATCTCAATCGTCCAGCTTTCTATCGACCGGGGCTACGACCCTGAACTGCATCTGCAGCTTGGCCGCCTGCTTGCGCCCCTGCGTGACGAGGGCGTGCTGATCATCGGCAGTGGCCTCAGCTACCACAATCTACGTGATGCCCGGAGCATTGTAGGGATCGAGCCATCCCGTGTGTTCGATACCTGGCTTCACAAAACAGTCGTTGCCGCCTCCCCCGAAGAGCGGACCCAGCGCCTGATCAACTGGGAGAGCGCGCCTTCTGCTCGCGCGGCTCACCCGCAAGAGGACCACCTCATCCCACTCATGGTGGCCGTTGGAGCCGCGGAGAACGAGGCAGGAGCGGTTGTCTACCACCAGAAGGATCTGTTCGGCGGCATCACGGCATCGAGCTTCCGCTTCGGCGACGTGCCCACAGCTCCCTGAGCCCTATCCGTCCTTATGATCGACCAGAAAAGGATGTCATCATGACAAAGCCGAACAAGGGCACTGTTGCCGAAGAACATGAAGAGGCACCGAATGAATACCTGATCACGCGGAGAGCCACCCTGCTTGGCGTGATGGGAACGATCCTGACGCCCGTGAGTGGCTTGCTGTCGCCCGCTTTGGCTCAAGGCACCCTCAAGGAGGCCGCCGAGATCGGTGATGTTCTCAAGAACATCCCGGGCCTGTGCCGTGTGACGACAGCCACGATCGAAGGTCCTTACTACATCGACAAGGAAATCGTCCGTTCGGACATCCGCGAGGATCAGCTTGGCGTACCGCTGGATCTTGAGCTGCGCCTCGTTAATGCAAATGCCGGCTGCCGGCCAATCCAAGGAGCGGCTGTCTCGATTTGGCACTGCAATGCCGCGGGGGAGTACAGCGGCTACCTCTTCAACAATCCAAATGAGTTTCCAGATGTGAGGGCCGCCGATGAGACGGGCCATGTGAAGCAGGATGGGCCGGAACGCTTTCTGCGTGGTGTTCAGACCACGGACTCCGAGGGAAAGGTGACGTTCCGCACGATTGTACCTGGCTGGTACACGCCGAGGGCTGTGCACATCCATGTCCGTGCTTTCGTGAGCGCCCGCGACATGATTACGACGCAGCTCTACTTCCCGCAGTCGCTGATCAACACCGTCCACTCAACCCAAGAGCCCTACAAAGCTCGGGGCGTTTCGATCTACACCAACGAGAACGATATCCTCATCCGCCCAGAAGACGTCCTGAAAGTGTCGGCAAGAGGTGACGGCTCGCTTCACGCGACTATGACACTTGGTGCCGGAAACGCCTAATCACCGCCGAACGAAAAGATCCGCTTGAGGTCGAGAGGTCATTCCTGACCCATGTCCGCGACGGCGTTGCTTCCGCCAGAAAATCAACAAGTCACATCTCCAACGAGGTCCCATGCCCTTCGACCGATTAGATCGCTACACTCCCTACGCCATTGCTGTGCTACGCATCGCGACGGCGATCATCTTCATGCTGCACGGGTCGCAAAAGCTCCTCGGCTTTCCGGCCCCGCCGCAAGGTGGCCTGCCGCCGCTGTTCTCGCTGTTCGGGATCGGCGGAGTGCTCGAGCTTGTCGGTGGGTTCTTTATTCTGATCGGTGCCTTCACCCGGCCCGTCGCCTTTGTGCTCGCAGGCGAGATGGCTGTGGCCTACTGGATGTTCCACGCGCCGCGTAATCTCTACCCGCTGCTCAACGGCGGTGATGCCTCAATCCTCTACTGCTTCGTCTTCCTGCTGTTCGTCTTCACGGGTCCCGGCGCTCTCAGCGTCGATAGCCTGCGCAGGGGGCACGGGTACCGGCCGACCGTCGGCCGTTGATCGAGAACCTCATCACCGAAGTGGGGGCGTTATCCTGTGCCTCCACAGGTTTTCTCTGAAGAGACATGCCGGCTCGGTCCTCATGAGCTAACCCCAGTGTACTGCCCAGTTTGTGATTGGTCTCAGTGACCGGGCCGAGGCCGCCCGCACCATCACACGCGAGCAGTGTGCTGGTGCGCCAACATACGAGGTACTCCGAGCAGATCACATTCTGGGGATCTGCTCTGTGGGCGCAGGGTCCTTGCAAGCGGCAGCAACCGGACCAGCCGCGTGGCTGGGATGCCAGATCGCTCTGGCTGGACCTTCCTGTCATTTCATAGAGCAGCCTATCGCGAAATAATCCCTGGTGCGCAGCCGTTCCATGAGGGCTTGCTTGAGCGGAACATGGTCGCCCCGCCCTGTGCTCGCAGAAGGGGATTTCGCGCGGTCACTGATTGTGAGGCCGTTCTGTCACCGATAGCCAGGGTGTCGCCTGCACGTTAAGTATTCTGGACGGATCCAGACAAGGCCGCCGGAAATGAGCAAGTTTTCTACTCGCCTGCCCTCCCTCCAGTCGCGGCTCGTCATCCTCGCCCTTGCGCTGCTCGTCCCTGCCCTGGCCGCGGCTGGCCTCACGCTCTACGCCAGCTATCGCAATGCTCGGAAGGAGGTTGAAAAGCACCTGCAGGAGACCTCCCGCGCCCTGTCCCTGGTCGTCGACAGGCAGTTCGGACAGGCGGAGGCACTCCTCTGGTCTTTGTCGGTATCTCCTCAGCTCCGGGCCCGAGACTATGCTGGCTTCGACGCCCTCGCACGTGAGGCGACTCGGCTGCCAGGAGCATGGGTCCTCGTGGAGGAACCCGGACGGCAGGTTGTCAACACGCGCCTCACACCCGGAAGCGCGCTCCCGGTGCTCTCGAACCAGGATCATTGGACCGGCTTAGCGCCTGGGCAGATCCAGGTCAGCAACCTGTTCACAGGCCTCGTGGCAAAGCGCCCCGCCGTAGCGCTCAACATGCTCCTCGTGGACCCGGATGGTTCGCAGCGCTTCCTCTCCGTCATCATGCTGGCCGAGACGTTCAGCCAGATCCTCGCCGACCAGAGCCTCCCCGCAACTTGGGCCGGAGCGATCCTCGACCGCAAGGGAACTATTGTAGCCCGCTCTCGTGATCCTGAGCCTTATGTCGGCAAGCCTGCCACCAAGGCCACTCTGGAGCGGCTTCAGGCGGGAATTACCCACGGCGTCTTCGACAGCGTGTCGCTCGATGGCACTCATTCCGTGATCGGGGTGGCCCAGTCCCCAGCCTCAGGCTGGTCCACGATCGTCGCGGTGCCACGTGCGGAGCTCACGGGCGGCATTTGGCGCCTCGCCCTCTACCTCGCGTCGGCTGGCGGCCTGCTGACGGCTGCCGGAGCCGCATTGGCCTTTATGGTGGCTCGCCGGATCACTCGGCCCGTTAAGGCTCTGGTCACCGAGGTGCAGGCGCTCGGCCGTGGGGAGATGGTCTCGGAGGACCCGGCCCCGTCCGTGGCTGAGTTCCAAGAGACCGCCACACTCCGCACTGCCTTTGTCAGGACGCGTGAGGCCCTACGGCTGCGGGAACAGGAGCGTGATAAGGCCTATGAGGCGTTGCGGACTGCAAATGCCACTCTCGAGAGCCGGGTCGAAAGCCGAACGCAGGAGCTTGCCCGAGCCAACGCCAGCCTCCAGGAGAGCCAGGCCGTCCTGGCGGAGCGCGAGGCGCTCTATGCCAGCGTCTTCCGGTTCAATGCCGATGGTCTCTTCGTCGTCCGCATCGAGCAGGACGGCAATCCCTCCCGCATCGAGGCCTACAACTCCGCCATCGAGCGCGTGCTGGGCCGCCCCGTCGAGGAGGCGGCTGGACGGCCTCTCGCGGAGATCCTCTCGTCCGATCACCTCGCCCTGATCGAGAGCCGGATCCGTGAGTGCCTGGAGAAGCGCGAGCCGATTACCTACGAGAGGCAGGGCACAGTCGGGGTGAGACGAGGCATCTGGACCGTTACCCTTGTGCCTATTCAGGACAAGGATGGCCGTATCGCCCGGGTGCTCGGCACTACCCGGGACATCACGGGGGAGCGCGATGCCGAGGCGGAGATCCGCGAGAGCCGTGACCGCTACAGTACCTTGTTCGAGCACTCGCCGCTCGACCTTGCCGTCGTCGACGTGCGGCCGGACGGAGGCTTCGTCTATGAGGAGGCCAACTCAACCCTGCTACAATCGATCGGCTTCGCGCGTGAGGCGTTCATCGGGCACACGCCCCACGAGCTATTCCCCAGCGAGGCGGCAGGCTACGTTGTCGATCGCTACCGCGAATGCGTCTCCACGAGAGCGCCGGTGGAGTATGAAGTCAGCGGCCGTGCCCCTGTGGGGGAGGTCGTCCGGCGGACTATGCTGGTGCCGCTTCTGGATGGCGAGAGACGCGTCCACAAGATCTTCGTGACCTCCATGGATCTGACCGAGCAGCGCCGGATGGAGGAGCGCCTGCGTCAGGCGCAGCGTCTGGAGACCGTAGGGCAGCTCACCGGCGGCATAGCCCATGACTTCAACAACCTGCTCACCGTCGTGATGGGCAACCTCGACATGCTCCGTCGCGCCAAGCCTGATCGCGCTCCGCGGCTGATCGACAACGCCCTTGCCGCCGTGGAGCAGGGGCGCAGTCTGACCTCCCAGCTTCTGGCCTTCTCACGACGGCAGCCGCTGAAGCCGGACATTGTGGACCTGGGGCAGCTGGTAGGCGGCATGCGGGACATGCTGGCACAGTCGCTCCGCGGCGACATCGTGCTCGAGATCGACGCCGCCGAGGGGCTCTGGCCGGTAGAGGTCGACCCGACCCAGCTCCAAGCGGCGCTGATCAATCTCGCGGCCAATGCGAGGGATGCGATGCCGAGGGGAGGCACATTCCGCATCCGCGCACAGAACCGGTTCGCGCAGCACGAAGCCATGGTCGAGGGTGTGGCCATCCAGGTGAGCGACAACGGGACTGGGATCTCCCCTGAGGACCTCGCGCGGGTCTTCGAGCCGTTCTTCACGACCAAGCCTGTTGGTCAGGGAACCGGTTTGGGTCTGGCGCAGGTCTATGGCTTCGTACAGCAGTCAGGAGGCCACATCGACATCATGAGCGAGCCTGGACGTGGCACGGTGGTGACCCTGGTCCTGCCTCGTGCTTCACGGGACCGCCCGGCGCCACCGGCTCCGTCGGCCGGAGCAGAGACCAAGGCAGGGCACGCGCTTCGCATCCTGCTTGTAGAGGACAACCTTCAGGTCGCGGAGCTGGCCGAGGCCCTGTTGACGGAACAGGGGCACAGGGTAGTGCGCGCGGCAACCGCACCGGAAGCATTGGCCGTGCTGCGGCGCGACGCGGCCTATGATCTTGTATTCTCGGACCTTGTGATGCCCGGAGGCATGGACGGGCTGGAACTGGCAAGGACCGTGCGGAAACTCTACCCCGCAATGCCAATCCTCCTCGCGACCGGCTACAGTGCAGAGGCGTCACGAGCGCAGAGCGAGGGGTACCGGCTGCTGTCCAAACCCTATCAACCGGCGGCTCTGACTGGCGCAGTCCGTGAGCTCACGCAAGGCGCGTCGACAGCCAAGGTTGTGCCGTTGAGACCCTCGCAGAGCTAACGGTTAGGCCATTGCAATAGGGCCTGCCCTTGTGGAACGTTCCGCAGTGCCTGCCGCTCGGTCCGGTATGGTGTCGGCGCCGCGTTTGGAACAGCCAAGCAGACCACGTTCCAGAGCCTACTGGAATGATGGGCCCTGCCGCCGCAACATCCGTTGCCCGGTCCCGGTCCGTGTGCGCCATGCCCGGGCTCTATTACGACACGAGCGGCGGCGGATCCTTCCAGCCGGACGACAGACGGTGTCGCTTCCGAGCATCCAGACAGAGCGAATGGCAGCTTTTCACGACTCGTGCCCCGAAACCCACCATTCCGCTTTCGGCCAAACTGAGCCAAGGATCGATCATCCGATATAGGGTGGGATGCGAACCTAGGCCTTGAGATGGAGTGGTCGTCAGCTACGTGATGACTAGAACGCATGTCCGAGCTCAGACCAACGGTGAGGGAGCGGCTGGCTGGCGGCGCAGCCCGCTTCCGGCAGCTGCCATGCTGCCCGGCGGAGCCTCATACCCACGTAGCGACGCGATCGCGCTGTTAGGGCGCTTATTAGGGTGGCGCCTGGCTGCCGACGAAAAAGATCAACAGTATCGCCGACTTAGTCGAAAGCGCTGGCGGAGACGGAGGGATTCGAACCCTCGATAGGGCTTTGCAACCCTATAACGGTTTAGCAAACCGCCGCCTTCAGCCTCTCGGCCACGTCTCCAAGGCGCTGGAACGTCGGGAAAAAACCCCTGAAACAGGGATTTCCGGTCCTCGCGACAGCGGGGACATAGACGATAGATGGGGCGCTTCGTCAAGGCTCAAAACTCGGAGCCGGGCGGAGCGGCGGGCCGGCCTGGGGCTGGGCGTGCGGCCGGCGCCCGAAGGCCCGCTGCGCCGCCCCACCTGACCCGGCATGCCCCGCAGGGCGTGCCGAGCGGGGCCGTTACAGGTTGAGGATCGGCAGGGCCTTGGCGCTGCCATGGCTTTGGAGGTCGAGGCCGTGCTCGCGGATCTCCTCCTCGGTGAGCTCCCGGAGGGTCTCCGCGATCGCCTGGGGGCCGGCGGCCCGCTCGGCCACGGCCTCGGCATCGCGCTCGTCCCGCGCCACCACCACGAGCGGCGCCGTCTTGGTCCCGGCGCCCCCGGGATCCGTGACCGTGACGGTGACGCCGAAGCCCTTGTTCATGCCCCTGCTCCCTGAACCCTGTCCGCACCATAACCGACGGCGGTCGGCCCCTGTTCCCGGCGGCGCGATCCCGGGGGCGGCCCGGCCGGCGTCGTGGGGCACAGGCCCCTGCGCGGACGTCAGGATCGCGGCCGGTGCGGGTGCGCCGGATGGCGCCAGTCGTCCGCATGGCGGTTGCCCTTGCCGGCATTGTCGGCCGAGCAGAGCACGGCGAGGTTCGTGAGTTCGAGGGCGAGGTCCGGCCGGGCCTTGCGGCTCTGGATGTGGTCGACGTTGAGGTATTCCCCGGGCGGAAGCTGGTGCTTGCTGCGGCCGCAGAGCTCGCAGCGCCCGTCGTTGGCTCTCAGGACGTCGTAGCGGATGCGCCGCCACTCCGGCGTCTGCAGAAAGGCGGGCGACGCGATGAAGCGCGCCGTCCACCCATGAGCATAGCGCCTGCCGCGCAGGAGGCGGACGACCGCCAGGCCCGCGATCGCGAGAACGATGAGGAGAATCGTCTCGTTCATGCGCCTTGAACCCCAGCGAGCCTCTGCGGCTGCGTCACGACGGGAAAGGAGAGCCGCCCGGTCCCGGCGTCGGGCCGGGCGGGCGTGACGAAACGAAACCGGGCCCGGGACGCAACACAACCGTCCCCATCGTCGCGCCCCACGCAAAACCGGCGCAACAGACCGCTCCTAGACAGGCGCTCACCAACAGCGGCCGCAAGCGCCGGGAGACGACACCATGATGGGGTTCATCAAGCTGGCCGGATTCGGTGCCGTCCTCGGCTACGGTGCGATCACGGCCTACGACCTGCCGACGCGAAAGCTCGAGGCGGCGCTGTCGGGCAAGATCCAGGATCGGCTCGCCGATGCGCCGCTCGCTCCGGCTCCGGCGGTCCCCGTCGCCTTTCCGGTCCCCCTCCGCCAGGGCAAGGGCGACCGCCTCGTCGCGTCGGACGGAGCCTGCACCGGCCGGACCGGGACCCTGCATGCCGTGGCATGCTCCGGCCCCCGCGACGGCGGCGGCCGGAGAGCTCCCCTGACGATCGCGATCGGGACCCGCGGCGAGGTCGAGACCTCGACCCTGGTTCGGCGGCCGCAGATCACCACC
Source organism: Microvirga sp. (assembly GCA_036263675.1). Taxonomy (GTDB): domain Bacteria; phylum Pseudomonadota; class Alphaproteobacteria; order Rhizobiales; family Beijerinckiaceae; genus Microvirga. The sequence continues at coordinate 36,050 of DATAGO010000051.1, read as the reverse complement.
GCGCAGCGCTGATCCGGCCGCAGCAATCCGCCGCCTGTCCTTGGCGCGGCGTGCGCCGCCCCGCCAGCATCCATCCTCCCAAGTTCGCCCGCATCGCCAGCACAGGGACCACGACCGTGACCTCCTCGGCCCAGCCGCTGAACCACGACGCCCGGACGCCCTCGTTCAGGACCGCCTTCCTCGGTTTCGTGGGTTCGCTCGCCTTCGTGACGACCGCCATGGTGCTCCTCGGGAGCATGAGCGCCTGAGACGATCGACCGGGCTGCCGTCGGATGCCCCGAGGACGGCAAGGCCGGCCGCCATGCGCCGCGCATCACCTCGACAGGGGCCGCGACGCGAATGGGGCCCAGGTTCCGCCGGGACGGTGGAGTCTGCGAGCGGGCCCGCCCGGGCCGACAGCGCGGCGCCCGACCGCCGGCTCCGGAATTCGTCGCGGCGCAGATCCCCGGCGCTCCGGCACGCCTGCCGCGAGGGGCCGCGGCGAAGCAGCACGGCTTTCGCGGTCTGCCCGGCCAGGAGCACGGTCAGGCCGCCCGCCGGAGGCGTCGGCATCCCGGATGCTCGGACGGAGCAGCGGGCGGTGCGGGATGTCGGGCTGCGTCAGTCGACGATGAAGAGCCGGGCCCCGGTCGCCGTCGAGGAGCGGTGGGCCGCGTCGCCGAAATCGGACACCTGGTAGCTCATGCCGGGCTTCAGCGTGAAGCGGCGCCCGTCGCGCAGTTCCGTCTCGAGCTCGCCTTCGAGCACGAAGAGCACATGGCCGCGGTCGCACCAATGGTCCGCAAGGTAGCCCGGCGTGTATTCCACCATCCGGACGCGCAGGTCGCCGACCGCGAAGGTGCGCCAGAAGGCGGACCCGGTCTCGCCGGGATGCTCGGTCGCGGGAAGCGTGGACCAGTCCGTCACCGTGAAGGGGAGAGCAGGGAGCTTCATCGGGGCACCCGGACGTTGGAGGACGGCACGATGCCCTGCCGCTCTCGCGGACAGGGCATCGCCGGTGCGGATCAGACGAAGCGCGAGGGGCCCGTCCTCACGGAACCATAGACCGCGGGTCCGATCTGGTCTCGGCTGATGCCGAGATCGGCGAGTTCGCGGTCGGAATAGCTCGCCAGGAGGCGTACGGCTTTCCGTGCCTCGAGCGCGCGCTGCAGCTTCGCGAGAATGGCTGTAATCAACATCGTAGACCTCCTTTCAAGGCTGCAGCGGGTGACCGTGGTGGCCGCCCGCTGCTGGGACAGGCTTGTAGGAGGCGAATGTTTCAGTTCGATGGCCTCATAAGTTTCTTTCGCGCCATACTCGTGACCGAACGGTAAATGCGGCCGGCCGCGCAGACGACGGTCCAGGCCCGCGGTCGCGGTGCGACCCCGCGGCCACGATCGCGAAGAGACCGCGGTCCGGCGGTCCCGGGAGCGGCGCGGATTGCGAAACAATGCGCAGGCCTCACGCAACACAGGCCCCGCATCCCGGCCGACGAAGCAAAATCATCGCAACAGAGCGCCGCTAGAGCCTTGGCCCGGACAAATCCGGATCCGGAGGCCCGATGACCGAGTCGCTCACGATGACCGAGGCGAATGCCGCCCGCAGCGGAGCTTCCGCGCCGCCCGTCGGGTCATCGTCGCCGCGTCGCGGGAGGCGTGCCGTGTGTGCGCTGTCGCGCAGAGTTCATCCCGGACTTCGCGCAGCCTGATCATCAGCAAATCGACCAGACAGAGGAGACGAATCGATGCGCACCATTCGACCCTTCACGCTGCACATCCAGCCCGAGACCGACAGCCGGCCGATGCGCGTGAGCATCTGCCTTTCGGAACCTGCCGAAGGCCGGAGCGAGCTGCCCGTGACGCGGGACTGCATGACGCTCGAAGACCTGGAGGGCTGCATCAACGCCCTGCAGCGCGAGCTCGATCTCCTGCGGCCGCGGGCCCAGCGCGCATTCGATTGCGCCATGGACCATGCCTGATGCTGCCTCGCGCGTTCGAATGCGCCATGGATCACGCCTGATGCTGCCTCGCGAATGCCGGTTTCGGCTATGACGCGCCGCGCGGGCCGTTCCGACCCTGCGACCCGGCGTCAGGGGTGCGAGACGCTCGCGACGAGGCGGTGGGCGGCCAGCTTCTCGTACAGGGGCCGGGCTTCGTCCGCGATGGCCTGGAGCGCGCCGTCCAACGCACCGCGCGGGCGCCGTTCGGAAGGCGCCGCGAATCCCGTCGACCGTTCGACGGCGTCATACCAGGCCGGAGCCCAGACCCCGTCGCTCGCGCGCCGGCCGGCCGGCCAGGACAGCATCCGGTCCGTGAACGGGATGCCGAGCGCCTCGCAGAGCGCGGAGAGCGTGCCGCGCGGGTCGGCGAGCACATCAGCCGAATCGATCACGGGCGGGGGCGCACCCAACCGGTCGATCTCGCGGTCGAACAGCTCGGCCTGCTGCACGATCCCGATGTCGGCGAGCGTCACCTCGCCCCGCTTCACCACGTAGGAGGCGAGCACGTCGGCCGGATCGCGGATCAGAAAGGCGTTGCGGCAGGCTGCGATCCACTCCCGTCCGAAACCGTCGAGCATGTGGTGCGTCATGTGCTTCTGGTAGAACACCGGGCGCCCGTCCGGCACCGGCCCGAGCAGGCCGTCGACGACGGCGCGCCAGTCGGTCGGCTGCGAGGCCAGCACGGCCTCGCGCATCGGATGGTCGAGCCCGGTCGCGGCGAGATAGGCGGCGTAGAACGGCTCGTCGACGACTGCGGCGTCGGGCCTGTTCTCGAAGGCGCGCATCATCGCGGTCGAGATGTTGCGCGGCCCCGACCACATCGCGATTCGAATGGTGTCCGTCATCGCCCGTCCCGGTCTCTCAGCCTGAATCGATCCGCCTCAGGCGGGACGCTGCGCCTCGTCGTCCTTGAGCTTCGCGTAGAGATCGCGCAGGCGCGCGGTCACCGGACCCGGGAGCGCCGCCCGGAGGGCGCGGCCGTCCACCTCCCGGATCGGCGTCACGCCCCCGAAGGTTCCGGTCACGAAGGCTTCGTCCGCGGTGTAGACGTCCTTCAGGGCGAAGTTGCAGAGCCGGATCGGGATGTCGTTGCGCCGGCACAGCTCGATCACGTTGGCGCGCGTGATGCCCTGGAAGCAGTAATCGCCCGTCGAGGTCACGACCTCGCCGCCGCGCACGATGAAGAAGTTCGTGGCGTTGCAGCTCGAGACGAAGCCGTGCGGATCGAGCATCAGGGCCTCGTCGGCCCCGGCCTTGATGGCCTGGATCAGCGCGGTGATGAGGTTCAGGCGGCTGTGCGTGTTGAGCCGCATGTCGAACATGTCGGACGGCGTGCAGCGCACCGTCGAGGTGAACAGCGAGAGGCCGCGCGTGACGATGTCGGGGCTCGGCTGCTTGTACTCGGCGGTGATCACCACGGTCGCCTTGCCGATGGCATGCCGCGGATCCTGGTTCGGCGTCTTCTTGAGGCCCCGCGTGACCATCAGGCGAAGATGCGCGCCGTCCTCCATCCCGTTCTCGGCGACGGTCCGGTGCAAGGCGGCTTCGACCTCCGCGCGCGTCATGCCGATGTCGAGATCGATGGCCCTGGCGCCGTCGAACAGGCGGTCGAGATGCACGCCCAGGAACACGAGCTTTCCGCGATGGAGGCGGATCCCCTCCCAGACGCCGTCGCCGAGCACGAAGCCGGCGTCGAAGATCGAGACTTTCGCGTCCGCGCGCGGGACGAGGTCGCCGTTGACGTAGATCAGGATCTTGTCGTTGCGGGGATCGGCCGCGAAATCCTGACTGCCGCTCATGATGTCTCCACGGGAGGAACCGGCCCGATGCAGCGCACCGGCCTCCCGCGGAGACCGGACTTCGAGGGACGGCTGCACCCGAGGCCGCTCATACTGCACGCCGGGACGCGGAGGCAAGGCATGGTTCCCGCCGGGAGCGGGAGGCGACGCTGCGGATGTTCGCGCCGGACGCCGTGCTCACACGGCGAGCGGGAGACGACGCTGCGGATGCCGGGGCCGGGCGCCTTGCTCAGACGCCGAGATTGCCCAGGACCACCATGGCGGCGGTCATGACGGTGATCGACGACAGGAAGCCCACGAAGGCGCGGGCGAAGGACGGGGCGGTGTCCGGGGACGGGACGGTGACCTGGTTCATGGTTCTCTCCGGCAGCCGAAGCTGCTGGAAAGGACATACCGTCACGCTTGAAGGCCGCATGTGCGCCGGAGCACGTCCCGGCCGGCGGGGCGGTGCGGACGGCGCCCCTTTGGCCTCACGCCGGCCCGCATGGGCCGGCAAGGCGGGTCAGTTCCGCACGGCCGTCCGACGGCGCTCGTTGTAGTCGATATGGATCACGCCGTTGTTGCGGAAGGTGTTGATGCCCAGCACCTCCGGGCGTTCGCGCAGGAAGGCCACCACGGCGCTCTGGTCGCCCGCGACCTTGAAGTCGACGGCCCTGCAATCCGTGTGGAGCTTGTGCCGCGTGCTGCCCGTGCCGTGATTGTTGGTGTTCAGCGTGGTGGTGGAGACCAGCGTGACGCGGCCGAAGCGGGATTCGAGCTCGCGGATCAGGGACTTGAACTCGGCCGGCAGGCATTCGGTCGGTGCCTTGGCCGAGGCGGCCGGCGCCGTCTGCGCCTTGGCGGGCGGCATCGCGGCAACGCTCGTCTTGTCGGAGGGAGCCGGCGCCGGGGGTGCGATCGCTGCGGGTAGCGGTTTTTCGGCGGCCGGTATCGGCGCGGGAGCGCTCGCGACTGCAGCCGGTGCCTGGAGAGGCGCCGCGGGGGCGTCGGTCCGTGCGAGCGCAAGCGCGCCGGAGGGGAGGGGGGCGTCGCCCGACGCCGATGGCGGAGCCAGGGTGATCTGGCGGGTCGGACCCAGGGAGGGCGCGCCCGACGGAACGGCGGCCGTCCGCACGGGAGAAGGCTGAGTCGCGGCCGGCTGCGGCTGGGCGGTCCGGACCGGCTCCGGCGGTCGGCGGGTGAGGGCCGCGGCCGTTGCGGCGCGCGCGCCGTCGCCCTCGACGGCAGCGGCCGGATCCTGCCCGCCCGCATGCGGGTACATCCAGATCGCGGCGCTCGCGGCGGTGCATCCGACCGCGGAGAAGGCCAGGAGACGGAGAAACGGGCCGAAAGCGGCTCCGGAGGCCCTGCGGGCCCGACCGGCCTTCAGCCCCTCGCCCCGATTCGGCTGCTTCCCCATGCGCGGTCCGCGCCCCTTTCGTCGTTATGGCTAACAAGGACCGAACTTGCGGCGAGATTGTGTCCGGCCGGCCCCATGACCCCCGGCCGCACCATTGCTCTGGGCGCGACCACGGGTCCGCACCGCGTCACGCTCCGGGTCCGGATCGCCGCTGAAACGATCCCGCAACCACGCCCCTGCAGGCCCGCTTAACCAGAGCGCCAACTCAGGCGGGCTCGTTAACGTCTCGGCCCATCCCGGGTGGGACAGTGGCCTCGTTCCGCAGCGACAGCCGGCGCCCACAAGCCGGCAGCGCGGATCACAGGTCAGGTGCCGGCGCTGTCGCGCCGGGAGGGTCAGACAGATGGATGCGACTCGTCACAACGGCAACCCGGACGGGACCACCCGCGGCGGATCCCGCCTCTCGCGGCCGCCACGGCTCACCCCTGCGCCGCAGCGGCGCTCCTCGGGAGGCCGGGCATGAGAGCCATGCATGATTGCGGCTCCGCGCCCGTTTCCGCATGCGGGCCCGAGACCGTCGCGGTCTCATGGCGCCCGGCCGCCGGAGCCGCGGACGGGGGAGACGCGCTCTACCGCTTCCTCGCCGAGAACACCGGCGACGTCATCGTGCGGTGCAGCCTCGAGGGTCACCTCCTCTACGTGTCTCCTGCGGCGCACGACCTCTTCGGCCGTGCGCCCTCGGACCTCCTGGGAGCCCGGATCCTCGACCTCGTCCATCCCGACAGCTCCGGGTCCCTCGGCGCCCGGATCGCGGCGCTCGCCTCCGGCACCTCGGATCGGGCGACGGCGAGTTACCGGGCCCGGCGCCAGGACGGAGCCTGGATCTGGGTCGAGACCGGCTTCCGGCTCGTCCGCACCCCCGCGGGCGAACCCCAGGAGATCGTCGGCATCACCCGCGACATCACGGAGCGGGTGCGGATGGAAGAGCGCTTCCGGCAATCGCAGAAGATCGAGGCGGTGGGTCAGCTCACGGGCGGCATCGCCCACGACTTCAACAACCTGCTCCTCGTCATCCTCGGCCACGCGGAACTCCTCGTCGAGGACCTGGCCGACGCGCCGCATCTGCGCCGCAACGCGGAACTCATCGCCACCATGGCCGAGAACGGCTCGCGCCTCGTGCACAAGCTGCTGACCTTCTCGCGCCGTCAGGCCCTGGACCCGCAGCCGCTCGCGATCGCGGGGGCGATGGAGACCCTGGCCGCCATGCTCGCGCGGACCCTCGGCGAGCAGGTCGAGATCCGCGCCGACATCGCCGACGGGCTGCCCGAAGTTGTCGTGGACCATGCGGAGTTCGAGGCGGCACTCATCAACCTCGCGGTGAATGCCCGCGATGCCATGCCGAACGGCGGACGGCTGCTCCTGGAAGCCGAAGCCGTCACGGTCGACGGCGAGGAATTCGCCGACCGGCTCGGCCCCGGTTCCTACGTCCGGGTCGCGGTGACCGACACCGGCACCGGGATGCCGCCCGAACTGGTGGAGCGCGTGTTCGAGCCGTTCTTCACCACCAAGGAAGCCGGAAAGGGCTCGGGGCTGGGCCTCTCCATGGTCTACGGCTTCGCGAAGCAGTCCGGCGGGCATGCCGCCATCTACAGCGAGCCCGGCTACGGCACGACGGTGAGCCTCTACCTCCCCGCGGTGGCGAGCGCCGGACCGGCCGCAGCCGGCGAAGCGGCCGCGATCCCGCAGGCCTGCGCGGAAACGGTGCTCGTGATCGAGGACGAGACGCCCGTCCGCCAGTTCCTTACCGCAACGCTCATGAAGCTCGGCTACCGGGTTGTGGCCTGCGAGGACGGGCCCACGGCGCTCGCGGAATTCGAGCGCGGCACGCATGTGGACCTGCTCTTGACCGACGTGGTGCTGCCCAGCGGCCTCACCGGCCGGCAGGTCGCGCGGCAGATCCGGGAGGTGCGCCCGGCGCTCCGGGTTCTGTTCATGTCAGGCTATCCCGACACGGTCCTGGCCGAGCGCGGCACCGTGGACGGCGGCCTCCGCGTCCTGCGCAAGCCGTTCCGGCGCGTGGAGCTCGCCCAGGCGCTGCGGGAGGCCCTCGCCGCGGAGCCGGTGTCCATGGGCTGAACCGCGAGAGCCGATGCCCGCTTGATTTTCCGGCGCCCCTCGGATGGCATAGGTCCGGAGGGAGGTCTGCATGACCCTGCGCCGCTTCGTTCTCGGTCTCGCCGTCGCCTTCGGCGCCGCCGCGGCTCTGCCGGCCGGCGCGGCCGATGTCGAGGGCTGTCCCGGCCTCGTGGCCTCCGGGCCCGCCGCCCTCCGGTCCGTGGCGTGGGAAACCGGGCGGTCCCGGCCCGCGCCCGTCCGGACCTCGGCGCCGACCGAGGGTCGGGTCGGCCTCACCTTCGTGGGCCACGCGACCTTCGTGATCGAGTCCCCGAAGGGCGTCCGCATCGCCACGGATTACAGCGACGCCACCCGGCCCGCGCCCCCGCCCGACGTCGCGACCATGAACAAGGCGCATTCCACCCATTTCAGCCATCGGCCCGATCCGCGGATCCGGCACGTGCTGCGGGGCTGGAACCCGTCGGGCGGCGCGGCCTCGCACGACCTGCAGGTCGAGGACGTTCGGATCCGCAACGTGTCGACCAACATCCGCGACTGGGGCGGCGGGACCGAATACGACGCCAACTCGATCTTCGTGTTCGAGACCGCGCAACTCTGCATCGCCCATCTCGGGCACCTGCACCACACGCTCGCGCCGAGCCACCTGGAGAAGCTCGGGCGGATCGACGTGCTGCTCGTCCCCGTCGACGGCGGCTACACCCTCGAGACCTTCGACATGGTGGAGGTCCTGAGGGCGATCAACGCGCCCCTCATGATCCCCATGCACTTCTTCGGCCCCTCGACGCTGCAGCGCTTCCTCGCCTCCGCGCGGGAGCACTTCCCCGTGGAGTACTCTCCACAGGCTTCCATCGCGCTGTCCCGTGAAACCTTGCCGCGAAGCCCTAAGATCCTCGTGCTGCCAGGCCATTAGGCGGGGGCGGCGGAGCTCGACACCGGAGGAGGACGGGCGTGTGGCCGCTCTCGAGTAATACGGTTGCCCTCTTGGCCGTGGCGGGCTTCGTGCTGGCCGTCCTGGCCCTCCTGGTCGCGATCTCGGCCCGCTGGTCGCTTGCCCGCGACCGCCGCCGCCGCGGCGAGAACCAGTTGCCCTGGGCGGAGCTCAAGATCCTGCCGACGCCCGACCTCGGCTGGTTCGTGGGCCGCATCGAGCTCCACAACCCCTCGGGACAGTCGCTGGCCGTCGAGGAACTGCGCGTCGAGAAGCCCGCCTTCATGCGGCTCGCCGCGCTCCCGAGCGGCGGCGTCGGGCCCCGCACGGTCGACGCCGCGAGCGCCAAGCCCGCCAGGACCCTCGACGTGTCCTGGATCGTCAACGAGCCGCACCTGCCCCATTCCGACCTCGCCTATGCCGGCGAGTTCCTGGTGCAATGCGCGCCCTCCATGATCCAGCGCTGGACCACCGCCCGGTCCATCGCCTGCCGCATCATCGTGCGGGGCCGCTACCGCTCGGCCAAGGCGAAGCGCTTCGCGATTCCGGCGCCCGGGACCGTGAAGGTCTGACGCGGCCGGGCGTCCCCTTGCGCCAGCGGACGGCGCCTCCTCGATCGGTCGGGTAGTGCCCGCACAGACGGACGGCGCCTCGATCGGCCGGGCATCTCCTTGCGTTGACGGGTGGCGCCTCCTCGATCAGCATCGGCGCCCCATCAGGAGAGAGTGCCCGTGCACGGAACCATGAGCGTGACCCCCGAGGACGTCGGCCTGTCCTCCCCGCGCCTCGAGCGGATCGTTCCCTGGATGGAGCGGCTCGTCGCGGACGGCCGGCTGCCGGGCGTGCAGGTGGCGGTGGCGCGGCGCGGGCACGTGGTCTGGCAGCGGGCGCACGGGCTCGCCGACGTGGCCCGCTCCGTCCCGGTCGGGGACGATACGATCTATCGGGTCTACTCGATGACCAAGCCGCTGACCTCGGTGGCGATCATGATGCTCTACGAGGAGGGCCGCTTCCAGCTCGACGATCCGATCACCCGCTTCCTGCCCTGCTTCCGCGACATGCGGGTCTACACGTCGGGCATGCAGAACAAGTGGGACAGCGTGCCGGCCGAGCGCGACATCACCTTCCGGGACCTGCTCACCCACACCGCGGGCCTCACCTACGGCTTCATGCAGTCCACCAACGTTGACGCCATGTACCGGGAGCGGGGCGTCGACTTCCAGACCTCGGACCTCACGCTGGGCGAGGTGGTGGAGACCGCGGCCTCCCTGCCTCTGCTCTCGCAGCCCGGCGCGGAGTGGAACTACAGCATCGCGACCGACGTGCTCGGGCACCTCGTCGCCGTGATCTCGGGGCAGCCCTTCGCGGAGTTCCTGCGCGAGCGCGTCCTCCGACCGCTCGGCATGACCGACACCGACTTCTTCGTGCCGCCCGAGAAGATCGCGCGCTTCGCGGCGAACTACACGCCGGGCCGGGACGGTTCGCTCACCCTCGTCGACGACCCGCAGGCGAGCCGCAACTTCGCGGCGCCGCGCAAGATCGCCTCCGGGGGCGGCGGGCTCGTCTCCACGGCGGCCGACTACATGCGCTTCTGCGCGTTCATGCTGGGCAAGGGCGAGCTCGACGGGGTGCGCCTCCTCGGGCGCAAGACCGTGGAGCTCATGACCACGAACCACCTGCGCGGCGACATGGCCGAGATGGGCCAGCCGCGCTTCAGCGAATCGCCCTACACGGGCATCGGCTTCGGCCTCGGCTTCTCCGTGATGCTCGACCCCGCCAGGGCGCAGATCCTCGGCTCGCCGGGCGAATACGCCTGGGGCGGAGCGGCGAGCACGGCGTTCTGGATCGATCCGGCCGAGGAGATGGCGGTGATCCTGCTGACCCAGCTCATGCCGTCCTCGACCTACCCGATCCGCCGTGAGCTCCGGGTGCTGACCTATCAGGCTGTGGTGGACTGACGATCCCGGGGCACTCCCCGATCGGGCCATGGCGGACTGACCCGACCCCGTCGCAACCGGCCGATCCGGTCAGGTCTCCCGCACGGCCGTCGGCTTGAACAGGCCGCTCGCCTTGGCGACGAGTTCGCCCGCCTCGTCCCGCACCTCCGCCTCGCAGAACACGACCGAGCGGCCCGCGCGCAGGACGCGCCCCTCGCCGACGAGGACTCCGCGGCCGGGCGAGAGAAAGCTCACCTGCATGTCGAGGGTGATGACCGCGCGTCCGACCTTGGAGCGCGACGCCGATCCCATGGCGACGTCGAGCAGCGTACAGATCAGGCCGCCATGGGCGATGCCGAGATTGTTGCCGTGCTCGGGTCCGAGCGCCACGCGCAGCCGCGAGCGGCCGTCGCCGATCTCGAGCGGTTCGATGCCGCAATGATTGGCGAAGGCGATGACGGCCCCGAAGATCTCGGGGGCGGTGCCGGGCTCCGTCATGGGGCGTGTGCCGGCTCTAACCGCGCAACGCGGTCCGCACGAGGGCGGCTCCCTTTGCGAGCGCCGCGAGCTTGCCGTAGGCGACCTCCCGCTTCATCGGCGCCATGCCGCAATTGGTGCAGGGATAGAGCTTCTCGGGCGCCACGTAGCGCAGGGCCTCGCGGATGGTGGCCGCCACCTCCTCGGGCGTCTCGACCGCGTCCGAGGCGACGTCGATCGCGCCGACCAGCACGTCCTTGCCCTCGAGCAGGCGGATCAGCTCGATCGGGACGCGGGAATTGCGGCACTCCAGCGAGACCTGGTCGATGCTGCTGCGGGCGATGACCGGGAACGTGTCCTCGTACTGGCGCCATTCGGACCCCAGCGTGCCCTTCCAGGCGACGTTCGCCTCGATGCCGTAGCCGTAGCAGATATGCACCGCCGTGGTGCAGGTCAGCCCGGCGCGCGCTTCCTCGACGGCCGCCATGCCCCACTCGGCGACCTCGCGCATGTAGACGTTGAAGGCGGGCTCGTCGAACTGGATCACGTCGACCCCGAGCGCCTCCAGTTCCCGCGCCTCCGCGTTGAGCGCCTTGGCGAACGCGAAGGCGAGGTCCTCGCGCCGGCCGTAATGGTCGTCCGCGATCGTGTCGACGATCGTCATCGGACCCGGCAGGGTGAATTTCAGCTTGCGGCCCGTGTGCGCCCGGGCCGCCGCGGCCTCGGCGGCATGGACCGGGCCCTTGCGCCGGATCGGCCCCACCACGGTCGGGACCTCCGCCTTGTAGCGGTCCGCGCGGATGCCCATCACGGTCTTGCGCTCGAAATCGATGCCGTCGAGATTGGCCAGGAACCCGTGCACGAAATGGACGCGGGCCTGCTCGCCGTCGCCCACGATGTCGATGCCGGCGTCCTCCTGGAGCTTCACGGCCAGGATCGTGGCGTCGAGCTTCGCCTGCTGGAGCTCGGCTCCCGCGACCTTCCAGGGCGCCCACAGGCGCTCGGGCTCGGCGAGCCAGCGGGGTTTCGGCAGGCTGCCGGCGATCGTGGTCTGGAGCATCGGAACCTTCCGTGTGGCGTGGGCCCCCTGTTCTGGCGGCTTCCGCGCCGGCTGGCAACGCTCGCGACCGGTCTTCCCTGGACGGAACCGCGGCCTGCCGCTTCCGCGCTGCCTGACGCTGCTCCCGGCCGGTCTTCCCTGGACAGAAGCGCGGCGTGCCGCGATCCTGCGGCCCGAGCCGGGCCGAGGGAGGGCCGCCGCCGTCCGATGGCCTTCTCGCTGCGCCAGGTCCGCTACTTCGTCGCCATCGCCGAGACCGGCTCGGTCTCGGGCGCGGCGCGCCAGCTCTCGATCTCGCAATCGACCATCACGGAGGCCGTGCAGGAACTCGAGCACGATCTCGGCTTCAAGCTCGTGGAGCGCTCCGCCCACGGCATGAGCCTGACGCTGAAGGGCTACCAGTTCCTGCGCCACGCCGAGAAGATCCTCGAGGAGGTCGCCAACGCCCGCCGCGCGCTCGACGAGAGCGGCGCCCCGACCGAGGGGCGCCTCCAGCTCGGCGTGACGCCGCTCGTCGCCGGCTACATCCTGGCCGACCTCCTCGCCCGCTTCCGCCGTGCCTTTCCCTTCCTGGAGGTCGGGGTCGTCGAGGACAGCCGGGATTACCTCGAGCACCTGCTCATCGGCGGCGAGCTCGACATCGCCGTCATGGTGCTGCCGCCGCGCCTGAAGCTCCTGTCCCTCGAAGCCGAGCTCGTCGAGGCCTCGCGCTACCGCCTCTGGCTGCCGCTCGGCCATCCGCTCGCGCAGGGTCGGGTGGTGAGCCTCGGCGCGCTCGCGGGCGAGCCGCAGATCCTGCTGGCCGTCGACGAGATCGACGAGGCGCCCAAACGCGCCTGGGGCGAGCTCGGCATCCGTCCGCCGGTCGCCTTCCGCACGCGCTCGGTCGAGGCGGTGCGCAGCCTCGTGGCCACGGGCGCGGGGCTCGCGGTGCTCCCCGACCTCACCTACCGGCAATGGTCGCTGGAGGGCGACAAGATCGAGGCGCGGCGCATCCGCGAGGACCTGCCCGCCGTGTCGGTCGGCGTCGTGTGGCGGCGCGGCTCCCGCCTGTCGCCGGCGGCCTCGCAGTTCCTCTCGTCGGTCCGGACCTACCGCACGAGCCGGCAGCGCGGCTGACCGCGCGCCCATGGCCCGCCGGGAGCGCTATCGGATTTTCCGATACTTCCTTTCTCTCGAATGAATTGGCGCGAACGGCCACGTTTCGCCCATTCTCCCTCCTGGACCACCAAGCCCGCGAGCACCCGACGCGGGGTCCCCGGCAGGAGATCGCACCCATGCATCGCATCGTCCCGGCTACGGCCATCATGTGTTTGGGAATCCTCGCGGCCGCTCCGGCCCTCGCCCAGGTCAAGGAGATCGGAAAGCCCGAGGGCGTCGTCGACATCATCGCCTGGCCGGGCTACATCGAGCGCGGCGAGACCGACAAGAAGTTCGACTGGGTGACGAGCTTCGAGCAGAAGACGGGCTGCAAGGTCCAGGTCAAGACCGCCGGCACCTCGGACGAGATGGTGGCCCTCATGAACGAGGGCGGGTTCGACCTCGTGACGGCCTCGGGCGACGCGTCCCTGCGCCTGATCTCGGGCAAGCGCGTGCAGCCCATCAACACGAGCCTCGTCCCGAGCTGGAAGACGATCGACGAGCGGCTCCAGAAGGCGCCCTGGCACACGGTCAACAACGTGAGTTACGGCGTGCCCTATCAGTGGGGCTCGAACGTGCTGATGTACAACACCAACGTCTTCAAGGAGCCGCCGAAGAGCTGGAAGGTGGTGTTCGAGGAGATGCAGCTCCCCGACGGCAAGTCCAACAAGGGCCGGGTCCAGGCCTTCGACGGGCCGATCTACATCGCCGACGCGGCGCTCTACCTCATGAAGCACCAGCCGCAGCTCGGCATCAAGGATCCCTACGAGCTCACCGACGCCCAGTACAAGGCCGCGCTCGACCTCCTGCGCAAGCAGCGCGGCGTCGTGCAGCGCTACTGGCACGACGCCATGGTGCAGATCGACGACTTCACCAACGAGGGCGTGGTCGCCTCGTCGTCCTGGCCGTTCCAGGTCAACCTCCTGAAGAGCCAGAAGAAGCCGATCGCCAGCACCGTGCCCGAGGAGGGCGCCACCGGCTGGGCCGACACCACCATGATGCACGCGGACGCGCCGCATCCCAACTGCGCCTATCTCTGGCTCGAGCACTCGATCAGCCCGAAGGTGCAGGGCGACCTCGCGGCCTGGTTCGGCTCGGTCCCGTCCGTGCTCGCGGCCTGCAAGAACAACGAGCTCCTGGGCGAGAACGGCTGCGAGACCAACGGCCTCGGCAACTTCGACCGCATCAAGTTCTGGCGCACCCCGGTCGCGAAGTGCGAGACGCAACCGGCGGGCTGCGTGCCCTATTACCGCTGGGTCACCGACTACATCGCGATCCTCGGCGGCCGCTGACGCATCCGCGAGGGGCGCTCCCCGCGGGGCGCCCCGCCCGACCCGAAGAGGCGAACCTGTCCTCCGCCGGAGCGTCCGCCATGTCCGTTCACGCGCCGCGCCCGCAGGCCGCCGCGGCGGCCCATCCGCTCGCCTCGCCCCGCGACTGCGCCGTAGGCTTCTCGGGCGTCGCCCGGCATTTCGGCGCGGTGCGGGCGGTCGACGGGGTCGACCTCGAGGTCCGGGCCGGCGAGTTCTTCGCGATGCTCGGGCCGTCGGGCTCGGGCAAGACCACGTGCCTGCGCCTGATCGCCGGATTCGAGCAGCCGGACGCGGGCGAGATCCGCATCTTCGGCGAGCCGGTCGCCGGAATCCCGCCCTACCGCCGGGCGGTCAACACGGTGTTCCAGGACTACGCGCTCTTCCCCCATCTCGACGTGATCGGGAACGTCGCCTACGGCCTGCGCATCCGCGGCGTGGCGCGGGCGGAGCGGGAGCGGCTCGCGCGGGAGGCCCTGGCCCTCGTGAAGCTCGTCGGCTTCGACCATCGCCGCCCGGCGCAGCTCTCCGGCGGCCAGCGCCAGCGGGTCGCGCTGGCGCGCGCCCTCGTCAACCGGCCGAAGGTGCTCCTCCTCGACGAGCCCCTCGGGGCGCTCGACCTCAAGCTCAGGGAGGAGATGCAGGTCGAGCTCAAGAGCCTGCAGCGCGCGCTCGGGCTCACCTTCGTCTTCGTGACCCACGACCAGGGCGAGGCGCTCTCGATGAGCGACCGGGTCGCGGTGTTCGACCACGGCCGCATCGTGCAGGTCGGCACCCCGGAGGAGGTGTACGAGCGCCCGCGCAACCGCTTCGTCGCGGCCTTCGTGGGCGGCTCCAACGTGCTCGAGCCGGACGCCGCCGCGCGCTTCGGCGGGCCGCCTCGGGTCGCGAGCCTGCGGCCCGAGGCGATCGCGGTCCGTCCGCCCGGCGAGCCGGCCGGGGAGGGGCGGGTGGCGCTCGACGGCACCTGCCTCGAAGTGCAGTACCAGGGCGCGAGCCGCCGGGTCATCGCCGATTGCGCCGGCCTGCGCCTCGCAGCTCTCGTGCCGGCGGCGTCCCTGCGCGACCTGCGGCCGGGCGAGCCCCTGCGCCTGTCGTGGTCGCCGGCCTCGCTGCATCCCATGGAGGACGAGCGGTGAGGGCGCCCGGGCTCGCCCCCTCCTCTGGCGGACGAGCGATGAGGGCGCCCGGCTCAGGCGCGCGGCGCGCCCGGGAGGACGAGCGGTGACCGCGCTCGCCCTCGACCTGCCGCTGCCGCGCGAGGGCCTGTCGCGGCGCTTCTCCGATGCGCTCTACGCCCGGCGCGGCCTGCTGCTGACGCTCCTCCTCGTGCCGCCGCTGCTGTGGCTCGGCGTCGTCTATGTCGGCAGCCTCGTCGCCCTGCTGCTCCAGAGCTTCTTCTCGATCGACGAGTTCTCCGGAACGATCGTGCGCGAGTTCACGCTCAAGACCTACGCGGAGCTGCTCGCGCCCGCCAATCTCGACGTCATCCTGCGCACGATCCTGATCGCCGCCTGCGTGACGCTCGCCTCCGGCGTGCTCGCCTTCCCGGTCGCCTATTATGCGGCGCGCTATGCGCGCGGGCGGCTCAAGGCGGCGTTCTACCTGGCGGTCATGATGCCGCTCTGGTCGAGCTATCTCGTCAAGGTCTATGCCTGGAAGCTGCTGCTCGCCCGCGAGGGCGCGGTCGCCTGGACGGCCGAGCGGGTCGGCGCCACCCCCGCCGTCGACGCCCTGCTCGCGCTGCCCGTGATCGGCGGGCCTTCGCTTTCCGTGAGCTATCTCGGGCAGTTCCTGGTCTTCATCTATCTCTGGCTGCCCTTCATGATCCTGCCGATCCAGGCCGCGCTGGAGCGCGTTCCCGGCAGTCTGATCGAGGCCTCCGCCGATCTCGGCGCCGCGCCGGGCCAGACCTTCCGGACCGTGATCCTGCCGCTCGCCATGCCGGGCCTCGCGGCCGGATCGATCTTCACCTTTTCGCTGACCCTCGGCGACTACATCCTGCCGCAGATCATCGGGCCCTCGACGCTCCTCATCGGGCAGACCGTCTACGTCCTGCAGGGCACGGCCGGGAACATCCCGCTCGCCGCCGCCTTCGCGGTGGTCCCGATCGTCGTGATGGCGCTCTACCTCACCGCCGCGAAGCGCCTGGGGGCCTTCGATGCGTTCTAGCGCGCCGAGCATCCGTGCAGCCGCGCCCGGCGTCCAGGCCGCGAAGCGCTCCCGGGCGCCCCTGGCCCTGAAGATCGCGGCCGGAGCGAGCCTCCTGTTCCTGCACCTGCCGCTGTTGTTCGTGGTGCTCTACGCCTTCACGACCGAGGAGCGCAGCTACCAGTTCCCGCCGCCCGGCCTGACGCTGAAATGGTTCGCGGTCGCCTGGGGACGGCCCGACGTCTGGCGCGCCCTCACCCTCTCGCTCCAGGTGGCCGCGGTCGCGACCGCGATCGCCCTCGTCCTCGGCACGCTGGCGGCGGGGGCGCTCGCCCGCACGCGCTTCTTCGGGCGCGAGGCGGTGTCGCTCCTCATCATCCTGCCGATCGCGCTTCCCGGCATCATCACCGGCATCGCGCTCCGTTCCGCCTACAGCCTGGTGGAGATCCCGTTCTCGTTCTGGACGATCGTGATCGGCCACGCGACCTTCTGCGTCGTGGTGGTGCACAACAATGCGGTCGCCCGCCTGCGCCGCCTGTCGCCGTCCATCATCGAGGCGTCCTACGACCTCGGCGCCGACAGCCTCCAGACGTTCCGCTACGTGGTGCTGCCGAACCTCGGCACCGCGCTGCTCGCCGGCGGCATGCTCGCCTTCGCGCTCTCCTTCGACGAGGTCATCGTCACGACCTTCACGGCAGGCCAGCAGGCGACGCTGCCGATCTGGATGCTCAACGAGCTCATCCGCCCGCGCCAGCGCCCCGTCACCAACGTGGTCGCCGTCATCGTCATCGCGCTCACGGTCCTCCCTATCCTCGCGGCCTATTACCTGACCCGCGAGGAGGGGCCGTCTGCCGGGCGCATGTGAGATCAACCGAGAACGTCGCGAAGGGAGCCCCGCCATGGACACAGGCCTTCTCACCCGGCCCGCCGACACCGAGATGCTGATCGGCTCGCGTTTCGTGGCCGGGGCCGAGGACGCGGAAACCATCCTCAATCCGCGCACCGGCGAGACCGTGATGAGCCTGCCCGAGGCCTCGGCGGAGCAGATCGACGCGGCCGTCTCGGCCGCCGAGAGCGCCTTCGCGGCCTGGTCGCGCACCACGCCGGCCGAGCGCTCGGGCCTGCTTCTCAAGCTCGCCGACCGCATCGAGGCCGAGGCCGAGAGCTTTGCCACCCTCGAGGCGCTCAATTGCGGCAAGCCGCGCTACATGGTGCTGCGGGACGAGATCCCCGCCATCGTGGACTGCTTCCGCTTCTTCGCCGGCGCGGTGCGGACCATGCAGGGGGCGCTCGCGGGCGAGTACCTGCCGGGCCACACCTCGATGATCCGCCGCGACCCGATCGGCGTCGTGGCCTCGATCGCGCCCTGGAACTATCCGCTCATGATGGCGGCGTGGAAGCTCGCGCCGGCGCTCGCGGGCGGGAACACGGTGGTGATCAAGCCCTCCGAGCAGACGCCGCTCACCACGCTGAAGCTCGCCCGGATCATGGCCGAGGTCTTTCCCGAGGGCGTCGTCAACGTGGTGGTGGGGCGCGGCGAAACCGTGGGGCAGGCGCTCATCTCCCACCCCAAGGTCTCGATGATCTCGCTCACGGGCGACGTCGCCACGGGCAAGAAGGTCCTCACCGCCGCGGCGAAATCCGTGAAGCGCACCCACCTCGAACTCGGCGGCAAGGCGCCCGTGATCGTCTTCGACGACGCCGACCTCGCCGAGGTCGTCGAGGGCATCAAGGTCTTCGGCTTCTACAATGCCGGCCAGGACTGCACCGCCGCCTGCCGGATCTATGCGGGCGCCAAGGTCTACGACCGCTTCGTGGCCGATCTCTCGGCGGCGGTGTCGGACCTGCGCTTCGGGCGCGAGGCCGACGAGGAGAACGACCTCGGGCCCCTCATCTCCCCGCGCCAGCGCTCCCGGGTCGCCTCCTTCGTGGAGCGGGCCGCGGATCTCGGGCACGTGGAGATCACGACCGGCGGCAAGGAAGGGCAGGGCGGGGGCTTCTTCTACGAGCCGACCGTGGTGGCCGGCGCCCGCCAGGACGACGAGATCGTCCGGCGCGAGGTGTTCGGGCCGGTGGTGTCGGTCACCCGCTTCGACGACGTCGACCAGGCGGTGGCCTGGGCCAACGATTCCGATTACGGCCTCGCCTCCTCGGTCTGGTCGCGGGACGTCGCGAAGGCGATGGCGACGGCGGCGCGGCTGCAATACGGCTGCACCTGGGTGAACTGCCACTTCATGCTCGTCAACGAGATGCCGCATGGCGGCCTGAAGCAGTCGGGCTACGGCAAGGACATGAGCATGTACGCCCTCGAGGACTACACCGCCGTGCGCCACGTGATGGTCAAGACCGGTTAGGGCGCGAAGGCCGCCCGGTGGAGAGAAGCCGCTTCGGGGAGACAGGCTGCCTGGGGGAGAAAGGAAGAGGGCCGCCGATCCCGGCCGGGATCGGCGGCCCTCCCATGTTCGGCCCTCAGCGGGCGTGTCGGCGCGCGCCTGCTCCACGGCTCCTCGAGACTCAGGAACGCCCCAACTCGGCCCTGAGCGGGCGCGTCGGCGCGCTCGCTCCACAGCTCCTCGAGGCTCAGGAACGCCCCAACTCGGCCCTGAGCGGGCGCGTCAGCGCGCGGCTTCCTGGTTGATGAGCGGCGTGATGCGCCGGATGGTGACGCGGCGGTTCTCTCGCTCGGGCTCCTGCGTGTCGATCTTCAGGTTCTGCTCGCCGTAGCCCGTGCTGGTGAGGTTCTCGGCCGGCACGTCGAAGATCTCGGTCAGGAGCCGCGCCACCGTCTCGGCGCGGCGGTCGGACAGCGTCAGGTTGTCGTCCGGATCGCCGACCGCGTCCGTGTAGCCCTCGACCAGGAACACCTCGTTCGGGTTCTCCTCAATCGCCCGGTTGATCGCCTCCGCGACGCCGGTGAGCGCGAGCGCCTCCTCGTCGGACAATTCCCACGAGCCGAAATCGAACGTGACGGTATCGATGTCGACGCGGGGCATGCGCTCGCGCAGGGTGTGGCTGCGGCGGACCTGATCGAGCGTGTAGGAGCGCTCGATCCGCTCGACGGGAGGAGCCGTGAGCGCCCCGTAGATCTCCTCCTGGGTCGCGTCCTCGACATCGACGATATAGCGCTCGCGCGGGATGCGGATCACCGGCGGCGGCAGCTCGATGTACTCCTCGTAGATCGCCGGCCCGCCCACGAGCACGTTCTGGATCAGGATGATCTCGCGGCCGCCGGGCTCGCGGCGCACGCGCCGGATCAGGTTGCCGCGCCGGTCGTAGACCGAGATGACCTCGACGCCGTTCGGCCGCCGCACGATCACGATCTCGTCGGCGCCGCGGCGCTCGCGCCGGACCACCGCGCCGCCATAGGCCCGGCGAAAGCGCTCGGTCTCGTCGTGGCGGATGACCACGCGGTTGCCCTCGCGGATGATCGTGCGGTTGCCGGGCTCGCGGATGATGATGCGCCGGCCGCCGTCCTCGACGGTCTCGCGCCGCAGCCGGCGCAGCTGCTCGATGCGCGGCTGGCGCGGCTCGATCTGCTCGCGCCGGTCGCCCGGCCCGCGCGTCTCCAGGCGCTCGCGGACCTGCCGGCGCTCCTCGAGGCGCCGCTCGATGACCTGCCGGCGCTGCTCCTCGGTGCGCTGCTCCCGACGCTGCTCGAGACGCTCCTGACGCTGCTGGGGCTCCTGGCGCTGCTCCTGCCGCTCCTGCCTGAGATCCTGGCGCCTCTCGTCGCGCAGATCCTGGCGCTGTTCCTGGCGCTGCTCCAGGCGTTCCTGCCGCGGGAGGTCCTGGCGCCGCTCGTCCCGGCGGTTGTCCTGCTCCAGACGCTGCCGGCGCTCCTCCAGGCGCTGCTGGATCTGCTGCTGACGATCCTGTTCGTCGCGGCGCTGCTGACGCTCGTCGAGGCGCGGCCGCTGGTCGGGGCGCTCCTGACGCTGCTCCAGCTGGCGCTGCTCCTGCTGGCGCTGCTCGCGCGACTGCTCCTGCTGGCGCTGCTCGAGCCGCTGCTGGCGCTGCTGCTCCTGCCGCTCCTGGTCCCGGCGCTCCTCCAGGCGCTGCTGGCGCTGCTGCTCGCGCCCCTGCTCGTCCCGCTGCTGGCGCTGCTGCTCGCGGATCTGCTCGTCCCGCTGCTGCTGGCGCTGCTGGCGGATCTCGTCCTGCTGGCGCTGCCGCTGGTTTTGCTCCTGCTCCTGCTGCCGCTGCTGCCTCTGGAGGCGGATTTCGTCCTGCTGGCGCTGCTGCTGGATCTGCTCCTGCTGCCGCTGGCGCTGGTCGATCTGATCCTGCTGGCGCTGACGCTGCTCGATCTGCTCCTGGCGGCGCTGCATCTGCTCCTGGCGCTGCTGGCGGAAATCGTCCGGCTGGCGCTGCTCGATGCGCGGCTGCCGCATCTCCTGGCGCGGCTCGGGCTGGCGCTGCTCCTGCCGCTGCTCCTGCCGCTCCTGGCGCTGCTCCTGGCGTTCCTGCCGCCGCTGCTGGCGCGGGTCGTCGGGGAGGGGCTGGGCCAGCAGGACGGGGCCCGGACCGGCCTGCGCCGCCCTGACCTCCGCCTGAGCCGGATCCATGATGGCCGGCGGGGCGGCGGCCCGGGCGCCCGGCGCGCCGGCCCCGAGGGCAATCGCCGTGCTCGCGAGGAAAATGCGGGTCAGATGTCTCGTGATCATGGCTCTGCTCTCAACCGCCATCCGCCGCGCGGGCAACCCGGCGGCCAGGTTTTCGTTCCAGGCCCCGGGCCGCCCCCGGCCGGCCGAGCGCCCGGAGCCTCGCCTGCGCCATAAGCGGCACGGTTCCTGTACCGGCCATGAATAGGGCGCAAACCGCCGCCGGCCAGGCTCCGGCCCCTCGACCGTCCTGGCTTGTCCCGAGTCCGAACCCGGGCCCGGAGCAGGCAGCCCTCTGACGCAAGAGCGCTCGTGGGCCGCCTCGGGCGGGACGACCTGAGCGGGGGAGCGGGCGCGGACGTGTTCCGCTTCACGGCGCCGGAGGCGGGCTTCGGCTCCGGGCGGGACGAGATCCTCGATTTCGCCTCGGGCGAGGACCGCATCGGCCTGCGCCGGATCGACGCCGACGAGGACGACAGGGGCAACCAGGGCTTCACCTGGGTGGACCGGGGCGATCTCGGCGCAAGCTTCACGGGCGAGGCGGGCCAGATCCGCTTCGCGCGGGGCGTGCTGCAGGGCGACGGGGACGGGGACGGTCGCGCCGACTTCGAGATTAGGATCCACGGCTCGCTCGCGGCCGGCGACGTGATGCTGTGAGGCGCGGGCCGCGAGCGCCGGGTGAGGGGAGGGCGCTCCGGCGGCTCGCCTATCGCGCGGCGATCGTGCCCCACGCCATCCAGAGGAGCGCCAGCACGAGAGCCGCCATGACGATCGTCTCCGGGACACCTCGCCTGCGACCGGATTGCATCGCCTCGGACGTGGCGACCAGCGCCTGACGGAGCTTGATCCAGCTGCCGACGACGCCGACTGCGATGCAGACGCCCGCGAGAAGGCCGGACTTGGCGATCATGAACAAGACGCCGGGCACGCCGACGGCGGCCGTCAGCATGGCGCCGAGCTTGCTCAGCCCCTCGACGTCGAGCGGCGGCTCGGGATCGGGGCGGACGGGATCGGGACAGGACATGGGCGCTCCGGAATGACGGCGGAGCCCCGGTCGCATGCCCGCAGCCGGGGCGTCGGTGCCGGACGGCACACGCAGCCGGCCCGGCGCAAAGACCGGGCCCGTGCCGCCGGGGCGTCGGCGGGCCGCTGGCAGATGGAGGAGCAAGGCAGGCCACAGATCGCCCAAGTCCTAGTCCGCCTCTCAAGACGAGGCCTAGGAAGACCTAGGGAACAAGGCGGAATGGCGCCTGCCTCAGCGTCAGGGCATGGTCAGCGGCAGAAACGACACGATACACATCCGTACAGGGGCCACCATGACCAAGCTTCTCAGCCGCTTCCGCAACGACGAGTCCGGCGCGACGGCCATCGAATACGGCCTGATCG
This sequence comes from Microvirga sp., assembly GCA_036263675.1. Lineage (GTDB taxonomy): Bacteria > Pseudomonadota > Alphaproteobacteria > Rhizobiales > Beijerinckiaceae > Microvirga. Next base: position 13,808 of record DATAGO010000051.1, on the reverse strand, counting down.
CAGCTCTCATCGCGATCGCGATCATCGGCGGCCTGAACCTCGCCGGCCCGGCGCTCACCTCCATCTTCACCGAGATCGGAACGACGCTGCAGAAGAACTCGTAAGGGTTGCCGGGAGGCCGCTCCCGGGCTCAGAGACGCTGCAAGACACAGGAAGCCCGGCCGAAAGCCGGGCTTTCTCCATGCGCCCCATCGTCGAGCCGTCGCCCGCGCAGCGCGTCCTCGCGCCAGGCCCGCGATCGTTCTCCCGGCTGAACTCGCTTTCGGCGACATGGAGAGCCGGCCCGGCTCCTCACCCGTCCTCCTCCGGCGTCCAGTCGCAGGCGACCTCGCGCTCCACGACGTCGGCGAAGAAGCGGACGCACTGCACGTCCATGGTCCACTGCTTGCGCAGGACGAGCCCCGGCCGCTCCTCGAACTGCACTCTGCCGTCGCCGAGAAAGCGGACGGGCCGGCGCACCTGACCGGTCGTCGTCAGATAGCACTTGCCGATCTCGATGTGCTCGGGCGGGAGCGCCATCACCTCAATCCCCTGCTCTCGAAATGTACAATACCACATTTCGACGTGTGCGGGCGGGGAATGCCGTCGCCTGCCTCCCTGCTCCCGAAGCGTCCGCCATCGGGAGCCATTCGCCGCCCCGCGGCGGCCCGGGAGAGGGAGACGCGGAAATTAGCATCTCGGGAACGAAAGTTAACGGATTCCGGGGCTTCCATTAACCCCCGATTAACCATGTCGCGCTCTGATGGCGGTGCAACAGAGTCTTAACCTTCGTGCCACGCGCCGCCCCACCCGGGGGCGGGGAGGACGGGGGGAGACAGAAGAGCCCGAGCACCCGTGTCAGTCAAAGCCCTTCCCCGCCAATCCGTCCGGTTCCGTGGACGCTCGTTCATGGCCCTCGTGCTCGCGCCCGAGGCCCCCCTCGACGAGTGGTTCGCGGCCCTCGACGGCCTGCTCGCCCGGACGCCGGGGTTCTTCGCCGGCCGGCCGGTGGTGCTCGACCTCGCCCGCCTGCCGCTCCGCAGGGCCGAAATCGCCGACCTGCTCCAGGTGCTCGATGCCCGCCAGATCCGGATCATGGGGATCGAGTCGGTGGCGCCCGCCGACCTCGACCCGAGCCTCCCGCCGGCCATCTCGGGCGGCCGGGCCGCGGGCGTGATCGAGGTCCCGGAGCCTCAGGCCTCGGCTCCGGCCGACGCCCCGTCCAAGGCCGAGGCCACCGCCCCGTCCGCGAAGTCCGAGCCCCGCTCGCTCCTGATCGACACCCCGGTGCGGTCGGGCCAGTCCATCATCTTTCCCGAAGGCGACGTCACGGTGGTGGGCTCGGTCGCCTCGGGCGCCGAAGTCATCGCCGGCGGCTCGATCCACGTCTACGGAGCCCTGCGGGGCCGCGCCATCGCGGGCGCGGCCGGCAACGCCGGGGCCCGCATCTTCTGCCACAAGCTCGAAGCGGAACTGCTTGCCATCGACGGCCTCTACAAGGTCGCCGAGGACATGAGCGGCCACCTGCGCAGCAAGCCCGTCCAGGCTTGGCTCGAAGGCGACTCCATCATCATCACGGCTCTCAGCTAGCACACGGAGGCAAAAAGAATGGCCAAGGTTTTGGTCGTCACATCTGGGAAGGGCGGCGTGGGGAAGACCACCTCCACGGCAGCCCTCGGCGCGGCGCTCGCCAAGAGCGGCCAGAAGGTGGCCGTCGTCGATTTCGACGTGGGCCTGCGCAACCTCGACCTCGTGATGGGCGCCGAGCGCCGCGTGGTCTTCGATCTCATCAACGTGGTGCAGGGCGAGGCGAAGCTCGCCCAGGCGCTGATCCGCGACAAGCGGATCGACAACCTCTCGCTCCTGCCGGCCTCCCAGACCCGGGACAAGGACGTGCTCACGGAAGAGGGCGTGAAGCGCGTCATCGACGAGCTGCGCGAGAAGTTCGACTGGATCATCTGCGACAGCCCGGCCGGCATCGAGCGCGGAGCGACGCTGGCGATGCGCTACGCCGACGTCGCCGTGGTGGTCACGAACCCCGAGGTCTCCTCGGTGCGCGACTCCGACCGCATCATCGGGCTCCTCGATTCCAAGACCGACCGGGCCGAGCGCGGCGAGCGCATGGAGAAGCACCTCCTGCTGACCCGCTACGACCCCGCCCGCGCCGAGCGCGGCGAGATGCTGAAAGTGGACGACGTGCTCGAGATCCTCTCGATCCCGCTCCTCGGCATCATCCCCGAGAGCGAGGAGGTCCTGAAGGCCTCGAACATCGGCGCTCCGGTCACCCTGAACAACGAGACCTGCGCTCCCGCCCGGGCCTACATGGACGCGGTCCGTCGCCTCAAGGGCGAGACGGTGCCCATGACGATCCCGGCCGACAAGAAGCGCCTGCTCGGCATGCTGTTCGGACGGAGGGCCGCATGAGCTGCCTCAGCTTCCCCTCGAACGGACGGAGGGCCGCATGAGCCTCCTGAGCTTCTTCGGGCGCCGCTCCTCGGCGCCGGTGGCCCGCGACCGGCTCCAGATCCTGCTCGCCCACGAGCGCGCGATCGTCAGCGGCAAGCCCGATCTCGTCTCGCTCCTGCGCGAGGAGATCCTGGCCGCGATCGCCAAGCACGTCACCGTGGACCCGAACCGGGTCCGGGTCACCATGGAGCGCGGCGAAAGCGTCTCGACCCTCGAGGTCGACGTGGAGATCCCGGTCGCGATGGCGGCCTGACGTCTCCGGAGCGTGCGGAGGCCCCGGTCGCGATGGCGGCCTGACGCCTCCGGAGCTTATGGAGGTGTGGCCGCATCGGCGGCCCGACGCCTCCGGGCCATCCTCGCGCCTTCCGGCTGTCGTACTCCCGTGAGACAAAGGCCCGCGCCCGGGATCTTCCCGGGCGCGGGCGGCGTTTCGAGGTTCGTGCGTCCGCGTTCGGGTGCGCCGCCGCACCTCCCGGCGCGCCCGGCCCTTGCCAGCGGCGGGCGCGGGGGAAAAGTAGAGAGCCGTTCCGGAGGTCCCACGATGACTGAGCCCGCAAGCCGCCCAGGCCGATTCCGCACCCTCTGCGGAGTGTTCTCTCTCGCTTGCCTCACCGGGAGCCTTCCGGCTCAGGCGCAGCAGGGGGGCTCGTTCCAGGGCCTGGTCGGGTCCTGGTCCGGCAACGGCACGGTCACCCTCGCGAACGGGTCCCGGGAGCGCATCCGCTGCCAGGCGGCCTATGCGCTCGGCAACGACGCCAACAACCTCCGCTCCGCCCTGCGCTGCGCCAGCGATTCCTACAAGTTCGAGCTCAACAGCGACGTGAACAGCCGGGCCGGCGCGCTCTCCGGGGCGTGGCGGGAGAGCACGCGCGGCCTGACCGGGGCGGTGTCCGGAAGCGTGACGGGCGACGACGTGAAGGCCCGCATCGAGAGCCCCGGATTCGCGGCCGACCTGTCGCTCGCCACCAGCGGCAACCGCCAGACCGTGACGCTGAACTCGCAGGGCACGGAACTCTCCGGCGTCTCCATCACCCTGACCCGCCGCTGACGCGCTCGCGCGGGACCGGCCGGCCCCGGCCGGCCGACACGCGGGCGATGGCGGCTATTCGGCCGCTCCGGCCGGCCTCGCCTCGGCGGGCCGGCGCCGCCGGGTCAAGCGGCGGAACAGCATCACGGTGGCGGGCAGGATCAGAAGGTCGCCCACGAGCGCCGCAATCAGCGTGAACGCGCTGAGCCAGCCGAACAGGCGCAGGGACGGCAGGTCCGAGAACACCGTCACGGCCAGGCCGCAGGCGAGCACGAGCGAGGTCAGGATCAGGGCCGGGCCGACCAGCACGGTCGCGCGCTTGATGCCCTCGGCGGGATCCTCGCCGGGCCGCTCCTCGAGGCGCAGGCGGTTGAGGTAGTGGATCGTGGCGTCGAGCCCGAGCCCGAAGGCCACGGTCAGGGCCACGATGCTGGCGAATTGCAGCCCCTCGCCCATCACCGACAGCACCGCGCCCGCCGCGACGATCGGGAACAGCCCGGGCAGGATGCTGACCACCACGACGAAGAACGACCGGAAGGCGAGGCCGATGATCGCGGCCACGAACACCATCTCGGCCGTGAGGCCCCGGTTGAGCTGGCCGATCATGTCGGCGCTGTTGCGCGCCGCGATCGCCGACAGCCCCGTGACGGAGATCTTGAACCCGGGATGCCCGGCGCGGGCGCCCGCCAGCGCCTTGTCGAGGGTGTCGACCACGGGCAGGAGCTCGTTGATGTCCTTGTCGGGGATGCGGCCGGTGACCACGACCGCATCCTCCCCGACCGAGATGAACCGGCGCGTCAGGTGCTGGGGCAGGATGTCGACATAGTCCTTCAGCACCGCGACGTCGGTGATCCCCGCCTTCTCGGCGAGCCAGCGGCGCAGGGTCTGGAGCGACCAGACGTTGCCGACCCCCGCCTGGTGCTCCACCACGTCGTGCACGTCCGCGATCGTCTTCAGGGTCTCGGCGCCGTAGAGCGTGGCGCCCGGCGGGAACTCGATGAGCACGTGGATCGGGTTGGCGCCGGCGAGCTTGGCGTCGAGACGCCCGCTCGCCTCGACGGCCTGCTCCCGGTCGGGCACCTGGTCGGCGAGGCGGTAGCGCGGCTCGAGCCCGGCATAGACCGCGAGCAGGCTGCCGACGAGGAGGATGCTCAGGCCGCTGTAGAGCACGGGCCGCCGGACCATGTGACCGGCGATCCAGCCGCAAATGCGGCGCAGCGCGTCGACGGCGCCGTCGTTGCCCTTGGCCTGCGCCGTGAAGGCGGAGCGTCCGCGCAGGAGCAGGACCCCGAACAGCGGCACGAGGGTGATCACGGCGACGTAGGAGATCAGGGTCGCGAGCGCGCCGGCCGCCCCGAAGGTGCGGATCAGGTGCGAGTCGGCGAACAGGAGCGCCACAAAGGAGAGGGCCGCCGTCGCGACCGTGACCACGCAGGCCGGCCCCACGACCAGGATGGCGCTGCGCAGCGCCTCCCGCGTGCTGTCGCCCGCGAGCAGCCGGTCGCGCGCCGCGAAGGTGATCTGCATGCTGTCCGAGAAGCCCATCACCATGATGAGCGGCGTGATCACGTTCAGGAACATGTTGAGCCGGAAGTCGAGCCAGCCGAGCAGCCCGAGCGACCACAGGATGGCGACAAGCGGCGGCGCCGCCGCCATGATCACGAAGCCGACGCGCCGGAAGAACAGCACGGCGATGAGGCAGCCCGCCGCGAAGCCGATGGCGTTGTAGAGCAGCCGGTCGCGCTCCACCGCGTTGCGGATCTCGAGCTGCATCACGGGCACGCCGGAGAGCTGGGTTTTCAGACCCGTCTGGCCCATCTCCTCGCCGACGACCTGGCGGATCTCGCCGACCGCGGCGCGCAGGCCCTCGCGCTCGACGATCGACTGGTCGAGGGAGAGCACGATGAGCGCGAGCTGCCCGTCCTCCGAGAGGAGCTTGCCGCGGATGATCTCGTTCGCGCGCACGCGCTCGATGAGTTCGCGGAAGGCATCGCCCTCCGGCAGGTCCTCGGGGAAGAGCGGGGCGGGGAGCTGGCCCGGCGCGGGGGGCTGTCGGGCCGAGAAGACCGAGATGATGCCGTTCACCCCGTCGATGAGCTGCACCGCGGAGGCGAGGTTGCGCATGGCTTCGAGCGACCCGCGCTCGAGGAGCTTCGGCCCCTCGACCACCACGAGCACGTCGAACTCGCTCGACGGGAAGCGCCGCGACAGCTCCTCGAACTGCCGGAACTCGGCCGAGTCGGACCGGAAGAGCTGGCTCAGCGAATCGTCGACCCGGATGCGGGTGATCCCGAACGCGGCCGCGACCGACAGGGCAACCACCAGCAGGGCGACGAGAAGCGGCGAGACGAGCGAGACGAGGCCGATGCGCTCGAGTCCGAAAGCGAGCTGTCCCGCCGGCTCCGCGGCCGGGCCGGTCCGGCCCGGTCCGGCTCCGCCGTCCCCGGGCCGCGCCTGGCGCTCCGAAGGATCCTGCCTCGCGTCGTCCATGCGATCCTCACGTCAGTTGCGCCGGGCCGCCGGGCCTCGCGGCCGCTCGCCGGCCGGCGGGGCGAGGCTATCCCACGTCCCGCCGCGGCGGTAGCAGGCCTCGGGCCGGATCCCATTTCATGGTTAAGGTCGCCCCGTCCGGGAGCCCTCCGGGCGGAATGGGGGCCGTGCCGGGCGGTCAGGTCCGCTCCACCGCCGCGATGAAGTCGCGCAGGGCGCCGTCGCGCCGGCCGAACTCGTCCTTCATGGGGGCGAGCTTGCGGGCGAAGGGCTCCTTGTCGGGCACCTCGAAGGTCACCCCCAGGCGTTCGGCGGTGCGGCGGCTCTCGCCCTCGCTGTCCTCCCAGAGCGTGCTCTGCAGGACCGCCGATTCGGCGGCCGCCTGGCGCAGCACCGAGCGGTGGTTCTCGGGCAGGGTGTCCCAGACGCGCCGGCTCATGAGCAGCACGTCGGGCACCATGGTGTGCTCGGTCAGCGAGTAGTACTTCACGACCTCCGCGTGGCGCCCGAAGCTGAGGGCCGACAGGTTGTTCTCGGCCCCGTCGATCAGGCCGGTCTCCAGGGCCGAATAGACGTTGATCCACGGCATCGGGCGCGGTTCCGCGTCGAGGAGCTCGATCATCCGCACGGTCGAGGGCGAGGGCTGGACGCGGATCTTGAGGCCGCGCAGGTCCTCCGGGCGCTGGATCGAGCGCTTGGCGTAGAAGCTGCGCGCGCCCGCGTCGTAGAAGGTGAGCCCCACCACCGTGCCGGCCCCGGAGTTCAGCATGGCCTGGCCCGGCGGCCCGGTGACGATCCGGCGCCAATGCGCCTTGTCGCGGATCAGGAACGGGATGTTGAAGATCCCGTACCGCGGGTCGACCGTATCGAGGACGCTGGCGCTGGCCTTCGTGAGGTCGAGGGCGCCCGCCATCGTCTGCGCGATCATGTTGGGCTCTTCGCCGAGATGCCCGTCGGCGTAGACGACGATGTTGACCTCGTCCTGCGTCCGGTGCGCCACCAGCTCCGCGAAGTTGAGCATCGACTGGTGGACGGGATGGGCGGCCGACAGGGCATGGCCGAGGCGCAGGACCCGCGCGGCCCGGGCCGGGCTCCGGCTCACGAATGCGGCCGCGACCGCGGCGCCGCCCAGGAGAGCGGCACGCCGCGTCGGAGAAAGCCCGCGCTTGGAGCGCCTGTGCGGGACGGCGCTGCCTGTCGTCATGAACGGCCCCGATGAGGATCCGGCCGCACCTTACCATCGGGAAGCCCGGCGAAGCTAGACCGCTCGGGCGACGCGATCCTGCCGGAGGCCCACGGGACGGATCGCCGGCGCGCCCCCCTCGTCAGGCCCGCCCAAGTCGATTACGGTTCTCCCGGAACAGCGGCGCGAGGGGCGCACCACGACCGAGATGACCTGTCCGAATCAGTCCCGATTGCTCCTCAGGCCCCGGCCGTCGCCGCCGGCCCCCGGCCCATGTCGACCCTTCCCTCGCGCTCGGCACCGCTGATCGGCCCGGGCGCCGTGGCCCCCCGCATGCGGAGCGCGTCCAGGGCCTCGCTGTTCCGGTCGGTGCCGATCCGGTGGCGCGTTCTGTCGATCGCGATCATCAACACCGTCGCGGTCCTCCTCCTCGGCCTCCTCGTCGTGACCTACGCCAACGTCCTGAGCGGCGCGTGGCGGTCCCTGGCGCAGGCCCGCAACACCGACCGGGTTCTCGTCGCCTTCGGGACCGACGTGGAGCGCGTCCAGGGCATGATCCACCGCTACCTCACGCAGCCCTCGGAGGTCGTGCAGGCGGAGATCAACCGGCAGCGCCAGGACCTCCTCGGCCGGCTCGAATCCATCAAGGCCTCCGAGGCCTCGCGCGCGGTCGACATCACCGAGATCTCGATCACGATGCTGCGCCTCTTCACCGGGTTCGAGAGCCTGCGGACCAACCGGGCCCTGGTGGTGCGCATCTACGAGGAGGAGGTGCTCAAGCCCGCGCGCGAGATGGCGGGCCTCTATGCGATCCTGACCACCAGCACCTCGAGCTCCTCGCTGCTCTGGCCGGCGATGAACCGCTCGCGGGACGCCTTCTCGAACGCGCTCGTCGCGGCGAACTCGTTCTACCTGTCGCAGACCACCCGCGCCGCGGCCGACGCCCGCGAGCATATCGCGATCGTGGATCGCACCGCGCCCGTGATGGTGGGGCTCGCCGACAACGACCTCCAGCGCGACGCCCTGCGGGCGATCCAGGTGCGCGCCGTCGCGTTCATGACCGGATTCAACCGGCTCGCCGCGACCTTCAGCACCCAGACCGAGCTTCTGCAATCCGCCGTGGACGACAACCAGATCGCGCTCGCCCGCATCATCGACCGCCTGTCGGCCTCCGTGCGCACCGCCGAGGAGCAGGCCCAGGCGCGGTTCGAGCAGGCGCTGGACGACGTCTACACCCGGATCGGCATCCTCGGCCTCGCCTTCATGGCCTTGAGCATCCTGATCAGCCTCGCGACCGCCCAGAGCATCAGCGCGCCGCTGGAGCAGCTCAAGGAGACCATGCACGACATCACGATCGGGCATTATCACGGCCACGTCCCGGGCGTGGAGGCGCGCGACCAGATCGGCGACATGGCCCGGGCGGTCCGCGTGTTCCAGGACAACACCATCGCGCGCCACGAGGCCGAGGAGGAGTTGCGGCGCGCCAAGGAACGCGCGGAGGCGACGCTCCTGGAACTGCGCGAGGCCCAGAAGAACCTGATCGAGGCCGAGAAGTTCGCGGCGCTCGGCTCGCTCGTGGCGGGCGTGGCGCACGAGGTGAACGGCCCCGTCGGGATCAGCCTGACGGTCGCCTCCTCCCTCGCGCACCGCTGCTCCATGATCGAGAACGCCATCGCGTCGGGCCCTCTCCTGCGCTCGACCTTCACGGAGTTCGTGGGCGGCACCCGCGAGGCGGCGAACCAGCTCGTCGCCAACCTGCAGCGGGCGGGCGAGCTCGTGGAATCCTTCAAGCAGGTCGCGGTCGACCGCAGCAAGGTCGACCGGCGCAGCTTCGACCTCGCCCGGACCACGCAGCAGATCGTGGTGAGCCTGCTGCCCGGCACCCGCAAGCGGCAGATCGCCGTCGAGGTCGAGATGCCCGACGGGCTGCGGCTCGACAGCTATCCCGGCCTCTACGGGCAGGTGCTCACCAACCTGTTCCTCAACAGCATCACCCACGCCTTCGAGGAGGGCGAGGGCGGCACGATCCGCCTGCGGGCCTCCCTGCTCGGCACCGGCCAGGCCGAGATCATCTTCGAGGACGACGGAAAAGGCATGTCGGCCGAGACCCGCCGCCGCGCCTTCGAGCCCTTCTTCACCACCCGCCGCAACGAGGGCGGCACGGGGCTGGGGCTCCACATCGTCTACAACCTGGTGACCCACCGCCTCGGCGGGCGGATCTCGGTGGAATCCGGTGTCGGCGCCGGCACGCGCTTCCGCCTCGTCCTGCCGCTCACCGCCCCGCGCGAGACGCTCGCGGAGGTCGAGGCCGGGCGCGCCTGAGGGCGCCGAGGCGTTCGCCCAGGCCCGATGGCGTCGGGCATGGCACGCCGGAGCCCGCCGAGGCGATCACGCAGGCGCGATGGCGTCGCGCGGATCCTGAAGCATCTCCCGGCGAAGGCGTCCCGTCGCCCGGCCGCGGCCTACGGCGCCACCACGGTCAGCGGCGTCGCGTAAGGCTCCACCCGGAGCGAGCCGTTGGCGAGGATGCCGATCCGGCGGAGGGGCGCCTGCTGCAACTCGCCGGTGCTGCCCTTGCGCACCGCATATTGCCAGGCCGTCATCTCGCCGTTCGCCGCGATGGTCCGGGCGACCGCGCCGGCGTCGGACGCGCCGATCCGGGCGAGCTCCGCCGGCGTGAGCCCGATGACGATCTCGTCCTTGACGGTCACGACCTTGAACAGCGTCACGGCGGGGTCGGATGCCCGCGCGGGGGCGGCGAGGCCGGCCAGGATCAGGATGGCGGCCGGCAGGAACGGGAGGCGGAACATGGGAGGTCTCCGGAAAGCAGGGTCGGGCGGCCGCGCGGGCTGGGAGGAGACGCAACAGGGCACGTCTCCGGGAAACGGGTCAGGCGGCCGCGCGGGCCGGCGAGGAGGCCGCGATCATGGCGCCGGCGAGGAGCGCGTAGGCCTCGGTCCAGGCGGCGCGGAGCTCGGGCGTGAAGTCGCGGCCGAGGCGCGCCTCGAGCGTCGTGAGGAGCGCCTGGCCGACCGTGCCGTAATGGCTCGGCTCGACGCCGTAATCGGCGTGGCGGCGGGCGAGCGCCCGCACGTCCTCGAGGATCGCGTCGAGCTGGCCGAGGCCGTGGACCACGTGGGCCAAAGCCGCCGTGAGCTTGCGGCCCTGGCGCCTGAGGTCGTCCTTGAACAGGGGCCGCAAGGTCGGATCGAGGTGGAACAGGCAGGCGTAGAAATCGGCGGCGAGCGCCTCCGGCGCGGCCGCGAGGCGCCGGAAGCTCGATTGGATGCTGGCGATGTCGGCGGGATTCATGGGTGGTCTCTCGAACCCGGAACGCCGCGCCCGCAGCGTCCCGGGAAGGCCTTCGAATCTGGGCTGCCTCTCCTATGGCGCCTGCATGTTGCTGGCGGATGGCGTCGGACGCGGCAATGTTTCGCGAATGTGACGGCCGACCCCGACGCGGGCGGCGGTTCCCGCCTTCCCGGCCTTCTCCGGGGCCGGCATGCTCTCCGACACAGGGGCGGTTCCGCCCCCTTCGGCCTCTCGCCTTCGGCGCAGGCACGCTCTCCGAGCCGGGTGGTTCGGCGCGCTCGACCTCTCGCCTTCGGGGCCGGCATGCTCTCCGACGCAGGGGGCGGTTCCGCCCCTCCGCCTCTCGCCTTCGGGGCTGGCATGCTCTAAGGATCGGCCGCGAGTTCGAGCCCGGGGGGCTGCGGCCGGCGGAGGCCGGATTCGGGCCTCTCCCCGCGGGACGCCCGCGAGATTCTCAGGATGGCGTGATGGTCAAGATTACCTATGTGGACGCGGAGGGCACGGCGCGGACGGTGGAGGCCGAGGAGGGCTCCACCGTGATGGAGAACGCCGTGCGCAACGGCATCCCCGGGATCGAGGCCGAGTGCGGCGGGGCCTGCGCCTGCGCGACCTGCCACGTCTACGTCGCCGAGGAATGGCGCGAGGCCGTGGGCGAGCCCGAGCCCATGGAAGAGGACATGCTCGACTTCGCCTTCGACGTGCGGCCGAATTCCCGCCTCTCGTGCCAGATCCGCGTCCGCACGACCCTCGACGGGCTCGTGGTCCACACGCCGTCGCAGCAGGCTTAGAGCATGATCGCTTCAGATTGAAGCGATCATGCACGCTAAATCATTGCTATGCCGCATGATCCCGAAAAGTCTGCAACTTTTCGGGATCATGCTCTAGAAGAAGGGCCGGTCCCCGCCGCCCGGGCGGGCGCCCCTATTCCGCGGGCGCGGGCTGCCCGGCCGCCGAGCCCAGGACCGTCTCGTGGCCGGGCTCCGGATGGCGCGGCACCAGGAAGGCCAGCGCCAGCGACCCGGTCGCGATCGCGGCGCCGATGTTGAAGACGAGGCTCGGATCCTTGATCCAGATCAGGCCGAACACGATCGGGATCACCACCGCGGCGATATGGTTGATCGTGAAGGCGACGCTCGCGGTCGGGGCGATGTCGGCCGGGTCGGCGATCTTCTGGAAATAGGTGCGCTGCGCGATCATCAGGGTGAAGAACACCCCGTCGAGCACGAACAGGGCGCCGGCCACCGCGCCGCTCGCGGTGAGGGCATAGCCGAGAAACACGACGATCAGCGCCACGTTCTCGATGACGATCGTCGCGCGCTCGCCGACGCGGACGATGAGGCGCCCGAAGAGCGGGCCCGCGAACAGGTTGATGGCGCAATAGATGAAGAGCAGCAGCGAGAGCGAGGCGAGGTCGTAGCCGAACCGCTCGACGAGGAGCCAGCCCCCGAAGGCCATGAAGAGCTGGCGCCGCGCGCCGCTCAGGAAGGTCAGGGCGTAGTAGAGCCAGTAGCGCCGGCGCAGCACGATGCCCTTGCGCTGCGGCACGCCGCCGTCGAAGCGCCGGAACCCCACCATGGCGATGCCGATCAGGGCCGCCGTGCCGAGGCCGAAGACGAGATAGATCGCCTCGTAGGAGGGCTTCCAGGCCCACCAGACCAGCGCGATGAGGCTGTAGGCGACGAGCTGGGCCCCCGCCATGGCGCTCGAGATCTGCCCCAGGACCTTCGGGGCCTCGTTCTTGGGCAGGAGCTGGAGGGAGAGCGCCTGGTTGGCGGTCTCGAAGTAGTGGAAGCCCGTCGACATCACGAAGGTCGTGAGCGCCAGCCCGAGATAGGAGGGAAAGTAGCCCGACGCCGCCGTGCCGAGGGCGAGCACGAGCACGCTCACATAGGCGACGGTCTGCTCGCGCATGAGCATGAACCAGAACGCCGCCGTGAAGGCCAGGAAGCCGGGGATCTCGCGCACGGACTGGAGGACGCCGACCTCCCAGCCCGTGACCGCGACCGCATCCTTGGCGAAGTTGTTGAACAGGGCCTGCCAGCTCGCGAAACCGAACCAGTTCACGAAGGTGACCGTCATCAGGAACGCGGTCGGGGAGGCGAAGAAGCGGAACGGGGTTGGAGGCGCGGGGCTCATCGGCGATCCTGGTGCGGCCGCCGGGCGCGAGGCGCAGCGATGCGATTTGATCTCTGTCATCGCTCTTCTCCGGCCTCAGGGCAATCTGAGGCGCCGCAAGGGAGGCATGACCTCCGGTCGGGGGCCGACGCCCTGCGGCCGGCGAAGCCCGCAAGGAGACCTGACCCATGTACAAGACGATCCTCATTCCCGTGGACCTGAGCGAGCTCCCGATGGCGCAGCCGGCGCTCGACCGCGCGGTGGCGCTCGCGACCGCGTCCGGGGGCACGATCCGGCTCGTCACCGTCCGCTCGCTCCTGCCCGTGACCTACATGGAGTTCGTGCCGCCGAGCTTCGACGAGGGGCAGCAGCTCGAGGCCGAGACCCGCCTCGCCGCGGTCGCGGCCGGCATCCCGCTGCCGGCCGAGCGGGTCTCCGCGGTGGTCCGCCTCGGCTCGGTCTACAGCGAGGTCCTCGACGAGGCCGAGAAGACCGGCGCCGACCTCATCGTCGTGGGCTCCCACCGCCCCACCATGGCGACCTACCTCCTCGGCTCCAACGCCTCCACGATCGTCCGCCACGCCCGCTGCTCGGTGCTGGTGGTGCGGGGCTGACGCCCACTCTCCGCACAGGCGCCCTCTCCCCGCACGAGACTCCCTCTCCCCGCAGCGCACTCCCTCTCCCCGTTTAAGGGGAGAGGGTTGGGGTGAGGGGCCGGTCGGTGAAGCGCGATGGATCCGGTTCTCGACCCTCCCCCTTGCTGGGAGGGTGCCCGAAGGGCGGGTGGGGGTTGGCGCAGGAGGCACCTGAGCGATCAATCCTGCACCCACCCCTGGCCCCTCCCCGCAAGGGGGAGGGGATATTCTGAGCCCGCTCGCCTTTCTGACCGGCCCCTCACCCCGACCCTCTCCCCGCGAGCGGGGAGAGGGAGGCACGCTGCGGGGAGAGGGCGTGCAGCGGCGGGAGGAGCGACGCGCTCCCCCTTTCAAGCTTGACAATGTTCTTGTTTTGTTCTATGTCTCCTGCACCTGTCCCGGTGAGGCGCGCTCGCGAGGCGTCGTGGCGCGGGACGGGGAGCAAGGCTCGGGCTCGGCAGGAGACGCATCCCGCCGCGCCCAGGGCGGTCCGCCCGTTCGCCTCTGACTGGGAGGAGAACGTCGCGGGGTCCGCGCTGCCGCAGGGCAGGGCTGTGCCGGGGAGCACCTTGAGGGCCGACGCCTCTCGCGAGAGAACACC
>DATAGO010000050.1:0-8203 GCA_036263675.1 Microvirga sp. | reverse complement strand
GGGGGGCCGGGGTTTCGTGCCTCGACAGCTTCGATCGAAGCCTAGACCACTCGTCCCTTGTCCCCTTTTGCATCTGGCTCGCCCCACCGGTTCCCCGATTGAAGTCTTGAGCCAAATCACGACCGGGGAGCCCCCGTCGCGGTTTTGAACATACCTAGGCGGTTCTCCGGGGCAACCGAATCTGGGCGCAATCAGGGCGTCAGCGGGGCCTTTTCAAAGGGCTGTTGCACAAAGGCAACGTTGATGAAGGCGCCCGGCCAGGCGGGGGTGGCGGCGGGGCATCGGATCTTAAGAAACCATTAACTCACAATGGTTTGCAGATGCCGGAATCCAGCCGTGGACGAGGCCGCAAGGGCCCGCACCTCCATGCCCGCCGCCGTCCTGGCGGGCCGCCGAGGCGAGCCAGGATCCAGGGCGGGGGCCATGGAGCGGGCAAGAACAAGGCCGGGCTTCCCCGGCCTCCTTCGCACCTCCGGCCCGCCCACCTGCGGCTTACCCACTTGGAGCTCGCTCGCGTGGGGCTCGCTCACGTGGGCTCACAGCTTCATGCGACCTTGTCCTTCAGGACGCCGCGGCGGATCTGGTCTTCCTCGATCGATTCGAACAACGCCTTGAAGTTGCCCTCGCCGAATCCGTCGTCGCCCTTGCGCTGGATGAACTCGAAGAAGATCGGGCCGATGGCGGTCTTGCCGAAGCGCTGCAGCAGCACCTTGGTGTAGCCGCCCTCCACGACCCCTTCCCCGTCGATAAGGATGCCGTTCCGCTGCAGCCGGTCCATCGGCTCGCCGTGCTTCGGCAGGCGCTTGTCGATGCGCTGATAATAGATGTCGTTCGGTGCCGGCATGAACTCGACGCCGCGCCCGATCAGGGTCTCGATCGATTCGTAGAGATCGTAGGAGCCCAAGGCGACGTGTTGGATGCCCTCGCCCTTGTACTCCTGCAGGTATTCCTCGATCTGCCCGGTCTCGCCCGCGTCTTCGTTGATCGGGATGCGGATCTTTCCGTCCGGGCTCGTCATGGCCCGCGAGTGCAGGCCGGTGACCTTGCCCGAGATGTCGAAGTAGCGGATCTGCCGGAAGTTGAAGAGGCGCTCGTAGAACGCCGCCCACTCGTTCAGCCGGCCGCGGTACACGTTGTGGGTGAGGTGGTCGACGTAGTGGAGGCCGACGCCGTAGGGCTTCGGGTCGCGCTCGCCGAGCCACTGGAAGTCGACGTCGTAGATGGAGCCTTTCGCTCCGTAGCGGTCGACGAGGTAGATCTGCAGGCCGCCGATGCCCTCGATGGCCGGAATGTTGAGCTCCATGGGCCCGACCTGTGTCTGCGCCGGCTTGGCCCCGAGCGAAAGCGCCCGCTCGTAGGCCTGCCGGGCGTCCACGACCCGGAAGGCCATGGCGGGAGCCGAGGGTCCGTGTGCCGCCGCGAAATTCGCCGCGAAGGATCCCGGCTCCGCGTTCAGGACGAAGTTGATGTCGCCCTGGCGGTAGAGGGTGACGTTCTTGGACCGATGCCGGGCCACCGCCGTAAAGCCCATCTGCCGGAACAGGGCGTCGAGCTTCTCGGGCTCGGGGTGGCAGTATTCGACGAACTCGAAGCCGTCGGTGCCCATCGGGTTCTCGTCTGAGATCGCGGGCGGCGGCGCGTCGTGCGGGAAGGGTCCCATGGCTGTCCTCCTGATGGGCCGCGGGCCGTCAGGCCCCGCGGGCGAAATCGTCTGGTCAACGCACCGGTTATGGATTCGGTGCGGCGACCTCAGGCGGCGTCCGGCTGGTTGCCGGGCGCCGCGGCGCGGAACGTCTCGAGATTCGTGCAAGCCGCGTCCACGGCCGCGATCTTCGGGTAGGGCTCGAGGCCGAAATTGAAGCGGCGGGCGTTGAAGACCTGCGGCACGAGATAGACGTCCGCGAGGGTGACGCGGCCCCCGAAAGCGTAAGGGCCTGGCTCAAGGAGCCGCTCGACCGCGTCGAGACCCGCGCGCACCCAATGACCGTACCAAGCGTCGAGTGCCGCCTGATCCTGACCGAGCGGGCCTTTCAGGTAGGCGAGCGTGCCGGAATTGTGGAGCGGGTGGATATCGCACGCGATGATCGAGCACACCGCGCGCACCTTGGCGCGCTGGACCGCTCCGACGGGCAGGAGCGGCGGGTCCGGGTGGACCTCGTCGAGATATTCGAGGATTGCGGGCGACTGCAGGAGCACCGTGTCGCCGATGTCGAGGGAGGGGATCCGTCGCTGCGGGTTCACGGCCTCGTACTCCGCGCCCTTCTGCTCGCCCTTGAGCAGGTTCACGGGCACCGATTCGTAGGCCACGCCTTTGAGGGCGAGCGCGATCCGCACCCGGTAGGCCGCCGATGAGCGAAAATAGGTATAGAGCGTCGGCTTCGGGCTCACGGGGCATGCTCCGCTTCGGTCGAGGGTCGGAACGTCGGGGTGCGGAAACAGGTGTGGAGCACCGGCTTCGCACTCACGCGGCGGGCTCCGCTTCGGTTGGGCCGGGAGGTCGGGGTCACGAGGCGGCCTCCGCGATGGCGTTCGGGGCCAGGGCCCGGGCGCGCAGATCGAGCTTCTCCACGAGCGCGAGGAAGGTCCGCTGCTCGGCGGGGGTCAGCGCCGAGACGAGCCCTGCCTCGAAGGCCAGTGCCTCCGGGGCGAGCGCCTCGTAGACGCGGCGGCCCTCCGGCGTGAGTTCGAGCCATTCCTCGCGGCGGTCGTCGCGGTTCGGCCGGCGCGCCACGAGCCCCCTCGCCCCCAGCGCCGAGACTGTGCGCGACACCGTGGACTTGTGCATCACGGCATGGAGCGCGATGTCGCGTGCCGTACGGGTGCCGTACTGGCCGAGGGTCGCGACGATGCGCCAGCCCGGGATCGTGAGGCCGAAGCGCTCCGCGTAGATCTCCGCGAGCGCGTTCGAGACCACGGTGGCGAGCACGTTCAGCCGGTAGGGCAGGAACTGCTCCAGCACGATTCGGGGCTCAGGCGTCTCTCGGCGGGCAGTCGACCGGGCGGCCATGCGTTGACAGAATTTGTTGCTCGTGCAACTAATATGACAGATTCCACAGCGTAAGCAACTCCCCCGGCGCAGGCGTCCGGGGCCGGCCTCGCGGCGCCTCGGGGTGTCGGGTACGGCCGGGACAGGAGGCTGTCCCATGAACGTCCAGAATCCCACCGGCTTTCAGGTCGACCAGGCCCGTTCGGGGCAGGCGCCGCTCGTGTCCGGCTATATGTCGGGCTTCGGCAATTCCTTCGAGACCGAAGCGCTCCCCGGCGCGCTGCCGGTGGGACGCAACTCGCCGCAGAAGCTCAATTACGGCCTCTATGCCGAGCAGCTCTCGGGCTCGCCCTTCACGGCGCCGCAGGCCACCAACCAGCGCTCCTGGCTCTACCGCATCCGCCCGACCGTGAAGCATTCCGGCCGCTACCGCCGGGTCGATCGCGGCCTGATCCGCACGGCGCCGGGAGCGCGCGAGGAGAGCGCCATGGCGCTCGGCCAGCTCCGCTGGAGCCCGGTGCCGATCCCGGACGAGCCCGTGACATTCGTGACGGGCCTGCGCACGGTCACGACGGCTGGCGATTCCGATACTCAGGTCGGGATGGCGGCGCATCTCCTCTTCGTCACGGCGCCGATGGAGAACGAGTATTTCTTCAATGCGGACGGCGAGTTCCTGATCGTCGCGCAGGAGGGTTCCTTACGCTTTTCCACCGAGTTCGGCGTGATCGAGATCGGGCCCGGCGAGATCGCCGTGATCCAGCGCGGGGTCATCTTCAAGGTCGAGCCCGTCGGTGGGCCGGCGCGCGCCTATGTGTGCGAGAATTACGGCGGGTCCTTCACCCTGCCCGACCGCGGTCCGATCGGCGCCAACTGCCTCGCCAACCCGCGAGACTTCCTCACCCCCGTCGCGGCCTACGAGGACAAGGAGGAGCCCTCGAAGCTGTTCGTCAAGTGGGGCGGCGAGCTGTTCGAGACCGAGATCGGCCAATCGCCCCTCGACGTGGTGGCTTGGCACGGCAACTACGCGCCCTACAAGTACGACCTGCGCCACTTCTCTCCCGTGGGCGCGATCCTGTTCGACCATCCCGATCCGTCGATCTTCACGGTGCTGACCGCGCCCTCCGAGACGCCCGGCACTGCCAACATCGATTTCGTGATCTTCCCCGAGCGCTGGATGGTGGCCGAGAACACCTTCCGCCCGCCCTGGTACCACCGCAACCTGATGAGCGAGTTCATGGGGCTGGTCTACGGCGTCTACGACGCCAAGCCGGAGGGCTTCGTGCCGGGCGGCTTCTCGCTGCACAACCAGATGCTGGCGCACGGCCCCGACGCGACCGCCTTCGAGCACGCCTCGAACGCGGAGCTGAAGCCCGTGAAGCTCACGGGCACCATGGCCTTCATGTTCGAGACCCGCTTCCCTCAGCGCCTGACGGCGTATGCCTCCGGGCTCGACACCCTGCAGGAGAGCTACGTCGATTGCTGGGCAGGCCTGAAGAAGCATTTCGACCCCGGCCGGCGCGAGCCGAGATAGGCCGGACGCACCTCCCTCCCCCCGCTTGCGGCGGGGAGGGACTCAGGGTGGGGGGCGGTCCCGCTGCCCCGGAGGTTGGGCGAAGAGCTGATGGCTTCGGCATCGCTGGTCTTCGGAGAAGCGCAGCACTGCCCCGACACCCCCCACCCCTGACCCCTCCCCGCCGCAAGCGGGGGAGGGAGGTGGGCCTCCTGCACGGCTCGCGCTCCGGCCACCCTCCCCTGAGCGGTGAGGGAGAGCCTCCCGTCCTTATGACCGCCCGCGCGTCCGCACCATGAAGGTGTCGTAGGCATATTCGTTGAGCTGCCACCAGGGCAGGACGTCCGTCCGGTAGGCCACCATCGAGTCGTAGGCCTTCTTGAAGTCGGGGCTCTTTGCCGACAATTCGCCGTAGAGCTCGTTCGCGGCCTTGAGGGACACCTCCATGATGGATTGCGGGAAGGTGCGGAGCTCCGTGCCGGCGCCGATCAGCCGCCGCAGGGCCTGCGCGTTGACCGCGTCGTACTTGGCGAGCATCCAGTTGTTGGCGGCCTCGGCCGCGTTGAACAGGATCGCCTGATAGTGCTTCGGCAACTCGTTCCACTTCTGGAGGTTGACGACGAGGTGGAGCATGGCGCCGCCCTCCCACCAGCCCGGGGCGTAGTAGTATTTCGCCACCTTGTGGAATCCGAGCTTCTCGTCGTCGTAGGGGCCGACGAACTCCGTGGCGTCGAGGGTCCCGCGCTCGAGTGCCGGATAGACGTCGCCGCCGGCGATCTGCTGCGGCACGACGCCGAGCTTGGCGAGCACGAGGCCGCCGAGGCCGCCGATGCGGAACTTGAGGCCGTTGAGGTCGGCAGGCGATTGCAGCTCCTTGCGGAAGAAGCCGCCCATCTGGGTGCCGGAATTGCCGCAGGCGAACGAGGTGGCGTTGAACTTCGACTCCAGAATCTCGTTGAGGATCTCCCGGCCGCCGGCGAAATGCCACCAGGAGTGCTGCTGGCGGGCGTTGAGGCCGAAGGGGATGCCGGTGCCGAGCGCGAGCGCCGGCTCCTTGCCGAAATAGAAGTAGGTCGGCGTATGCGCGCATTCGACCGCGCCGGTCTGCACCGCGTCGAGGGCCTGCAGGCCGCCGACGAGTTCGCCCGCCGGGAAGGTCTGGATCTGGAACTTGTTGTCGGTGGCGTCCGCGAGGTACTTCGCGAAGGTCTGGGCGGTGCCGAAGATGGTGTCGAGCTGGCGCGGGAAGCTCGAGGTGAGGCGCCAGCGGATGTCGGGGCTCGACTGCGCGATCGCCGGCGCCGCCACCGTTCCGGCCGCGGCCGCCAGACCTGCGCCCTTCAGAAAGCTCCTTCTCTTCAGATTCGCTATGGTCATGGTGGGCATTCCCCCTCATCGTTGTGGCGCGAAAGCCCTAGTGAAGCACAGAACCGGATCAAATCAAAAAGGTGAGGATTCATGAAGCTTGCGTCGCTCAAACATGGCCGGGACGGCCGGCTCGTGGTCGTGTCGCGCGACCTCACCCGCGCCACCGACGCCTTTATCATCGTGCCGACCCTGCAGGCGGCGCTGGACGACTGGGATCGCCATGCTCCACGCCTCATGGACCTGGCGGAAAGCCTGGAGCATGGCGCGGTGCCTTCCTTCCGGTTCCATGAGCACCACTGCGCCTCCCCCCTGCCCCGCGCCTACCAATGGGCCGACGGCTCGGCCTACGTGAACCACGTCGAGCTGGTGCGCCGCGCCCGCGGGGCCGAGATGCCGCAATCGTTCTGGACCGAACCGCTGATGTACCAGGGCGGCTCGGATTCCTTCCTCGGTCCGCGCGACCCGATCCCGACGGCCGACGAGGCCTCCGGGATCGACTTCGAGGCCGAGGTCGCGGTCATCACGGGCGACGTGCCGATGGGAGCCTCGCGCGAGGAGGCCGCGGGGGCGATCCGCCTCGTCGTCCTCGTCAACGACGTGTCCTTGCGCAACCTGATTCCGGGCGAGCTCGGAAAAGGCTTCGGCTTCTTCCAGTCGAAGCCCTCCTCCACGCTCTCGCCGGTCGCGGTGACGCCGGACGAACTCGGCGACGCGTGGGACGGGGGCAAGCTGCACCTGCCCTTGCTCTCCTTCCTCAACGGGCAGCCCTTCGGCCGGCCGAACGCGGGCGCCGACATGACCTTCGATTTCCCGCTGCTGATCGCCCATGCGGCGAAGACCCGGCCGCTCGGCGCCGGCACGATCGTGGGCTCCGGCACCGTATCGAACAAGGACGGCGACGGCGGACCGGGCAAGCCGATCCGCGACGGCGGATTGGGCTATTCCTGCATCGCCGAGCAGCGCACCGTCGAGACGATCGTCGCCGGCGAGGCCAGGACGTCGTTCCTGCGCTTCGGCGACTGCGTCCGCATCGAGATGAAGGACAAGGCGGGCCACTCGATCTTCGGCGCGATCGAACAGGAGGTGGTGCGCCATGAGCGGTAAGGCCTTCGCATCCACGGGCGACACCGGCGAAAAGCAGGTCTCCTTCACCGAGGTAGGGCCCGGACTCTACGCCTACACGGCGCAAGGGGATCCGAATTCCGGGATCATCGTGGGCGACGATTGCTGCATGGTGATCGACGCCCAGGCGACGCCCGCGATGGCCGAGGACGTGATCGCCCGCGTCCGGCAGGTCACCGACAAGCCGATCCGGTACGTCGTGCTCTCGCATTACCACGCGGTGCGGGTGCTGGGTGCCTCGGCCTACCGGGCGCAAGGCATCGTCGCTTCGCAGGCGACCTACGACCTCATCGTCGAGCGGGGCGAAGCCGACAAGGCTTCAGAGATCGGGCGCTTCCCGCGCCTGTTCCGCGGCGAGGAGAGCATCCCGCCGGGGCTCACCTGGCCGAATCTCACCTTCGAGACGGGGATGTCGGTGTTCCTCGGCAAGCGCGAGGTGAAGCTGTTCCATCTCGGCGCCGGCCACACGGCAGGCGACATCGTGGCCTGGGTGCCGGATGCGGAGGTGATGTTCTCGGGCGACCTCGTGGAGTACCACTCGGCCTGCTATTGCGGCGACGCTCACCTGCGCGAATGGCCCCTCACGCTCGAATCCATCCGCGACTTCGCGCCGAAAGCGCTGGTGCCGGGCCGCGGCGACGCCCTCACGGGCGAGCGGCAGGTCGGCGAGGCGATCGCCATGACGCGGGACTTCGTCAACACGCTCTACGGGGCCGCGGAGATCTCCGTGGCGCGCGGGCTGTCGTTGAAGGAGACGTTTGCCGCGACCCGCGCCCTCATGGACCCGAAGTTCGGCTCGTTCGCGATCTACGAGCACTGCCTGCCCTTCAACGTCAGCCGCGCCTTCGACGAGGCCTCCGGGATCGACCACCCGGTGATCTGGACCGCCGAGCGCGACCGCGAGATGTGGGCGGCGTTGCAGGGGTAACGCCGGCTCCCGCGAGCTGGAGACGGGCCGCCTTTGTTTCCCTTTCCCCGTTTACGGGGAGAGGGGGTGGTGCTGCGGGTCGGGGGAGCTGATGCAGCACGTCTGCCCCCGCGCCCTGCTCGGGCCGGGGCTGCTGGGGTCTCCTGATCTCCTCGTGCGAGGGAGAGCGGGAGGCGTGCGATCCCGGCTCCCGGGCAGGAGCCGGCGGTGGAAGGTGGAGGCCCGCCCGGGAGCAGGACCCCACGCCTCCCGCTGGCCAGGGCTCGTCGGCGCTCCGGCGGGGTGGCTC
>DATAGO010000049.1:0-127902 GCA_036263675.1 Microvirga sp. | reverse complement strand
TGGAGGAGAGCGCCTGGACGGCCGCGAAGGCCAGCACCGCGAAGGCGGCCGCGATCAGCGTCTGGGCGATCAGGCTGGCGGTGCAGGTGGCGGTCATGGCGGCGGCTCCGTCTCGATGAAGACAGGAATAGAACCGCCCCGGTCCGGCCGGCGTGCGCCGGCGCACGCGGACGATGCCCAACCGGGAGCCGCCGGACAAGAAAACGGGGCCGGCGGTTCACCCGCGGCCCCGTCAAGAGAGTTCCACTGGATCGGGGCGCCTTGCCTCGTCCCCCATGGGCCGGCGCCGCTCTGATCTGCGAAAGTCCGTAGCAGGCCTCCTCCAGCCACGCTGATTAGACATTGGGGGCATGCGAGGGCGGCCTCGGCACGAAAAGGTCCGGCGCAAACGCGCCAGCCTCAAGGGCCCCTCTCGGGCACGACGTGTCCTGCCCGTGGCCGCCGTCCCTCCGCGCAACCCGTCCCTCCGCGCAACCCGTCCTGGCGGGCGCGACGGGCAAGGGCCTCCCCGACCTGCTCCACCGCGCCGGTCTGCCGAAGGCGCAGGCGTGGAAACGCGGCATCAATCTAAGATGCTCTTAGATGCGCCTCGTCGCGCGGGCGGTCGCATGCGCCCGGCGGCCCGAGACCGACGAGCAAGGACAGGATGCCCCATGACGGCCTGGCCCGCAGCACAGAAACACCCCGCATGGGCCGCCTTGTGGGACAAGCCCTTTGCCGTGCAGCGTCAAGCCGTTCTCGGCATCCTCACTGCGGCCGGAGCGGTCTGCACGATCGCCCTGTGGGTGTTCGAAACCGCGACCGGTCTGATCGCGGAGCACGATCGGTACGGCTACCCGTTTCTCGTCGCCGTCTTCACGGCCGGCCTGTTCATCGGCCGCGCGCCTGCGAGGCTGCGCATCCCGCTCGAGCTCGCCTGCTATACGGGCGTCGCGCTCTACTTCGTGGCCGCGCTCTTCACCTTCGTCATTCTGCAGAACGACGGCAGCATCTACATCATCGCGAACACGCTGCAATGGATGCCCCTCGTCTACGTGGCCGCCTTCGTGTTCTTCGAGCAGCGGGAGGCGATCCTCGCCGGCGCGGGCGTCTTCGTGGTCTCGCTGGTTCCGGCCCTGGCCGTGACAGCCGTCAAGGGCGCCGGCTTCTGGAGCGTGACGGTCGCGGCGCTCCTGATCAACGCCTACGTGATTCACGCCCTCACCCTCGTCGCCCTCTCGCTCTTCGTCGTGCTGCATGAGCGGCTGAAGCAGGTCAAACAGGCGCTCGCCGAGCGGGACGAGGCCTTGGTCGATCTGAGACGGGAGGCGGCCGAGCGGCTGCGGCTCGAGGAGCAACTGCGCCAGAGCCAGCGCATGGAGGCGGTGGGTCAGCTCACCGGCGGCATCGCCCACGACTTCAACAACCTGCTCACCGTCATCCTCGGCAACGCCGAGGCTCTGATGGAGGGGCCCTGCGATCCCGAGCGGGTCGCGGGCCTGTCGGGATACATCGTCGACGCCGCCGAGCGGGGCGCCGACCTCACGCAGAAGCTCCTGGCGTTCGGGCGGCGGCAATCCCTCAGGCCGGAGCGCATCGCCCTGCCGGACGTGGTCGACCGGATCCTCCCGCTTCTCAGGCGGACGCTGGGCGAGCCCATCGACGTCCATGTGGAGGCGTCGTGCGGCCTCGTCTGGGCGCTCGCGGACCGGTCCCTCCTGGAAAGCTCGCTCCTCAACCTCGCGCTGAATGCCCGGGATGCCATGCCGCAGGGCGGAACCCTGACGATCAGAACCGGCCAGAGAACGGCCGGCCCCGACGAGGGCGACATCCCGATCGGGCAGGACGTCGTCTTCGTCGAGGTCTCCGACACGGGCGTCGGCATGCCCTCCGACGTGGTCGCGCGGGTCTTCGAGCCCTTCTTCACCACGAAGGAGGTCGGGAAGGGCACGGGCCTCGGTCTGTCCATGGTCTACGGCTTCGCCCAGCAATCGGGCGGGCATGTGGGGATCAGGACCCAGCCCGGCCGCGGCACGACCGTCACGGTCCTGCTGCGGGCCGTCAGCCCCGACCTGCCCCCCGACGCGCGCCGGCACCTGCCGGCGGCGCTGCCCACGGGAACCGAGAGGGTGCTGCTGGTCGAGGACGATCCGCAGGTGCTCCAGTCCGTGTCGTCCCAGCTCCTCGACCTGGGCTACCGGGTGACGGCGGTCGCCGACGGCCTGGATGCGCTCAACCTCCTGAGGCAGGACCAGCCCTTCGACCTCCTGTTCACGGATCTCGTCATGCCGAAGGGTATGAGCGGCGTGGATCTCGCCCGACATGCGCGGGACCTGAGGCCGGGGATCAAGGTGCTCCTGACCTCGGGCTACGCGGAGGAGACCTTCGCGCGCCACGGCAGGCCCGACGAGGGCATGCAGATGCTGCGAAAGCCGTATCGGCGGCAGGACCTCGCCGCCATGCTGCGACGGGTGCTCTCGGAGGACGGCTGATCGCGCCGCCGGGGAGCGGCCGCAAGGGCTCGACGCCGGCACCCGAAGGCTGCGGCCGATGCCGCGGCCGCCGCAAAAGCAAAAAGCCGCCCTGCGGCGGCTTTTTGCTAACCCCTTGCCTCGGCAAGAGGAAAATGGAGCGGGCGAAGGGATTCGAACCCTCGACCCCAACCTTGGCAAGGTTGTGCTCTACCCCTGAGCTACACCCGCGCTCCGTGGCGCTCGAAAGCGCCGGCGAGGCGGCTCATGTGCCCCAAAACGAATCGCATTGCAAGGGGGTCCGTGCAGGCCGTCCGGCGGCTCTTTCTGTCGCAGGGGCCGGCAAGGACGAGAAGGCCGTGGGGCTCCGCTCCCTCCGGCCGACGACGCCTCCCGGGGCCGCACCCCGCCACCTCTGGCGAGGCGGCGGGGATGCGGCTACAAGCCCGCCGCACCATCCCGGGCGCGGCGTCCGAGCCGCCCGCCCCTCACCCAGCCGATCCGACCCATGGCCCCCCTGACGCAGCAGCAGATTCTCGACCGCCTCCGCGACCTCGGGATCCCGACCGAGACGGTGGAGCACCCGGCGGTGTTCACCGTCGCGGAGTCGCGCTCCGTGAAGGCCGCGATTCCCGGCGCCCACACCAAGAACCTCTTCCTCAAGGACAAGAGAGGCCGGCTCTTCCTGATCACCGCCAAGGACGAGACCCGCATCGACCTGAAGCGTGCCCACGAAGCGCTCGGGGCTTCGGGCAGGCTCTCCTTCGGCGCGGCCGAGCAGTTGCGCGCGGTGCTCGGCGTCGAGCCCGGCTCCGTGACGGCGCTGGCCGTGGTGCACGACACCGAATCCCGCGTGACGGTGATCCTCGATGCCAACCTGATGGACTTCGAGCGCATCAACGTGCATCCGCTCGTCAACACGGCGACGACGGGGCTGGCCCGCGACGACCTCGTGCGCTTCCTCGCGAGCACCGGCCATCCGCCCCGCATCGTGCGCCTGCCCGAGCCCGCCGAGGAGGTCGAGGCGGGTTAAGTCCCGTGCGCCGGCGATTGCCAGGACCCATTCCCGACCCCATGTGAAAGCCCGACAGTTTCCCGTCTTTTCTCCGAGGATTCCATGCTCGCTGACAGCCCCGCCCCCGGCGGCGACCTCATCAAGGACACCACCACCGCGGGCTTCCGCCAGGACGTCCTCGCCGAGTCGATGAAGCAGCCCGTGCTCGTCGATTTCTGGGCGCCCTGGTGCGGGCCGTGCAAGCAGCTCACCCCCGTGCTCGAGAAGGCGGTCAAGGCCGCGGGCGGCAAGGTGAAGCTCGTGAAGATGAACATCGACGAGCACCCGCAGATCGCGGGCCAGCTCGGCGTGCAGTCGATCCCCGCCGTGTTCGCCTTCCAGCGCGGCCAGCCGGTCGACGGCTTCATGGGGGCCCTGCCCGAGAGCCAGGTGAAGGGGTTCATCGAGCGCCTCATCGGTCCGCTCGGGCCGAGCGCCGCCGAGGACATGCTCGCGGAGGCCGACGCGCTCGCCCGCGAGGGCGACCCGGCGGGCGCGGCGGAACTCTACGCCGCGGTGCTGTCGCAAGACCCGGAGAACATGGCGGCCCTCGCGGCGCTCGTGAAGCTCCAGGTGGAGTTCGGGGATCTTGAGGGCGCCCGGCGCTTCCTCGCCATGGCGCCCGCCGCCAAGGCCAACGATCCCGCGGTCGCGGGCGCCCGCGCGGCGGTCGAACTCGCCGAGCAGGCGGCGTCCTTGGGCGACCTCGCCGACCTGCAGCGGAAGGTGGACGCGGATGCCAAGGACCATCAGTCGCGCTTCGATCTCGCGCTCGGGCTCAACGCCCGCGGCCGGCGCGAGGATGCCATGAACCACCTCCTTGAAATCGTGCGGCGCGACCGCAATTGGAACGAGGACGGCGCACGCAAGCAGCTCGTCCAGTTCTTCGAGGCGTGGGGACCCACGGACGAGATGACGGTCGCGGGGCGGCGGAGGTTGTCCTCGATCCTGTTTGCGTGAAAGGAGCCGCGCCGCAGCGGGAGCCTTGGATGAGCATGAACGCAGTATACCGGGGGCCTGAGGATTGCCCCGGTCGCCTGCCGCTGTTTCCCCTGCCCGGCGCCCTGCTCCTGCCGCGCGGCCAGATGCCGCTCAACATCTTCGAGCCGCGCTACCTCGCCATGGTGGACGACGCCCTGAAAGGCGACCGCATCATCGGCATGATCCAGCCCGACCCCGAGGGCGTCGGGACGGCCGCGGTGCCGGCGCTCTACGGGGTCGGCTGCGCGGGCCGCATCACCCAGTTCGCCGAGACCGGCGACGGCCGCTACCTCATCACCCTCGTGGGCATCGCGCGCTTTCGCGTCGCCGGCGAGTTCCCGACCACCACGCCCTACCGGCAGGCCCAGGTCGATTTCGCTCCCTTCGCGAGCGACTTCACGGCGCGCGCCGGCGAGGAGGAGGTCGACCGCGCGGGCGTGCTGAAGGCCCTGCGCGACTTCGTCCAGGCCGCCGACGTGCGCGTCGACTGGAAGGGCATCGACGAGGCCCCGAACGAGGCCCTCGTCAACGCGCTGTGCATGATGAGCCCCTTCGGGGTGCGCGAGAAGCAGGCCCTCCTCGAGGCGCCCGACCTCAAGAGCCGGGCCGAGGTTCTGGTCGCGATCACCGAGATCGAGCTCGCCCGCGGCGCCAGCGGCTCCGACACCACGATGCAGTAGCGATCGGCCGGGCGCCGCCGCTACGGGGCGCCTGCAGGATGCAGGTGCGCTCGAGCCGGCCCAGCCGCTACGGGGCGCTTGCAGGCGGGCCGCGGCTCGGGGAGAGTGCCGCCCGAGACCATCGAAGCGAGACCCGAAGAGAGACCCATGACCGACGAGACGCCCGTGGAGGCCACCCGGATCGACCCGAAGCTCCTGGAGCTCCTGGTCTGCCCGCTCACCAAGACCTCCCTCGACTACGACGCCGAGCGCCAGGAGCTCATCAGCCGCCAGGCCAAGCTCGCCTTCCCGATCCGCGACGGCATCCCGATCATGCTGCCCGAGGAGGCGCGCGTCCTGACGGAGTGACGCGCGCATCCCCTCTCCCCGCAGAGTGACTCCCTCTCCCCGCGAGCGGGGAGAGGGCTGGGGTGAGGGGCCGGTCGGCGGAACGAGCGGCATCCACCTCACCACGTCCTGGCATGTACGATGGGGCGAGCAGCATCCACCTCGCCGACATCATGGCGAACTCGGTGAAGCGAGTGGGTCTCCACCTCACGCGTGTCATGGCCGGGCTTGTCCCGGCCACCTCGATCGGAGAGGCGCACTGCCCCCCACAGCGACGGGCATCGCGTCGGGGTGGCCGGGTCAAGCCCGGCCATGACACGGAATGGTCGTGCTCCACTGACCGGCCCCTCACCCCAACCCTCTCCCCGCGAGCGGGGAGAGGTGGTTGAAGCATTACCCCCGCGCTTGAATCGCCTCAGCGAGCGCCACCGTGCGGCGGGCCATGTCGGCGTGCATGCGCTCGATCATGCGGCCCTCGAGGGCGATCACGCCCCGGCCCTGGTTCTCGGGCGCGTCGAAGGCCGCGATGATCGCGCGGGCCTCCTCGACCTCGCCGGCCGGAGGCGCGAACACCGCGTTCGCGGCCGCGACCTGATTCGGGTGGATCAGGGTCTTGCCGTCGAAGCCCATGTCCCGGCCCTGCTCGCATTCGGCGCGAAGCCCCGCCTCGTCGGACAGGCCGTTATAGACCCCGTCCAGGATGTCGATGTCGTGGGCGCGGGCTGCCGCGACGGCGAGCGCGAGCCAGGACAGCATCGGAGCGCGGCCCGGCACCTGCCGGGCGCGGGTCTCCTTGGCGAGGTCGTTGGTGCCCATCACGAAGCAGGCGAGCCGCGAATCGACGTCGCGGGCCGCCGACGCGATCGCCTCCGCGCGCAGGATCGCGAGCGAGGTCTCGACCATGGCCCAGACCCGCGTGCGCTCCGGCGCGCCGTGGCGGCGCAGGCGGATGCCGACCGCCGCGAGGTCGTCGGGCGAGGACACCTTGGGGATCAGGATTGCGTCCGGCGCGGCCGCCGCAGCGGCGGCGAGATCGGCCTCGCCCCAGGGCGTGTCGAGGGCGTTCACGCGCAGGACGAGCTCGCGCGACCCGAAGCCGCCGGCCGCGACCGCGGCGCAGACCTGGTCCCGCGCGGCCTCCTTCTGCTCCGGCGCGACCGCATCCTCGAGATCGAAGATCACCCCGTCGACGGGAAGGCTCTTCGCCTTCTCGATCGCGCGGGCGTTGGAGCCGGGCATGTAGAGCACGGAGCGGCGGGGGCGGATCGGGATCATCGGGGGCTCCTCGCCACGAGGGGGGGCCTGGAGCAGCGGGGGTGGGTCGGGATCATCGGGGCTCCTTCGGAACAGGCGCGCGCCTCGCAATGGCCGGCGGGGCTCGTGACGGGTGCGGGGCCTGCCTATCATAACGACGGGGCTCCGACAGCCGGTGCAAGAGAGAACAGGGATCGTGTCATGGCGGCATGGGTGGCGGGTGTCGACGGCTGTCCGGGCGGCTGGATCGCGGCCTTCGCCCGCCCCGATGGGGCGGAGCCGCCGCGGGTCCGCGTCGTGCCTGCCCTCTCCGGCATCGTGGACGCGCCGGAAGCGCCGGCCGTGGTCGCGGTCGACATGCCGATCGGGCTCACCGACCGCACCGAGGGGTCCGGCCGCATGCCCGAGAGGCTGGTGCGGCCGCTCCTCGGCGCCCGCCAATCCTCCGTGTTCGCCATGCCCTCCCGCGCGGCCGTCTTCGCCGCCGACTACCGCGAGGCCTGCGCGCTCGCCCGCGCGACCTCGGCGCCGGCCCGGGCGGTATCGATCCAGGGCTTCCACCTGTTCCCGAAGATCCGCGAGATCGACGCTCTCCTGCGGGCGCGGCCGGACCTCGCCGCGCGGGTGTTCGAGGTCCACCCGGAGGTGGCGTTCTGGTCCATGAACGGCGAGGCGGCGCTGCCCGAACCCAAGAAGGTGAAGGGCAGCCCCTACCGGCCGGGCCTGTCCTTGCGCCGCGCCCTGCTCGTGCGGGCGGGACTGCCGGAATCCCTCGTGACCTCGAGCCCGCCGCGCGGGGCCGCCGCGGACGACCTCCTCGATGCCCTCGCGGGGCTTGTGGTCGCGCGCGAGATCGCCCAAGGACGGGGCCGGCCCTTCCCCGACCCGCCGGACCGCGACGCCTGCGGCCTGCCCGTCGCGATCTGGACCTTCCAGGCGCGACCTGCTCCGGACATCCCCTGACCGCACCCCTCTCTCGCCCTGCTCCGGACATCCCATGACCGAACCCCTCTCCCGCCCTGCCATCGAAGCCGCCCACGGGCGGATCGCGCCGCACATCCGGCGCACGCCCGTCTGGAGCCCGGAGCCCGGCGCCTTCGGCTACGACGGACCGGTGAGCCTCAAGCTCGAATTCCTGCAGCATGCGGGCTCGTTCAAGACCCGAGGCGCCTTCAACACCCTGCTCTCGCAGCCCGCGACGGAGGCCGGGGTCGCGGCGGCGTCGGGCGGCAACCACGGCGCCGCGGTCGCCTATGCGGCGAAGCGGCTCGGCCTCAAGGCGCGGATCTTCGTGCCCGAGATCTCGAGCCCCGCGAAGGTGGCGGTGATCCGCTCCCACGGCGCCGAGGTGGTGATCGGCGGCGCGCGCTATGCGGATGCGCAGGACGCCTGCGACGCCTATGTGGCCGAGAGCGGCGCGCTGCGCGTCCATCCCTTCGCGGCCGAGAGCACGATCGCGGGCCAGGGCACGGTCGGCCTCGAATGGGAGGCGGACGGACCGCCCCTCGACACCGTGCTGGTCGCGGTCGGCGGCGGCGGGCTCATCTCCGGCATCGCGCAGTGGTGGCGCGGACGCGTCAAGGTCGTGGGCGTGGAGCCCGAGGGCTCCCGCGCCCTGTATGCGGCCCTGGAAGCCGGCGGCCCCGTGGACGTCGACGTGCAATCCGTCGCGGCCGATTCGCTCGGCGCCCGCAACGTCGGCGCGCTCGTCCACGGCCTGTGCCGAGACAGCGTCGACCACGTGGCCCTGGTCCCGGACGCTGCCATCACGGCCGCGCAGGCGCGTCTCTGGCGCGACTGGCGCCTGGCGACGGAGCCCGGCGGCGCCGCGGCGCTCGCGGCGCTGACCTGCGGGGCCTATCGGCCGAAGGCGGGCGAGCGCGTCGGGGTGCTGCTCTGCGGCGCCAACGTCGACCTCGCGAAGCTCGCGGAGACCGCGTCATGAGCGGGCCTTCGCTTCAGGAGGCCGCCGCCGCAAGCGGCCTGCCGCCCCGCGCCACCGCCCGCGCCGTCGTGCTCGACCCGGACGACCGGCTGCTCCTCATCGCGTACGAGGCCGTGCGCGACGTCGATCCGGCGCGGCCGGGCCTGCGCCGGTTCTGGTTCACGCCGGGCGGCGGCATCGAGCCCGGCGAGACGCCCGAGGTCGCGGTCGTGCGCGAGCTCTCGGAGGAGATCGGCGTGTTCGACGTCGCCCACGGCCCGCTCGTCGCCGAGCGCCGGGCGCCCGTCACCCTCTTTCGCCGCGCCTGCTTCGTGCACGAGCGCTATTTCCTGGTGCGCCTGCCCTCGCCCGCGATCGACACCGCCAATCTCGCGGCGACCGAGAACGATCCCGTCCTCGACGTGCGCTGGTGGGATCTCGACGCGCTCGCGGCGTCCGGCGAGATCGTCGAGCCGGCAGGCGTCGTCGGCCTCGCCCGCCGCCTCGCGGCCAGCGATCTCCTGGGAGCGCCTCTCGACCTCACTTAAGTCCAATGGTCGGGGCTCTGTCCCCATCCCATCTCTGTCGCGCCCCATGTCCACCGCGCGGTGCCGACCGCGCCGGAGCCTCGAAGCCCATGACGAACAGCCCCTTTCCCACCCGACTCATGCAGGGATACCACGCCTTCCTGGGCGACCGCTTCGCCCGCGAGCGCCAGCGCTACGAGGCCCTGGCCGAAGGCCAGTCGCCCGAGATCATGGTGATCAGCTGCTGCGACTCCCGCGTCTCGCCCGAGGTGGTCTTCGACGCGAGCCCGGGCGAGTTGTTCGTGGTCCGCAACGTCGCCAACCTGGTGCCGCCCTTCGAGACGGGCGGCGAGTACCACGGCACCTCCGCGGCGCTCGAATTCGCCGTGCAGGCCCTCAAGGTGAAGCACATCGTGGTGCTCGGCCATGCCCGCTGCGGCGGCATCCGGGCCTTCGCGGACGAATCCGCGCCGCTCTCGCCCGGCGACTTCATCGGCCGCTGGATGACCCTCGTGGCGCCCGCGGCCGAGCGCATGGGACCGCGCACCGGCTCCCTCGACGAATACGTGACCCGGCTCGAATTCGCCGCGATCGAGAATTCGCTGCGCAACCTCATGACCTTCCCGTGCGTGCGCATCCTGACCGAGCGCGGCCGGCTCCAGCTCCACGGCGCCTATTTCGGCGTCGCCACGGGCGTGCTGATGGTGCGCGACCCGGAAACCGGCCGCTTCGCGCCCGCCACCGACGCGGTGCCCGGACGGACCTCGACGATGCGCTGCGATTGAGGGAGTTCTCGCAGACCTTGCCGAACCGCCGCGATTGAGGCGGAGCGTCAGGGCGCCGCCACCAGGCGGTCGCGTCTGGCGAGCGCCGGAAACAGCCGGGTCCAGAATCCTGCGACCGCGATCGTCGCCGCGCCGCCGAACACCACCGCGGGGACGGCGCCGATCAGCGCCGCGAGCGTGCCCGATTCGAACTCTCCGAGCTCGTTCGACGCCCCGATGAACACCGTGTTGACCGCGGCGACGCGGCCGCGCAGGGCATCGGGCGTGTCGCTCTGCACCAGGGTCTGGCGGATCACGACGCTCACCATGTCGGCCGCCCCGATCACGGCGAGGCAGGCGAGCGAGAGCACGAAGGAGGTCGACAGCCCGAAGGCGACCGTCGCCACGCCGTAGACAGCGACGGATTGCAGCATGCGACGGCCCGCATGGCGCTCGAGCGGCCGGTGCGCGAGCCAGACCGCGACGCCGAGCGCGCCGACCGCAGGCGCGCTGCGCAGGAGCCCCATGCCGAGCGGGCCGACGCCGAGGATGTCCTGCGCGAAGATCGGCAGCAGGGCCGTCGCTCCGCCCAGCAGCACCGCGACGAGGTCGAGGGAGATCGCGCCGAAGATCATCGGGCGCGAGCGGATGAAGCTCAGGCCCGCGCTCAAGGTCTCCCAGGTGACCTTCTCGCGCCGGGCGGTCACCGCCTGCGGCCGGATCAGCCCGATCAGCACGGCCGCGACCGCGAAGGAAGCGGCGGCGGTCGCGAACACGTAAGCCGGCCCGAGCGCGTAGAGGATGCCGCCGAAAGCCGGACCCGAAATCGTGGCGGTCTGCCAGATGGAGGAGTTCCAGGCGATCGCATGCCCGAACTGCTCGCGCGGCACGAGGTTCGGGAGCATCGCCTGGCTCGCGGGATTGCCGAAGGCCCGCCCCGTGCCGACGAGCGCGGCGCAGAGATAGACCGGCCAGACCTGACCGGTCCCGAAAGCCGCGCAGGCGAGGAGCCCGAGGCCGGCCGCCGTGGCGGTCCCGTGGGCGACCATCACGATCAGGCGGCGGTCGAACGAATCCGCCACCTGCCCCGTCACGAGCGCGAAGGCGATCGCCGGCAGGAAGGCGAACAGGCCCACGAGGCCGAGCGCCCAGGCGCTCTGCGTCAGCTCGTAGACGAACCAGCCGATGCCGACGTTCTGCATCTGCAGCGCGAGGCCGGACAACAGGCGTGCGCCGGAAAAGAGCCGGAAGTCGCGGTTGCGGAAGACTGCGCGGCTCGACGGCGACGAGGCCGACGCGGGTTGCGCCGCCCCGCGGGCGCGGGCGTTCTCCGTGCCCTGCCCCGTCCCTGCGCCGTCCGGATCGGCAGGACCGCTCACGCGAGGGGTCCGATCGTCACGCGAGCTCGTCGAGGATCTGGGGGAAGATGCGCTGGTAGGCCTCGCCGTAGGTCATGGCCTTGCCGGAATTGCGCCCGCCCTGCATGCCGCGGTTGAGCGCCACTCGGGTGTAGTACTCCCACAGGTGCTTCTGCGCCGCCAGGATCTCGAAGGCCTTGCGCTTGGTCTCCCACACCTCGTCGATGTTGAGGATCACGTTGGGCCGGTAGTTGCACTGCTCTGGCTGGTGCGGCTCGAACAGGAACACCGGCGGGGCGCTGTAGGCGAGGTCGGGGCTCGGCTTGTGGCCCGCGGCTTGCGCGATGATGCGGGCTTCCTGGGCGAAGCGCGTCGCCTCCGGGTGGTCGACGTTGTAGGGGTCCTCGAGCGAGTGGGTGAGCACGAAGGACGGCTTCACCTCGCGGAAGATGTCGATCAGGCGGTCGAGCATGTCGGGCGTGGTGCGCAGGGGATAGTCGCCCGCGTCGAAGAACTCGATCTCGGCCCCGAGCGTCGCGGCGGCCCGCTCGGCCTCGTCGCGGCGCTGGCGCTTGACCTCGTCGAGGGAGACGTCTCCCTTCTTCCACGCCCACTGGCTCTCGCCGCGCTCGCCGAAGGAGAGGCAGACGATCTTGACCCGGTAGCCCCGGCGGGCGTGCAGGGCGATGGCGCCGCCGGCCCTCCAGACGAAGTCGCCCGGATGGGCGGTGACCACGAGGCCGGTCTTCTGAGTGTCAGGCATGGGAACTTCCTGTCGGTGGGAGCTGCCGAATCACGATCGCGGGTCCGGGGCAGGGCAGGTCCTGCCGCCGTGATAGGGTGTCGGGCCGGCCGATCAAGCCGCGCCCCCGCCGGGGTCGATGGGCAGGAACAGCTCCTCGGGCGCGAGGCGGCGGCCGGTGAGGCCCTGCTCGTGCGAATAGCGCGCCATGGTCTCGATGACCCGGCGGTTGTTCGCGAAGCCGTTCTGCCAGTAATCGGCGCCCATGACGGCCTCGGTCTCGCGCAGGTGCTCGCCGAGCCAGGGCAGCATGGCGTAGTCGTAGGCGACCTGGTGGAGCTCCTGGACCGCGTGCAGCCGGGCGCGCTCGAAGGCGTCGAAGAGCCGCCGGGGCAAGGTCCCGTCGCGCTCCAGCACGTCGGTGCGGATGCCGAGGATGTGCATGGGCGGGAAGATGCCGGTCTTGCGATAGTAAGCCTGCTCCACGCCCTTCACGTCGTCGAACAGGCGCCGTACCCGCGGGTCCCCGGCCAGGAACGCCTTCGGGGCGCGCGGAGCCACGATGGCATCGATCTCGCCCCGGGTCAGCATCTCCCACAGGGTCTCGCCCGGGCCGATTTTCCGGTTGCGGATGCGTGCCGGCAGGCTCACCGGGATCTTCTCCTCGCGCCCCGGCGCGTCGATGCCGCCGATCACCCATTCGACGTCCTCGGCCGCGACCCCGTACTCGTCCGAGAGGATGCCGCGCACCCAGACATTGGCGGTGAGCTGGTACTCGGGCAGGCCGATGCGCCGGCCCTTCAGGTCCTCGGGCGCGCGGATGCCCGCATCCGCGCGCACGTAGACCGCCCCGTGCCGGAATTTCTTCGAGACGAAAACGGGAATCGCCGTGTAGCGCGCCTCTCCCCGGCTGACTTGGAGCAGGTAGGAGCTGAACGACATCTCGGCGACGTCGAACTCGCCGCCGAGCATGCCGCGCAGGAACACCTCCTCGGGCGGCAGCACGGTCCAGGCGAGGTCCGCGCCCTCGACGCGAAGCGTCCTGGCGATGAGGGGCCAGGTGCGGTCGTAGGCGCCGCAGCCGACGGTGAGGGTCTGGGTCATGGCGTTAGTATCCCGGCTCGATCCACGCATCGATCACGTGGCAGCCGCCGGCTTCGACGATCGCGGCGCCACGTTCGAAGGCAGCCCGCAATTCCTCTGCCGAGCGCACCGGCCCCTCGCCCGTGAACCCCTGCGCCTTCGCCATGGCGACGAGGTCGACGTCGGGGTCCGAGAGGCGCTGGCCGATCCACTTGTTCTCCACGGGGCGTCCGCGCTGCTTCGCGACCCGCTCCTGGTGGACCTCGTCGTTGAAGTAGGAGCGGTTGTTGGCCACCACGATCATCATCGGGATGCGCCGGTGGGCCGCGGTCCAGAGCGCGTTGACGCCCATCAGATAATCGCCGTCGCCGACGACGCCGACGACAAGCCGGCCGCTGTCGCGCAGCGCGAGCGCCGCGCCGATGGTGTGCCCGGGTCCGGTCCCGACCGCGCCGCCGCCGTCCTTGCCGAGGAAATCGAGCGGCGAGCGGAAGCGGCAGGCTGCTTGCGGCCAGCCGAAGGAGAGGCGCGCGAAGGTGATCGGACGCTCCGCGGCGCATTCGGCGAGCGTATAGGCCATCTGCTGCGCCCCGAAGCGGTCGCTCGCGGGGGGCGGCGGAGCCTTCGTCCAGTGCGCGAACCCGTGGGGCGCGCGCAGGGCCTGCGCCCCCTCCCCGCCGAAGGCTGCGAGGAGCTGCGCCACGAAGCGGTCGGGATGGGCCAGCACGGGAACGTCCACGGCCGGCAGCGCCTGGTGGTCCATGCTCCAGCCGTTCGTGACGTAGCGGTCGAGGGAGCAGTGGATCACCTGCGCGGCGGCGGGCGCCTGCGTCTGCGAGGCGCCGAGGCGCGCGCTCAGGAATCCCGCGAGGTCGTGCCAGTCGAGGCTGAGGATCAGGTCGGCCTCGCGC
Source organism: Microvirga sp. (assembly GCA_036263675.1). GTDB lineage: Bacteria > Pseudomonadota > Alphaproteobacteria > Rhizobiales > Beijerinckiaceae > Microvirga. Next base: position 113,847 of record DATAGO010000049.1, on the reverse strand, counting down.
AGGAGCCGCGTCTCGTCCTCGCTCGGGCGCTCGCCCACGGGGGCTAAGATGTGGGAGGGGTGCTCGGTCGGGAAGGCGGAGGCGTTGTGGGTCGTGGTGAGCACCACGGCACCCGTGGCTTCGGCGAGGCGCACGCGCGCGTCCCATTCCGCCTGGCCGCGCGAGCCGCGGCCGACGAGGATCACGGGGAGCCGCGCGCTGCGAAGCGCCTCGACGGCGGCGCGGAGGTCCGCCTGCGGCGCCTCCGGAGCCGCGCCCGGCCGGTAGCGCGCGGCCGGGGGCACCCGCACCTCGCGGTCGAGTTCGCCCTCCTGCATCTCGGCGTCGAGGCAGACATAGACGGGCCCGAAGGGGCTCGTGCGCGCGATCTGGTCGGCGCGCAGCACCGCCTCGACGGCAGCCTCGGCGGAAGCCGGCTGGTTGTCCCACTTGATGTAGGGGCGCACGATCGCGGCCTGGTCCTGCGCGGTGTGGATCCAGTCAATCCAGGGCCGGCGCTTGTGGGCGTCGACCGGGCCGGTGGCGCCGATGATCAGCATCGGCCGGCGGTCGCACCAGGCGTTGAAGATCGTCATGGTGGCGTGCATCAGCCCGACGTTGGAATGCAGCGCCACCGCCATGGGCTCATCGGCGACGCGCGAGAAGCCGTCCGCGATCGAGACCGCGTGCTCCTCGTGCAGGCACACCACCATCTCGGGCGCGGTGTTGCCGAGATGGTTGACGAGGCTGTCGTGCAGGCCGCGGAAGCTCGCGCCCGGCACGAGCGCGATGTAGCGGTAGCCGAGCGCGCGGATGGTCTCGGCGACCACGTCGCTTCCCCACGCCTGGTTGGCGGCGGCAGGCTGCGGCGAAGCATGAATCATCGTCGGCTCCGGAGGCGAGGGAACGGGGCGGCGGGCAGGCTTATTCGACGAAGACCACGTCGCGGCCCTGGCGGATCTTCGGCACGATCGCAACCGCGAGCATGAGCACGGCGGCGATCAGGAGCGCGGCGCTGACTGGGCGCTCCACGAAGGTCATCATGCTGCCGCGCGAGATGATGAGGGCCTGGCGCAGGCTCTCCTCCATCATCTTGCCGAGCACGAAGCCGAGCGTGAGGGGCGCGGGCTCGAAGTCGAACTTCACCAGCGTGTAGCCCACGAGCGCCAGCACCATCAGGATCACGATGTCGACGATCTCGCGGTTGAGCGAATAGACGCCGATGCAGCAGAACAGCACGATGCCGACGAACATCACCCGGTAGGGCACCTTGAGGAGGCGCACCCACAATCCGATGAGAGGCAGGTTGATGACGAGCAGCATCAGGTTGCCGATCCACATGGAGGCGATGAGGCCCCAGAAGAGTTCGGGCATCTTGGTCATCACCTGCGGCCCGGGCACGATGCCGTGCAGGGTCATGGCGCCGACCATGAGGGCCATGACGGCATTGGGCGGGATGCCGAGCGTGAGGAGCGGGATGAACGAGGTCTGGGCGCCGGCGTTGTTGGCCGATTCCGGACCCGCCACGCCCTCGATCGCCCCGCGCCCGAAGCGGTCGGGATCGTCCGCAAGCTTCTTCTCCAGCGTGTAGGACGCGAAGGGCCCGAGCACCGCGCCGTTGCCGGGCAGGATGCCGAGCACGCCGCCGAGAAGCGTGCCGCGCAGGATCGGCTTCGCGCTCTGGCGGAACTCCTCGGCGCCCGGCAGGAGGCGGCCGATGGTGCCCTGGACGACCTCGCGCCGCTCCACGGATTCGAGGTTGCGGAACACCTCGGCGATGCCGAACAGGCCCATGCCGAGCACCGCGATCTCGATGCCGTCGGACAGCCAGGCGAAGCCGAAGGTGAGCCGGTTCTGGCCCGTGGTGAGGTCCGGCCCGATGGTCGAGAGCAGGATGCCGACGAGGATCATCGCGATCGCCTTGACGATCGACCCGCGCGCCAGCACCACCGCGAAGGCGAGGCCCATGACCATGAGGGAGAAGTACTCGGCCGGGCCGAAGACGAGCGCGACCTCGGTGAGCGGCCCCGCGAGCGCGGCGATCACGACCGTCGCGACCGTGCCGGCGAAGAAGGAGCCGATCGCCGCGATGCCGAGCGCCACGCCGGCGCGTCCCTGGCGCGCCATCTGGTGACCGTCCAGCGCCGTGACGACGGCGCTCGATTCGCCGGGGATGTTGAGCAGGATCGAGGAGGTCGAGCCGCCGTACTGCGCGCCGTAGTAGATGCCCGACAGCATGATGAGCGCCGAGACCGGCTCGAGCCCGAAGGTGATGGGCAGGAGGATCGCGATGGTCGCGATCGGCCCGACGCCCGGCAGGACGCCGACCAGCGTGCCGAGGAGACAGCCCACGAAGCAAAGGGCCACGTTCGTGGGCGTCAGCGCGACGCCGAGACCGAAGGCGAGATGGGAGACGAAATCGAACATCGGGCCTAGATCCGGGTCGTGCGGCCGGAGCACGCAGCGGGCGGCGGGTACATCGGGCTCAGATCTCGATCGCGAGGCCGGGAAGGAGCAGCACCGGGATCGGCTGGTTGAGCGCGTAGCGGAACAGGCCGACGCAGAAGATCGTGAGCGCGAGCGCGAAGACGAGGAGTTCCCGCCAGCGCACCTCGCTGCTGCCGATGCCGCAGACCACCATCGCGAGGGGCGCCGCGACGAGGAAGCCGAAGCTGCGGATCCCGAACGCGAAGACCAGCATGGCGAGGCAGACGAAGAGCGGACCCCGCACGTGCCAGCGCTCGAGCGGCCGGCCCTCGCGCAGGAACGAGCCGATCACGAGCACGAGGCCGCACAATCCAATCCCGATCGCGACCCAGCGCGGCAGCATCGCGGGCCCGATCGAGGTGAGCGTTCCCTGCGAGAGGTTGCGCACGCCCCAGACCGCAAAGGCCGCGAAGGCGATGAGCGCCAAGCCGGACCAGAAGTTCTGAGGGGCTCGGATCAGTCCGCGCATGGTTCGTGCCTCCTTGGGACAACGCGCGGCCCGGCCTGTCCGGCGGGACCGCGCGGAGGAGCCGCTACTCGACCGTGATGCCCACGGCCTTCACCATGGTGCCCCAGTTCTGCACCTCGGAGGCCAGGTACTTGTTGGAATCCACCACCGAGCGGGTGGCGAGCTGGTAGCCGAGGCCGGTCAGGTGCTGCTTGCCCTGCGGCTCGGTGACGATCTCGTTGATCGCGGCGTTGAGCTTCTCGACGATCGCCGGATCGGTCTTGGCGGGCACGAAGAACCCGACCCAGGACTCGGCCACGAAGTCCTTGAACCCGGCTTCCGAGAAGGTCGGGACCTGGGGCATCGAGACCGAGCGCTCCGTACCGGCGACCGCCAGCCCCTTCAGCTTGCCCTCGGCGACCTGCGGCGCGGAGCCGAAGGACGAGGCCACCACGTCGATCTGGTTGCCGACCGCGGCCTGGACCGAGAGCGCCCCGCCCCGGAAGGGCACGTGGTTGGCTTTGATCTTGGCGATGTTCTTGAAGAAGTACTCCGCGGCGAGGTGCGAACCCGAGCCGACGCCGGCGGTCCCGAAGGTGATCTCCCGGTCCTTGGCCCAGTCGAGGAACTCCTTGAGGCTGCCCGCAGGCTTGCTCGGATGGACCGCGATCGATTCCGGCGAGGAGGCCGGCATCGCGACCGCGGTGAGCTCGTCGAGCCGGTAGTCGCGCTGCTTGTAGAGCGTCTCGTTGATCGCGATCGCGGTCGTGGTCACGAGGATCGTGTGGCCGTCGGGCGCCGCGCCCGTGACGAACTTGGCGGCGGTGTTGCCGCCGGCGCCGGCGCGGTTCTCCACCGTCACGGGCTGGCCCCACTTCTCCTGCAGCTTCTGGCCCACCGTGCGGGCGAGCGTGTCGGCGAAGCCGCCGGCCGCGAAGCCGACCACGAGGTTGACGCGCTTCGAGGGGTATTGCGCGGCGCCCTGGGCGTGAGCGGCCGTGCCGGCGAGCACCAGCGCGAGGGCGGCGAGGCCGCAGCGGGCAGAGAAGGCGATCGGCATTCCAGTCCTCCGGTTGTCGGTGTGGGCCGGTCGTTTTCGGCCGGCGATCCTTCTCGAGGCTTCCTTCGCCTCGGGGTCGTTGGAGCTTTCGCTCGATGGGGAAGCGGGCGCGGAGCCGTCTCAGGTTCGGGCCGGCCGCTTCAGGTTGACGTGGATGTGCTTCTCCTGGGTGAAGCTGAGGAGTTCCTCGAGGCATTCCTCGCGGCCCATGCCGGATTGCTTGTAGCCCCCGAACGGCGTGCCGAGGAAATGGCGCGAGACCTCGTTGATCCACACGAAGCCGGCCTGGACCGACGCCGCGAGGCGGTGGGCCTTGCGGACGTCGTTGGTCCAGATCGAGCAGGTGAGGCCGTATTCGACGCCGTTCACCTGGCGCAGCATCTCGGGCTCGTCGCTCCAGCGGAAGATCGACAGCACGGGGCCGAAGATTTCTTCACGCGCGATGCGCATCCGCGGCGTCACGTCGGCGAAGACGGTGGGCTCGACGAAGTAGCCCCCGGCGAGCGCCGGGTCCTCGGGCCGCCTTCCGCCGTGGAGGAGGCGCGCGCCCTCGCTCTTTCCGGCCTCGATGTAGCCGAGCACCCGGTCGAGCTGCGCCTGGCTGACGATCGCGCCCATGGTGGTCTTGTGGTCGGTGGGGAGCCCAGGCTTGAAGTGCTGGACCCGCGCCTTCACGCGCTCGAGCACCGCGTCGTAGATGTCGGCGTGGACGAAGGCCCGGCTCGTGGAGCCGCAGGACTGGCCGCACCAGGTGAAGTTCATGCCCGCGACCACGCCGGCCGCGACCTCGTCGGGGTCGGAATCGGGCATCGCGATAAGCGCGTTCTTGCCGCCAAGCTCGAGCAGCACCGGCTTGAGGCTGTCGGCGGCCGTGCGCATCACCGCCTTGCCGGCGTTCACCGAGCCGATCAGGGCCACCATGGCGACGTCCGGGTGTTGAACGAGCGCAGCGCCGACCTCGCGGCCGCCGGGCACCACGTTGAACACGCCGGCGGGCAGGAGGTGGCCGACGAGCTCGGCGTAGCGCAGGGACGAGAGCGGCGCCTGGTCCGGCGGCTTCACCACGACGGTGTTGCCGGCGGCGAGGGGCGCCGCCGACTTGGCGGCGCAGAACATGAAGGGATGGTTGAACGGGATGATGCGGGCGACGACGCCGCGGGGCTCGCGCACCGAGAAGTTCACCGAATCGGGCCCGAGCGGCACCGAGGAGCCCTTCATCTCGGTCACGAGGCCGGCGAAGAAGTCGAGCTGCGCGGCGGCGTTGAGGGCGTCGCCCACCATCTCGTGCACCGGGTTGCCGCTGTCCGCGGCATCGATCATCGCGAGCTCCTCGGCGTGCTCGCGCACGATCCCCGCCATGCGGCGCAGGATCTTGGCGCGCTCCGCCGGGGGCACCAGGCGCCATTCCTCGTAGGCCTGCGCGGCGGCCGCGACGGCGCGGTCGACGTCGCCGGACCCGGCCTCGGCGACCTGCCCGAGGGATTCGCCCGAGCCGGGATTGAAGAACTCCACGTAGCGGCCGCCCTGGGGCACCTGCCACCGGCCGCCGTAATAGAGGTCGCGGTGCGTGGGTAGGATCGCGTCGATGCCCTGCGCCAGGGCGCGGATCGCGGTCTCGTTCATGGGGGCGTCAGCGCTCATCGGCCGCCTCGCTGCTGCGGCGAGGCCCCGGCATCGCAAGCCGGGACCGTCGCACGGAGGATGGGGTCTCAAGGCGCCCAGGCTACGCTCGCGCCGGAGGCCTGTCTTATACGGAGGGGAGAAATATCTATAACCTTCCGGTGATACCGGCTCCCGTTCAGGCCGCGGGCGCAGGCATCCCCTTCGGGAGGATCGTCTGCGCGTTGATGGCGGGCGCCTTGTGGTAGGCGCGCACCACCGCGGGGCGGGCCGTGATGGTCTCGAACCAGCGCTTCAGGTGGGGGAAGTCGTCGAGGTTCTGGCTCTGGCGCTCGTGGGACACGATCCAGGGATAGCAGGCCATGTCGGCGATCGAATAGGCGCCGGCGACGAACTCCCGGTCGGCGAGGCGCTTGTTGAGAACCCCGTAGAGCCGCGCCGTCTCCTTCACGTAGCGCTCGATCGCGTAGGGGATCTTCTCGGGCGCGAAGGTGCCGAAATGGTGGTTCTGGCCCGCCATGGGGCCCAGGCCCGCCATCTGCCAGAACAGCCATTGCAGCATGTCGGCGCGGCCCCGCATGTCGGCGGGAATGAAGCGGCCGGTCTTCTCGGCGAGGTAGAGCAGGATCGCACCCGATTCGAAGAGCGGCACGGGCTCGCCGCCGCCCTGCGGCTCGTGGTCGACGATCGCCGGGATGCGATTGTTGGGCGAGATCGCGAGGAAATCCGGCGCGAACTGCTCGTTCTTCGAGATGTTGATCGGGCGGATGCGGTAGGGCAGCCCGGCTTCCTCGAGGAAGATCGTGACCTTGTGGCCGTTCGGCGTGGTCCAGTAGTAGAGATCGATCATCGTTTCCTCACGTTTCGCGCCCGCGGGTCCGGCTCACGCGGCCCCTACGAGCCGCTCCTTACCAGGGTCCGAAGCTCCGATCCGGCTCACTCAGCCGCTTCGGACCGCTCGTTGCGCCACGGCTCCAGGGCACCGATGGCGTCGAGGACGGCGCCGAGGCCCTGGGGCAGGGTGCCGCCGAGGCGCTCCTTGAGCCGCAGGTGCCCCATCGTGGCCTGGTGCTCGGCGGTCGCGCTGGCCATCAGGGGAGCGATTCCGAGTTCCTCGACGGTCTTGGCGACCTCGCGCATCTCGTCGGAGCGCCGGATGCCGTGGGTCGTCATGCGCTCCAGGTTGTACTCGCCCGCGGCGGTCCAGTTCATGCCCGGGAAGCTCGCCTGCAGGGAGGCGATCACCTCGGCCTCGACCCCGGCGCGGCGGGCGGCCAGGAAGCACTCCATGGAGAGCGCTTCCATGCCCTTGACCATCACGCTGCGGCACATCTTGACCGCGGAGGCCGAGCCGACCTTGTCCGAGAAGACCGAGACCGTGAAGCCGAGCGTCTGCGCGCTCTCGAGGAAGCCAGCGGCGTGCGGGCCGCCGAGCAGGATCGGCGTGCCGAGGCGCTTCGGATAGACCGGCGCCATCACGGCGGCCTCGACGTAGCGCCCGCGCCCGGCCTCGATCGTCGCGAAGGCCTCGCGCTTGGTGCCCGGGGCGACCGAGTTGAGGTCGAGGAACACGGCGCCCGGGGCCATATGCGGTGCGACCGAGTGGGCGGCGTCGAGGGCGGAACTCGCCGTGACCGCGCTGATCACGAGTTCGGCCTCCGCGATCGCCTCCGCGGCCGAGGCCGCGGAGGCGATGCCGAGATCCCGCGCCGCCCGGCTCGGGCCGCTCGCCGGATCCGCGAAGGCGATGTCGTAGGCGGTGAGCTTCAGGCCGCCGGCGGCCGTGAACTCCCGCGCGAGCATCTGGCCGGCCTCGCCGAGGCCGATGAGCGCGATGCGGCTGAGGGCATTGGTGGCGGGGCTCGTCATGGCGGTTCCTCGAAAAGGCGGGCGGTCAGGCGGCCGCGTTCCAGACGGAGGCGGGAACGAGCACCTCGCCCCGCATGAGCGCCCGCGCCGTGCGCAGCAGCGCCGAGCGCTTGAAACGCGGGCCGTCGGGGCCGGTCTCGACCTCGGTGTCGACGGTGAAGAAGCCGGTCGGGTGCTCGATGTCGAGGCGGGCCCGGCCCTCCTCGATCCTCACCCGAGCCACGCCCTCGGTGACCGAGCCCGGGAGCACGCAGGCCGAGGCGACGCTCACCGCCCCGAACACGCCGATGGAGGTGTGGACCTTGTGGGGAATGAAGGTGCGGGTCGAGACCGCGCCGCCGTTCTGCGGCGGCGCCACGAGGCACATCTTCGGCACGGTCTTGTTCGTAACGTCGCCGAGATTCATCATGCGCCCGGCTGCGAGGCGGATCGCCTCGACGCGCTCCTTCAGGGCGCGGTCCTTCTCGAGATCCGCCGGCGCCTCCGCACCGGTCCGGCCCAGATCGGCGGCGCGCATCACCACGACCGGCATGCCGTTGTCGATGCAGGTGACCGCGACGCCCTCGATCACGTCGCGGACGTTGCCGGTCGGCAGCAGCGCGCCGCAGCTCCCGCCCGCGACGTCGAGGAAATCGACCGGAATCGGCGCGGCCGTGCCCGGCACCCCGTCGATGCGCGCATCGCCGTCGTAAGCGACGCGCCCGCCCGGCGTCGGCACGTGCGCGACCGCGACGCTCGCCGTGTTGACCATGTGGATGCGCACCGGCGTGATGCCGTCGCGCGCGGGCACGAGGCCTTGCTCGATCGCGAACGGCCCGACGCCCGCCAGCATGTTGCCGCAGTTCTGCGACGGGTCCACGCGTGGGGCGTCAACGACGACCTGGAGGAAGAGGTAGTCGACGTCGGCGTCGGGGCGCGTCGACGGCCCCACCACCGCGACCTTGCTGGTGAGCGAATCCGCGCCGCCGATGCCGTCGATCTGTCGGGCGTCGGGGGAGCCGAGCGCGGCGAGGAGAACCCGGTCGCGCGTCGCCACGTCGGCGGGCAGGTCGCTGGCGAGGAAGAACGGCCCCTTCGAGGTGCCGCCGCGCATGAGCGTGCAGGGAATCGCGCGCTGCATCACCATTCTCCGCAGCTGTGCGCGATGGGCGTGCAGGGGGTCGCGCGCTGCATCACCGGACTCCTCGGTCGAATCGTGTGAGCATGCAAGGGATCGCTCGCCGCATCACTTGCCTCCGCCGAGTTCCGAGATGTGGTCCACATAGGTGAGGCCCTTCTGGGCCAGGCGCTCGCGCATGCCGTAGACGTCGAGCCCGACCTCGCCGGCGAGGAAGCGCTTGCGGTTGGCACTCTCCTTGTCGGAGCGGGCGCGGGCCGCCTTGAGGGCTTCCGCGATCTCGGCCTGCGGCACCACGAGCACGCCGTCGTCATCGGCGACGATCACGTCCCCCGGGGTCACGAGCTGGCCGGCGCAGATCATGGGGAGATTGATGGTGCCGAGCGTCTCCTTGACGGTGCCCTGCGCGAACACGGCCTTGGACCAGACCGGGAAGCTCATCTCCTCGAGGGCGCGGATGTCGCGGCAGCCGGCGTCGATCACGAGGCCGCGCACGCCGCGCGCCTTGTAGGCGGTGGCGAAGAGGTCGCCGAAATAGCCGTCCTCGCACGGGGAGGTCGGGCTCACCACGAGGAAATCGCCCTCGCGGCAGAGCTCCACGGCCACGTGCAGCATGGTGTTGTCGCCGGGCGCAACCGAGATCGTTATCGCCGTGCCGACCGCGGCGGCGCGCGGATAGATCGGGCGCAGGCGGCTCGCCATCAGGCCGCGGCGCCCGATCGCCTCGTGCACGGTCGCGACCCCGAATTCCGCAAAGGCGTCGACCTGGTCCAGCGGCGGCCGGTCGACGTTGCGGACGACGACGTTCTTCATGGCAGTGTTCCCGCGTTCAGTGGTTCTTGGCCTCCACGGGCGGCGTCCCGTGGGTGTGGAAGGACTCGATCGTCTTGAGGCCCCAGGCCTGCCCCTTCTTGCGCTCTTCCTCGGTCCAGGTGATCGGCTTCCAGTCCGGCGCGAGGATCAGGCGCGCGCCCGCATTGGCGACCTCGACCCGGTTGCCGCCGGGCTCGTAGACGTAGAGGAAGAAGGTCTGCTGGATCGCGTGCTTATGGGGGCCCGTCTCGATGAAGACGCCGTTCTCGAGGAAGACGTCGGCGGCGCGCAGCACGTCCTCGCGGCTGTCGAGGGCGTAGGTGACGTGGTGGAAGCGGCCCTTGGAGCCGGTGTGGTCGCGGGTATAGGCGAAGTCGTAGCTCTTGTTGGTGACCGTCATCCACATGCCGGCCTCCGTGCCGTCGTTGAGCACGATCTGCTCGGTGAGGCGGCAGCCGAGATAGGTCTCGAAGAAGATCCGGTTGGCGCGGATGTCGGCGGCGAGCCCGTTCATGTGGTCGAGGCGGCGCACGCTCACCCCCCGCGCCGGATAGCGCTGGGCCTGGTTCTTGAGCGCGGGCTTGAGTTCCGGCGGAGCCTCGTACCACTTCGTCTCGTAATAGAGCTCGATCACGTGCCCGTCGGGATCCCGGCAGCGGAAGGCCGGCCCGTGGCCCCTATCGCCGTCGGTCCAGCCGATGTCGAAGCCGCTGCCTTTCAGCGCGGCGACGCGCCGTTCGAGCGCCTGGGGCGAGCGGGTGCGGAAGGCCATGTGGCCGAGGCCGGAGGTCCGGGAAGCCGTCAGCTTCAGGGAATGATGTTCGTAATCGTCCCAGCCGCGCAGGTAGACCGAGTTCCCCTCCCGGCCGCTCTCCGTCATGCCGAGCACGTCGACGAAGAAGCGCAGGCTCTCCTCGGGCTTGGGGGTGAGGAGTTCCACATGCGCGAGATGCGCGAGGTCGAAGATGGGCTCCGGGTTCATCGTGTCTCCTGCCGGATGGGCGCTCGGCGCCGGCTCCGGGTTCGTCGGTTCTCCTGCCGGGTCGGCCTTCGGCGCGGCTCCCGCTTCAGACGATGCGGCAGACCTCGTCGAAGGCGAAGCGGTCGGCGCGGGGCCTCAGGCGATCGGAGTCGCCGTAGCCGATATTGATCAGGAAGTTCGATTTGACAGCGGTCCCGGCGAAGAACGTCTCGTCGACCACGTCGTGCAGGAACCCCGACATCGGGCCGCAATCGAGCCCGAGCGCCCGGGCCGCCATGATGAGATAGGCGCCCTGGAGCGTGGCGTTGCGGAAGGCGGCCCGGTAGGTCAGGTCGGGATCGGCCTCGTAAGCCTTGACCCGGTCGGCGTTGTGGGGAGCGAGCCGCGGGATGTGCCGGTAGAACTCCATGTCGGTGCCGACGATCGCGGTCGCGGGTGCCGCCATGGTCTTGTCGACGTTGCCGGGCTTCAGCCCCGGCCGCAGGCGCTCCTTGCCCTCGGGCGTGGTCACGAACACCACCCGCATGGGATTGCAGTTGCCGCTCGTCGGGCCCATCCGGGCGGTCTCGTAGAGCCGGCGCAGCAGGCTCTCGGGCACCGGGCGGTCCTGCCAGGCATAGTGGGTCCGGGCCTCGCGGAAGAGGAGATCGAGGGCAGCCCCGTCGAGGCCGGGCCGGTCCAGCAGCATGTCCATGGGTTTCGCGCCTCTCGAAGGGCATTCAAACGGGCGCGACGAGGCTAAGTCGGGCGCGCTCGGGTGTCTTATAGGTTCGCGGACGATATCTATAACCCGGAAGTGATACCCGCGCGCCGGACCTCAGGCGCCGTGTCGAACAGCCCGGTGCTGCGCGCCTCGGCGAGGTAGTCCCGCAGCGCCGCCTCGAGCGCCGTGAGGCCCGGCGAGCGGGCCCGGTGCCGCAGCGTGATCAGGCCCGCGGGCCGGCGCGGCGTCTGGATTTCCACCGGCACGACCCGGATCGTGCCCCGGAGCAGGTCCCCCGCCATGGTGAGGCGGGGCAGGATGGCGAGCCCGTCGCCGGACAGGATCAGCTCGCGGATGAAGGAGAGCGACGAGGCGCGCAGGAGCGGCTTCGGCAGCCGGTCCCCGAACGCGCCGAGCACCTGGTCGACCTCCTGCCCCATCCGCTGCTCCAGCGACGGCAGCACGAGGTCGTAGGCCGCGAGCGCGCCATCCGCTCCGCTCTCGAAGATCGGGTGGCCCGCGCGGGCGAGCACGGAGATCGGCTCGTCGTAGAGCACCTCGCGGTGGAAGTCGTCCGGGGTATCGGGGGGATAGAGGCGCCCCACCACAACGTCGAGGCCGCCGCTCTCGAGGAGCGGCAGGAGGTCGTGGGTGCGCCCCTGCAGGACCTTCACCCCGAGGCGGGGATGGCGGGCGCGCAGCCGCGCGAGCGTCGCGGGCAGGATGCCGGCCGCGGCGGTCGGCAGCGCCCCGATCACCACCGTGCCGGCCGATTGCTGTGCGATCTGGACGAGGTCGTCGCCGATGCGGTTCAGCTCCGCGAGCACGGTCCGGGCCCGGATCAGGATGGCCTGGCCGTAGGCATTCGGGACGACGCCGCGGGACATGCGGTCGAAGATGCGGACGCCCAACGTGTCCTCGATCTCCTGCAGCGCCTTCGAGAGGGCGGGCTGGCTGATCCCCAAGGAGCGCGAGGCCGCGAGCAGGCTGCGCTGCTCGGCGATCGCGACGATGACCTGGAGCTGGCGGATGCGCAGGCGCTGCGCCAGCGCCGAGGACCGCCTCGCCACGTCGGCGGGCCCGGTCACGGGCGTCGCCCGGGCAGGGGGACCGTCATGCCGGCCATGGTCCGGGGGCGCGTGCCGGCTCCGGCGGAGAGATCGTCATGCCGCCATGATACCAGGGCGGGCGGTTTCGGAAAGCCGCGGGATCCGGGCCGGGCGAGGCGCCCTTCCGGACGGGACCCGCTCGGGCTATGCCGAAGCCCGGCAGGAGAGGGCGGCCCGATGGAGCTTCACGTCACCGACATGCACACCGCCGGCGAGCCGGTCCGGATCGTGACGGGCGGCTATCCTCCCTTGCGCGGGGCCGGGATCCTCGACAAGCGGCGCGACGCCCGGGAGCGGTTCGACCACCTGCGCCGGGCGCTCATGCTCGAGCCGCGCGGCCATGCCGGGATGTACGGCGTCATCCCGGTCGAGCCCTCGACGCCGGAGGCCGCGATCGGCGCCCTGTTCATGCACAACGAGGGCTATTCCACCATGTGCGGCCACGCCACGATCGCGCTCGGGCGCTGGCTCGTCGAGAGCGGCCGGGTGCCGGCCGCGGAGCCCGAGACGCGCTTCTGCATCGAGCTGCCCTGCGGCCTCGTGCGGGTCGCGTGCCGGGTCGAAGCGGGCCGGGTGGTCTCGACGGCGTTCGAGAGCGTGCCGGCGTTCCTGAGCCACCGCGATCTCGTGGTGGACGGGGGGCGTTTCGGCGGCGTGCGGCTCGACATCGCCTATGGCGGCGCCTTCTACGCGATCCTGCCCTCCTCCGCCCTGGGGCTCGACTTCTTCGCCACCCCGATCGCCGATCTCGTCGCCGCCGCGACCGCGGTCACGCAGACGCTGCGCGGATCGGTGCGGATCACCCACCCGGAGGCGGCCGATCTCGGCTTTCTCTACGGCACGATCCTGACCGACGACGCGGCTCCGCCGGCGCCCACCTACAATCTCTGCGTCTTCGCCGAGGGGCAGATCGACCGCAGCCCGACCGGCAGCGGCGTCACCGCCCGCATGGCGCGCGACCATGCCCGGGGCCTGATCGCGCCCGGGACGGAGCGCCTGTTCTACGGGCCGACGGGCCTTCCCTTCGCGGGGAGCGTCGCGAGCCATGCCCCTGGTCCCGGAGGCGGATCGGTGACGGTCCGGGTGTCCGGCACCTCGGCCTTTGCCGGCACCGCGGCCTTCGTGATCGAGGCCGACGACCCGCTCGGGCACGGCTTCACCCTACCGCGGGCCTACGGCGACCTTCCGGCGCGGGGCTAAAGCCCCCTGGACCGGCCGGTCCATTCCGGACCATTCCGGACCAAACCGGGCTCGGCGTGAACCGCCGGTCGCCCTTGCTTCTTCCCCGCCGATGCGGTGGAACGGCCCTTCGCCCGACCTTCTCTTGAACCCCACGGTCTGTCCCGATGCTGCCGACCCGCCCCCTTGGACGTACCCAGATCCCCGTCACCTGCCTCGGCTTCGGCGGGGCGCCGCTCGGCGACCTCTACGCCCGCCTCGACGAGGCGGAGGCGCTCGCCACGATCCGGGCCGCGCACGCCGCCGGCACGAACCTCTTCGACACCTCGCCCCATTACGGCAACGGCCTGTCGGAACTGCGCTTCGGGGCCGTGCTGCGCGCCCTGCCGCGGGATGCTTACGTCCTCTCCACCAAGGTCGGGCGGCACATGAACCCGCGCGCCGCCGGCGGCACCGCCGGGGGCCCGGGCTTCGCGGGCGGCGTGCCGCACGCCTCCGTGGTGGATTATTCCTACGACGGCACCTTGCGCTCCTTCGAGCAGTCGCTGCTGCGCCTCGGCCTCGACCGCATCGACATCCTCCTCATCCACGACGTCGACGTCTGGACCCACGGGCGCGAGGGCGTGGACGCGCGCTTCCGGGAAGCCATGGAAGGCGCCTACCGCGCCCTCGACCGGCTGCGCGGCGAAGGCGCGATCCGGGCGATCGGCGTCGGCCTCAACGAAGCCGAGATGTGCGTGCGCTTCGCGCAGGCCGGCGACTTCGACTGCGCCCTGCTCGCGGGGCGCTATTCCCTGCTGCAGCAGGATGCGCTCGACGCTTTCCTGCCGCTCGCGGCGCAGAAGGGCATCGGCGTGATCCTCGGCGGGGTCTACAATTCCGGCATCCTCGCCACCGGGGCCCGGCCGGGCGCGCGCTTCAACTACCGCGAGGCGCCGCCGGAGATCATGGCGCAGGTCGCCCGGATCGAGCGGGTCTGCGACGCGCACGCGGTGCCGCTCGCGGTCGCGGCCCTGCACTTCGCGCTCGCGGGCCCGGCCATCGCCTCCGTGATCCTCGGCGGCGTCACGCCCGCGGAGGTGGAGCGCAACGCGGCGGCCCTGCGCCACAAGGTGCCGCAGGGCCTGTGGAGCGACCTGAAGAGCGAAGGCCTGCTGCCGGAATCCGTCCCCGTTCCGGCCTGACGCGCGAGGGTCACCCGCTTCTCCGACGGTGTTCACCCTGTCGCGAGGTTCGCCTTGCGGGCATGGCGCGCTGCGCGCATTCATCGCTGCCGATGGAACCGGCGGCGCCGGCCGCAGAGCCTTCCGGCTCGCGACGGAGCCGACAGGATGCCGGCGGGAGAGGACGATGAGGTTCGCTCGATTCGGATGCGCCGCCGCGGCCCTCGTCCTCGCGGCAGCCCCGGCCTCGGCGCAGCCGGCGGCGCAGCGCGCGGGCTCGTTCCCGCTCCACGAGGAGAACGGCCGCGCGACCCTGGTCGAGCAGACCGGCCTCGGCTCGGCCTCCGCCCGCATGGTCGGCGAGTTCACGTCCCACGACATCAAGGAGATGTGCGAGCGCATCGGCTGGAAGTTCTATTCGCCCTCCTTCCCCTTCCACGGCAACGTTCAGGACAACCAGACCATCACGCTCTGCCGCAAGAGCCAGGAGGAGCGCCCCCTGCAGGCGCGGCGCTACGAGGTCCGCGCCAATTGCCCGGAGGCCGTGCTCCACAGCCCGATGGGCTACACGTTCCGGCGTGTCGACGGGGAGTGGCGGACGCTGTCGGGCCGGCCGGTCTCGGGCGAGTTCACGCCCGGGCATGCCGACGTGGTCGCGAAGCAGTTCGCCATGCTCTGCTCCGGCCTGAGAACCTAGGGGGCGGCGCGGGACCGGTGGAGGCGCACGGTGCGGCGCCGGATGCGGAGCTCTCCGCGGCCCCGACAGGAGCCGGTTCCCTCCGTCACCGACGGGGCTCTGCACGGACCATGCCCTCGGGCATCCCGGCGCCGGGACGACGGGGCGGGGTCGCCGGAACGCTTGCCTCCGGGCCGCACCCCTGCCAGGACGGCGGGGACATCGGCTTTTGAGGAAGACGCACATGACCATCGGAGTCGGCGGCTCGACCGCGGAGGACGTCCTCGCCGGGCTGAAGAACCTTCGCGGCGACGTGCCGCCCATCGGCGTCGACGAGCGCCTGAGACGCATCGATGCGGCGCAGCGCCTGATGCGCGAGCAGGGGATCGACGCGCTCTGGCTCGACGCCTCGTCGAGCCTCACCTATTTCACCGGCCTGCGCATGCGCCCCTCCGAGCGCGCCCACGGCGCGATCCTCCCGGCGAGCGGCGAGATCGTCTATCTCTCGCCCGCCTTCGAGGTCGAGAAGCTCCTCACCCTCACGAGCTTCGGCGACAAGGTGGCGCGCTGGGAGGAGGACGAGGATCCCGCCGCCGCTGTGATCGACGCGGTGCGCTCCTTCGGGGTCGAGCGGGGCACCATCGCGGTCGACGAGGCGACGCCGTTCTTCACCTTCGACCGGCTGCGGCGGGCGGGCAACGCCTTCACGTTCACGAACGCGATCGAGATCACGGGCGCCTGCCGCGCGGTCAAGTCCGAGCACGAGCTCGCCCTGATGCAGACCGCCAAGTCCATCACGCTCGAGGCCCACAAGGCGGCGGCGCGCATCCTGCGCGAGGGCATCACCACGACCGAGGTGCAGGCCTTCCTCGTCGCCGCGCACCGAAGGCTCGGCGCGGAGGGCGACCCGCCGTTCAACATCGTCCTGTTCGGCGAGGCCACCGCCTACCCCCACGGGGTCCCCCACCCCCAGACCCTCCGGGACGGCGACATGGTCCTGGTCGACGTCGGGGCCCCGGTGGACGGCTACGTCTCCGACATCACCCGCTCCTACGTGTTCGGCCGGCCGACGCAGCGCCAGCGCGACGTCTGGAACCTCGAGAAGGAGGCGCAGGCCGCCGGCTTCCGCGCGGCCAGGCCCGGCAACCGCTGCGAGGACATCGACATCGCGGCCCGCGCCGTGATCGCCGGCGGCGGTTTCGGGCCGGGCTACGCCACGCCGGGCCTGCCGCACCGCACCGGCCACGGCATCGGCCTCGACGTGCACGAATGGCCCTATCTCGTGAAGGGCGACCGCACTGTGCTGCGCCCCGGCATGACGTTCTCCAACGAGCCGACGATCTGCATCTACGGCGAGTTCGGCGTGCGGCTCGAAGACCACATGGTGATCACCGAGTCGGGCGCGCGCTGGTTCACCCCGCCGGCCCATTCCGTCGACGATCCGTTCGGCCTCGACGCCTGAGAGGGTCCGGGACGGGTCCTCGGCGCCCGCGAGGGCCAGGGATCGGCCCCCGGCCGGGATGACGCGCCCCTCTCAGGGCCGGCCCGGCGGGGGACGGCCCATGAGCGCTGTCGTGAGCACGGCCTGGAGATCGTCGATTCGGAAGGGCTTGCGCAGGATGAGCGCGTCGTTGCCCGCCACCGCCTCGATCGCGGCGGTGTCGGCGTAGCCGCTCGCGAACACGATCGGCAGGTCCGGGCGGCGCTCCCGCGCCGCCTTCGCGACCTCGGCCCCGTTCATGCCCGGCATGGCGAAGTCGACCATCATGAGATCGGGCGATCCCGCCTCGAGCGCCGCCAGCCCTGCGGGACCGTCCGGCGCCTCCAGGACCCCGTAGCCCAGCGCGACGAGCGAGGCGACCAGCATGCGCCGGATGTCCCGGTCGTCGTCGACCACCAGGATCGTGGCGCCGTCCTCCGACGGCGCGGCCTCGTCGGCCGGGGAGGCCGCTCGGGCCTCCACGGCCGCCCGGGTCCGCGGCAGGACGATCCGCACGATGGTGCCGGCGCCCGGCCGGCTCTCGATCCGCACCGTCCCGCCGGCCTGCTTGGCGATGCCGTAGACCTGGGAGAGGCCCAGCCCCGTGCCCTTGCCGACGCCCTTGGTGGTGAAGAACGGGTCGAAGGCGCGGGCCGCGACCTCCGGCGGCATGCCGGTCCCGGTGTCGCTCACCGACAGCTCGACGTAGTCGCCGGCGGCGAGCTCCCCGTCGCCCGCGGTCGAGCAGACCCGGGTCCCGATGGTGAGCGCGCCGCCCTCCGGCATGGCGTCGCGCGCGTTGATCGCGAGGTTGAGCACCGCCATCTCGAGCTGCGTCGGGTCCGAGAGCACCGCCCCGTCGCCCTCGAGGGCGAAGCCGAGGCGCACCATCGGCCCGAGGGTGCGGGCGAGCAGGTCGCGCATGCCCTCGACGAGGTCCGACACCACGAGCGGCCGCAGCTCGAGGCGCTGCGCGCGCGAGAAGGCGAGGAGCTGGCCCGTGAGCTTGGCGCCGCGCTCGGCCGCCTCGAGGCCGGCTTCCGCGAAGCGCCGGACGCGCTCGATGTCCCCGGGCTTGCGGCGGATCAGATCGAGCGACCCTACCACGGCCCCGAGCAGGTTGTTGAAGTCGTGGGCGATGCCGCCGGTGAGCTGGCCCACCGCCTCCATCTTCTGGGCCTGGCGCAGGGATTCCTCGGCGTTGACCTGGCGCGTGACGTTGCGGCTCGACCCGATCACCCGGGCGACGCGGCCCGAGGCGTCGCGGACCGGCACGAGCGAGGTGTCCCAATGCTGCGGGGCGGCGCCGAGATCGAACACCTCGCGGTACTGGTAGACCTCGCCGGTCTCGACGACGCGGCGATAGGTGTCGAGCACGCGCCGGGCGACGTCGGGCGGCAGGATGTCCTCGACGCGCCGGCCGCGCACCTCCGCGAGCCTGAACCCGACCCCGGCCTCGTGGGCCGGGTTGAGCTCCTCGATCACGAAGGCGCCGTCGGCCCGGGCCTCGACCACGAACAGCGCCTCGGGCGTGTTCTCGAAATAGGCCCGGTAGAGCGCATCCGCTTCGCGCCGCGCCGCCTCGGCGGCGGCGAGCGCCTCGCGCGCCGCCCGCTCGGCGGTGACGTCGCGGCCGATGCAGTAGATCAGGCCGCCCTCGGGCTCGATCACCCACGAGATCCAGCGCCAGCTCCCGTCGCGGTGCCGGTAGCGGTCCTCGAAGTTCATGGTGCGATGGCCGCCGGCCGCCAGCCGGGCGAGCTCGGCGGCGGTGCGCTCGGCGTCCTCCGGGTGCTTGATCTCGCCGGCGTTGCGGCCGGCGAGCCAGTCGGCCGTCCAGCCGAGGAGCCGCTCCCAGGCGGGATTGACGCTCAGCAGCGTGCCGTCGGTCCGGGCCACGCACATGAGGTCGGGCGAGAGCTGCCAGATGCGGTCCCGCTCCGCGGTCCGCTGGGCCACCTCCGCCTCGAGCGTCTCGTTCAGCGCGCGCAGGCGCGCCTCCGCGACCTTGCGGTCGTCGATGTCGACCGAGGCCCCGTGCCAGCGCACGATCCGGCCGGTCGCCGGGTCGCGGTAGGGCTCCGCCCGCACCAGGAACCAGCGGTAGGCGCCCGTCTTCGAGCGGATCCGGTGCTCGACCTGGAAGGCGCCGCCGGTGCGGCGGGCCTCGTCGAAGGCCGCCAGGGTCATCGCGGCCTCGTCCGGGTGGATTGCGGCCGCCGCCACGTCGGCGGCGCTCGCCGGCCAGTCCGGCAAGCCGACGTAATCCGCCCATTGCCTGTTGAAGAACTCCACCCGCCCGTCGGCGTCGGTGATCCACACGATCTGCGGCGCCGCGTCCGCCATGAGGCGGAAGCGCGCCTCGCTCTCCCGCAGGGCCTCCTCGGCGGCCCTGCGGTCGGTGATGTCCCACTGCGCGCCGACCGAGCGCACGAAGGTTCCGTCGCGGTTCCGGATCAGCTTGGTGCGCGCCGCGGCCCACCGGACCTCCCCGGTGTCGGCGCGGACGATGCGGAAGTCGAAATCGAGGTGGTCGCGGTCCGGATCCGACACCGCCCGGCGCGTCTCGGCCTCGATGAGCGTCCGGTCCTGCGGATGGACGAGCGAGATCCACTTCTCGTAGCTGAAGGTGTTCCCCCAGCTCTCGTCGAGGCCGTAGAGCGTCAGGTATTGCGGCGAGGCGACCGCGATGCCGGTGGCGCGGTCGAAATCGAAGCTGCCGATGCCGGCCGCATCCTGGACCTGCCGGAGCCGCTCCTCGCTCGCCCGCAGCGCCGTTTCCGCGCGCGCCCGCTCCACCGCCGCCCAGGTGCGCTCGGCGACCTCCCGGGCGAGCGCGATCTCGTCGGGCGGGAAGGCGTGCGGCCCCGCATGGTGGACGGCCAGCACGGCGACGAGCCGCCCGGCCTTGACCAGGGGCACGTTCAGGGTGGCGCCGAGCCCGAGCGCCGCGTGCGCGGCCTTCTCGGCGTCGGTGAGGCTCGGGTCGCCCCGGACGTCGGGGCGCACGAGGGCCCGGCCGGCCCGCATCTCGGCGAGCAGGTCGGGGCCGTAATCGGCGTAGCGGTAGGTCCCCACGAGGTCGGGCACGCCGTCGGTGTAGTTGCAGGTGATCACGACGGTCTCGCCGTCGCCCGCATCCTCCGCATAGGCGACGCGGGCGGCGCCGAGATGCTCGCCCAGCACGCGCGCCGCGGTCGCCTGGACCTCCAGCGGGTCCGCGAGCGGGCGCAGCGCGTCGCCGAGCGCGAGCAGGAAGGCGTTGCGCCGCTCCGCCGCCACGCGCGCCGTGGTCTCGACCACGATCGCCAGGACGCCGGCCGGCCGCCCGCTCTCGTCGAGCACGGGCGAGTAGTCGAGGTTCATCCAGACCCGTTCGGGGCGCCCGTGGCGGTGGAGCGTCAGCTCCTGGTCGCGGTAGGCCAGGGTTCCGCCCGCGAGCCCGACCTTCATGACGTGGTCGTTGAAGGCGGCGACCTCGGGCCAGCCCTCGCGCACCGGGGAGCCCAGCAGGTCCGGGTGCCGCCGGGCCGCGAACGCCGAATAGGCGTCGTTGTAGATCATGACGCCGTCCTCGCCCCAGAGCATCACCAGGGGCACGGGCGAGCGGAGCAGGATCGAGGTCGCGGTCCTGAGGCTCGGCGGCCAGGCGTCGAGCGGCCCCAGCGCGGTCGCGGACCAGTCCCGCGACGCGATGAGCCGCCCGCACTCGCCGCCGCCGTCGAGGCTGTCGCGAAAGGCCTGGGCCTGGGCTTGGGCCTGAACGTCGGCCACGCTGTTCCTCCGGTCGGCGGCTCCCGGACGGCGGGGAGCGGGACCCCTTTCCTTACGGCATCCCGAGGCCTTCGTCATGGGCGGACCGGGGACGCCGGCGGCCCTCACGCATCCGCGGTGCCGAGCACGAGCTTGCCGGTGGTCTCGCCCGATTCGAGCGCCCGGTGCGCCAGGGCCGCCTCGGCGAGCGGAAACGAGCGCACGCCCGGAGCCCCGATCCGGCCGGCCTCGACCCAGCCGACGAGGTCGCTCACGGCCGGGTGCAGGAGGTCGATGCGGTCGAACAGGAAGGAGAGGTTGAAGGCCACCACCCCCTTGTTCTGCGTCGTCATCGCGAGCGGCTTGAAGCGCGGCATCCGGAGGAGGCCGAGGCCCGCCTTGAGATAGCTGATCCGGCCGCCGGCCTTGGGCAGCAGCGTATGGAAGCCGTACACCATCAGCTTGCCGGTCGGCCGCAGGTGGGCATAGCTCCGCGCGAGCGTCTCGGGGCCGTTGGCGTCGAAGACGAGATCGTAGCCCTCGGGCGACAGGCGCGCGGCCTCGTCCCAGAGCGATTGCCGCGACTTGTCGATCACGGCGTCGGCGCCGCGGTCCTGCACATAGGCGACCTTGTGGCTCGCGCCCACGACGCCGACCACGACGAGGCCGTGCAGCCTGGCGAGCTGCACGAGCGCCGAGCCGACGCCGCCGGCCGCGGAATGCACGAGAACCCGCATGCCGGGCCGGATCACGACGTTCTGCAGCAGGCCGTGATAGGCGGTGAGGTGCACCGCGAGAAAGCCCGCCGCCGCTTCCGGATCGAGGGCCGCGGGCCTGGGCCAGACGAGGTCCGCGTCCGCGCAGACATGGGTCGCGTAGCCGCCGAAGCGCGTGAGGCCGAAGACCGGATCGCCGACCGCGAGATGGCGCACCCCGCTCCCGAGCGCCTCGACGCGGCCGGCATATTCGAAGCCCGGCGTGATCGGCCAGCCCACATAGCGGCGCGCCGACTCGTACACGCCCCAGCGCACGCAGACGTCGGCGTAGTTCACCCCCACGGCCTCGGTGCGCACGAGGACCTGCCCGTCTCCCGGCCGGGGATCGGGATGGGTTTCGAGCTTGAGCTGCTCGTAGCCGCCGGCCCTGTGAACGACGATCTTCCGCATCGGCCCCGCTCGCCATGCCCGGCCGGACGCCGCCTCCCGAAGATGAGCGGACGCACCGCGACTTCAATCCCCGCAGCGCGGCGGCCGTGCATAACCCCGGCCGGGCGGTTGAGCTTTGCCGGATCCTCGCGGACGATGCGGCCCGTCATCAGGGGACGTCCGCATGATCCACGAGCTTCGCATCTACCATTGTGCTCCCGGACGCCTGCCCGCGCTCCTGAAGCGCTTCGAGACCGCCACCCTCGCGATCTGGGAGCGGTTCGGCATCCGGCAGCGGGGCTTCTGGACCGTCGCGATCGGGGATTCGAGCACGGATCTCTACTACCTGCTGGAATGGGAGTCGCTCGCCGAGCGCGAGGCCAAGTGGAACGCCTTCATGGCGGATCCCGAATGGGTGCAGAAGCGGGCCGAGAGCGAGAAGGACGGCCCGATCCTCACCCACGTCTCGAACCTGATCCTGCAGCCGACCGGCTTCTCGGCCATGCGGTAACGCGGCGGCGGAAGGCGATGCGGCGGGATCAGATCCGCTGCTTGCGATAGGAGTTCTTCACCGCGATCTTGCCGTCGCGGAACGTGAACACGTCGCAGCCCTGGGTCTCGACCCGCACCCCGTCCCGGCCGGTCCCGGTGAACACCCACTCGGTCACGCCGCGATCGCCGGCGATGAAGTGGGTCGGGCCGTTCCACCGCGCGTCGGGGAAGTTGGCGAACACCTCCTCGACGCCGCGCCGGACCTCCTCCCGGCCCGTGTAGACGGTGCCCTTCACGCTCGATCCCCGGCCGCCCTCGAACACGCAGTCGGGCGTCATCATCGCGAGGATGGCGTCCGTGTCGTGCCGGTTCCAGGCCTCGGCGAAGGCATCGAGGAACGACGTCGAGACGGTGCTGCCGGCGGAATGGTCCATTTTTCGCTCCTGTTCGCCGGGGTTCAGTAGACGATCGTGCGGTCGCATTCCATGACGAGGCGCACCAGGATCGCAGGCGTTCCCTTCTCGTGCGGCACGCCCTGGAGGTCCGCGTCGCTCAGGCCCCGGGCGGCGCACGAGCCGCCGGAGAGATAGAGGCGCCCGCCTCCCGCGGCGATCTTGCCGTAATGCTCCCGGAGCGAGCCGGTCCCGAGCCCGGCGAGGCCGTTCAGCACGGGCTCGCGCATGAGCTGGACCGCGTCTCCGGCGAGGAACACATGCGTCGCATGACCCGCCTCCACGGCGGAAGCGGCGACGAAGAAGGCCAGGGCCGCCTTCGTCGGATTCTCCGGGCCACAGATCACATGAACGAGCAGGCTCGCCATCGCAGCTCCCTCCGATCACGGCAGGTGATCTTCCGCGATCAGACTGGCCGGGGTTCGACCGGGATGCAACCGCGGGGGCCGTGACCCGCCTCGCCCCGCGGGGCCGCGCAGACGACGCTGCCGTCGACGCGCGGACCCCGCACGGCTTTTGGCGGGTTGACCGTGCGGGCCTCCGCGTCTCAGGCTGTCCGGGCCTGCAAACCCGCACGGCACCCGGACCGCCGGGAGGCCGGTGCCGCCGACCACGCGCCCGCAGATCGAGGACGAGCCGATGTCACAGGACGCCGCGGCCGAACTGGCCCCGACCGGGGTTCTCCGGGCCGCCATCAACATGAGCAACTTCCTTCTGGTCTCGGGAACCGATTCCGCGGGTCAGCCCCGGGGCGTGGCGCCCGACATGGCCCGGGAAATCGCCGCGCGCCTCGGCGTTCCCGTCGCCTACGTTCCCTTCGCCTCGCCCGGCGAGCTCGCCGACAAGGCCGGGCAGGACGTGTGGGACATCGGCCTGATCGGCGCGGAACCCTCGCGCGCCGAGAAGATCCGCTTCACCACCGCCTATGTGGAGATCGAGGCGACCTACCTCGTGCCCGCGGGTTCGCCCCTGCGGACGATCGCGGAGGTCGACCGCGAGGGCATCCGCATCGCCGTCAATGCCCGGAGCGCCTACGATCTCTGGCTGACCCGTCACATCACCCGCGCGCGCCTGGTGCGGGCTGAGGGACTCGACGGAGCATTCCGCCTGTTCCGCGACGAGGGGCTGGACGCCCTTGCCGGCCTTCGCCCCGGTCTGATCGCGAACCTCGAGGAGCTTCCGGGGGCGCGGGTCCTCGACGGACGGTTCACGGCGGTCCAGCAGGCGGTCGGGACGGCGATGGGCAACGCCGCGGGAGCCGCGTTCCTGCAGGCCTTCGTCGACGAGGCGAAGGCGGGCGGCCTCGCGCAGCGGCTGATCGACCGCCACGGCGTGCGCGGCCTCGCCGTCGCGCCTCGCTGAGGAGACGAGGCCGTCACGGCGTGCGCGGCCTCACCGTCGCGCCCCTCTGACGGACCGGAGCCGTCGCGTCCTCGCGCCGCCGCCCGCCGCCCGCGCGGCCGGCGCGCCCTTGTAGGCCCGACCGCCCTGCCGCATAATCGGGCCCTCGGAGAGGCCGGCACGGGGCGGCCTCCCTGGCGGCCGGCCGCGTGATTCATCGGCGCACTCCCCTCGAGGTCGCCATGACCCTTCCCGTCCTGCTGCACTCCGGGTCCGATGCGGCTCGCCTGGGCGCCCCCGCCAGGCGCCCGCCCGATCCCGCCGAGGCCCGGCGGCTCCTGGCGCGGGCCGAGCATTCCGCATAAGCAAAGGGCCATGTCCGTCAGCAGCCATTCCGTCGTCAGAGCCTCGATCGCATTGCTGGTCGTGGGCTTTCTGGCGCTGGTCGGCATCGTCGGGATGACGATCTGGCTGGCCGAGCGGGCCCAGGTCTATTTCCGGGACGTGATCGAGGCGCGGGACGCCAGGAGTTCGGCCGTCGAGCTGCGCAACGCCGTCCAGGCCGCCGAGTCCAGCCAGCGCGGTTTCCTTCTCACCGGCAACGAGATCTATCTCGCTCCCTACGACCTCGCCAAGACGGTGGCCCAGCGGGAGCTCGAGACGCTCAAGCGGACCCTGGCGGCGTACCGGCAGATGGAGCTGCCGCTGCAGCGGCTCACGGCCCTCGTCGGCGAGAAATACGCCGAGATGGACCGGACGATCGCGCTGAAACGCGAGCGCCGCGACGCGGAAGCGCTCGCCCTCACGCGGACGAACCGCGGCAAGGCGCTCATGGACGAAGCCAACGTGTTCTTCTCCGGCGTGATCCGGGCGGCCGACGACCGGCTCACCACGGGCGTCGGCGAACAGAACGCCAATGCCACGCGGCTGCGCTGGGTCTCGATCGTCGGCGGGATCATCATCATCATGGTGGTGGGCGGCGCCACCATCATGGTGGTGCGCTTCACGCGCGAGCTCACCAGGGCCCGGGACGAGGTCGAGTCCCTCGCGGCCAATCTCGAGCAGCGGGTCGCGGACCGCACCGCCGATCTGACGCGCGCCAACGACGAGATCCAGCGCTTCGCCCATCTGGTGACGCACGATCTGAGGGCGCCGCTCGTCAACATCATGGGCTTCACGACCGAGCTGGAATCCGGCGTCGAAGGGCTGCGCGCCTGGATGGAGAAATCCGCTCCGCCCGGAGACGCCGCCGATCCGGCCGGGCGGCAGGCGCATGCGGCCGCCACCGTCGACCTTCCGGAGGCGATCGGCTTCATCCGGACCTCGACCCGGAAGATGGAGGCGCTCATCAGCGCCATCCTGAAGCTGTCGCGCGAGGGACAGCGGATTCTGCGGCCGGAGCTCGTCGATCTCGAGGCGCTGCTCCGGTCCTGCGCGGCGGCGATCCGGCATCAGGTCAACCAGGTCCAGGGGGAGATCGCGTTCGACCTGCGCGTGCCGGCCCTCGAGACCGACCGGCTGTCGCTGGAACAGGTGCTGGGCAACCTCCTCGACAACGCCGTCAAATACCATTCCGCCGACCGCGAATTGCGCATCGTGGTCCGCACGACCGAGGCACCGGACGACAAGGTCGCGATCGAGGTGGCCGACAACGGCCGCGGCATCGCCAGCACCGATTCCGAACGCGTGTTCGAGCTGTTCCGGCGCTCCGGCGTCCAGGACCGGCCGGGAGAAGGGGTCGGCCTCGCCTATGTGAGAACCATCGTGCGGAACCTCGGCGGCGACATCACCGTGACCTCGACGCTCGGCGAAGGCGCGACCTTCCGCGTCGTGCTGCCGCGTCGTCTGGAAAGGCCGGAAGCCGCCGCCGCCTGAACGGGCCTCGCCTCACGGATCGGGGCCATCACCTTTTCGTGCCTTGCTCCACCCCTCGCGGCAGAGTCCCGAACGCGGCTTGATCCTGCTGGCCCGCCGTATCCCTTGCGGGAGACTCCCGAACGCGGCTTGACCCTGCACGGCCTGCCGTGATTTTGACTTCTACGAGGCCGGGCCCGATATGGGTCGGCATGGGATGCGGACCGGTCCCGGGGCGCTTCCGGGTGCGCCGCACCGCGTCCGATCAACCTGACGGCAACGGGGGAGGCCATGCCGACGAAGCGGATCGCGACCCCGGCTCGCCGGCTCGCCGGATGGCCCGCGGCCCTCGCCGTCGCGGCGGCCCTTCTGGCGGGGAGCCAGGTGCCCGCCGCGGCCCAGGATGCCGGCCCCGGCCTCACGACGCCGACGGTCTTCGCGCCCCACGATCCGGGCGCTCCCCGCTGCACCGCGCCGGCCGGGCTCGCGCGGTCGCTCGCCTTCGCCAAGGACAACGAGCGCGACTTCATCCAGGGCGTCGATCGCGGGCTCGCCATGGCGGCCCGGGACCGCGGCCTCGCCTATCGGGTCACGCAGGCCAACAACGACGCCGACCGGATGCTCGCCCATCTGCGCGAACTGCGCGCCGACCGGACCGGCGGCGTGGTCGTGGCCCCCGTGGACCCGGATTCCTCGAGCCGCAGCCTTCAGGAGACGATGGGGTCCGGCGCCTATGTGGGCACCATCGTGGCCCCGCCCGCCACCTCGCTGCTCAACGCGCCCCAGTACCTGACCGGCAAGACGCTCGGCGACGCGGCCGCCGCCCATATCCGGCGACGCCTGCCCCGCGCCAACGTGGTCCTGCTGACCCACGACAGCATCGAGTTCCTGACCCCCCGCTTCGTGGCCCTGCGCGATGCGCTCAAGACCGTCCCGGGGGCCGCCATCGTGGCCGACATCTCTCCGGCGACGGTGGATTTCGAGGGCGGCTTCCGCACCATGCAGACCATTCTCCAGGCGCATCCCACGATCGACGTCGTCCTCGGCGCCGACACGGTCGTGCTCGGCGCCCTCGCCGCGCTGCGGGCCGCCGGCAAGGACCGGCCCGACCAGTTCCTCGGCGGCATCGACGGCGAGCCCGGCGCCGTCGCCGAGATCAAGAAGCGCAACAGCCCCTACAAGGCGAGCATCGCCCTGTCCTCGCCCGTCTTCGGCTACGCCATGGGGCAGCACGCGGCCGACTGGCTCGAAGGCAAGAGCGTTCCGCAGGGCATGGACATCCTGCCGAGCGCCCTGACGATCGACAACATCGCGCGCTACGAGGCCGACCTCGCCGATCCGGCGGCGGTCTACGCCGATCCGGTGCGCCGGGCGTCCTACCTCAAGATGTACGGCAACATCTGCTACGACTCGCGCGACCGGTACGTGAACTTTCCCTGGTCGTCCGAGCGCAAGTGAGGACCGAAGCGGGGGCCAACCGCGCGGCGCTTCGCGTTCGTCACGCTGGCGCGACGAAGGGCGTCTACCGCGCGCCGCCGATTTGCTGAAATTCGGCGAGGCGTGCCGCTCGCCATTCGCGGCTCGCGGCCCGTCCGGATGCCCGCGCCGCGCGGCAGGCGAGAACGGCCGCCTCCGCGCCGGCGCTCGGATTGGCGGCGAGGAGCTCCTCGGAGCAGGCCGCCCGCAGCGCCTCCACCACCGGGCGGGGCGGCACGGGACCCCGGCCGAGCCAATCCTCGGCCCGCACGAAGCCGTCGGACTGGAACAGGTCGAGCATGTAGCCCGAGGTGCCGCGAAGGCGCAGCCGCCCGTCGGGCCGCAGGCCGATCATCGGCAGGAGGGGCGCCAGGGACGGGAGCGCATGATTGGCGAAGATCCGGAGGCCCCAATAGGCCTCCGCCACCGCGGCGAAGTGCCAGGCGTCCCGCACGGCCTCGAGGCCCGCCTCCGCCATGGGCAGGATCTCGACCTTCGGTTTCGCGCCGTCGACCGTGTCGTTGGCGACGTCCACGTAGAGGCCGCCGAACTGCAGCGCGTTCTGGAAGTACCGGCCCCGCAGCACGCCCCAGACCCGCTGCCCGCGGCCGCCGGCGGTCAGGAACGCCCGGACGGCCCGGACCCCCTCGTGGTCGGGCCGGGCGATCCGGGCCTTCAGGCGCTCCAGGACGTCGTTCGTGATCTCCAGGCAGCAGCCGTAGGGGTAGGGCTTCCCGGCATAGGTGCGGGTCGTGGGCCCGATCGCCCTGTCGGTGTCGGCCCGGAGCCGGAGGAAGAGATCCTCGAGCGCCGCCTGGGCGGGCAGGAGGTGCCGCCGCGTCAGGGCGCGGTCCTGCGCGCTCACGGGAAGCGGCTGTGATGTCAATCGTCGCTGCATCGGTGCGGACCTTACCCGAAAACCGTGCCGGTCGGTCTCTCTGCCGCGGCCGATCCGGACGCCGGCTCCTTCGAAGGGATCGATGCGGAGCCGACCTTCAGCCCATCGCCTTCGCGTTCCCGCGCCGACGCCACCGGCCGCTGCCGCCCATTGCGGTCGCGTTTTCGCGTGAGCCGGAGCCGCCTCACGCGAAAACGCTCTAGGCTCCCGTCACGCGCCAGATCACGTTGCCCACGTCGTCCGCGACCAAAAGCGCGCCGTCCGGCGCGAGCGTCACCCCCACGGGGCGGCCGTAGGATTCCTGTTCGTCCGCGGAGAGGAACCCGCTGAGGATGTCGCGGGGCGGGCCGGAGGGACGGCCGTTCTCGAAGGGAACGAAGATCACCTTGTAGCCGCTCAGGACGCTGCGGTTCCAGGAGCCGTGCTGCCCGATCGCCATGCCCTCGGAGAAGCCCGGGAGCGTGCCGGCGGGGAGCCAGCACAGGCCCAGCGACGCGGTGTGCCCGCCGAGCGCGTAGTCGGGGGTGAGGGCGGCGGCCACGGCGGCCGGGTCCTGCGGCACCCGGTCGTCCACGGTCTGCCCCCAATAGGCGTAGGGCCAGCCGTAGAAGCCGCCGTCGCGGACCGAGGTCAGGTAGTCGGGCGGCGTCTCGTCGCCGAGGCCGTCGCGCTCGTTCACGACGGTCCAGAGCTGCCCCGTCGTGGGCTCCCAGGCGAGGCCGACGGGGTTGCGCAGGCCGGTGGCGAAGAGGCGGTGCGTGCCGGCGGCGAGGTCGAGTTCGTAGATCGCCGCGCGGCCCTCCTCGGCCTCGAATCCGTGCTCGCCGATGTTGCTGAGCGAGCCGACGCCCGCGTAGAGCTTCGAACCGTCCGGGCTCGCGAGCAGGCTGCGGGTCCAGTGGCCCTTGGGCTTGAACGTCGCGAGCGTGCGCCCCGGCCCGGCGACGCGGTGCTCGCCCGCCGCATAGGGGAAGGCCACGACGCCGTCGGTGTTGCCGACGTAGAAGGTGTCGCCGACGAGCGCCATGCCGAAGGGCTGGCTCAGCCCCTCCAGAAAGACCTCGCGGATTTCGGCCGCGCCGTCGCGGTCGGCGTCGCGCAGCCGCGTGATCCGGTTCGCGCTCGGCGGCATGGCGCCGGCGCGCCGCATGGTGGCGCGAACCGCGTAGTCGAACACCGTCTTCGGCGGACCCGGCACGCTGCTGGCCTCGGCGACGAGGACGTCGCCGTTCGGCAGGACCTCGATCCAGCGGGGATGGTCGAGGCCGCCCGCGAAGGCCTGCACCTTGAGGCCCGGGGCCGCGACCGGCACCCGGCCGTCCTTCCAGCCGACGGCCGTCGGCATCTTGAGCGTCATCAGGGCGCCCTGGGGCTTCGCCTCCGGGATCGCCGGAGCGGTGCCGAAGGCCGGCGCCGGCGCGCCGTCCCGCAGCCGCCGCACCGCGACCATCGTGCCGCCGACGAGGGCGACGGCGCGCGCAAGGATGTCGGATCCGTTCATCATCGTGACCTCGATTCGCGGCGCAGGCTATGCGAAAGCGGCCGGGGTTGGAACCGCGGGCGAGGCCCTCGATCCGGCGTTGCACCGCTCATCGGGAGCGGCCTCCCGGTGCCGGACCGCTCGGCCCGCTCCATCGCCTCGTCCGGGAGTCTGTTGCCCGCCTCTCGGCAGGGCTCGGTCATGACCACCCGGTGTCAATGGAGACGAGGGCGACCGCCGCGAGGCTGTCCCGCGCGAGGCGGTCGCATCGGGTTGCCATGCGTCTCCCGTGCGATGCGGGAGATCGGACCATCCGCGTATCGGGCGCGGCACCGCGGCGCGTGGGAGCGGTTCCGGCGCCCCTGCCGGCGTCGCTCGATGAAGGAAGGCCCGGCGCCCCTGCGACGAGAACGACGCGAGGAGAATTCCCGCTGCGGGGGCGAGGCGCCGGCGCAGGACGCGTTGCGGGAGCGCGGCCCGAAGCCGTCAGCCGGAGCGCCTACCTCACGGCCCTGACCGTCGTGACACAGATCATCACGAAGAGGACGACGCCGACAAGACTCAGGGTGGTCAACATGGTGGCTTCACAAGGACGACTTCGGGCAGCCATGAGCATGACGCAGGCCGACCTGATTTGCCTAGGATGCGAACTTAAGAATTAGTTAAAATGCTATGCTTCTCGACCGGGGCGCGATGCCGGCGGATCCCGTGCAGGAATGGCGTCGGCGACGGCTCTCCTGGCCGTGAACCTTGCACCCACAGCCCTGGTCTCGGTCGCCCGCCGGACGTTCGCACCCGCCCGCATAACCGTCTCCGGGTCCGCGGCGGCCTGATCGGGCGCCCCCTGCTCCGACGCTCCTGCGCGGGACGGGCGTCAACGGCGTGACCGCGGGGGCCGGCCCGTCCACATGCATCGTGAGAGGGCGCTCCTGCGGTCAGCGCACGGGAGCGGCCTGCGGCGGCATGGCCGGGCCCGTGCTTCCGGTGGCCTCGTTCTCCTGGCTCTGCTGCCAGCGGCGGATCCGCTCCTCGGCGGACATCATGATCGGCCGCTCGGCCTGGAAGCGGGCGAGCGGACCGCTCCGGCGCGGCGGCGCGGCCTCGGCGCCTTCGCCCCGCAGGAGGCCCATGGCGTCCCGGCCGTCGGCCGCGTTCTGCTGGTCTGCCAGGACTTTCAGCAGGAAGCCGCCGGCCACCAGGACGAACAGGACGGCGGCGCCGATCCTCGTGAACCGGCGGAGCTCGGACTCGCGGTAATATTCGTTGCCCTCGGCCATCGGACGCGCTCGCGCCAGTGCGCTGCCCGTCCAACGCTCCGGGCCCGGCATGGTTGCGACCGCAGGCTCGGGGAGCATGCCAACAGGGACGGCGTGGAAGCGTCCGCCTGCCCATGCGGGCCGATCCGAAAGGTCTGCACCTTTTCGGGATCATGCTCTAGCATGGCCCCATGCCGCGCTTCTACTTCGATGCCTATGACGGGGAGGTCTTCGCCAAGGACGAGGCCGGCAGCGACTTGCGGGACGCGGAAGCCGCCCGCGTCCAGGCTCAGGCCACCCTGGCCGAGATGGCCAGGACGGGCGTGCTCCGCGGCCCGGGACGGCGCCCCATGTTCATCCGCGTTCTCGACGAGGCCGGCGCGGTGCAGCTCACCGCCATGCTGCTCGTGTCCTACGACGTCGAGGGCTGAGACCGCACCGGCCGCGCGGCTCGCGTCCCACGATGTCGAGGGCCGAGACCGCATCGGCCGCGCGGCTCGTGTCCCGCGACGTCAAGCGCCGAGACCGCCTTCGCCGGCACCGGGACGGCGCGCTTGCGGCCGGGCGAAGGCGCGCAGGGAACGGCCGCGCAGAGGTTTTGCCCCTCCTCTGCGCGGCCTGACCGCCAAAGACGCTCTCCTGAAGAACCCCGGCGGGTGGCGGGAGCCTGTGCGGCTTGGACCGGCGGTCGCGCGACCCGCG
Organism: Microvirga sp.; assembly: GCA_036263675.1. GTDB lineage: Bacteria > Pseudomonadota > Alphaproteobacteria > Rhizobiales > Beijerinckiaceae > Microvirga. The sequence continues at coordinate 82,313 of DATAGO010000049.1, read as the reverse complement.
ATGCCCCGTCCGGCAGGCGCCTATTTCACGGCGCGAACCGTCGAGACGCAGATCAGCACGAACAAAGCAAGGCCGATGAAACTCAAGGTCGTCAGCATGGTCGCGGCTCGCATCGGCTGTTCAGGCACGGTCAGGATGAGCCGAAGGACTGTGATTTGCATAGGCCCGCGCCCGATAATTCGCTTACAATTCTATGCACTTCTCGCGGTGCAACAAAGGCGTCGAAGCAAAACGCAGATCGGGAGCGAAGGACGAGGAGAGAAGATCGAGGCAGGGCACATCGGGATCCGGCCGTCCGGCAGGCGCGGGAGAATCCGCCTCACCGGGCTCGCCAGAATCGAGCCGGCATGGAGTTCGGCGCGGGCTGCGATGATGGGACCGGGCCGCCGTGCGAGCGGCCTTCGCGGCCTCGCCCGACCGGCGGGGACTCCCCGGCCGGGATCGAGGGAAACGCGCTTCGCAGGCGCCCGAAACGCAACCACGCAGCACGGCCGAAGGCGGCTCCATCCCTACGGAACGGGCCAGGCCGAGGCGCTTCGCGCAGTGTCGGTCGAGGCGGAAACCGGGAGCAGCATGAGGTTCCCTATTCCCGCGTCGATTGCGTGGAAATATCCCTCCAGTAAACATCGTTAATACTGACGTTCCCCAACGGAGTGTGGCTTCGGAGTGACAGACGAGCTGCTGTAACTCTTCTAGCCTGAGGGTTCTCTACGGAGGACTGCCATGAAGAACATTCTGCTCTCGACAGCAGCGCTCGTCGGCCTCACGGCCGGTGCGGTGGCGGCTGATCTGCCCGTACGCGCGGCTCCCCCGCCGCCCGTCGCGGTGGCTCCCGTGTTCACCTGGACCGGCTTCTATGCCGGCGTGAACCTCGGATGGGCCTGGGACGGCGAAGATGCCGGCCAGCGCGGCCGTCTCGTGACGGCGGCTCCCGGCGGCGGCACCTTCTCGGTGCGGACGCGGGGGGGCGGGTCGTTCCTCGGCCGCCGCGATAACGGCGACAGCGACGGCGGCCTCGTGGGCGGCGGTCAGATCGGCTACAACATGCAGTTCGGCATGTTCGTGGCCGGCATCGAGGCCGACGCTCAGGCCATCGATCTCGGCGACGTGTCGGGCGACCGGCTGCCGCGCGGAGCCCGTACGGCCGCTCTCCGCGGCGGTCTGTTCGCGCCGCGGTTCGGCATCGCGCCGGTCGCAGGCGGCGGCGGCAACGTGTTCTTCCGCGGCAACGGCTTCGACGACAACGGCGACGACGTGAACGGCTTCGGCACGGTTCGCGGCCGCCTCGGTGTGGCCTTCGACCGGATGATGGTCTACGCCACGGGCGGTCTCGCCTACAAGTTCGGCGGCGACGACGGCGGCAACGGTCGCGCGGGCCGTCCCGGGGCGGCCTTCTTCTCGCCGCTCTCGCCGGGAGCCGCGGCCCGCGGCGCCCGGGTCCTGAACAGGATCGGCAACGGCAACGGCGATGGAGACGACTCGGATCTCGGCTTCACGGTCGGCGGCGGCGTCGAATACGCCTTCACCAACAACCTCAGCGCCAAGATCGAAGGCCTGTACGTCGACTTCAGCAACGACGGCGGCCGCAACGGCAATGTCGTCGGCGTGACCAACACGGGCCGTGCGATCCGCCTCACGGGCCGCAACGGCGGCGACGCGGGACAGGGAGAATTCGCCCTGGTGCGCGCCGGCCTGAACTTCCGCTTCGGCACCTGGTAGGCCGACGCACGCGCAAGCCGAGGGAGCCCGGCAGAAATGCCGGGCTTTTTCTTTGTCGGGCAAGCCCCCCTCGAGGGCCGAGCCGCTTGCTCGGCTCTACCGACGCCGCGCCGACGATCCCGTTGAGGACGCTTCGATCGCGCTGGATGATCGGGCTGTTCGACGCGTCGCGGAGCGGGGTCGCACCCGCCCCTGCTCAGCAGGCTCCCGGCCGCGTCGTCGCTGGAGGGCTGACTCGCCCCTCGAGAGCGGTGCCGAGCGATCGCCGACCAGAGCGGCTGGCCGGCAAGCGCAGGCTCCGTCTCGACAGGCACGGGAGGCCAGGGCAACGACCTTCTTGACGGCGGGGCGGGAGTGGACACGCTCGACTACGCGCGCGAGACCGGTCCCCGCGGCGTGACGGGGGATCTGACGGCCGGCACGGCCGCCGACACCTTCGGCGACACTGACACCTTGCGCCTGACCTCGTATCGATACGACTACAACGCTCCCAACGGGGCTCCGACCTACGGCTCCGACAATGGCCCGTTCGAGAACGTGAAGCTGACGCGGCACGACGATGTGGCGACCGGCAACGATGCCGCCAATCGTCTGTATGGCTTCCAGGGCAATGACATCCTCAGGGGTGCGGGCGGCGACGACACGCTGGTGGGCGGCCACGGGCAGGACAGCCTCACGGGCGGCGCGGGAGCGGATGGCTTCGGGCTCCACTCTGACAAGGCCCCACCGCTCGGCACGCCTGACACGATCAACGACTTTGCCACTGGCACCGACACAATCGATCTCCGCGGGCTCCTGAGCACGGGCGATCAGCCCCTGAAGCGGGCCGACGCGGCCGATCTCGATGCCGGCTTCACGCGCGTTGCCGGGCAGGTACGCTATGCCGACGGACGCCTGACAGCCGATATCGACGGGGATGGCACAGCGGATTTCGAGGTCATCGTGCACAGCGCTTCCAACACCGCGGCGCAACTGGCGGCGGGGGATGTTCTCTTCGGATGAGTGTTCAGAGCCGAAAGGGCGGCTCAGGACAGCAAACGGGCCGGCGGTCGATCCGCGCTCGGCCCCGTCACGGACAAGGATCAATCCACGTCCAAGAGCGCTGCCAGCAAGTTCGGGGCTAGCGTCGCGACCCTGCAGGACGGCGGACTCGGCGGCAGCTGCCGGGAAACTAGGGCCGCGGCTTTGCGCTGCGCTTTGGTCGGTTCCATGCGCTCAAGTCCTCCGGTCGCTCGGCGGCCCTGACAATCTGCCGGGGCGCGGCCCCGTGCATGTGCTCATAGAAGCGGCGGATCGCAGGCGTGTGTCTCCCGCCCTGGACAGTATCCAGTTTCGGGAAGCCGGCTGTAGCTCCAGGTCCTTGACCGTAACCTTCGCCCGGTGATGTGCCCGCTCTGGCCCGGCAGCGGCCGTCCCTCGCTGCTCATCCGTGGCGAACAGAGGAAGGTCTTCAAGTCGGACGCAGCGGGTCGCCATGCTCGCCTGCTGTGGAGCGTGTCCCTGTATCCGGACGCGAAAAGATGGGACACGCCCGACGATGCGGCGGCATGGCTAGAAGAGAGGCTGAGCGGTCACACGCATACGAGAGGCGATTTCGCGCAAGTGCCTTATGGAGCAGCCTCAGAGACCCGTGAGGTTCACGCCGCCTCGCTCGGCTCCTGGTGCAGGTAGAGCGGGTCGAACTCTCCCAAGGCGACAAGCCCCCGCCAGTTCTTCGCCGTCAGATTGTTCTTCGTCAGGGTGATCAGGCCCGCGGCCCGGATCTCCTGAAGGACGCGGTTGATGTGAACGGTCGAGAGGCCGAGCGCATCTCCCAGTTCCGTCTGGGTCAGGGGCCACGGGCAGCTATGGTTCTCAGCCAAGCCGATGGCCTCCAGGCGGCAGATCATCTCGCACATGAGGTGGGCGATCCGCACATTAGCTTGGCGGCGGCCGATGCCCTTCATCCATTCCCGGAAGATCGCCCCGTCGATCAGCGTTTCGCGCCAGAACGCCCGCGCGAGGCGAGGGTAACGGTCACAGAGGTCATTCAGGGGCCCATGCTGGATGAACCCGACCTTGCAGGGGGTGATGGTCTGCAAGGAGTGGTCCATCGTCCCCAGGTGGAGGCTCTGCGCGTCCGGGATCTCGCCTGGGATGTGGAAGGAAAAGATCTGGCGCTTGCCCTTCTCGGTCATGCTGTAGCGGCAGGTGAAGCCTTCGATCAGCACGCAGGAGCGCGAGGGCCGGTCGCCCTCCCGCACGATGTCCTGATCCGCCCGGAGGTCCTGGACCTGCATGGGCAGGCGCATGAGGGCCGCCCTCTCTGGGTCCGAGAGGGTGACGATGCTCTCCATCTTGCGGATGAGCGAATGGCTGTGGGGATGAAGGGTGTCCATGACGCGGCTCCCGGTTCAGGGCGGGAGCACGGTCGTGTCTCTCAGTCACCAGCGCCTGTAAGCGGATGCCGATGATGAACAACCCTGCCACGTATGGTGCGGCCGGTCACCAATATAAGTTGGGTCTGTGGCGGACATCGCCCTGGCGCCAAGCGTCAAGTAACTGATCCTCGACTTCGCGTAGGCGCGTTGAGGGAGCTGGGACGCCGGCCTTTCCATGGCGATGCCGCGGCGTGAGTCAAGCGAAGGGCTCGGCCGAGGGCTTGAGGTTCGGGATCGCCGCGTGCTGGGCTTCCACCCAATAGGGGCACGCCTCGACGTAGTTCGGCACCACCTTGCGGCACAGGGCCTCGAACTCGGCGAAGGGGGCGAAGACCATCATGGCGCCGGTCGGTGGCTTGCGGACGATCTTGCCCGTGAGACCGCATTCCGCGCACGTGGCGACGGCCTCCTCGATGCCCCTTGGCATGGTTCTCCCCCGGACAGATGTCGCCAGTATTCCTGGTCGCCGCCCGCCCTCTGCGGGCCGTGTTCTGCTGGCCGTCTACTCGGCGTCTCCGGCGGGGCGCAACCGAGACTTCCGTCTGCTCCGAAAGGTGCGCGTTTCGTTCGCGGAGTGAGCGATAGGGAACATCCAACCCAGGAATACGGGCTGCGGTGCCAGCATCGGCCCGCGCGAGGCTTCACCGTCCCGGGTTGAACCGGACGCCCTATGCACTCGCCCGGGGGCTCGCGGGAGTAGCTCTGACGAAGATGGCCGCGCGCTCCGAGAAGGTGGCGAGCTCCGTCGAAACCCTGTTTTGCACTTCCGTCTCGCCCCCAGTTTCCGGGCGTCCCGTGACAGTGACCTCAATCCGGTCAGGCGTCGGACCAGAGACAGGGAAGTTGGTCCGGTAGGAGGCGACGACGCCCTCACGGACGAGGCGATTGAGGACGGACATGACGTCACCCCGAAGCCGCCTATGTTGACGAGAACCGCAAAAAGCCATGAGAACAGGACGCCTTTGATGAGAAATTAGCTCGGCCTTTAAGGAACCGCCACGTTTCCCTCAGGTTCCAGCAGGAACGAGAGGATGGGTCCAGTCCGGGCCTGCTTTGCGCAGCGCCGCTCAGAGGCTCGACAGGGCTTTCCATGCCTCACGCGCGCGCAGAACCATCGTCAGCATCCTTGTTCGCGGCGTCCATTGCCCGCGCCAGGGTCGCATCGGCTTTGCTGGCCTCACGGACCCGTCGGATGGCCTCTTGTGTCTGCTCGATGGCGGCGTCGGTGCGGTCGATCAGAGCGCCGATCTCAGCCGTCATCGTCTTGGCCGGACCGAGGACGTCATCCTCTGGGGTGTCTCTGCTCATCGTCCTGCGGGAGGGCTGGTGCCAACAAAAAAGAGCCCAGCACCCGGCCGGACCCTTCGCATGAGGCAAGCTCCCTGCCCCTTGGGATGCTCCACCTCGTCGACGACGCACGACGTATCGCTGTCCTGGGGCAGAATTTCGTCAGCCTGACAGTGCTTTCGGAGGGCACCCAGAGCGGGTTTCGTACTACGTGTCAGGCGAGATCGCGCAGCTCTCGCACAGAGACCCAGACGACCCGTCCTTCCTGTCCGAAATAAGCGTTTTGCTTCTGTAGTTTAATGGGTCGCAATGGGAACACGATTAGGGTAGAGGATCCTCTCGTCCGCCGACACTCCCGGCAGGCCACAACAATAAGCCCCAGCCCTGAGCGCCCCAGCCTCCTGTCTGTGAGCAGGAGGGATAATGGGGCAAGCGATGACCACCACACCAGAGAACCGACCGACGGTCATTCTGGTCGTCGAAGGCGAGGCTCTCATCCGCATGACGACCGCCGACATCCTGTCGGATGAAGGCTACCGGGTGGTCGAGGCAGCGAATGCGGATCAGGCTCTGGCGGTGCTCGAACTGCGGCACGACGTACGGACGCTGCTGACGGATGCCTATCTGCCGGGCTCCCTCAACGGCTACGCCTTGGCTCGGATTGTTGACATGCGCTACCCCGGGGTCGGGGTCATCGTGACGTCCGGGACCACCCAACCCAGACCGGGCGACCTTCCGACGAAGGCCCGCTTCATCAGCAAGCTCTATGGGACGCCAGCTCTGCTCCGCGAGGTCCAGGAGATCCTGGGCGGAGCATCAGGTCCCATCATCGTCAAGGAGCAGCGCAAGCCCGCCGACCCATCGGGCGCTGCGATCCTCCCCGAAGGCATCAAGCTCACCCAGCGCCACACCAACATTGGTCCGGCTGGTGGCCTCGCACAGCCTCTCCCGGAACCGGAAGAGTAGCGGCGAGGGATGAACCCGACCCGTCAGAGCCAATGGAACCAGCGGCTCGCTCGGCTCCATGTGCTGAAAGATCACTACGTTGGTCGATGCAGCTATGATCGAGCCCACAGAGCGCACCTTGCGATCCAGCGCGTCTACGAGAGGTGGGCCCGCGAGGTGTTGACGGCAGCACTGCGCACCGCCTCGACCACCCCTTGATCCCCTGTCCCGCGGTCGGCAACGCGCAACGTCCCTGTCCGCCGGGAGGATCCGACCGTCCAGGCGGTGCGTCCAAGGGACGACGCTTGTCGGATCGCCTTAGCGAGGCCGTCGATACCGAACGGCTTCCGGAGGGTTGGACGACCCTGCCGATCCTTGTCATGGCCTCTGATGCCATAGCCAGTCGCAAACAGAAACGGGAGGCCGCGCTCCTCGAGGATGCCGGCGATCGGGCAGCTTCCTCCCCCGCCCAGGTTCACGTCGGGAACCGCGAAATCAATCTGCGCCTCTTGTGCGATCTGTCGGCCGTGGTTGAGCCGAGCGGCGAGTGTCACCCTCGCGGCCCCAATTCCAGCAGCATGTCCTCTTCGAGCATCGCCACCATGGCTCCATCCCCGACCGGAAGGACGTGCAGGTTCTGCAATGGGGTGAGCAAAGCTCGTGCCCTCTTAGCTTGGAGCCCGGACCGAAATTGGTTGAGTGGCCGAGGTCCGGCTGATTCCAAGAGGGTGCTGAAGCCTATCTCGGAAGCGCCATGGGGACCCCAGCCACTCGGCGGCAGCATAGTGCGCCAGGCCCAACGCCCCGGCGCACGGATCTCATTAGAGGATTACGTCGCCTGCCGAGAGCGCACCCATGATTTTAATCTCAAAGTCGGCTTTGCCGTCGCCGTCGATGTCTCCGGAGAGGATGCCTTCGGCAAAGCGCAGTTGACCCGCGTCACCCGTAAACGCGGCATCGAGATCGTCGGCGTCAGCCCACGAGAACCTCTGGTTTCCGCCGCCCTTGATGGCATCAATGCCCCTCAGGTCGATCTCGTCGCCCTCGCTGTGCGAGAAGACCACGATGTCGCGCTTGGCTCCGACCTTGGACTCCGAGACACGGTTAAAGTCGAAGACGTCTGCCCCAGCATCGCCCTTCATCACGTCCCTGCCGGTGCCGCCGAACATCCTGTCGTCGCCGGCTCCTCCGAGGAGCCTGTCGTTTCCGGCACCACCCTTGAGGATGTCGTCCCCGGATCCGCCGGACAGAGTGTCGTTCCCTGCGCCGCCGGACAGCCTGTTGCCGGCGCTGTTGCCCAGGATAGTGTTGGCCAGAGCGTTGCCGCTGCCGTTGATGGCTCCCGCGCCCATCAGTGTCAGGTTCTCGACATTGCCGCCCAGCGTGAAGCTGACCGAACTCTGAACCAGATCGGTGCCTTCACCTGCCAGCTCCGTCACTACATCGCCAACCTCATCCACAGTGTAGATGTCGTCGCCTGACCCGCCCGTCATCTGGTCGGGGCCGGCACCGCCGTTCAGAATGTCATTGCCCATCCCCCCATGGAGCCTGTCACTTCCCTCGCCCCCATGGAGCGCGTCATTGCCGGCACCGCCTAGAAGGGCGTCATCGCCTACTCCTCCTGCCAGGGTATCGTCGCCAGATCTCCCATCGATGGTGTCGTTGCCTGGCCCTCCCTCCAGATTGTCGTCCCCGTCTATGCCGGTGATCGTGTCGTCACCTCCCGTGCCGGTCACCTCGCCGATCTCGGTGATGCTCTCGATACCCTGCGAGAGGATCTGATTGCGCTGTGCTTCCGTGAGCTTTGCGCCGACAAGGGTGAGGCTGTCGTTCGCGCCTGCGGACCCATGCACCAGCACCGCGAGTGCCGCGGAGCCGACCTTGAAGGCGGTGCCTGCTGCCCGGGAGGTCTCGACGGACTCGATATTCGTGACGGTCACCCCAGTGAGATCAAGAGCGGCCGCATCTGTCCTCAGCGTATCGAAATCGGCGCCGCCGTCGTAGGTTTCGCCTGTTACCAGGTCGCCGTCCAGGACCTCCAAGAGGTCGCCACCAGCACCTCCCTGAACCTGATCGAGTCCTGCGCCGCCTCGCAACTGATCGGAACCGGCATTGCCGATGAGAATGTCGTTGCCTGCTCCGGTCGAGATCACATCATTGCCACTGCCGCTGGTCACCGAGAAGTGCTCGGTGCCTACGAAGTCCACCACGTTCGACGCCAAGTCTGCGATGTGGCCGCTATAGCCCGTCAGCAGGTTGCCGCCGGTTGCGCCGCCTGTCACGGCCGTGGTCGAGGCGCTGTAGTCGACGACGAGCCTGTCCTGGTCAGCGCCGCTGTCGACGCTATCGGCGCCGCCGCGGATGGCGACTACATCGTTGCCGCCGCCCGCCACGATCGTATCGGACCCGATCCCCGAAATGATGGTATCGGCGCCTCCGCCGGATGTCAGGGTGTTCGTACCATCGCCAGCATCGATGTGGTTGCCGCCGCTCCCAGCCGTGACTGTATCGGCGCCGGAGCCGCCGTAGATCTGGTTTGCACCCTCACCTGCGGTGACGGTCGAAGCTCCCTCGCCCGTTCTGATGATGTCGTTGCCTGCTCCGGTCGTGATGGTGTCGGTGCCGGTGCCGGTCAAGACAGTGAAATGCTCGATGCCGCCGCTAATGGTGACGCTTCCGAGCCCGCCCGCATCGGTGAAGTTGGATGTCGAGTCGCCCGTCACGGCGCTGCCTGCGAGCCGATAGTCGACAACCAGGCGGTCGCCGTCTCCCCCTCCGCCATTCACGGCGTCGGCTCCGCCTGTAACTGTAATGACGTTATCGCCGTCATTGCCGACGATGCCGTCACCGTCCAGGGCGTCGAGAACGTCGATAGGCGCGGTTCCGTCAAGCGCGAAGGTCGCGACGCCGGCGCCGAGCGTGAGAACGATCCCGGTCGAGGTGGCATCGCCCGCTACGGTTATTCCGTTCTGCGTGACTGTGGCGGCCTCGTTCCCATAGCCCGCCTCCAGCAGGATCGTGTCGGCCGGGTTGGCGAACGGCATTGCCGCGGCGATCGTCGGGTAGGTTGAATTGGGGCCAACGTTGAGAACGGGCATCTGAATTTTCTTTCAATGAAACTGTATTCGCTCGGGAATTCGCGGGCGACGCGGTAGAGGTTTATTGATATTGGCACGTTCGAGAAATGAATTGCTTCACTGAGAGAATAAGTCTCAATCCAATCCACCTTGGGCGTAACAAGTAGTCCTATATACTATTTCTGCGCAAAGCACAGATTTATTTTGGACCATACTTACGGCCCCGGGGCCGGGCTCTGAGTAGACCCTTGGGCCAAGCCGAATGGCGGCGCGCACAATCCTCACCGCCTACCCCAAGGTCGACTGGTGGAGTTCGCGTACGGAGCCACCCTCACAGGTCGCGGCATCCTCGCCGGCGTTTGGCCCCGGCGAGCCGCTCCAAGGCCGCCACGATCTCTTCGTCGGTCGGGACGTCCTGCGCCGGCTCCCGTCCCTGCAGGCGCCGATGCAGCCCCATTGGCGCACGGTCCCGAACAGGTCACGCTCGATCGTCAGCGAGTGGAAGCGCGCCATACCAGCGATGTCACCCTCTCGGTCGAAGTGGGTTCGTACCTAGGGAAAGCTCCACCTTCAGCCCGGCCTGCAGCAACAGCTTCATAATATCGACGCGATGCGCTTCGGGGTCATCCGCATTCACCAGTACCTTGACGGAACCGTGGGTTGGCGTGAGTCCCCCGTCGTAGGTAGCAAACGGCCCCTGCTGGACCGTCTGCACCAACCCTTGATCGATCATCGGCCGCAACGCCTGGCGTACCTCATCGAGTATGTTCACTGCGGCCCCTCCTGTTCAAACCAGAAGCCCCTATAGGCGCTGCCGTCCCATCGCCCGCTTCGGCTTGCCGAAAGCCCATGTCGCTGCTGCGCCGGACCGACGGCGCTGCCCTGATGCTCTGATGATGCAATGCAATTGGAAGCACGGGGCGGCCTAGGAACCGCGCGTGCACACCGACGTTGCCGAAACGTCCGGGTCCGTTGGGGAACAAACCCGCCATTGAGCAAAGCCCTGCACGGTCCAGGCCACCGTGCAGGGCTTCCCTCTTGTAGCGAGCGTTTCTTGGCCAGCCGGTCCACGACCTGGATCGGCGTGAGCCGCTCCCGGGCATAGAGTGCGATCGCCGGCCAGCTATCGATCAGCCTTGTCGCCGCTCGTCGTGAGCTCGACGTACCGGCGGGTCACCGGCTCGATGATGCCGGCAACATGCTGCGCAGCCGCCTCCTCCTCCTGGATCGACTGCCGGAACCCGCTCGTATGGGCCGTCTCGCCGGCTGCCTCTGCAATCGCGATGAGGGAGCGGTAGGCTGCGATCTGCTGGTACTGGAAGGCGTAGCCGGCATAGAGGTTCTTGAGCGTCTCGTCCTGCGCCATGGCATGGACTGTGGCGCCGACTGTCCCAACCACGCTCGTGACGGTCTCCTTGATGGTGGACGGGCTCTCGCCGAGCGTCTCGAGGGCCTTGTCGAGGCGGGCGATCTGCAGGCGAGTGATCTCGATGTGCCGGCGGAGGAGCGCCGCATAGTCGGGGTACCGCTCCAGGCGAGAGACCTGGATCTCCATCTGCTGCAGGCCTTGCTGCTCGAGAGCATGGGTGTTGCGAAGGGAGGAGGCGTAGATCGCGCGTGCGTCCATCGTCATGGCTCTGCTCCGGGTGTGGGAGAACGCCACACCAACCTATCGGAGCTCTGCCGGTTCCGTTTGCTCCGAGTGGTAGCGCCGGCTCTGCATCGGGTTGGCACGTCATGCCGCCCCGCGGGCCGCCGCCCGGCACTGAAAAATGCACGGCAACCGCTCCGGCTTTCAGCCCTGCTTACCAGCCAAGCGGAAACGGGCAGATTTCCAAAGAAAGCGCGAAAGTCGAGGCTCTCAAGACCGAGCCCTGGTGCCTGAAGCAGTGGGAGGGGGCAGGCACTCCTCAGCGCGCGGGCGGTGACGGAGATGCTGAAGAGGGGTCGCCGCAGGTCGGCGTCTTCACTCCGTCTCCGGCCAGAAGAGGATGCCCGCGACGAACGCCGCGGCGAGAAGCACCGTCACCACAAGCTGGACCACGTCCCCCCCGTCCGGCCGCTCTTCATGACCGCCTCCTTGAGGGCTCATGCGCCTGGCTATCACAGCGGAAGCGGCCCCTGGCAGGTACGCGCCAGAGACAGCCCAGAAGGAGGCTAACATGAAGGACTCGGTGAACGCCCGACTGGCGGGCGTGGTCCTCGGCGGAGCTGCGAGAGGTGGTGGAGTTGCTGAGGATGCGGTGAGGCGGCGCGGCTGATAAGCGTAGGGTTACGCTTTCCAGCCTGATTTGATTTTGGCAATCACCTTCTTGGGGCAGAGAAGGCATCTCGAATATCGTTGCGCGTCTCACGAAGGCGCTATGTAGGCGCTCGCAGATACTGCCGCATGTCACGGATCACACGAACGTTGCGATCCATCGCCGCGACAAGTTCCTCCGGACCCTTGATCTCCAGCGGATAGCGCAGAGCAGACGCCGCTGCGGTCACGCTGGCGTCGCCTCCGGCCTCGCGGACAGCCTGCAGCACGGTTGCTTGAGCCGCCGCCGACATGCCACGCGGCCCGAACACGGCAATGGCCCCCGTGATCGCCGTACGCTCTCCCTTGCCAACCTCGCGGAACGTCGGCACGTCCGGGAACCAGGATGCGCGCTCTCCGCCGAAGGTGAGGATGGGTCGCAGCGGCGGCCGGCGATCGACCGTGAGAAGGCTGATGGTGGGCAGGAAGCCGGCGTCGGCCTTGTCTTGGTCGAGCGCCGCGATGACTTCAGCCCGGGTGCTCGCGAGGACATCACTGAAGCGTTGGCTGAAGTGAGCCTCCAGCATACCGAGCGGGAGGGCGAACAGAAGGATAGGGTTGTGGGCCATCCGGAGCTTGCCCTCGTGGGCTCGCTTCTCAAAGGCTGCCCAGTCGGTGATTCCCGAAGCGTGCGAGACCACGAGCGCAGTCGAGATGGGGCCGGTCAGGAGGCCGATGGCCGTCATCTTCTGGTAACTGGGCGCGTTCGGATCGTCGGCCCGGTTCTCGCTGTAGGGGCTCAGGAGTTGGGTCACTAGCAACGTGGTGCCATCCGGCGCACTGGCGGAAACCCGCCTCAAGGCCGCGCCACCGGCATCGCCGGCGATATGCTGGATCTCCACCGGCGAACCCAGCTTCACGCTCAGTGCCGGCCGTAGCAGGGCAGCAGCGTCACCCGTTGATGAGTTGAGCCCGTATGGCTCGACCAGCGTGACCGGCGAGGCGGCAAAGGTTGGCCGTGTGTTGGCTCCCATGAGCGATAGACTGCCCAACCCCGAAAGCGCCTGACGTCTTGTTAGCAACATTCCAGCCTCCAGCCAGTGCACCGTGCCGGCAGCATCGCGTGGCCGGTCGAGTGTTGCAACCAACATTCTTAATCCCCCTCCGGCGTCCAGTCGCAGGGGACCTCGCGTTCTGCCTGACAGGTGAAGGAACGGGCGTCCTGCGTCCCCGACTGCCGGCGCTTAGATTGGTCGCGCCCCGTCCGGGTCTCAAAATGAACTCGACCGTCAGGGGTGATCCGCAGGACCTTACGGACGTGGCCGTTGTCGGACAGATAGCGCCGATCCACCTGGATGCTCTTGGGAGGGATCGCCATGGCTAGACCTCCCCTGTGTCAGGCATCAAGGTGCAGAGGACTCGGCGAGAGACGATGGAGGCGAATACGGCCGCAGATGGCATGGCAGACCGCTAGGGCCGCTTCGTCGTGGGCGGAGCCGGGCGCCCTCTGTACTCCACCCTTCCGTCGGGAAAGATCGTGACGACCTGTCAGACCTGAGGACTGGATCCGCGTTCAGCAAGGTAGCGCTTGCCGACCTCGATGCTCTCGGAAGGGAGGTTCATGACTACTCGTCCATCTCAGACGTCCAGGCGCAGGGGACTTCGCACTTGACCTGGAAGGCGAAGGATGGGGCGCCTGGGAAGCAGCCTTCAAAGCGGCAGACGGCTCGCGGGCAGGTCGCCCTTCGTACCGGATCCACCCGCTCGGGAGAACGCGGGTCGCTCGCCGCACTTGGCCCCTATTCGTCAGAGAGCACTTGCCGGGCTCGATGCTCTCAGGAGGCACGCACACGGCTGCTTCCTCACGCCCTAGTCATTGCCGCACAGGCTACGCTCTCGCCCTGCCAAAGGTTCAGGACACACCATGATCTTCAGCTAGCGCTCTACGCTGTCACTCAGGCGAAGCTAGAAGCGGCCACCGCCAGACAGCCTCTTTAGGCTTGGGCGAGCAGGCCGCTCCCTATCCGGACCGAGGCCAGATGATCTCGCCCGGTTCGCATGCTCACGATCCGCTTCCCATGTGCTTCCCAATTCGGAAAGCTGGGAAACGGCATCAGCCGAGATGTCAGCTAAGCCCTTGAAAAGAATGGCGCGCCCGAAAGGATTCGAACCTCTGACCCCCAGATTCGTAGTCTGGTGCTCTATCCAGCTGAGCTACGGGCGCTGATCGGCGGGTGCTTCGGGAGAAGCACGTCGGCCGGAGGCGGCTGATCTATCGGGTCCGCGCGCGCTTGGCAACCCCTCTTTGCCGCGAGCCTCGACGGATCATCGGCGACGCGCCGGAGCTCCGATCCGGGGCCGGAACAGAGGATGAGAGGCCTCCCGGCCGCAATGTCGTCCGCACGGTGGCCTTGGCGCATACGCGCGCTTTTCGGGCGTTGCGTCGAGACCTCGGAGGGCCGGGGTCACCCCGGCCCGTCCTCGGGTCTGCGGTCCGGGATCACCACGCGGAAGCAGGCGCCGACGGGGCTCGGCTCCAGGCTGATGCCGCCGCCGTGCAGGCGCACGAGTTCGGCGCTGATCGTGAGGCCGAGCCCGGCGCCGCCGGCGCGGCCCGCGCCCGCGAAGGGGGTGAAGAGATTCGCCCGCACCCGGTCGGGCACGCCGGGGCCGTTGTCCGCCACCGTGATCACCACCGCGCGGCCTTCGCGCCAGGCCGTCACCGTCACCCGCGGGGGGGCGCCGCTGCTGCCGGCCCGGCTCAGGGCCTGGACGGCGTTGCGCACGAGGTTCACGAGCACGCGGGAGAGCTGGTCCGGATCCGCATCGACGCAGAGGTCGTCGGGAATATGGGCGTCGAGACGGATGCCGGCCCCGGGCGCGAGGCCGGGCAGTTCGGCGAGTTCCTCGGCGAGCGTCGCGAGCGCCACCCGCTCGCGACGCGGCAGGCGCTCCGTGGCGCGGCCGTAGGCGAGCGTCGCCTCGCAGAACGCGATGGCGCGCCCGAGCGTCGCCACGAGCCGGGGCGCGACGCGCTGCACCGCCTCGTCGCTCACGTGCTCCAGGCGGTCCGTGAGGAGCTGGGCCGTCGTCAGCATGTTGCGCAGCTCGTGGTTGATCTTGCTGACCGCGAGCCCGAGCTCGGCGAGGCGCCGCTTCTGGCGCAGTTCCTCGGCGAGGGCGGTCTCCATATGGGCCAGCGCCTGCTCGGCGACCCCGATCTCGTCCGCCCGGTCGCTCGGGCGGATGACGCGGGAGGCGTCCTCCGGGTTGCCCGCGAAGGCCGCGATGTTGCCGGACAGCCGCCGGACGGGACGCACGATCACCCATTGCAGGGCGAAATAGACCAGGCTCGCGGTGATGCCCGAGATCAGGAGCGAGATCACCAGGATGTTGCGCGAGTACTCCAGCATGGCGTCGCGCAAGGGGCGCTGGTCGAGCAGGATCTCGACGAAGTCGACGCCCGCGCCCGGGCCGATCACCAGGACGGGATCGCTGCCGGGCGCGACCAGCACCTTGAAGGCGTCCCAGATCAGGGCCGGCCAGGACAGGTCGCGCAGGTCCACGACGGCCTCGACCTCCTCGGGCATGGCGGAGGCCGCGAGCAGCCGCCGCTTGCCGCCGCCGCGCACCGCCAGGGCCTGGGCCCCGACGCCGGTGAGGAGCCGGGTCTCGAGCTCCTCCGAGATCCGCTCCTCCGGGGCCGCATCGAGCACGAGGGCCGCGATCTGCGCCGCCGCGAGGCGATCGTCGAGCCAGGTCCGGCGGAAGTTCGCGACCGAGGGGACGTAGATCAGCACCTCGGCCAGCATCACGAACAGGATCGTGAGCACGAGGAGCCGCGCCGAGAGTCCGACCTGGCCGGCGAGGCGCCGCCGCCAGGGCCGCCGCCCGGCCGCGGCGGGGACCGGAGGCAGGCCGGCGGGCGGCGGCTCGACCGCTCCGGGCACCGGCGTGTAGTCGCGCTGCGGCGGCGGGGGGGCGTCCGTCATCCCGCCCTCCCCGCGCGGCGGGACCCGGGCCGCACGGAAGGCGAAGCCCCCCGTCCGCCGCGAACGGGCGCGGGCGCCGTCGTTCCGGCGCGGCTTCCGACGGGACCGGGCGCGCTCGCCATCGCTCAGCCCCAGCGCCGCAGGAGGGCGAGGAGGCGGCGGAGCCACGGGTTCGCGGCCGCCGCGCGCAGGTGCTCCACCGCGGCCCGCTTCGAGATTTCCGACAGGGTCGGATAGGGAAAGACGAGGCCGGCGAGGTCCTGGACCTTGTGGCCCTTGGCGATGGCGAGCGCCCAGGGGACGATCAGGTCGCCCGCCCCCGGCGCCGCGATCGCGCAGCCGAGGATCCGCCCGCGCGGGGTCACGACCGCCTTGACGAGGCCGCGGGTCGTGCGCTCGGCCCGGGCGCGGTCGTTCTCGGCCACGGACGAGCGCAGCACCCGGATCGTGCGGTGCCGGGCCTTCGCCTCCTCCTCGGAGAGCCCGACGGCGGCGAGTTCCGGGTCCGTATAGGTGACGCGCGGGATCGCGGCGGCGTCGAACCGCACCGGCAGGCGGAACAGGGCGTTTCGGATCACGAGGCCGGCCTGGTGGTTCGCCACATGGGTGAAGCGCAAGGCTCCCGCCGCCCCGCCGGCGCAATCCCCGATGGCGTAGACCCGGCGGTTCGCGGTGCGCAAGGACGCATCGACCACGATGCCGCTCCGGTCGGCCGCGATCCCGGCGGCCTCGAGCCCGAGGCCCGCGGTGACGGGAAGCCGGCCGGTGGCGACGAGGAGATGGCTGCCCCCGACCTGCTCGCCGCCCGGGAGGATCGCCGCGATGCCCTGCGGCCCCGGCTGCACCCGCTCGACCGTGACCCCCGTGCGGATCGCGACGCCCTCCTCGCGCAGGGCCGCCTCGACGAGGCCGGCGAGTTCCGGATCGTCGCGGGGGAGGAGCCGCGGGCCCGCCTCCAGGATCGTGACCGCGGCGCCGAGGCGCCGGTGCGCCTGGGCGATCTCGACCCCGATCGGCCCGCCTCCGAGCACGACGAGGTGCGCCGGGCGCTCCGCGAGGTCGAATACGGTCTCGTTGGTGAGGAAGGGCACGCGGTCGAGCCCGGGGACCGGCGGCAGGGCCGGCACCGAGCCGGTGGCGATCACGAAGCGGCGGGCGCGGACCGCGACGCCGCCGGCCGTGACGGTGCCGGCATCGGCGAAGCGCGCCGCGGCCTGGATCACCCGCACGCCCATGGCGGTGAAGCGCTCGACCGAGTCGTTGGGCGCGATGCCCGCGATCACCGCGGCGATGTGGTCGCGCACGCGGGCCATGTCGATCGCGGGCTCGCCCGCGTCGATCCCGAAGGCGCCGGCCGTCCGGACGGCCTGGGCCCGCTCGCCGGCGGCGAGCAGCGCCTTCGAGGGCACGCAGCCCACGTTGAGGCAGTCGCCGCCCATGCGGCCGCGCTCGATCAGCACCACGGAGGCGCCGAGCGAGGCCGCGATCGCCGCCACCGACAGCCCGGCCGAGCCCGCCCCGACGACGCAGAGATCGGGCGTGAGGGTCTCGCTCACGGCCGGGGCCTCCCGTGGGCATCGACGGAAGGACGCGCTCCGGCCCTCACGGCTCCGCCCTGCCGAGGATGCGGGCGCCGGGGAAACGCTCCGGCTCTCACGGCTCCGTCCTTCCGGGAACCCGGGCGCCGAGGAAGCGCCGGTAGCGCTCGCCGAACAGGCCACGCAGGATCACGGGCAGGAGCGCGAGGAGGCCGAGCGCCCCGAAGGCCGCCATGAGGGGCGGGGTGATCAGGCTCCTCCAGGACAGATGCACCGGGCAGTGGGTGCCGCCGGCGGCGAGGCAGGCGTCGCGGGCCGCGATCTGGTCCGTGAGGACGCCGTCGAGGCCGGAGCCCGCGACCGCGAAGGCATAGGTTCCCGGGATGAGCCCGATCATGGTGGCGAGCGCGAAGGTCCGGAGCGGCACCCCGAACAGGGCGGAGGCGAGATTCGTGATCCAGAACGGGATGATCGGCACGATGCGCACGAAGAGGAGGTAGGAGAAGGCGTCGCGCCGGAAGCCTTCCGCCAGGCGCTGCACCCGGGCCCCGGCCCGCCGGAGCAGCGCGTCGCCCACGGAGGTCTGGGCGATCAGGAAGATGCCGACCGCCCCCGTGGTGGCCGAGACCACGGCCGCCGCCCCGCCCACGAGCCAGCCGAACAGGAAGCCGCCCAGGAGGGTGAGGAACACCGAGCCCGGGATCGAGAGCGCCACGAGGGTCACGTAGGCGAACATGTAGGCGAGGAGCGCCTTGGCGCGGTGCAGGGCCACGAAGTCCTGCAGGCGCTCGCGGTTCTCGACCAGCGCGTCGGGGCCGAGGTAGCGGTGGGCGCCGCTGGCGAAGAAGGCCGCGGCGCCGAGCGCGATGAGGAGGAGCGGCGCAAAGCGCCACAGGCCGCGACTCCCCTCGCGTCCCTGCCGATCGTCCGGAGCGCCTGCCACGTCGCCTCCCTGGTGAACCGCGCGCAGTGTAGCGGGCCGCCCTCCGCCATGCACCTGCCGTCACGGCGTCGTGAGGAGGCCCGGGCGGGGTAGGCGTGTGGCCAGGCGGCCGCGGATGCCTGCCGGGCCATCGCCCGCTTCGGGGAGCGTCGCGAGGAGGGCCGAGAGCCCGTGAAGCTCGGGGCCGGCCGGGGCGGTCTCGAGGAGCTCGCGGGGAGCCGCCCCGGGCCTCCTGCCGCCTCGGCGTCGCGGGGTTAGGACCCGCTTCCGGAGCCTCTTCGGGGCCGCTCCGGCGGGCTTTGCGGCGTTGACTTCGGCCCCTCCTTCGGTCATAAGCCGCGCCAACTGACAGCGCTCGTCTCGGGCGCTGCTCGTGTTTTCGAGACATCGTCGGGGGCTGGGCCCCCTTTGAGGGCGCGAGCCGCGTATGGCGCCGCCGCCCCTGCTGTGACCGGAGATGGGCTATGAAGAGGACGTATCAACCGAGCAAGCTCGTGCGCAAGCGCCGGCACGGCTTCCGCGCCAGGATGGCCACGAAGGGCGGCCGCAAGGTGATCGCGGCCCGCCGCGCCCACGGCCGCAAGCGCCTGTCGGCCTGATCGGCGTCCTGAGCCGGCCGCCATGCGCGGGGCCCGCGCGGGCGCGATCGGCCGCCTGACGAAACGACCGGACTTCCTCGCGGCGGCCTCGGGCCGCCGCTTTCATACGGAGCGGATGTCGGTGCAGGGCCGGCTCCGCGGCGGCGACGGCATCGGGGACGGACTGGGTCTGCGCTTCGGGCTGACGGTGACCAAGAAGGTCGGCCACGCCACTGAGCGCAACCGGATCAAGCGCCGCCTGCGGGCAGCGGTCCAGGAGGCGGCCTCCGGCCACGAGGGCACGGACGTCGACGTGGTGGTGATCGGGCGGCGCGACATCCTGGCGGCCGATTACGGGCTCCTGATCGAGGATCTCCGGCGCGCCCTGCGGACGGTGACGAAACCCAAGGACCCGCCCAAGTCCCCGCGCCCGGGCGGGCCCTCCGGCGGCGCGGCCCGCGCCAGCGCCCCGGCGTGACGATTCCAGAAGGCTCCCCACCGGTGCAGGCCGCATTCCCGATGCCCGACGACATCAGAACCCTGCTCGACCGCGAGGCGCCCGGCGCGTGCGCCTCTCACCCCGGTCGCCCGGGGCACCAACGTCGAAAGCCACCCCTCGAGGCTCGCCCGTGGCCCTGCAATAGAACCCTGCTCCACCGCGAGGCGCCCGCCCGCTACGCCTGCGACGAGTTCCCGATGCCCGACACCACCCGACACCTCCTCCCTGGCGCAGCACGCCCGGCGCCTTTGGTGTAGAGGACCCTCCCATGCGTGAAGACAACAGAAACCTCCTCCTCGCCATCGTGCTCTCGGTCGCGGTCCTGCTCGGCTGGAACGTGTTCTTCGCACCGCCCACGCCGCCGCGGACGCCCGCCACCACGGCGCAGCCCTCGGGCGGCACGGCGACGCCCACGGGCGCGCCCTCGCCGAGCCAGGCGGGCGGCCCCTCGGTCCCGGTTCCGGGGACGCTTCCCGTCCCGGCAGGCGCGGCTCCGGCCGCGGTGTCGCGCGAGGCGGCGCTGGCGGCCGCCCCCCGCGTCGCGATCGACACGCCCGCGATCCGCGGCTCGATCAACCTGCGCGGCGGGCGCGTCGACGACGTGGCGCTGAAGAACTACCGCGAGACCGTGGATCCGCAGAGCCCCAACATCGTGCTGTTCTCGCCCGCGGGCTCGCAGACCCCCTACTTCGCCGATTTCGGCTGGGTTGCGGGCCAGCCGGGCGCGGTGCCGGGCGGCCTGCCGGGCCCCGACACCGTCTGGACCGCGGACGGCACCACGCTCACGCCGGCGAAGCCCGTCACGCTCAGCTACGACAACGGCGGCGGCCTCGTCTTCCGCCGCACCATCGGGGTCGACGAGCGCTCCATGTTCACCGTGAAGGACACGGTCGAAAACCGCGGCTCGGCGCCCGCGACCCTCCACCCGTACGGCCTCGTCTCCCGCTATGGGAGGCCCACCACGCTCGGCTATTACGTTCTCCACGAGGGCCTCGTCGGCGTGCTCGGCGAACAGGGCCTGCAGGAATGGACCTACGACGCCGTCGAGAAGGAAGGCCCCGTGCCGGGCCAGAACACCACCGGCAAGATCTGGGACAAGGTCACGGGCGGCTTCGTGGGCATCACCGACAAGTACTGGGCCGCCGCCGTGGTGCCCGACCAGACGCAGGGATACCAGGGCTCGTTCACGGCGCGCCAGGAGCCCACCGGCAAGGTCTACCAGGCCAACATGCTGGGCGAGGCGCGCGCGATCCAGCCCGGCGCCACCGCCGAGGTCACGAACCGGCTCTTCGCCGGCGCCAAGGAGGTCGCGGTCGTCGACGGCTACCAGGCGAGCCTCGGGATCAAGAACTTCGACCTGCTCATCGACTGGGGCTGGTTCTACTTCATCACCAAGCCGCTGTTCCAGGTGCTGGACTTCTTCTACCGCCTCGTCGGCAATTTCGGCGTGTCGATCCTCATCGTCACGGTGCTCCTGAAGATCCTGTTCTTCCCGCTCGCCAACAAGTCCTATGCCTCGATGGCGAAGATGAAGGCGGTGCAGCCCGAGATGGTGGCGATCCGCGAGCGCTACGCCGACGACAAGATGAAGCAGCAGCAGGCGCTGATGGAGCTCTACAAGAAGGAGAAGATCAATCCGGTCGCAGGCTGCTGGCCTGTGCTGATCCAGATCCCGGTCTTCTTCGCGCTCTACAAGGTGCTCTTCGTCACCATCGAGATGCGGCACGCGCCGTTCTTCGGCTGGATCCGCGACCTCGCGGCCCCGGACCCGACCTCGATCTTCAACCTGTTCGGCCTGATCCCCTACAACCCCGGCGCCGTGCCGGTGCTGGGTCCGTTCCTCATGCTCGGCGTATGGCCGATCATCATGGGGATCACGATGTGGATCCAGATGAAGATGAACCCGGAGCCCCCGGATCCGGTGCAGAAGCAGGTCTTCGCCTGGATGCCGATCATCTTCACCTTCATGCTCGGCTCGTTCCCGGCCGGACTGGTGATCTACTGGGCCTGGAACAACACCCTGTCGGTCACGCAGCAGTACTTCATCATGCGCAAGCACGGCGCCAAGGTGGAGCTCTGGGACAACCTGCGCAGCACGTTCGGCAAGCGGGCGCCCGCCAAGGGCTGATGCCGCGCCCCAAGGCAGCGGGCCTCCCGGTCCGCTTCCTGCTCTTTGGAGCCGGCCATGGACCTTGAGTTCATGAGCCGGCTCCTTTTGTTTTCCGCCGCTTGCGGCGATCCTGCGCCGCGTCGACGACACGGATGCGGCACATGGGATCGGGCAAGAACAAGCGGCCGAAGGCGGCTCCGCGCGAGATCGAGCTGAAACTCGCGGGCGACGCGGATGCGGTCCGGGCCCTCGCCCGGCACCCGATCCTGAAGGGCGCCAAGCGGGCCCCCGGCGCAGGCGGAACCCTCAAGGCGACCTATTTCGACACGCCGGAGGGGGACCTGCGCGAGGCCGGGCTCTCGGTGCGGGTGCGCGCCAAGGGCGAGGCCTGGATCCAGACCGTGAAGGCGGAGCGCGGCGAGCGCGGACTCGTCCTCGACCGCAACGAATGGGAGGTCCCGGTCGCCGGACCCGCCCTCGACCTCGACGCCGCTCAGGGATCCGGTCTCGCCGCGCTCCTCGCCGAGCGCCCGGAGCTCGCGGCGCGCATCGCCCCCGCCTTCACGGTCCGGACCGAGCGCCGCGCCTTCCTGATCGCCCGGGACGGGGCGGAGATCGAGCTCGTCCTCGACCGCGCCGGGATCGCTGCGGGCCGGCGCCGCATCCGCTTCGGCGAGGTCGAACTCGAACTGAAAGCGGGTGATCCCGCCGCCCTCTTCGGCCTCGCCCGGGATCTCGCCGAGGCGGCCCCGTTGCGGCTCTCCCTCGTGACAAAGGCGGCCCGGGGCCACGCGCTCCTCGCCGGCGGCATGACGCCCGCGAAGGCCGACAAGACGGCGCTCGAACCCGGCTTCGCCACCGCCGAGGCCTTCCGGCGCGTCGCCCGCTCCTGCCTCGCCCAGGCCCTGCACAACGAGGCCGCCTTGCGCGAGACCGGGGAGGCGGGCGCCCTGCATCAGATGCGGGTGGGCCTGCGGCGCCTGCGCGCCGCCGTTTCGCTGTTCAAGGACCTGTTCGACGACCCCGAAAGCGAGCGGATCCGCGCGGAGCTGCGCTGGTTCGGCCACGCGCTCGGGCCGGCGCGCGACCTCGACGTGCTGGCGGGACGCCTCCAGGACGCGCCCGAGGCCGACCGGGCGCCCGACCACGCCGCGCAGGCCGCGGCGGTCGAGGAGCGCCGCAAGGCGGCCCGGGACGCGCTCTTCGCCCTCCTCGACACCCCCCGCGCCCGCCTCGTCCCCTTGCGGACGGCGGCCTGGATCGAGGACGGAGAATGGCTCCGCTCGAACGATCCCGCGGCGCGCGAGGAGCCGATCGAGGCCAGGGCCCGCCACGAGCTGTCGCGGCGCTGGAAGCGGGTGCTCAAGCGCGGCCGGCGCCTGGCCGCGCTCGAGGCCGAGCCCCGCCACGAGCTTCGCATCGAGATCAAGAAGCTGCGCTACGGCGCCGAGTTCTTCGCCGGCCTCTTCGGCGGCCGCCGCGCCAAGGAGCGCCGCCGGGCGGTGCTCGAAGGTCTCGCGAACCTGCAGGAGACCCTGGGCGAGCTCAACGACCTGGCGGTGCAGGGGCACCTCGCGGCCGACGCGGGCGGCGGACCGGCGCCTGCCGCGGACCCTGCGCCGGCGGACCCGCAGGAGGCTCCGCCAGAGGGGGAAGCCGCCGCGGCCGAACCGGCCGGGCCGGCGGACGGAGACGCCCGCGTCGCCGACCTGATCGGCCGCGCGGAGGCCGAGTTCCGACGGCTGAAGGAGATCAAGCTCTTCTGGGCCTGAGGCGGACTCCGACCCGACCAGCGAAGCATCATGAGCTGCCTGGCCGAAGCGGACCCCAGTCAGCGGATCGTGGCGGGCTGCCTTGCCGAAGCGGGGCCGGTCCCGGTAGAGACGGCGCCTCCCCGCTCCCGAGCCCCCATGACGACCGGTCCCGATCCCCTCGACCCGCACCCGATGCCCGGCCATCCCCGCGTCGGCTTCCTGAAGGCCTTCATCGACCAGCCCAACATCGAGGTCGGCGACTACACCTATTACGACGACCCGCGGGGACCCGAGGGCTTCGTCGAACGTTGCGTGCAGCACCATTACGACTTCATCGGCGACCGGCTCGTGATCGGCCGCTTCTGCGCCATCGCGATGGGCACGACCTTCATCATGAACGGCGCCAACCACGCCATGACGGGGTTCTCGACCTATCCCTTCAACATCTTCGGGGGCGGCTGGGAGCAGGGCTTCGACTGGGCCACGATCCAGGCCGGGTTCCGGGGCGACACGGTCGTGGGCAACGACGTCTGGATCGGGCAGGACGCCACGATCATGCCGGGCGTGCGCATCGGCGACGGGGCGATCGTGGCCGCGAAAGCGGTGGTGACCGCGGACGTGGCCCCTTACGCGATCGTGGGCGGCAATCCCGCGAAGGAGATCCGCCGCCGCTTTCCCGCCGACGTGATCGCCGAACTCCTCGCGATCCGCTGGTGGGATTGGGACGCGGCGAAGATCACCCGCAATCTCGACGCCATCCGGGGCGCCGACCTCGAGGCGCTGAAAGCGGCCGCGTGAGCAGGGCCGCGAAGGACCGCCTCGAACGGGCCCTGCAGCGGGCCGCGTGAAGGACGCGCAAGGCCCGCCTTGAAGACGGGGCCGCGGGAGCCGATAACGCATCCATGACCGACGATGCCCCCGACGATCCCTTCCTCGAATCCGGCCGCAAGCTCTTCGCGGGCCCGGCCGACTTCTTCTGGGCGGCCGATTCGCTGAAAAGCCTGCCGCCGATGGGCGCGATGGAGATCGCCTTCGCGGGGCGCTCCAACGTCGGCAAGTCGAGCCTCATCAACGCGCTCACCGGCCGCACCACGCTCGCGCGCACCTCGCACACGCCGGGCCGGACGCAGCAGCTCAACTTCTTCGACATCGGCGGGCGCCTCGCGCTCATCGACATGCCAGGCTACGGCTACGCGGCGGTCGCCAAGAACAAGGTCGAGGCCTGGACGCAGCTCATCCACGATTATCTGCGCGGCCGCGCCAACCTGGCGCGGGTCTACGTGCTGATCGACGCCCGCCACGGCATCAAGCCAGTGGACGAGGGCGTGCTCGAGACGCTCGGCACCGCGGCGGTGTCCTACCAGGTGGTGCTCACCAAGGCGGACGAGCTGAAGCAGGGCGAGCTCGAGCGGCGCATGGCCGAGACGGAGGCGGCGATCCAGCGGCGCGCGGCGGCCTTCCCCGAGATCCTGCCCACCTCGAGCCGGACCGGCTTCGGCATCCCGGAGCTGCGCGCCGGAATCGCGCGCCTCCTGAGCGAGCGGAAGGGACCGGCGGCGTGAAGGCGGCCTTGCGCGCGATCCGCCTCCGGCGGGAGGATTGGCTGCGATGATCCGTCTCCTCGTCGCCCTGGGCGCCGTCGCGGGCTTCCTCGGCGTCCTGCTCTCCGCCATGGGCCGGCACTGGGCGAACGCCCAGCATCTCACGACCGTGGCGCAGTTCCTCCTGATGCATGCCCCGGCGCTCCTGGCGCTGGCGGCCCTCCTGGGCGCCGGGCTCGTCCACGACCGGATCGGCGCGGCCGCCGGGCTCGCGCTGGTGCTCGGCCTCGTCCTCTTCTGCGGCGACCTCGCGGCGCGGGATTTCCTGGCGCGCCCGCTCTTCCCCATGGCGGCGCCCGCAGGCGGGCTCGTGCTGATGCTGGGCTGGATCCTGATCCTCGCTGCCGCGCTCCTGCGGCGCGGGTAGCGGACCTCTGCCGTATCTTTGCCGCCGCGCTCCTGCGCCGGGGCTGGCACCGTCGCCCCTCGCAAGCCGCTTCCGGCGCGCGCAAGCCTGCGCTAGAAGCGGCGCCGAACCGTCATCCCTTCCGTCAGAGCCGAAGCACCATGACCGATCCCCTCCCCAACGTGCACGTGCGCGCCGAAGTCCTCGTCCAGGCCCTGCCGCACATGCAGCGCTACGACGAGGAGGTCGTGGTGATCAAATACGGCGGGCACGCCATGGGCGACCGGGCGGCCGCGGAGGACTTCGCCGAGGACGTGGTGCTGCTCGAGCAGTCGGGCGTGAAGCCGATCGTGGTGCATGGCGGCGGGCCGCAGATCGGACGCATGCTCTCGAAGCTCGGCATCAAGTCCGAGTTCCAGGCGGGCCTGCGCGTCACCGACGAGGCGACCGTCGAGGTCGTCGAGATGGTGCTCGCGGGCTCGATCAACAAGCAGATCGTGGGCTGGATCGGCGCCGAGGGCGGCAAGGCCGTGGGGCTGTCCGGCAAGGACGGCAACATGGTGCTCGCCCGCAAGGCGACCCGCACCGTGGTGGACCCGGATTCCAACATCGAGAAGGAGCTCGACCTCGGCTATGTCGGCGAGCCCGAGCGGGTCAACCGCGGCGTGCTCGACGCGGTGCTCAAGGCCGAGCTGATCCCGGTGCTCGCCCCCGTGGCGGTCGGCGCCGACGGCCAGACCTACAACGTCAACGCCGACACCTTCGCGGGCGCGATCGCGGGCGCCATGGGGGCCAAGCGCCTGCTGCTGCTGACCGACGTCGCCGGCGTGCTCGACAAGAACCGGAATCTCATCCCCGAGATGACGATCGACGATTGCCGCCGCCTCATCGCCGACGGCACCATCACGGACGGGATGATCCCGAAGATCGAGACCTGCATCTACGCCCTGGAGCAGGGCGTCGAGGCGGTGGTGATCCTCGACGGCAAGGTCCCGCACGCGGTGCTGCTCGAGCTCTTCACCGACCACGGCGCGGGGACGCTGATCCGGCGGGGCTGAGCCGGGTCTCTGCGCGAGGGCGGGCCGCCGGCCCGCCTCTCAGCGGAAGTGCTTCGAGAGCTTCAGGCCCTGCGCCTGGTAGTTCGAGCCCGCGCCCGCGCCGTAGAGCAACTCGGGGCGCTCCGCCATGCGCTCGTAGACGAGGCGGCCGACGATCTGGCCGTCCTCGATGATGAAGGGCACGTCGCGGGAGCGCACCTCGAGCACCGCGCGGGCTCCGGCCCCGCCCGCGCCCGCATGGCCGAAGCCCGGATCGAAGAAGCCAGCGTAATGGACCCGGAACTCGCCGACGAGCGGGTCGAAGGGCACCATCTCGGCGGCGAAGTCCGGCGGCACGTGCACGGCCTCCTTGGAGGCCAGGATGTAGAACTGGCCGGGATCGAGGATGAGCGAGCCGCTCCCGTCCCCGTGCAGGGGCTCCCAGTATTCCGAGGCCCGGCAGGAGCCCGGCTTGTCGACGTCCACGAGCCCGGTGTGGCGCTTGGCGCGGTAGCCCACGAGCCCGCCTTCGAAGCCCGAGAGGTCGACGCTCACCGCGACCCCGTCCTGGATCGAGGGTTCGGCCGAGGTCACGAGACGCTCGCGGGCGTGCAGCGCGTGGAGCTCGGCATCCGACAGGCGCACGGCCCCCTTGCGGAGACGGAGCTGCGACAGGCGGCTCCCCGTGCGCACGAGAACCGGGAAGGTGCGCGGCGAGATCTCGGCATAGAGCGGCCCCCGGTAGCCCGCCTCGATGGTGTCGAATTCCTGCGCCCGATCGGTGATCACGCGGGTGAAGACGTCGATGCGTCCCGTGGAGCTCTTCGGGTTCGCGGCGGCCGAGACGTCGGCGGGGAGCGCGAGGCCCTCCTGCAATTCGGCGATGTAGACGCAGCCCGTCTCCAGCACGGCGCCCCGCGTCAGGTCGATCTCGTGGAGCTGGAGCGTTTCGAGCCGGTCGCGCACCGGACGGTTCGGCCCCGGCAGGAAGCTCGCCCGCACCCGGTAGGCGCGGTCGCCGAGCCTGAGGTCCAGGCTCGCGGGCTGGACCTGATCGGGCGCGAAGGGCCGGGCCGTCGCGATGATCCCGGCCTCGGCGAGGCGCCGGATCGCCCCCGCCGACTGAATCCCGTCCTGCAACGCCACCATGCCATCCCCCGGCCGAGCCCGACCTTCTTCCCTAGGGCGCAAGCGCGGCTTGGGAAAGGAAGGCGGGCGAGTTCTCCCCGCTTCCCCCAGGGTCGGGGCTCAAGCCTCCTCCTCGGGCTCGTCCCGGAAGGCGTTCCAGGCGAGCGTGACCCGGGCGATAGCGCTCATGAGGGTGAGCCCGGCGAAGCCCAAGGCGAGCACCGGGAACCAGGCGGGCGCCAGCACCATGGCGGCGAAGACCAGGATGGTCTCGGTGCCCTCGGCGAGGCCGACGGTGAAGTAGATCGACTTGATGCCCCGCACCCGGCTCTCGAGCCCGCGCTTCGCCGCCACCGCCGCGAAGGCCAGGAAGCTCGCGCCGTTGATGTAGAACGAGAACAGCAGCACCGCGGCCGCGACCCCGTTGGCGCCCGCGTCGCGCAGCGCGAAGGCGAGCGGCACGGCGCCGTAGAAGGCGAAGTCGAACACGATGTCGAGGAAGCCGCCCCGGTCGG
This sequence comes from Microvirga sp., assembly GCA_036263675.1. Taxonomy (GTDB): domain Bacteria; phylum Pseudomonadota; class Alphaproteobacteria; order Rhizobiales; family Beijerinckiaceae; genus Microvirga. The sequence goes on along the minus strand of DATAGO010000049.1, from coordinate 54,585 downwards.
TGCGGCGCGAGGCGCGCGCAGTCGCCCCGTCGAGCCCGTCGAGGACGCGGCTCCCGAGCAGGAGGACGAGGGCAGCCGCGTCGGCCCGCAGGACGATCGCGGCGGCGCTCATGAGGCCGAGGCCGAGGCCCAGCGCGGTCAGGAGGTCGGGCGAGACCCCGCGCGCGGCCAAAGCCGCGCCGGCCCGGTCGAGCGGCGGATCGATGAGGCGGCGCATGAGGCCGTCGAGCATGGGCAGGCGCTCCGGCCGGCGCGATTGACGGGGTGAAGGGGCCGCCTTACCACGGCGACGGGCGGCTTGTCCCTCCGCAACCCCGGCCGTCGGGCCTGAGGGCCAGGTTCCATGACCGTCGCCGACATCCGCGACCCCAGGGTTTGAGGAGACCGCTTCCGATGTACAAGGCCGTGACCCGCGGCATCAGCGTGAGCGTGACCCCGCGCTTCATGCCGGAGGAATCCTCCCCCGACGACGGCCGCTATTTCTTCGCCTACACGGTCGAGATCATCAACACGGGGCTGGAGCGGGTGCAGTTGCGGTCGCGCTACTGGCGGATCGTCGACGGCAACGGCAACGTCCAGGAGGTGCGCGGCGCGGGCGTCGTCGGCAAGCAGCCCGTGCTCGGACCGGGGGAGAGCTTCCACTACACCAGCGGCTGCCCGCTCCCGACCCCGGACGGCACCATGGAGGGGACCTACGACATGGTCACCGCCGCGGGCGAGACCTTCCAGGCCGCGATCCCCGCCTTCTCCCTCGACAGCCCCCACGCCAGGCGGGTGGTGCATTGACGACCTCAGGCCCTATGAGCATACCCGGCCTCCACGCCTGGCGGGTGGTGCATTGACGACCTCAGGCCTCATGGACGTGCCCGGCCCCCACGCCAGGCGGGTGGTGCATTGACGGCTTCGGGCCCTATGACTGGACCCGGCCCCGACGCCTGGCGGGCGGTGCATTGAGGACGCCGCGCTCGGGCGGCGGAATCCAGCCGCCACACCAGGCCGATGATGCATCGACGCCGCCCCGCTGCGGCGAGCCGCTGCCCTGGCGTGCCTCTTGCCTCGGCCCGACCACACCTTGAGGACCCGATGACCCCGACCGGAATGCGGCTGACGCCGATCGAGATGCTGGCGCGCCTCGTCGCCTTCGACACGGTGAGCGCCAAGTCCAACCTGCCCCTGATCGAATTCGCGGAAGAGTACCTCCGGAGCTGGAACGTGCCCTTCGTGCGGGTGCCGAACGCCGAGGGCACCAAGGCGGCGCTCTACGCCACGATCGGGCCGATGGCGGACGGCGGCGTGGTGCTGTCCGGGCATACCGACGTGGTGCCGGTCGCGGGCCAGGAATGGACCGGCGACCCCTTTACGCTCCGGGTCGAGAACGGGCGCGCCTACGGCCGCGGCGCGGTCGACATGAAGGGCTTCGACGCCCTGGCGCTGGCCCTCGTGCCGGAGTTCCAGGCCGCGGACCTCAAGACCCCGATCCACATCATGCTGTCCTACGACGAGGAGACCACCTGCCTCGGCGTCGTCGACACGATCCGTCGAATGGGCCGCGACCTGCCGCGCCCGGGCGCCGTGATCGTCGGCGAGCCGACCGAGCTCCTGGTGGTGGACGCCCACAAGAGCGTCGTGACCTTCAACACGGTGGTGCACGGCTTCGAGGCCCATTCCTCCAAGCCCGCGCTCGGCGCCAGCGCCGTGATGGCCGCGGCCGACCTCGTCTCGGCGCTGAACGGGATCGCGGACGAGATGATGGAGCGCGGCGACCCGAGCGGGCGCTTCGACCCGCCCTACACCACGGTGCACGTCGGCACGATACAGGGCGGCACCGCACGCAACATCCTGGCGAAGCAATGCGGGTTCACTTGGGAGTTCCGCGGCCTGCCGAGCCTCGATCCCGAGGAGATCCCGGCCCGCTTCCGGGCGATCTCGGACGAGGTGGCGCGCAAGCGCCTCAACCGCTTCGGCGAGTACGGGCGCATCGAGACGGCGCTCGAGGTCTCGGTCCCGATGCTGGCGCCGGAGCCGGGCTCGGCCGCCGAGACGCTCGCCAAGCGCATCGCCGGCCGCAACCGCACGGAATCGGTGCCCTACGGCACCGAGGGCGGCCATTTCCAGGGCGCGGGGCTCCCAACAGTGGTGTGCGGGCCCGGCTCGATCAACCAGGCGCACCAGCCGGACGAGTACATCACCCTCGAGCAGTTCGAGGCGGGAGCCGCCTTCCTGAGGCGCCTCGCCGCTTCGCTCGCAGCGTGAGCGAGCCGGACGGGCCTGAGGCCTATCCGGCCTCCGGCACGCTCACCTGAGCCTCCACCTCGGCGGGATCGAGGTCGTAGAAGCGCGAGCAGAACTCGCAGGTGATGCCGATCCGCCCGTCGTCACCCACCATGTCGCGGCGGTCTTCCGGAGAGAAGCGGCGCATCATCGCCATGATGCGGTCCCGCGAGCAGTTGCAGGCCTCGCGCACCGACTGGCCCTCGAACACCCTGACGCCGCGCTCGTGGAAGAGGCGGTAGAGCAGGCGCTCGTTCGACAGGGCGGGGTCGACCAACTCGTGGTCCTCGACCGTGTCGACGAGCGCCTTGGCCTCGAGCCAGGCGTCGTCCTCGGTGGGGGCGGCGAGGTCCCGGGACGGGTGGCCCTCGGGAATGTCGCCGGGCGCGAGGTCGGCCTGGCGCAGGCGGTCCGGCGAGGTCGGCAGGAACTGCACCATCAGGCCGCCGACCCGGTAGGACCGGCGCCCGCCCTCGAACTGCTCCGCGACCGCTAGGCGGATCCGGGTCGGGATCTGCTCGGACTGGCGGAAATACTGGTGCGCGGCCTCCTCGAAGCCCTGGCCCTCGAGCGCCACCACGCCCTGGTAGCGCGAGCGCTCCGAGCCCTGGTCGATCGTCATCGCCAGGATGCCGTTGCCGAGGAGCTCGGCCGATTTCGCGCCCGCGCCCAGCGCTTCCACCTTCCCGGTGTCGAAGCGGGCGGTGGCGCGCAGGCGATCGGGGGCGTCGAAATCGACCACGAGCATCTCGACCGGGCCGTCGGATTTGGTCTGGAGCTGAAAGCGGCCTTCGAACTTGAGCGAGGAGCCGAGCAGCACGGCGAGCGCCGCCCCCTCGCCGAGGAGGCGGGCGACCGGATCGGGGTAGCCGTGGCGGTTCAGGATCGTGTCGACGGCAGGGCCGAGGCGGACCACGCGGCCGCGCACGTCGAGGCCCTCGGCCGCGAAGGGCAGCACGAAATCGTCGGCGCCCTCAAGAGAGGTCGGGTTCATCGGGACAGGGCTCCGGGGCGCGGGTCCACGCCCTTCAGGATGGGTCAAAGCTCCAGGGGATATGGGGGTTCCGGCCCCCGCCTTCAGCCCCCGCGGGCCGCATGAGGGTCATGCATGGGGACGGCGCCCACGGCCCCGGAACGCCGGGCCAAGCTTTGGCCCGTCCCCTCCGCGCCCACGGCGCCGAGAGGCCAGGCCAGGCGTCCGGTCCGCCCCTACGCGCCCACGGCCCCGAGGCACCAGGCCAGGATGCCCTTCTGGGCGTGGAGCCGGTTCTCGGCCTCGTCGAACACCACCGATTGCGGTCCGTCCATGACCTCGTCGGTGACCTCCTCGCCGCGGTGGGCGGGCAGGCAATGCATGAAGATCGCGTCCTTGGCCGCGGCCCCCATGAGCTTGGCGTTGACCTGATACGGCATGAGCAGGTTGTGGCGCCGGCCCTCGTCCTCGTCGCCCATGGAGACCCAGCAATCGGTCACCACGGCATCGGCCGCCTCGACGGCCTCGAAGGCGTTGGTGGTCACCGCGACGTCGGCGCCTTCGGCCTTGGCCCAGTGCAGGAGATCCGCGCGGGGGGCGAGCTCGGGCGGCGAGGCGACCCGCAGGCGGAAATCGAAGCGCGCCGCCGCGTGCACCCAGGAGGCCAGCACGTTGTTGGCGTCGCCCGTCCAGGCCACCGTGCGGCCCCGGATCGGCCCGCGATGCTCCTCGAAGGTCATCACGTCGGCCATGATCTGGCAGGGATGGGTGAGCTTGGTGAGCCCGTTGATCACCGGCACGGTGGCCGAGCGCGCGAGTTCGCGCACCATCTCGTGGTCGAGGGTGCGGATCATGATGGCGTCAACGTAGCGCGAGAGCACCTTGGCGGTGTCCCCGATGGTCTCGCCGCGGCCGAGCTGCATCTCGCTGCCCGTGAGCATCAGGGTCTCGCCGCCGAGCTCGCGCATTCCGACGTCGAAGGAGACGCGGGTGCGGGTCGAGGGCTTGTCGAACACCATCGCGAGCACCTTGCCGGCGAGCGGGCGCTCGGCCGGGGGCTCGCCCTTGCGCCGGCGCGCCTTGATGGAGACGGCGGCGTCGAGCACCCGGCGCAGCTCGGCGCCGGAGAAATCGGCGAGGTCGAGGAAGTGGCGGGTCTCCGTGGTCGTTCCGCCGCTCCCCGCCGCGTGTGGGTTCCGGGGCGATGCCATGGTCGAACTCATTCCGCGGCTCCCCGCTGCGCCACCGCCTTGAGCTCGCCCTCGATCGCCGTGCAGGCGGCATCGATGCGGTTCAGGGCCTCGCTGAGGTCCGCGTCCGAGATCACGAGGGGCGGCAGGAGGCGGGAGACGTTGTCGCCGGCCGCGATCAGGATCAGCTTCTCGGCCCGCGCCGCCGCGATGAAGTCCCCGTTCGGCACGTGGGTCTTGATCCCCATCAGGAGGCCCTGGCCCCGGACCTCCGCGATCACGGCCGGGTGGCGGTCCTTCAGCTCCGCGAGGCGCTGCCTGAGGACGATGCCGAGATGCTCGACCCGCTCCAGGAAGCCGGGCTCGAGGATCACGTCGAGCACCGCGTTGCCGATCGCCATGGCGAGCGGGTTGCCCCCGAAGGTGGTGCCGTGGGTCCCGACCGTCATGCCCTTGGCGGCCTCCGCCGTTGCGAGGCACGCCCCCATGGGAAAGCCGCCGCCGATGCCCTTGGCGACCGACATGATGTCGGGGGTGATCCCGGTCCACTCGTAGGCGAAGAGCTTGCCGGTGCGCCCGACCCCGGTCTGGATCTCGTCGAAGATCAGCATCAGGCCGTGCTCGTCGCACAGCGCGCGAAGCTCGCGCATGAACGGGCCCGGCACCGGACGGACGCCGCCCTCGCCCTGGACGGGCTCGATCATGAGGGCCGCGGTCTCGGGCGTGATGGCGGCCTTCAGCGCCTTCATGTCGCCGAAGGGCACCTGATCGAAGCCCTCGACCTTGGGGCCGAAGCCCTCCAAGTATTTCTGCTGCCCGCCGGCCGCAAGCGTCGCGAGGGTGCGGCCGTGGAAGGCGCCCTCGAAGGTGATGATGCGGAAGCGCTCCGGATGGCCGCCGGCGGCATGGTGCTTGCGCGCGATCTTGATCGCGGCCTCGTTGGCCTCGGCGCCGGAATTGGAGAAGAACACCACGTCCGCGAAGGTGTGGTCCACGAGGCGCTGCGCCAGGCGCTCGCCCTCGGGGATCCGGTAGAGGTTCGAGGTGTGCCAGACCTTCTGGGCCTGCTCGATGAGGGTCTTCACGAGGTGCGGGTGGGCATGGCCCAGCGCATTGACCGCGATGCCGGCGCCGAAATCGAGATATCGCTCCCCGTCGCGCGACACGAGCCAGGGCCCCTCGCCCCGCTCGAAGGAGATGTCGGCACGCGCGTAGGTGGGAAGCAGGGGCGAGTTCACGGCTTTTGGTCTCCGCGTCAAAGACGGCGAGGCAGCGATCGGGGGCGCCCTGAAGCCAGGGCAAGTTCACGGCTTTTGGTCTCCGCGTCCGGCCCGGGCGGTGCCGGGTCTGGTCTCGTGCCCGAAAGGCCCGGCCGGAGGGCGCTTCGCCCGGCGCATCCCGGGACCAGAGGTCGCAGCCGGATCCCGCACCAAACGAAAGCGCCGCCCGGCGGGGGCGGCACGGGGCGGATACTATTGGAGACGAGGTCCCTGTCAATTCAAGAGAAATGAACTCATCCATCACGGGCCGTCCCTGGAGGGTTCCGGGTTTCGGTCCGGGTTTCCTGGGGGAAAACGAGAGGGGGGTGACGGGGACTCTTGCGCCGGAGTCAGCGGGTCAGGTACCTTGAGGATGTCGATTACGACGGTTCGTGCGGCAGCCTTTCCCCCCGGAGCAGACCCTCCCGACGCGGTTGGACGCTAAGTTCCCCCGCGAAGCCTGAGGGATTCCGGCCCGGAGCGGCAGGCCCGACGAGGAGGCGAGTACATGACGGATGCGGGCGCAACCTGGACGGACGAGCGGGTCGAAACTCTCAAGAAGCTCTGGGGAGAGGGCCTGAGCGCGAGCCAGATCGCGACCGAGATCGGCGGCGGCATCACGCGCAACGCCGTGATCGGCAAGGTGCACCGCCTCGGCCTGTCGGGCCGCGGCAAGGCCAAGGCGCCTCCGCCGGCCCGCCCGAAGGCCAAGGCGGCGCCGGCCCCGAGCACGCCCGTGCCCCCGCCGCGGCCGACCACCATCGTGGCGCCACCGCCGCCGGCGCTGGCCGTCGAGGCCGCGCCGCAAGCCCCGCCGCCCGTCGTCGCGGACGAGGTCGGCATCCCGCTCTCGGAGCGCGTCACCATCATGGACCTGCGCGAGTCCATGTGCCGCTGGCCCATGGGCGACCCGACCAAGCCCGAGTTCCGCTTCTGCGGCGCCCGCTCGGTCACGGGCCTGCCCTATTGCAGCCACCACGCCCAGGTGGCCTACCAGCCCGTCGCCGACCGCAAGCGCGACCGCCGGCTCCTGCGGGCCTGACCGGCCGCCGCAGGCCCGGTCGGGACAGGCAAGGCCCTCCTCCGGGAGGGCTTTTTCGTGCCGGGGCTACGCGGCGCCGGCAAAGGTCTCGTCGAAGGAGTAGCCTGCGCCGCGCACGGTGCGGATCGGATCGGGGTCCCGCGGGCGGTTGAGGGCCTTGCGCAGGCGCCCGACATGGACGTCGACCGTGCGCTCGTCGATGTAGACGTCGTGGCCCCAGACCCCGTCGAGGAGCTGCTCGCGCGAGAAGACGCGGCCCGGGCGCTGCATCAGGAATTCGAGCAGCTTGAACTCGGTCGGCCCGAGATGGAGCTCGCGGCCGCCCCGGCGAACCCGGCGGGTCTCGCGGTCGAGCTCGAGGTCGCCGGCGGCGAGCACGTGCGCGACCTGGGCGGGCTTGGCGCGGCGTAAGAGCGCCCGCACCCGGGCGAGGAGTTCCGGTACCGAGAAGGGCTTGACGATGTAGTCGTCGGCGCCCGTGGCGAGCCCGCGCACCCGGTCGCCCTCCTCGCCCCGCGCGGTCAGCATGATGACCGGCAGGCGTTCGGTCTCGCGGCGCGCCCGGATGCGCCGGCACAATTCGATGCCGGAGAGCCCGGGCAGCATCCAGTCGAGCACCACGAGGTCGGGCACCGCCTCGCGCAGGCGAAGCTCCGCCTCGTCGCCACGCGCGACGCTGTCGACCGCATAGCCCTCGGCCTCGAGGTTGTAGCGCAGGAGGAGCGTCAGCGGCTCCTCGTCCTCGACGATCAGGACGCGGGGACCCATGGGGATTCGTTCTCCTGGAAGGGGATCGGGCACGTCGTTCGCTTCACCGGGTTCGGGCCTCGACGCCCGCACGGCTCGACGGGCGTCCCTGCATCGGGCTCCCCTCGACGGCCGCGTCGCTCGGCTGGTGTCCCTGCATCAGGGTCCCACCTCGACCGTCGCGTAGCTCGACTGGTCGCCCTTCGGCCGCTCGCCCGTGACGGGCTCGCCGGTCACGAGGTAGTGGATCGTCTCGGCCACGTTGGTGGTGTGGTCGCCGATGCGCTCGATGTTCTTGGCGCAGAAGAGAAGATGCGTGCAGAACGAGATGTTGCGCGGATCCTCCATCATGTAGGTGAGGAGTTCGCGGAAGAGCGAGGTGTAGAGGGCGTCGATGGCGCCGTCGCGCCGCCACACGTCGAGCGCCGCCTCCACGTCGCGGCCCGTATAGGCGTCGAGCACGTCCTTGAGCTGGCCCATGACGAGGTCGCTCATGTGCTGGACGCCGATGACGATCTTCTGGGGCTGGAACTGGGACGCGATCGCGAGCACGCGCTTGGCGATGTTCTTGGCGAGGTCGCCGATCCGCTCCACGTCGCCCGACACCCGGATCGCCGAGATCGTCTCGCGCAGGTCGACCGCGAGCGGCTGGCGCCGGGCGATCATCAGGATCGCCTGTTCCTCGACCTGGCGCTGCAGCCCGTCGAGGCGCCCGTCCGCGGCGATCACGGCCTGGGCGAGCGCGGTGTCGCGGCGGATCAGCGCCGTGATGGCTTCCACCACCATCTTCTCGGCGATGCCGCCCATCTCGGTGATGAGGCGGCGCAGGTCCTGGAGCTCGGCGTCGTAGGCGCTGACAATATGGTCGGGCATGGATCTAGGTTCCTGGCGTCGCGGCGGATGCGCCGCAGGAGCTGGCGGTCGGGTCGGGCATGGCTGTGTCTTACCCGAAACGCCCGGTGATGTAGTCCTGCGTCTGCTTCTTGGCAGGGTTCATGAAGATCCGGTTGGTGGGGCCGAACTCCACGATCTCGCCGAGATACATGAAGGCGGTGAACTGCGAGATGCGCGCCGCCTGCTGCATGTTGTGGGTCACGATCACGATCGTGAACTCCGCGCGCAGGCTGTCGATCAGCTCCTCGATCCGGCCCGTCGAGATCGGGTCGAGGGCGGAGGTCGGCTCGTCGAACAGGATCACCTCGGGGCGCTGAGCCACCGTGCGGGCGATGCACAGGCGCTGCTGCTGGCCGCCGGAGAGCCCCATGCCGGACTGGCGGAGCTTATCCTTCACCTCGTCCCAGAGCGCCGCCTTGCGCAAGGCCGCCTCGACCCGCTCGTCCATGGCGGCGCGGCCGAGCCGCTCGTAGAGGCGCACCCCGAAGGCGATGTTGTCGTAGATCGACATCGGGAAGGGGGTGGGCTTCTGGAACACCATGCCGACCCGGGCACGCAACTCGTTGAGGTCGGTCGAGGCCGCCAGGACGTTGCGCCCGTCGAGGATGACCTCGCCCTCCGCGCGCTGCTCCGGATAGAGCGAGTAGATCCGGTTGAAGGTGCGCAGCAGCGTGGACTTGCCGCAGCCCGAGGGGCCGATCAGCGCCGTGACCTGGCGGTCGTGGACGTCGAGGTCGATCGACTTGAGCGCCTGCGCGCCGCCGTAGAAGAAATCGAGGTTCCGGCAGGCGATGCGCACCGGCGCAGCCGTATCGGCGACGCTCGTGCCGACGATCGGCGCGCTGGTGAGGGCGGTGGGGCTCATGGAGGGAGGTCTCTCCTGAAGGGCGGCCGGGTTCATCGGGCGTTCTCCCTCCTGAGAAGGAGGCGGGCCACGATCGAGAGGCCGAGGATCGCGAGCGTGATGAGGAGCGCGCCCGCCCAGGCGAGCTGCTGCCAGTTGGCGTAAGGGGCGAGCGCGAACTGGTAGATCGTGACGGGCAGGTTCGAGACCCCGCCGAGCAGCGAGGGTTTGAACCAGAAATTGTTGTTGAGCGCCGTGAACAGGAGCGGCGCCGTCTCGCCCGCGATGCGCGCGGTGGCGAGGAGGATCCCGGTCACCATGCCGGCCCGCGCGGCGCGCCAGGTCACCTGGGTGATGACGGTCGAGAGGGGGGCGCCGAGCGCCGCGCCGGCTTCGCGCAGGGCGCCGGGCACGATGCGCAGCATGTCCTCCGTGGTGCGCACGATCACGGGCGTCGCGATGATCGCGAGCGCCACGCCGCCGGCCCAGCCCGAATAGGTGCCCATGGGCTGCACCATGAGGGTGTAGACGAAGAGGCCGATGAGGATCGAGGGCGCGGACAGGAGCACGTCGTTGAGGAAACGTACCACGCTCGCGAGCCTCGAGCCGCGGCCGTACTCGGCGAGATAGGTGCCCGCCATCACGCCGACCGGGGTCGCGACCGCGATCCCGAGCAGGGTGAGGATCAGGCTGCCCGCGATCGCGTTGGCGATGCCGCCGCCCTCCGAGCCCGGGCCCGGCATGGTCTCGGTGAACACGGCGGCCGAGAGCGCGCCGAAGCCTCGTATCAGCAGCATCAGCAGGATCCAGCCGAGCACGAAGGCGCCGAGGACCGTGAACAGGGCGCAGACGGTCTTGAGCATGCGGTCGGCGACGTGCCGGCCGCGGCGGACGCGGCCCCAGGAAGCGCGATCGGGGGCCGGTCCGGCCTGACTGACGGTGGCGTCCATGCGGGGGCCCTGCTCAGTGGGTCCTGACCCGCGCGATCAGGAGGCGCGCGATCACGAGGACCGTGAAGGTGACGAGGAAGAGGAGGCAGCCGAGCGCGAGCAGCGCGTTGAGCTGCAGGCCGACCGCCTCGTTGAACTCGTTGGCGATGCGGGACGCGATGGTCGAGCCCGGATCGAAGATCGAGGCGGAGAGCCGGTTGGCGTTGCCGACCACGAAGGTCACCGCCATGGTCTCGCCGAGCGCTCTCCCCAAGCCCAGCATGACGGCCCCGATGAGCGACACGCCGGCCTGCGGCACGAGCACGTGGCGCACGACCTCCCAGGTCGTGCAGCCGACCCCGTAGGCGCTCTCGCGCATCACGCTCGGGATCTGGTCGAGGATGTCCCGCGCGATCGAGGCGATGAAGGGGATGATCATGATGGCCAGGATGATCCCGGCGGTGAGCACGCCGACGCCCGACGGCACGCGGGCATAGAGGATCGTGCCGAAGACCGGCAGGCCTTCGACGAGCTGCGACACCGGGACCTGGACGAACCGGGCGAAGAGCGGCGCGAAGACGAACAGCCCCCACATGCCGTAGATGATGCTCGGCACCGCGGCGAGGAGCTCGATCGTGGTGGCGACCGGCCGCTTGAGCCAGGGCGGGCAGAGCTGGGTGAGGAAGATCGCGATGCCGAGCGAGACCGGGACGCCGATCACCAGCGCGATGAAGGCCGAGCTCAGCGTGCCGACGATCGCGACGAGCGCGCCGTAGCGGTCGTTCTGGACGTCCCAGACGCTCGAGGTGATGAAGCCGAAGCCGAATTCCCGGAACGCCGGCCAGCCGCCGTGGAGCATCGACGCGACGATCCCGGCGAGCACGGCGAGCACGAGGAGGGCCGAGGCGAGGCTCGCGGCCCGGAAGACGCGGTCGAAGGTGGGCTGGCGCGAACGGCGGGCGGCCATCGTGTCCGCACCGGGGAGGGTGATGTTGCGAGACAGGGCGACCATCCGCCGGTCCATTTCGATGAGGGTCATGAGCGCCGGCCGATCCCCGGAGGGTCCGGCCGGCGCGATCAGGCTGGGATCCCGCAGAGGGGAAGGATCACATCGCGAAGACGGGCTGGCCCGCCTTGGTCTTGATCTCGCCCCAGCTCTTGCGCACCTGCTCGACCACGTTGTCGGGCAGCGGCACGTAGTCGAGGTCGGCCGCGAGCGTGTCGCCGTTCCTGTAGGCCCAGTCGAAGAACTTCAGCACCTCGGCGACCTGCTCGGGCTTCTCGGGCGTCTTCGGCACGAGGATGAAGGTCGGGGCGGTGATCGGCCAGGCGTCGGCGCCGGGCTGGTTCGTGAGCGAGATCCCGAAGCCCGGAACGGAGCTCCAGTTCGCGTTCGCGGCTGCGGCCTGGAAGGTCCGGCCCTCGGGGGCCACGAACTTGCCGTCCCGGTTCTGGAGTTGGGCGATCGGGATCGCGTTCTGCTTGGCGTAGGCGTACTCGACGTAGCCGATGGCGTTCGGGACCTGCTTGACGAGCGCGGCGACGCCCTCGTTGCCCTTGCCGCCCTGGCCGACCGGCCACTGCACCGAGGCGCCGGCGCCGGGGCCCGCCTTCCAGTTCGCCGACACTTCCGAGAGGTAGGTCGTGAACACGCTCGTGGTGCCCGATCCGTCCGAGCGGTAGACCGGCGTGATGGTCGCGTTCGGCAGCGTCACGCCCTGGTTGATCCCGGCGATCTTGGGATCGTTCCACTTCGCGATCTTGCCGTTGAAGATGTCGGCCAGGACTTCGCCGGTGAGCTTGAGCTGGCCTGCGGCCACGCCCGGCACGTTGACGACCGGCACGACGCCGCCCATCACGGCCGGGAACTGCACGAACGCGTCCTTCTGGAGCTCCTCGCCCTTCAGGGGTGCGTCGGTGGCGCCGAAATCGACCGTCTTGGCGCGGATCTGGCGGATGCCGCCGGAGGAGCCGATCGACTGGTAGTTCAGGCTGTTGCCGGTCTCCTTCTTATAGGCCTCCGCCCACTTGGCGTAGACCGGGAAGGGGAAGGTGGCGCCGGCGCCGGTGATGTCGGCGGCCTGAGCGCCGGTGAACGCCGCGGCGGCGAGGCCGGCCGCAAAGGCGAAGGACAGAACTTTCACGGGGTATCTCCCTGTTTTTCCGAGCGCGGCGGGCGGTCTGATGACCGCTGATAGGGGCCTGGCCGCGCGGCTGGAGGGCTATGACCTTTCCGCTACAGGTCTATGACGGTCGCATGACAGGGGGATGACACCGCGCCGGCGCGGCCGGAGGGGTGGCGGGAACGGTTGCGGGCCGGAGGATCGCGGCTCGGGCCTGTACCGGAGGAGGCCGAGGGGCTTCAGGCCGCGGGGCCGCGGTATTCGGGCAGCAGCACCGTGAACAGGGCGCCGGCCCCGGGCTCGCTCTCGATCGCGAGCTGGCCGCGGTGGCGGGCGACGATGTGCTTCACGATGGCGAGACCCAGGCCCGTGCCGCCCTTGGCGCGGCTCTCGGCCACGTCGGCGCGGTAGAAGCGCTCGGTCAGGCGCGGCAGGTGCTCGGGCGCGATGCCGGGTCCGTAATCGCGCACCGACAGCATGACCTCGCCGCGCCGCCGCTCGCGCTCGGGGGCGCGGGCGAGGGTGACGTCGACGAAGCGCCCGCTCTCGCCGTACTTCACCGCATTCTCGACGAGGTTGTCGACGAGGCGCAGCAACTCGTCCCGGTCGCCCGGCACCCGCAGGGGCTCGTCGGCGAGATGGAGGCGGATCGCGACGCCGCGCTCGGCTGCGAGCGAGGCAAGCGTCTCGGCCATGTGGGCGAGGAGCGGCTGCATCTCGACCGGGCTCTGCGGCGCCACATGGGCCCGCATCTCGATGCGCGAGAGCGAGAGCAGGTCGTCGATGAGCCGCGCCATGCGCCGGGCCTGGCCGCGCATGATCTCGAGGAAGCGGTCGCGCGCCGCCGGATCGTTGCGGGCCGGGCCCTGCAGGGTCTCGACGAAGCCGAGGAGAGAGGCGAGCGGGGTGCGCAGTTCGTGGCTCACGTTGGCGACGAAATCGACCCGCATGCGCTCGAGGCGGCGCGCCTCGGTGAGATCGCGGAAATAGAGCAGCGCCGCGCCGTCGCCCGTCTCGCTCCCGACCGCGAGGGCGCTGATCTGCACCTCGAAGGTGCGCTCGGTCGGCAGGCGCGCGGAATAGTCCACCCGCAGGCTGCCCTTGCGCAGGAACACGGCCTCGACGCCGTCGAGCACGTCCGGATGGCGCAGGCCGAGGGCAAGCGCCTGTCCCGGCCGCAGGCCCGGCAGCAGCGCGCGCGCCGCCCGGTTGGCCTCGATCACGGTGGAGCGCCGGTCGACCACGACGACCGGATCGGGCAGGCCGTCGAGGAGCGCGCCGGCCGCGCCGGGCAGCATTGTCACCGAATCCCGTCGCGGTGCGGCGGCCGCATCCGACGGGAGTCCGTCCGTTCCCGGTCGGGCGGCCGGATCCGTCGCGGGGCCGCCGTCGGCGTCCGGAGCGGAGGGCATCACCAGTTCCGCTGCGGCGGAGCGGCGGGGTCGTCCTCGGATTCGTCGATCGAGATGCCCTCCTCGTTCTCCCAGTGCAGCACGGGTTTCGCCGCGCGCACCCGGTTGAGGATCTCGTAGGCGCCGAGCAAGGCCAGCGCGAGCACGAAGGGGAGGAAGTAGTAGCAGATGCGGTAGAGGAGGAGAGCGCCGAGCACCGGCTCGCGCGGGAAGCTCGACAGGGCGAGCAGCACCGTGGCCTCGAACACCCCGAGCCCGCCCGGCGAATGGCTCGCGACGCCGAGCATCACGGCAAAGACGTAGACGGCCAGGAAGGTCTCGAAGCTGATGCCGTGGCTGCCCGGGAGCAGCACGTACAGAACGCCCGCGCCCGCGCAGACGTCGCCGGCGCCGATGAGCATCTGGGCGACCGAGAGCCGGAAGCCCGGCAGTTCGAGGCGCCAGCCCTTGATGCGCACCGCCCGCCGCCGCAGGGACACCCAGATCAGGTAGCCCACGACCGCGAGCGCCGTGACGAGGCCGACGAGCTGGTTGATCTTGATGTTGGTGTAGACCAGGACCGCGAGCGGCCCGGACTCGGCGATCATGCTCCAGGCGAGCACCAGGCCCATGCCGACCCAGAAGGTGATGCCGGCAATGACGGTGAGGCTCGCGACCACGCCGGTGCTCAAGCCCCGCGGGGCGTAGATCCAGTAGCGCACCGTGCCGGCGGTGAGGAGCGGGAAGCCGAGGTTGAAGCTCACCGCATAGCTCGTGAAGGAGGCGAGCGCGGTGGTCCGGTAGGGCACGTGCACCTTGAGCTGGCGCAGCGCCAGGGCGTCGTAGCAGGTGAGGAGGCCGTAGCTCACGGTGGTGAGCAGGATCGCGAGCCCGATCTGGCGCGCGCCCGCCGCCGTGAAGGCGGCCCGGAGCTCGGCGGCGTCCACGTCTTGCACGATGTGCCACAGCACCACGAGGGAGGCCGCGAAGATCGCGACGCTCGCCAGGGTGCCGATCCAGGCGAAGCGGCGGCGGCGCTTCGGCGCCTCGTCGGGCGGAGCCTGCGCGGCGCCGCTCTCCGTCGAGACCCCTGAAGTCCCGCCAGGCTCCGCGCTCCCGTCGGGCCGTGCGTCCGAGGCCCCGCGCCGCGCCGGAATCGGCACCGGCGCGGGGTCGGGATCGGAGGTGAGATCGTTCATCGGCCCGCTTCGGTCGTGGCGGCGGCGCCCGCGCGGGTGCCGTCGCGTCTGCGCGGCATTTAGGCGGTCCGGTCCCAAAGAGCTAGGGCGGGCCGTGGTTTTCCTGACGCCACGGCCCGCCCCGGAGGCGGGGCCGCACCCGGGCCCTGTCCCGGCCTTGTCGAAGGCGGCCGGCTCCTCATGGATCCCGCAAAGACTTGGACGCGCGGGGCGCGCGGGGTAAGGTCGGCCTGATTTGCCTCAGCGCTCTCTTTTCCCCGAGCGTCCCTCCTTCACCCCGAGCCGGAGCGAGCCCGAACGGGCTCCGGGAGATCCGACGCCTTGCCCGATACCCTGGAAACGTCCCTCCGGATTGCGGTCGACAGCCTGCCGGCGCCGGCCTGGGTCGCGGATGCGGACGGCCGCCTGACCCACGTCAACGGAAGCTGGACCGCGACGATCGGGCTCGACGCGCCCGCCCTGCGCGAGCACGGCTGGACGCAGGCGGCCGCGGCGGAGGAGCGGGAGGCGCTCGCGGGGGCCTGGGCGGGGGCGCTGCGGGCGGGAACTCCCTTCGATGCCGAGGCGCGGCTCGGCGGGTCCGGGGACGGCATGCGCTGGCACCGGGTGCGGGCGGCACCGGTGCGGGACGGGCACGGCCGGATCGCGGGCTGGCTCGGCACCTGCACCGACATCGAGGCGGAGCGATCGCTCGAGGAGACCCGCCAGGCGCTGGCGCGGGAGATGAACCACCGGGTCAAGAACCTGTTCGCGGTGGCGAGCGGCCTCGTCTCGATGACGGCGCGCTCCGCCAAGACCCCGAAGGACATGGCCGACGCCCTGCGCGGGCGCCTCGGGGCGCTCTCGCGCGCCCACGAGCTCGTGCGCTCCTCGGGCGCCGCGGCGGGCCAGGGCGCGAGCCTCGGCGAGCTCATCCGCGCGGTCCTGGCGCCTTATGCCCAGGAGGGACCGGGCGACCGGCTCGTGCTCCAGGGCCCGGCGGTCCCCGTGGGCGCGAGCGTCGTCACGAACCTGGCGCTCGTCCTGCACGAGTTGTCCACCAACGCCGCGAAATACGGCGCCCTCTCCTCGCCCAGGGGTCACCTCGCGGTGCGCTGGAGCGAAGAGGGGGAGGAAGTCCACCTCACGTGGGAGGAGACCGGCGGGCCGGCGCTGCCCGGCGCGCCGCCCGCGGAGGGGTTCGGGGGCCAGCTCACCCGGCGCACGGTCTCGGGCCAGCTCGGCGGCGAGATGGACTACGACTGGCGCGCGGACGGCCTCGTCCTGCGCATGACGCTGGCGCGGGACCGGCTCGCGCGGTGACCCGCCATGGTGCCTCGACCTGCGTTCGCTCCGAGCGGCAAGGTCAGGACGCTGGCGCGGGACCGGCTCGCGCGGTGAAGGCCGGGACACCCCACGGACAGCGGCCTGGCGCGGCGAAGCCAGGGATCTCTCACGGGCGGCCCGTGCGCTGATGCGCGTGTCCGACCGCCTCCGCGACTGGGCGCGGCGCATCAAGCGCGACCTCGCCGCCGTGGCCGGCGCCGCGCGCGATCCCCGCACGCCGACAATCGCCCGGGTCCTGGCCGTGGTGGTGGTCGCCTACGCGCTGAGCCCGATCGACCTCATCCCGGACGTCGTGCCGGTGCTCGGGCTCCTCGACGACGTGATCCTGGTGCCGCTCGGGCTCCTGCTCGTGATCCGCCTGATCCCGCCCGAGATCCTCGCCGAGCACCGGGCCCGCGCCGAGGCCGCGGGGCGCCTGCCCGCGAGCCGGGCCGCGGCCGCCTTCGTGATCGCCCTGTGGCTCGCGCTCCTCGCCCTCGCGGTCTGGTGGGTCGGCAGCGCGCTTTGATGGCAAGGATGATGGGTGCGGCGCGTGTGGCGCCCTGCCGAGAACTTGCTAGAACAGCCCCACGATACCGTCCCGGCCTTTGAGCCGGCGCCCGGGAGACGCCCGTGACCGAAGCCTTCATCTGCGATTTCGCCCGCACCCCCATCGGCCGCTACGGCGGCGCGCTCGCGTCGGTGCGGGCCGACGACCTCGGCGCCCATCCGATCCGGGTGCTGAAGGAGCGCAACCCGTCCGTGGACTGGGCGGCCGTGGACGAGGTGATCTACGGCTGCGCCAACCAGGCCGGCGAGGACAACCGCAACGTCGGGCGCATGGCCGCGCTCCTGGCCGGGCTCCCCGTCGAGGTGGCGGCGAGCACGATCAACCGCCTCTGCGGCTCGGGCCTCGATGCGGTCGGGAGCGCGGCGCGCGCCATCCGGACCGGCGAGGCCGACCTGATCGTCGCGGGCGGGGTCGAGAGCATGTCCCGCGCCCCCTTCGTGATGGGCAAGGCCACGGAGGCCTTCCAGCGCCAGACGGAGGTCCACGACACCACCATCGGCTGGCGCTTCGTCAACCCGCTCATGAAGGCGCAGTACGGCATCGATTCCATGCCCGAGACCGCCGAGAACGTGGCCGAGGAGTTCCAGGTCTCGCGCGCCGACCAGGACGCCTTCGCGGCCCGCAGCCAGGCCCGCGCCGTGAAGGCGCAAGGGGACGGCTTCTTCGACCGCGAGATCGCCCCCGTGACGATCCCGGGCCGCAAGGGCGACACGGTCGTGGCCCGGGACGAGCATCCCCGCGCCGACACCACCCTCGAGGCGCTCGGCCGGCTCAGGACGCCGTTCCGCGACCCCGGCACGGTCACGGCCGGCAACGCGTCGGGCGTCAACGACGGTGCCGGCGCGCTCCTGATCGCCTCCGAGGAGGCCGCGCGCCGCCACGGGCTCACCCCTCGGGCCCGCATCGTCGCCATGGCGACCGCGGGCGTGGCGCCGCGGATCATGGGCGTCGGACCGGTGCCGGCGACCCGGAAGCTCCTGGAGCGCACCGGCCGCCGCATGGGCGACATCGACCTCGTCGAGCTCAACGAGGCCTTCGCCTCGCAGTCGCTCGCAGTGCTGCGTCAGCTCGGCCTCTCGGATGACGCCGGGCACGTGAACCCGCACGGCGGCGCCATCGCGCTCGGCCATCCCCTCGGCATGTCGGGCGCGCGGCTCGCCATGACCTCCGTGAACGCTCTCGAGACGCTCGGGCTGAAGAGTGCCGTCGCGACCATGTGCATCGGCGTCGGGCAGGGCATCGCGGTGTTGATCGAGCGGGTGTGAGGACGCCGCCGTCCCGCCTTCGACCCCGGCAAACGTCCGCCATGGGATCGCTCTGATCGAGCGCGTCTGACAAGCGCGAGTTCGGATCGCGACAGGCGATCCCTCGAATCCAGTTGCCTCAGCGCACCTTCGCCCGCACCCGCCCGCACCTCGGCGGCGAGTGCAGTTGCCTCAGCGCACCTTCGCCCGCACCTCGGCGGCGAGCGCGTCGATGGCGGCCGGGGTCGAGGGGCCGCCGCAGATCAGGAGCCGGCCCGGCACCTGGAGCCGGCGCTCCGGCGGGATCGCCCGGGCGAGCGCCGGATGCACCAGGAAGGCCGAGCCGTTGTCGGCCGCCTCGCCCGCGCCCTCGTCGAGCACCGCGAAGTCGGGCGGCGCGGTCACGAGCTGCTCCAGGCGCACGGCGCCGCCCGCCGCCAGGCCCAGGCGCTCCTGATGCAGGGCGAAGCCCATGTGGCGCAGGATCTCGCTCAAGACCGAATCCGGGCCCTGGACCCAGCCCCGCCGCTGCACGGGGAGCACGCTCCGCCCCGGCGGCACGATCGCCCTGGCGCGCGCCAGCGCCGCATCGATCTCGGCCACGAGGCGCTCGCCCCTCTCGGGATGGCCGAGGAGCCGCGCCACGTCGCGCACCTGTGCCCGCCCGGCCTCCAGGCTGGTCCAGACGTCGAGGGGAACCACCCGGTAGCCCTGACCGGCGAGGAACGTCCGCGTGGCCTGTGCGCCCCAGCGCCCCATGAACACGAGATCGGCGCCCGTGAACAGGATCGCCTCGCCCTTGCCGGGATTCACGGGGTAGGACGCCGCGCGCTCGAGATGAAAGGCCACGGACGGATCGCGCGCGAGCGGGCTCAAGGAGAGCACCTGCTCGCGGTCGGCGAGCGCGATCAGGAGCTGATCGGCGCAGAGATTGAGCGACACCACCCGTCCCGGCCGGCCCGGCGCCTGTGCCCCCGCGACGGCGGGTGCGGCCGGCGCCTGTGCCCCGGCCGCCACACTCGCGAAGAGCATGAGGGCGGCGGCCAGGATTCCCGGGACGAGCCTGGGGACCGGGGATTGCGGGGCCAAGGGCGAGCCTCTAGGGGTGGCTTTCGACGTTGGTGCCCCGGGCGACCGGGGTGAAACGGGAACGCGGTGCGGAGGAGTTCTCCTCCCATGCCGCGGCTGCCCCCGCAACTGTGAGCGGAGAGCGGCGATCCCTCAGCCACTGGCTCCTTGAGCGCGGTCCCTCGCGTGACGGAGTTCGGGAAGGCGGATCGTTTGCTGTGACCCGCGAGCCAGAAGACCGGCCAGCGTCCATCGCAACCCAAAGGTCCGCCGGGTGGGCGGGCAGGAGGTCTTCATGGTCGCGCCTTTGCGCCGCGTTCTCGCGGCGGCTTTCCCCATTCTGTCGCTTCTTCCCGTCGCCGCGGCCGCCCAGCCTGCGGTTCCTGCCGCCGGGCCGGCTCCGGCCGCGGTGCCCTCCGCCGGCGCGGCGCCGCCCGACATCGTCGTGACCCCGAACCGGACCGAGCAGCCGATCCAGCGGGCCGGCTCGGCGATCTCGGTCATTACGGCCGAGGACATCCAGAAATCGAGCGCCCGCAGCGTCGGCGACCTGCTCCAGCAGGTCCCGGGCGTCTCCGTGACCCAGTCGGGCGGCGCCGGTCGCGTCGAGACCGCGCGCATCCGCGGCGGCGACGTGCGCCACACCCTCGTGCTCGTCGACGGAATCCGGGTGAACGATCCCTCGACCACGGGCCGGGAGTTCGACTTCTCGGCCATCGTGCTCGCCGACATCGAGCGCATCGAGATCCTGCGCGGACCGCAATCGGCGCTCTACGGCTCGGACGCCATGGGCGGCGTCATCAACATCATCACCCGGCGCGGCCGCACCGGCCACCGGGCGACGCTCGAAGCGTCCTACGGCTCCTACAACACCAAGGAGACCCGCGGCGGGGTCAGCGGCGGCAACGGGCGCGCCTATTACTCGCTCGGCTTCGCGGGCGTGGAGACCGACGGCTTCTCGGCCTACGGCTACCGCATCCCACGCATCGAGCGCCGCTTGCCGCCGCTCGAGGCCGACGGCGCCACCCGCCTCGGCGTCACGGGCCGGGTCGGCGTGCATCTCGATGAGGCCACCACGATCGAGGCCGGCGGCACGCTCAACCGCAACAAGGCCGCCTACGACAGCGCCTTCGGGGCCTTCCCCGACGGGCCCTCGCGAGCGACGAGCGCCCTCAACGGCGGCTATGCCCGCCTGATCCACAACGGCTTCGGGGGCGCTTTGCGCAGCACCGTCACGGTGTTCGGCAACGAGACCGACCGCAAGCTCAGGGATTACTTCACCTTCGGCCCCGGCCCGCTCGACTACTTTCACACCGACCGCCGCTTCCAGGGCAACCGGATCGGCGGCGAGTACCAGGGCGATCTCAAGCTCGGACCTTCGGGCGTCCTGACCTTCGGGGCGCGGGTGGAGCGCGAGACCGCCGCCGGCTCCGACCAGGCGGTGTTCCCGGTGCCCGGCCCGGCCGTGCGCTCGTTCCGGGGCGAGCAGGAGACCCGCTCGGCCTTCCTTCTCTATCAGCACAGCTTCGGCGATCGCCTCCACCTGTCGCTCGGCGGGCGCGTCGACGACGTGGCGCAGTCCGACCGCTTCGTCACCGGGCGCGCCACGCTCGCCTACGAGATCTGGGAGACCGGCACCAAGCTGCGCGGCAGCCTCGGCACCGGCGCCAAGGCGCCCTCGCTCTACCAGCTCCACTCCGCCTTCGGCACGGCGGGGCTCGAGTCCGAGCATTCGGTGGGGGTCGACGTCGGCATCGACCAGCGCCTGTTCGACGACGCCCTGCGGCTCTCTGCGAGCGCCTTTCACAACCGCTACCGCAACCTGATCGACTTCACGACCGACACCGGAATCTGCACCCCCGGACAGGCTTTCGGCTGCTACTTCAACGTGGCGCGCGCCCGGATGCAGGGAATCGAGCTCGAGGCCGAGGCGCGCGTCAACCCGGCCTTCCGGATCCGGGGCGCCTATACCTATCTCCAGGCGGTCGACCTCGAGACGGGCTTGCGGCTCACCCGCCGGCCGGAGCACCAGGCCTTCCTCGGCGTCGCGATCAGCCCGGCCCCGCACTGGAGCGTCGAGCCGCGTCTCGTCTATGTGGGCGAGCGCTTCTCCTCGATCGACGAAACCAATCGCCTCGCCGCTTACGCCCGGCTCGACGTGCTCGCCGAGTACCGGGTGAACGAGACGGTCGCGCTCTTCGCCCGGGCCGAGAACGTCACCGACACCCGCTACGAGGAGGTCAGGGATTACGGCACGCCGGGCCGCTCCCTCTACGGCGGCATCCGCGTGACCTGGTAGGATCCGATCCCGCGGGGCTCCCGCTCCGGTGGGAGCACCCGTGGCGGGGCGGCCCGGCAGGCCGGATCCCCTCCGCCCGTGAGCGGCAGCAACGACAATGGCCGGGCGCGAAGCCCGGCCATTGTCGTTGAGGATACCTGTATCGGACAGGCCGCCCGGTCGGAACCGTGAAGGCGCGTGGCTCAAGGGTAAGTAGAACAAGGGTCGCAAGGCAAACAGAAGAAGCTCTTGTGGATCAGCCAGAGTATATCTGACGTACAAAGAACATCGTTCCGTGTGTTGCCCCGAAGATGCAGCCCCGTGATCGACCTGGTATTGACGCGCTTTGCCTTGTCGGTACGGAACTGAACCAAGGTCTAAGCCGGATCAGCTATACTTTAGGCCCATTTCACGGCCAAGCTGACCCATTCTGGACACATCCCATCGGCATAACGGGCCCGCAATCGAAACCAAAGGGGTCGCGCCTCGGGGAATACCGGGTGACGCGAAATTGCGGGGGGCTTCCTATGAACCAGCGTCTGGATGCGTCGTTCGACGCTCGCTGCGCCTGTGTCGCCGAAGACCGCGAGCGTTCGCTGCAGGCGCGGAGCGCGCTGCAGGGCCGATCCACCAACGTCCGCTCGACCGGGAAGTTCCGCCGCCTCGCGGCCCGCGTGGCTTTCGGTGCCGTCCTCGCCCTCGGCGCCGCGGCGGTTTCCGCTGATTCGGCCCTGGCCGCCGGCGACGAGCTCGGCCTTGCGCCCGTGGCCTCCATCGAAGCGCTGCCGCTGATCGTCCTCGCCGAAGCCGGCAAGGCCGACGAGACGGCCTCCAGCCCCCGCGACCCGAACGAGGTGCTGCAGTTCGGCGCCATGCGGGTCCAGCGCTGGATCGCCGAGACCGTGGTCCGGGCCGCCCAGACCACCGGGGTCGACCCGGTCTACATGATGGCGCTCGCCGACAAGGAATCGAGCTTCATCCCGGCCAACAAGGCCAGCACCTCCTCGGCGGAAGGCCTGTTCCAGTTCATCTCCAGCACCTGGCTCGAGATGGTGCGCAACTACGGCGCCAAGCACGGCCTCGAGACCGAGGCGGCCGCGATCGCCAAGGTGAAGGGCAAGCTCACCGTCGCCGACGCGGACATGCGCGAGCACATCCTGCGCCTGCGCCGCGACCCCTACCTCTCGGGGCTGATGGCCGGCGAGATGATGAAGCGCGACCGCACCCTGATCGAGCGCCGCATCGGCCGCCGCATCAACCGCTCCGAGTTCTATCTCGCCCACTTCCTCGGCGCCGACAGCGCCGGCAAGCTGATGGCCCTCGTCGACGACAAGCCGCAGCAGAGCGCCCCGCAGGTGTTCCCGGCTGCCGCAAAGGCCAACAAGTCGCTGTTCTTCGCCAAGGACGGCCGCAAGACCCGCCATCTCAGCGTCGCCGAGGTCTACGAGAAGATCGACGGCATGATCGACTCGCGCATCGACCGCTACGAGAGCGTGTCCGCCAAGGTGTCGGATTCCGCGAAGGTGGCCGACGCGCGCTTCTGAGATTCCCGATCCCGAACGACGAAAAGCCCGGCTTTGAGCCGGGCTTTTTTCATGGATCGAAGAGCCGTCGCCGGACCGGGCCTGCGGCGGCCGGTGCGAAGGCGCCCGGTCGGCTCAGTGCGTGACGTGCTCCTGCCGGAAGCAGGGGAAGAGATGGAAGCCGTTGTAGCGGACGCCTGCGGCGGCGGCCCGGGTGTCGAAGCCGAAGGGCCTGGTTCCGCGCTCCTCGAGGCGACCGCGGAACTCCCAGGCCGGCGCCGTCACGAAGGACGGCAGCGTGTAGTCTTCCGGCACGGCGCAGTAGAGCGGATCCGGGCCTGTCCTGCGGAACAGATTGTAGGCACGCATGGTCAGCCTCCCTGGTCTCGTTCGCAGAGCGTCGAATCATGCTCCGGGATCGCGGCGGAACTGTGCTGCCTTCCGTTGGGGAAGGCGTCAGGCGGCGCGAGCCCCCGGCTCGGGTAGCGGGGCGGCGGCAGGGGCTGCTAGGCTGGCGCGGCCCCGAATCCAGCAGGAGACCCGCGATGCCCGTGCCGAACTTCGATTGGCGCCGCGCGCTCGGCGCCGGCCTCGTCGCCCTGACACCCGTGGCGGCCGCAGCCCAGGCCGTCGCGCCGGCGCCCGCACCCGCGCCTGCGGCGGAACAGGCCGCCCGTCCCGCTCCGGAAGGCGCGACCGGGCGGAGCGCGCGACAGGCCGGCACGGCGGCGCGCGACATGGTGGCGGCGGCCAATCCGCTCGCGGCGGAGGCCGGGCGCGCGATCCTGGCGGCCGGCGGCAGCGCGACCGACGCCGCGATCGCAGTGCAGCTCGTGCTCAACCTCGTGGAGCCGCAGAGCTCCGGCATCGGCGGCGGCGCCTTCCTGCTGCACTGGGACAAGGCGAACCTCGTCACCCTCGATGGCCGCGAGACCGCGCCGGCCGCCGCGAAGCCCGAGCGCTTCCTCAAGGCCGACGGCAAGCCGATGCCGTTCATCGAGGCGGTGGTGGGCGGGCGCTCGGTCGGGGTGCCGGGCACCGTCCGGCTGCTGGAGGCCGCGCACAAGCGCTGGGGCCGCCTGCCCTGGGCGCAGGTGTTCGAACCGGCGATCCGCCTCGCCGAGGAGGGCTTCGCGATCTCGCCGCGCCTCGGCGGCATGCTGGGTCAGGAGAAGTTCCTCTCGAGCGATCCCGTGGCCCGGGCCCTCTTCTATGGCGAGGACGGGGCGGCGAAGCCCGTCGGCACGGTGCTCAAGAACCCCGCCTTCGCCCGCACCCTGCGCGCGATCGCGGAGCGCGGCGCGGAGGCGTTCTACACCGGCGAGATCGCGGCCGACGTAGTCGCGACCGTGACGGGCCATGCCGCCAATCCCGGCGACATGACCCTCGACGACCTCAAGGGCTACCGGGTCGAGGAGCGTGGCGCCGTCTGCGGGCCCTACCGCACCTGGCGGGTCTGCGGCATGGGTCCGCCGAGTTCGGGCGGCGTCGCGGTGCTCCAGATCCTCAGCGTGCTCGAGACGCGGGACATGGCCGCGCTGAAGCCCGGCCCCGAGGCCGCGCACTGGCTGGCGGAGGCCGGCCGCCTCGCCTTCGCGGACAGGGCGCTCTACCTCGGCGACCCGGCCTTCGTGAACGTGCCGGTGCGCGGCCTGATCGATCCCGGCTACCTCAAGGGCCGCGCCGCCCTCGCGAATCCCGACCGCTCGATGGGCGTCGCCAAGGCCGGCGACCCGCCGTTCCAGAGGACCGAGTTCCGGTTCGCGCCCTCGGACGGGCCCGAGTTCGGCACGAGCCACATCTCCGTGGTGGACCGGGACGGCAACGCGGTCGCGATGACGACCACGATCGAGGGCGGCTTCGGCGCCCGGATCATGACGAAGGGCGGCTTCCTCCTCAACAACGAGCTCACCGACTTCAACTTCGCGCCCCTGGAGGACGGCCGGCCGGTGGCCAACCGGGTCGAGCCCGGCAAGCGCCCGCGGAGCTCGATGGCGCCCACGATCGTGTTCGACCGGGAGAACCGGCTCGCGGCCGTCGTGGGCTCGCCCGGCGGCAGCCAGATCATCGGCTTCGTCGCGAAGGCCCTCGTCGGGATCCTCGACTGGCGCCTCGACCCGCAGGTCGCGGTCGACCTGCCGAACGCGCTCAACCGCAACGGCCCGACCGAGCTCGAGGCCGGCACCGAGGCCGCGGCCTGGAAGGCGCCGCTCGAAGCCAAGGGCCACGAGGTGCGCCTGGTCGAGATGACCTCCGGGGTCCAGGCCATCGTAGTCGGTCCGAACGGCCTCACCGGCGGCGCCGACAGCCGCCGCGAGGGCGTGGCGATCGGGAACTAGGAACGCCGCCCAGGCGCCGCCCTCCCGGCGAAGGGGCGTGTCCCGCCGGGCGCGACCGCGAACGATCCCCCGTGCTCATCCCCGGCCGGAGCCCGTCGGGGCGCAGGGGAAGGGCTCGGTGTCATCCCCGGCCGGAGCACTCGCGTTGCGGGACACCCCCGTATCATCCCCGGCCGGAGCACGAAGTGCGCAGGGGAAGGGGATCCAGCACAACGACTCGCTGCGAAGCAGCTCCGCTTTCCCGAGACCACGAGGCGCCGCTTCGCGGCAGTTTCATCGTGCTGGATCCCCTTCCCCTGCGCGCTGTCGCGCTCCGGCCGGGGATGACACCGCGCGTCTCCCGGCGGTCGCGGGCAACTTCGGCCGGGGACCGCATGGGAAGGTGGTCCGCGGCCCCTCTCCTCACGGGGTGGCGCAGACGCTCAGGTCAGCCTCATCTGCCCTGCGGGCCCTCGCCCGCCGGGCAGATGAAGCGTGAAACCTCGATTCAGCGCGGCGTCCCGGCCTGCTGCAGGAGTTCGAGCTTGAGGCCCGCGAGGGCGATGAGCGCGGAGGGCATGTCGGCACCGGCGCGGCGGATCTTCTGGGCGGCGTCGCGGCAACCCGCGATGTTGTTGCCCTGCGCGAGCCCTTCGGCCTCCTGCAGGCTCACGGGCAGGGGCTTGGCGGCGGCGGCGCTCGGCGCCTGCGGGACCGGCGCGCTCGTGCCCGCGGCGGCCTGCGGGCCGGCCGCCGCCTGGGTCGCCGGTGCGGGTGTGGCGCCGCCCCGCGGGGCCTCGACCGCCGGCGCGCTTGAGCCCTGCGGGACCGATCCGCCCTGGGGCGCAGCGCCTTGGGCGGCGGGTGCCTGCGGGGCGGCGGCCTGCTGCTGCGCGGGGGCGTTCTGGGGCGGCGGGGGTGCGGGCGCCGCGGCGGCCGGAGCGGCCGGCGGGCGGCGCAGGAAGGCGACGAGTTCCTGGCAGATATTGGCGGGTCCGCGCGTCGCGGCCGCCTGAGCGGGCGCAGCCGGTGCCGCGGCCGGCGCTGCGGGCTGTGCGGTCGCGGGGGCCGGCGCGGCGGCAGGAGCCGGTTGGGCCGTCGCTGCAGCCGGAGGTGAGGCGGGAGCCGGTTGGGCCGTTGCGGCAGCGGGAGGCGCCGCGGGAGACGGTTGGGCCACCGCAGCGGGAGGGGCCGCGGGCTGGGCGACCGGCGCCGGAGAGGCCGGCGGCGCGGCCGGGGCGGATTGCTGCACCGGGGCCGGAGCCGGCGCGGCCGGGGCCGCCTGCTCGGCAGGCGCTGCGGGCGTGACGGGGGCAGCCGGGGCCGCCTGCTGGGCGGGTGCCGCGGGGGCGGCGGGGGCGGCGGGCGCCGCCTGCTGGGCAGGCGCCGGATCGCCGGCGAGCGGCGGAATCCGCGGCAGTTCCGGCACGTCCGGCGGCGGCAGGTTGGGATCGGAATTGGCGGGCACCCCCGCGGGCGCCCCGGAGGTGCCCTGCGCCACGGCGCCCGGCGCGGCCACCACGAGCGCCAGGAAGCTCACGCCCCAGGCGGCTGCAACGATCCGGCTCGTCATGCTCTCTCCTCCCAGCGCCATCTCAAGTGGCTTGTCGTGTGGCCCGTCGCGTTTCGCTCCGCAGGAGGGATCGTGCGCGAGCCCGTCCCGCGGCGCGGCTCTGCTCCAGAAGCTGGGCCAGAGCCGCCCGTTCGGCAAGAGCTTTCGTGGCGACAGCCTCGGCCTGTCCCATGGAACCGGCGGATCGGTCCCGCGGGATCCCGGCGGCCGCGCGCGAAGGCCCGCCGGCGGAGAGACCCCGCCCGGCGATGACCTGGCCCGCCGCCGTCACGCGGGCGGCATCATCCCGTCGCGTTCCGTCCTGCCGGCTCCGACAGCATTCCGCCGTTGCGAAAGCGCGTCAGAGCCGCGGCATCGGCAACTCGGCGCGCATGTCGGGCGGGACCTGGAAATCCCGCCGGGCGGCGCCGCGCATGGCTTCCGGAGCGCGCGGCAGGCCGCTGCGGTCGCTGTAGTCGCGCAACGGCGGCAGCGGCGTCGGACTCTCGCCGCTCAGCGCCTTGGCGCAGTAGAGGTCGAGCGCCGTGACGCCCGCGACCGCGGCCATGGCGATCCCGACATTGGCCTGCTTGGGATTCTCCTGCTCGATGCCGGTCGCCAGCGTCGCGAGGTCGAGCGCGTCGCCCGCCACGCGGCCCCAGATCCAGGGCGTGGGATCCCGCGAGGCCAGGATCCCGATTCCGGTCGCGATCTCGCGCACCCCGTAGGCCTGGATCAGCCGCTCCTGGCCGCGCATGCCGAGCCAGCGCGCCAGCGCGCGCGGGGCTGCGACCTCCGCGATCCCGAGCGCGATCGAGAAGACTCCGAGACCCCGGGCCAGGGTGTCGGTGGCGGAATCGGGCTGACCCCGACGGCGTCCGGTTTCATAGCGCATGGCGTCACCTCCGATGGCGGTTGCGGGGAAGGGCCGGTCAGGGCTTCAGCACCACCTTGATGCAGCTGTCCTGCTTCTCGCGGAACACCGAGTACATCTCGGGGCCCTGTTCGAGCGACGCCGTATGGGTGATCACGAAGGAGGGGTCGATCTGGCCGCGCTCGATCCGGCGCACCAGGTCGTCGGCCCAGCGGTTCACGTGAGTCTGGCCCATCCGGAAGGTCAGGCCCTTGTTCATGGCGGCCCCGAACGGGATCTTGTCGAGGATCCCGCCGTAGACGCCCGGCACCGAGATCACGCCGGCCGGGCGGCAGACGTAGATCATCTCGCGCAGCACGTGCGGCCGGTCGGTCTCCATCATGAGCGCTTGCTTCGCCCGGTCGTACATGGCGTCGACCGTGCTCGTGATGTGGGCCTCCATGCCGACGCAGTCGATGCACTTCTCGGGGCCCCAGCCGCCGGTGAGCTCGTTGAGGCGCTCGACCACGCTCTCCTCGTCGAAATTGATCGTGATCGCGCCGCCGGCGCGGGCCATGGCGAGGCGCTCCGGCACCCGGTCGATGGCGACGACCTGCTTGGCGCCGAGCAGCACCGCGGAGCGGATCGCGAACTGGCCGACCGGTCCGCAGCCCCAGATCGCCACCGTGTCGGTCGGCTGGATGTCGCACTGCACGGCGCCCTGCCAGCCGGTCGGGAAGATGTCGCCGAGGAAGAGCGCCTGCTCGTCCGGCATCCCCTGGGGAATCTTGATGTGCGTCGCGTCGGCGAACGGCACGCGCACGTACTCGGCCTGTCCGCCGGGATAGCCGCCGGTGAGGTGGGTGTAGCCGAACAGCCCCGCGGTGGTGTGGCCGAAGGCGGCGTCGGCGACCTTCTTGTTGCGGTTAGTGGTCTGGCAGACCGAGAAGTTGCCGCGCTTGCACTGGTCGCACTCGCCGCAGATGATCGTGAACGGCACCACGATGCGCTCGCCGACCTTCAGCTTGCCCTTCGCCGCGGCGCCGACCTCGACGACTTCGCCCATGAACTCGTGGCCGACGATGTCGCCCTTCTGCATCCCGGGCATGAAATGCCCGTAGAGATGCAGGTCCGAGCCGCAGATCGCGCAGCTCGACACCTTGATGATGGCGTCCCGCGCATCCTCGATCTGGGGGTCCGGGACCTCCTCGCAGCGGATGTCGGCTTTGCCGTGCCAGCGGAGCGCCTTCATGCAGGGTTCCTCCCATGTCGATCGGTTTCGCGGGACAGGCCGGATCGTCGGCCGGGGGCGTCGCCCGCGGTCCCGGGGAGGAATCGCTTTCGCCGCATTTGTGTTCCGCCCCCATCCGCAAAAGGTGCGGCCCGCAGGGTCACGGCGCGGAATGGTCCTGCCATGCGGCCCCGCCTCGGCTCGGGGGCAGCCTGCGCCTTGGCGGGGCAGTGCTGCCATGCGGCGCCCATGCTGGCCGGGGGATGGCCTGCGGCTTATGCAGGAAGGACCGCCCCGAGTCGCCCGTGCCCCCGAACGCCCCTGCGAGTCCCCTCCCCTCCCGGTCCTTCGCCGATCACCGGCGCGGCGTGCTGCTGCTCGCGCTCTCGGCGCTGATCTTCACGGTCGAGGTTGCGCTCGTGCGTGCCGTGGGCGCGCGCGCCACCCCCGAGCAGGTGGTGTTCTGCCGTGCCTTCGCGCAGCTCGTTCTGGTGCTGGGCTGGTTCGTCTGGACCGGCCGCTGGAGCCTGCTGCGGACCGAGCGCCCCGACCTGCATCTCGCCCGCGGCGTGGCGAGCATCACGTCCTGGTGGTTCTACTACAAGAGCTTCCTGTCCCTCGACCTCGCGCTCGCCACCACGCTCACCTTCACGAGCCAGCTCTTCGTGGTCGCCTTCGCGGGGCCGGTGCTCGGCGAGCGGGTCGGCCTGCGGCGCGCCGGGCTCGCCGCCCTGGGCTTCGCGGGCGTCGTGGTGGTCACCGGCATCGGCACGGTCGGGTTCGACCCGACGGTGCTCTACGGGCTGTTCAGCGCGGTCGTGGGCGCCGCGATCATCTTCCTGAGCCGCGCGCTCACCCGCACCGAGACCACGCCCGCGATCCTGTTCTACATCGGGGTCATGACGACGCTCGCGGCCGGGGCGGCGCTCCTGGCGCGGCCGGCCCCGATCGCCGCCTTCGACCTTGCCCTGATCTCGCTCGCCGGGGCTCTCGGCGCCATCGGCATGGGCGTGATGATCGAGGCCTACCGCGCCGGCGAGGTGTCGGCGCTGGCGCCGGTGCCCTATCTTCGCCTCGTCTTCGCGCTCGCGATCGGCTTCCTCGCCTTCGGCGAGGCCCCGACCTGGACGACCCTGGTCGGGGCCGCCATCATCGTGGCGGCCGCGCTCGGGGCAGGGCGCAAGGGCTAGCAGCCCCAGGATCAGGAGCGGCGGATCCCTCCTCGCGAGGCGGGCCGCGACGGTGAGCGCCGGGACCAGCACACGAATGGCGGATCCTCTCTTCATCGGCATCGACGGCGGCGGCACCAATTGCCGGGCGCGGCTGCGGGATGCTGCCGGACGCGCCCTCGGCGAGGGCCGCGGCGGGCCCGCCAACCTGCGCCTCGGCACCGCGGCCGTCATGGGATCGGTGCTCGCGGCCTGCCGGGCGGCCCTCACCGACGCGGGCTTAAGTGAGGCGGATCTCGGCCGCGCCCATGTGGGCCTCGGCCTCGCGGGCGCGATCGGGGCCGGCGCCGGCGATGCTTTTCTCGCCGGCCACCCCTTTGCGAGCGCCACCCTCGAGTCCGATGCCTACACGGCCTGGCTCGGCGCCTTCCGGGGCGGGCCGGGGGCGATCCTGATCGTCGGCACCGGCTCCTGCGGCTTCGGGGTCTTCGGCGGGCGGCCCGTGCAGATCGGGGGCTGGGGCAACGTGATCTCGGACGAGGGCAGCGGCGGCGCCATCGGCCGCGAGGCCGTGCGCCGCGCGGTCCAGGCCCTCGACGGCCGCGCCCCCGCGACGCCCTTGAGCGATGCGATCCTGAACCGCTTCGACCGCCGCCCCGAGGCGATCGTGGCCTTCGCGGATGCGGCGAAACCGGCGGATTTCGCGGCCCTCGTCCCCCTCGTCCTCGATCACGCAGGCGCGGGCGACCCGCTCGGGCGGGCTCTCGTGGCGGACGCCGCCGCCGACATCGCCGGCATCGCGGAACGCCTGCTCGCGCTCGGCGCGCCCCGGGTCGCGCTCCTCGGCGGACTGGCCGAGCCCCTGCGCCCCCACCTGCCGCCGGAGATCGCCGCCCGCCTGGCGGCCCCGGCTTCGGACGCCATGGACGGCGCGATCCTGATGGCGCAGCAGGCGCTGGCGCGGCGCTGACCCGCAAGGCTCATGGCGCAGCAGGCGCTGGCGCGGCGCTGACCCTCAAGCCTTCTGGCGCGGCAGGAGCGGGCGCGGCGCTGACCTTCGAGCCCTATGGCGCAGCTGGCGCGGGCGCGGTGCCGACGGACGATCGTGAGGGCGCGGCCGGCGCCGACCCCTCGGTCGCGGGCGGCGGGCGCTCTATATGGGGGCCGCCTCGACCCGGAGACCTCCATGCCCCATGCCCTCACCGGCGCCCGGATCTTCGACGGATCCCGCTTCCTCGACGGCCATGCGGCGATCCTCGACGGCGACCGCATCGGAGCCCTCGTGCGGGAGGGCGACCTGCCGGCGGGCCTGAGCCGGGAGCGGATCGAGGGGCTGCTCGCGCCGGGCTTCGTCGACGTGCAGGTCAACGGCGGCGGCGGCGTGCTCTTCAACGACGTCCGCACCCCCGAGGGCATCCGCGCCATCGCGGCGGCGCACCGGCGCTTCGGCACCACCGGCTGCCTGCCGACCTTCATCACCGACAGCCGCGCCCGCATGGCGGAGGCCGTCGCGGCGATGCGGGAGGCGCTTCGCGCCCGCATCCCGGGGGTGCTCGGAATCCATTGCGAAGGGCCCTTCATCAATCCTGCGCGCAAAGGCGTGCACGACCCGGCCCACATGCGCCCGATCGAGGAGGAGGACCTGCGCATCCTGACCTCGCTCGGAGGAGGCCGCACCCTCGTGACGCTTGCACCCGAGCAGGTCCCGATGAGCGCGATCCGGCGCCTCGCGCGGGCCGGCGTGCTGGTCTGCGCCGGGCACAGCACGGCCGGTGCCGCGACCGTCGAGGAGGCCTTCCGCAACGGCCTCACGGGCTTCACGCACCTCTTCAACGCCATGCCGCCGATGGCCGGCCGCGAGCCCGGCCCCGTGGGCGCGGCGCTCGCCGACCCCGACAGCTTCTGCGGCCTCATCAATGACGGCCACCATGTCGACGACGTATCGCTCCGGGTCGCGATCCGGGCCAAGGGCGCGGACCGCATCATGCTGGTCTCCGACGCCATGCCCTCCGTGGGCACGGACCTCACGGCTTTCGAACTCATGGGCCGCACCGTCACCCGCGCGGACGGGCGCCTCACCACCGCGGAGGGGACGCTCGCGGGCTGCGACCTCGACATGGCGAGCGCGGTGCGCAACACCGCGGCGCTGGGGGTGCCCCTCGGCGACGCGCTCCGCATGGCCTCGCTCACGCCGGCGGCCTTCCTGCGCCTCGACGGCGAGCTCGGCCGCATCGCGCCCGGCTATCGGGCGAGCCTCGTCCTCCTGGACGAGCGGCTGGAGGTGACGAGGACCTGGATCGACGGGGCGGCGCTCCCCCTCTCCCCGCACTAGCCACCCTCTCCCCGCATCCATCCCTCTCCCCGCGTGCGGGGAGAGGAGAGGCAGCGCCCGTTAGGGCCGCTCGTCCGGCGGCGGGTCCGAGCGCGGCAGCCAGGAGACCAGGGCCGGGAAGCCGAGGCCGACCGCGATGAAGCGGGCGAGGTGGTGGGTGCCGACGTAGAGCGGGTCGAGCCCGAGCGAGAGCGCCAGCACCATCATAGCCTCGAGCCCGCCGGGCGCGAAGGCCACGAGCGCATCCGCGAAGGGCACCCGCGCCAGGACGGCCGCGAGGGCCGCGCAGGCCGCGGCCGCTCCCATGCCGACCGCGAAGGACCCGAGCGCCGCCGGTAGGGTGTGGCCGAGCATCGCCCAGCTCAGCCCGCGCATGCGGTCGGCGATGAAGGCGCCGACGAGAACGAAGCCGCCGGCGGCGAGCACCGGCGGCACCACCCCGGGGGCGGCTGCGGTGCCGTGCAGGAGGGCGCTCGCGGCGGCGCCCCCGAACAGGATCGGCGCCGCGATGCCGATCCGGGCGAAGACGAGGCCGAGCGCCCAGCCGCCGGCCAGCATGGCGAAGAGGCCGCCGGGGCTCGCGATCGTCTTGTCGAGGAGCGGGAGACCGCCGCCGAGGCCGCCGAAAGATGCGACCGCGCTCGGCAGGAGCGTGACCAGGATCAGGAAGCGCACGCTCTGGACGACGGTGATCGGCACGACGGCGCCGCCCCGCTCCACCGCGACCGCGAGCACCGCCGACATGGCGCCGGGCGCGGAAGCCAGGATGGCGTCGTCGCGGCGCCAGCCCGAGACGCGCACGAGCCAGAGCGCGGAGCCCCCCGTGATCGCCACGAGCGCGAGGAGGAGGACCGCGAGGCTCAAGGGATAGCGCTCCATGGCGGCGAGCGCCTCGGGCGTGACCCCCGTCCCCATGGTGACCCCGGAGGTCAGCATGGCGGCGTCGACGAGCGGGCCCGGCAGCGGCCGGCCCTGCCCGAACGCGACCCAGATCACCACCGCGACCACCGCGCCCGAGAACCAAGCCGCGGGCAGGCCGAGGAGGTCGAAGACGAGCCCGCCCAGGCCCGCGACGAGGAGCTGGGCCGAGACCTCGAGGGCGGGCCGCACGGAACCCGGGACGCGCCCCCTCAGGGCCGGTGCCCCGTCAGCGCGCCCGCGATCCGGCGCACCGCCTCCTCGAGGTCGGAGGCCTTGCGGGCGAAGCACAGGCGAAGCCAGCCCTGGCCCGCGGCCCCGAAGGCGGAGCCCGGCGCGAGCCCCACATTGGCCTCGTCGATGAGGCGGATCGCGAGCGAATCCGAGTCGTTCACGCCCCGCACCTTGAAGAAGGCGTAGAAGGCGCCGGGCGGCGGCGGCAGCTCCACGAGGCCGGTCCGCGTGAGCGCACCGACGATCTCGCGGCCCTGCCTTGCGCCCGCGATCTGCTCGGCGAGGAAGTCCTCGCCCTCGTCGAGGGCCGCGACGCCGCCGCGCTGCACGAAGACCGGGGTGCCGGAGCTCGAATACTGGATCAGGTTCTCGATCACCTGGCCGAGCGCCGGCGCGGTCTCGATCCAGCCGAGGCGCCAGCCCGTCATGGCCCAGTTCTTCGAGAAGGTCTGGATGAAGAGGATGCGGTCCTCGGGCGCCATCACGTCCCGGAACGAGGGCGCGCGGATGCCGTCGACGGCGAGCGCGGGATCGTGGACGAAGCGGCCGTAGATCTCGTCCGCGACGATCCAGAGCCCGTGCCGGCGGGCGAGCTCCAGCACCGCGGCGAGATCCTCCCGCGTCGCGGTCCAGCCGGTCGGATTCGAGGGCGAGTTGATCACCACCGCCCGGGTCCGGGGCGTGACGGAGCGCTCGAGGCGCTCGAAGTCGAGGGTCCAGCCCCCCGGCCCCGCGATCATCGGCACGCTCACGGGCGTACCGCCCGCCACCGTGATCGAACCCACGAAGTTCGGCCAGGCCGGGGTCGGGACCAGCACCTCGTCGCCGGGGCCGGAGACGATCCGCATCACGATCTGCATCGCGTGCATGCCGCCCGAGGTCACGAAGAAGCGCTCCGGGTCCTGGGGCGTGCGGAACAGCCGCTCGTGGTAGCGCGCCAGCGCCTCCCGCAGGGCCGGGATGCCGCGCTGGTAGGTGTAGAAGGTCTCGCCCGCGGCGAGCGAGCGGGCGGCGGCGTCCGCGATGAAGGCCGGCGTCGGCCGGTCGCCCTCGCCGACCCAGAGCGGGATCAGCCCCTCGCGGTTGCGGCCGTAGTTGAACACGTCGACGATGCCGCTCGTGGGGGCGTGGAGGGCTTCCCTGCGGATCGGCGGGGCGCCGGCGGAGGCGGGCGTCGGCACGGGGGCGTTCATCGGGCGGCTCCTTCGGTCCCGCGGGGCGGTCTTGCCGGGCCTTGTAAGGCAAGCGGGCGGCCGGATCGATCAAAAGTCGCGAAGCGATCCATCGATCCCGGTGATGGAAGGGCGGTGGACCGCCCGGTCCATTCCGGACCATTCCGGACCATTCGGCCCGTTCCGGCCCGTCGCGGATGCCCCATGGCCCCGCGCCCCGCATCCGGCTAGTGTCCCGCCCGGAACCCGAGGACATGCCATGGTCGCCGGCTGGGCGGTCGTACTCTGCGCGCTCGTCTACCTCTGCCTGCTCTTCACGGTCGCCCATTGGGGCGACCGGGCGGGGCGGCGTCTCATGCAGGGGCCCGGGCGCGCCACGATCTACGCGCTCGCGCTCGCGGTCTACTGCACCTCCTGGACCTTCTTCGGCTCGGTGGGGCTGGCGAGCCGGTCGGGCCTCGATTTCCTCGCGATCTATATCGGGCCGATCCTGGTGATCGGCCTCGGCCATACGCTGGTCGCCCGGGTGGTGCGGATCGCCAAGACGCAGAACATCACCTCGGTGGCCGATTTCATCGCCGCCCGCTACGGCAAGAGCGAGCGGGTCGCGGCGCTCGTCTCCTTCATCGCGGTCGTCGGCACGGTTCCCTACATCGCGCTCCAGCTCAAGGCGGTCTCGGCCTCGCTCGGGGTGTTCCTCGCGGCGCCGAGCAGCGCCGGGCTCGTGCGCGCGGTGCCGGTCTTCGGCGACCTCGCCCTCGTGGTCGCCCTGGTGCTCGCCGGCTTCGCGGTCGCCTTCGGGACCCGGCACACGGACGCGACCGAGCACCAGGACGGGCTGATGATCGCGATCTCGCTCGAGTCCGTGGTCAAGCTCGTGGCCTTCCTGGCGGTCGGCAGCTACGTGACCTTCTGGATGTTCGGGGGGCTCGACGGCATCACGCTCCGCCTCGCCGAGCGGGGCCTGCCGACCGAGCTCGCCTCCCTGACCTCGGATCCCGGCAGCTACCTCACCCTCATCATGCTGGCGGCCTGCGCGGGCCTCCTCCTCCCGCGCCAGTTCCACATGACCGTGGTCGAGAACCGCTCCATCGAGGACGTGCGCCGCGCCGCCTGGCTGTTTCCGCTCTACCTCGTCCTCATCAACCTCTTCGTGGCCCCGATCGCGCTCGCGGGGCTGGCGAGCTTCCGCGACGGCACGGTCGACCGCGACATGACGGTGCTGGCGCTGCCGCTCCTCGACGGCGCCAACGTGACCGCGCTCGTGGCGTTCCTGGGCGGGCTCTCGGCCGCGACCGCGATGGTGATCGTCGATTCGGTCGCGGTCGCGATCATGATCTCGAACCACCTCGTGATGCCGATCGTCCTGCGCCGGCGCGAGAAGGCGGGCGCGGCCCAGGCCCAGGACCAGAGCGGCACCGTGCTGGGCATCCGCCGCATCGCCATCGTGGCCGTGATCCTCCTGGCCTACGCCTATTACCGCGCCGCCGGCGACGCGGCGCTGGCCTCGATCGGCCTGCTCTCGTTCGCGGCGATCGCGCAGGTCGCGCCCGCCTTCGTGGGCGCGCTGTTCTGGCGGCGCGGCACGGCGCTCGGCGCCAGCGCAGGCCTCGCGATCGGCTTCCTGACCTGGGCCTACACCCTCCTGCTGCCGAGCCTCATCCGCGAGGGGGTGGTGTGGTCGGACCTCATCGTGGCCGGCCCGTTCGGGATCACGGCCCTCAAGCCCACGATCCTGTTCGGGATCGGGATGCCGCCGCTCACCCACGGCGTCGTCTGGAGCCTCGGGCTCAACGTGCTGGCCTATGTGGGCTTCTCGCTCCTGAAGCCGCCGAGCGCCATCGAGCGGCTCCAGGCCAACGCCTACGTGGACGAGCCCGACCCCTCGGTCGCCCCGACCTTCCGCCTGTTCCGCCCGAGCGTCACCGTGGACGAATTGCGCGTGGCGGTCGCGCGCTATCTCGGCGAGGAGCGCACCTTCCAGTCCTTCCAGAGCTTCGCGCGCAGCCGCGGCCAGTTGCTCGTCGGGCGCGACGAGGCCGACATCCACCTCCTGCGCTACGCCGAGCACCTCCTCGCCTCGGCGATCGGCGCCTCCTCGTCGCGGCTCGCGCTCTCGCTGCTGCTGCGCCGGCGCAACGTCTCCACGGGCGAGGCCCTCAAGCTCCTCGACGACGCCTCCGCGGCGATCCAGTACAGCCGCGACCTGCTCCAGCACGCCCTCGACCACGTCCGCCAGGGCATCACGGTGTTCGACCGCGACCTGCACCTCCTCGCCTGGAACCGCGCCTTCCTGGACCTCTACAGCCTGCCCGACGACCTCGTCCGCGTCGGCGTGGGCCTCGAGGAGATCGTGCGCTTCAACGCGGAGCGCGGCGCCTACGGGCCGGGCGAGGCGGACGGGCTCATCGCGGCCCGCCTCCACAGCTTCGTCCACGACCTCGAACCCGTGCGGCTGAAGCTGCACCCCTCCGGCGTGGTGATCGAGATCCGCTCCAACAACCTGCCCGACGGCGGCTTCGTGACCACCTACACCGACGTCACCGAGGCGGTGGCCGCCGAAGAGGCGCGCGAGCGCGCCAACGAGATCCTGGAGCAGCGCGTCCGCGAGCGCACCGAGGAGCTCACCCGCCTCAACGAGGCGCTCTCGCGCGCCAAGGCCGAGGCCGAGGAAGCCAACATCTCGAAGACCCGCTTCCTCGCCGCCGCCAGCCACGACATCCTGCAGCCCCTCAACGCGGCGCGCCTCTACGCCACCTCCCTCGTCGAGCGCGACCGCGAGGCGGGCCATGCGGCCCTGGCCGAGAACGTCGACGCGTCGCTCGACGCGGTGGAAGAGATCCTGACCGCGCTCCTCGACATCTCGCGCCTCGATTCGGGCGCCATGAAGCCGCAATGGTCGAGCTTCCGCATCGAGGAGATCTTCCGCCAGCTCCAGCGCGAGTTCGGCCCCGTCGCGGCCGAGAAGAGCCTGAAGCTCACCTTCGTGGGCTCGTCCCTCACGGTGCGCTCCGACCGCCGGCTCCTGCGCCGGCTCCTCCAGAACCTGGTCTCGAACGCGGTCAAGTACACGCCCGCGGGGCGGGTGCTGGTGGGGGCGAGGCGCCGGCAGGGGCAGCTCGTGATCGAGGTCTGGGACACCGGCCTCGGCATCCCGCTCTCGAAGCAGACGGTGGTGTTCCGGGAGTTCCAGCGCCTCGACCAGGGCGCCAAGGTGGCCCGGGGCCTCGGGCTCGGCCTCTCGATCGTGGAGCGCATCGGCCGCGTCCTCGACCACCCCGTGACGCTGATGTCGAAGCCCGGCCGCGGCTCGGTCTTCCGGGTCGCGGTGCCGATCGCGGCGCTCCCCGCCACCGTGGCCCCGCCCGACGCGCCCCGGGCGCCGCTCGCGCCGCTCGCGGGCCTGAAGGTGCTGGCGCTCGACAACGAGCCCGCGATCCAGGAGGGCATGCGCACCCTGCTCACGGGCTGGGGCTGCGAGGTCGCGACCGCTTCCGACCTCGCCGGCGCGCTCGCCGCCTTCGAGGCCGGGATCCCGGAGGCGATCCTCGCCGATTACCACCTCGACGACGGCAACGGGCTCGACGCCATCGCGGCCCTGCGCGAGGCGGCGGGCCGCCCGCTGCCGGCCCTGCTCCTCACCGCCGACCGGACCCTCGCGGTCCGCGACGCCGCCACGGCGATGGACGTGCACGTGCTCGGCAAGCCCGTGAAGCCCGCGGCCCTGCGGGCGCTGCTGGTGCAGTGGCGCGCCAGCCGGGCCGCGGCGGAGTAGTCGAGGGCGCTGCTGGTGCAATGGCGCGCCAGCCGCGCGGCGGCGGAAGAGCCGAGGGCGCCGCTGGTGCGACGGCGCGCCAGCCGCGCCGCGGCGGAAGAGCCGAGGGCGCCGCCGCTGCAACGGCGTGAGCGGTGTCGCGGCGGAGCAGAGACGCGGCGCTCCCGCTGCAGCGGCGCGAGCGGCGCCGGAGATCAGGCCGCGGTGTCGGGGCTGTAGGCCGGCCGCCCGCTCGCGAGGGCGTCGTCGAGGAGCTCGAGGCGGTCCTGGCCCCAGAACACCTCGCCGTCGAGCACGTAGGCCGGCGAGCCGAAGACGTCGGCGGCGATCGCGTTCTCGAGGTTGAGGGCGTAGATCGCCTCCGCGGTGGTGCCGTGGGCGAGCTCGAACAGGGGTGCGGGGTCGAGCCCGGCGTCGCGGGCGAGCGCGGCGACGACATCCGGGTCGGCGAGGTTGCGGTCCTCCTCCCAGATCGCCCGGAAGGCGCGGCGCAGGAACGGGTCCGGATCCCCGTGCGCGGCCTGGATCGCGATCGTGAAGCGGTCGGCGAGCTTGGCGTCGAAGGGCCAGTGCTTCGGGTGGACCTTGAAGGCGAGGCCCCGCCGGTCGCGCCAGCGCTGCAGCTCCACGAGGCGGTAGCGCTGGCGCGGCGGCGCGCGCTGCGGCAGCGGCAGGCCGCCGGTCTGGGCGAAGACGCTCCCGAGCGAGACCGGCTTGTAGTTCACGGCGAGCCCGTGCCGCCGCACGATGTCCATGAACGGGGCATGGCCGATGAAGGCCCAGGGCGAGACGACGGAGAAGTAGTAGTCGATGGGGCGGGGCATGGGGCCAACCTCGCGCGCCCTCCCCGGGAAGGCAAGGGCGCCGGTTCGTTCGGGGGGCGGCGGAGCCGACCGGGCCCAGGACCCCGATCCCGGTCGCGCGCC
Organism: Microvirga sp.; assembly: GCA_036263675.1. GTDB lineage: Bacteria > Pseudomonadota > Alphaproteobacteria > Rhizobiales > Beijerinckiaceae > Microvirga. The sequence continues at coordinate 15,254 of DATAGO010000049.1, read as the reverse complement.
GGACCGGGATCGGAGGCCCAGCCGGACGGGTTCGGGTGAGGCCGATCCCGGTCTCGCGCCGGAGCACGATTGGAGTCCCCCCGGAGGGGCTCAGGACAGGCCGATCCCGGTCTCGCGCTGGAACAGGATCAGGTCGAGGGAGGGCGCGTCGCGCCCCAGACCCGTGAGCAGCGCGTGGACCTGGCCGCGATGGTGGGTCTGGTGATTGAAGAAATGAATCAGGGCCGGGGCGAGCGGCTGCTCGACATCGGCCGGGTTCACGATCGTGCGGTAGCGGAATCGTCCCGCGAGCGTCGCCTCGGACAGGGCCGCGACATAGGCCGCGATGCGCTCGTCCTCCCGCGCCCGCGCGGCGCGCAGGTCCCCGAAATCCTCGAACAGGATCGCGTCGAGCCGGGACGGCGCCTCGCCCTCGCCGGTGAAGCGGCGCATCCAGATCCGGTCGGCGACGAGGAGATGGTTGAGGGTGCCGTGCACCGACCGGAAGAACGCGCCGCGGTCGGCGCGGTAATCGGCGTCGCCGAGCGCCGCGGCCGCGTCGTAGACGCGGCCGTTCGCCCACGCGTTGTAGCCGGCCAGCATGGCGAAATGGGACTGCATCGGGCGTCTCCCCTCCTCGGCATCGAAGCGTGGCCGCAAGAGGAGCCGATTCGGGAGGCCGCGAGAACCGCTCCCGGTGCAGCCCCCGTCCTACATTGCATCGACACCGGGAAATTCCGGTACGGGTCCTTCTGCCCGAGCGCCAGCGCCCAGCCGCCCTCCTGCGCCGGGGAGTCTGACGGCCCGGGCACCGGCGCCCGGCCGCCGCCCCCTGCACCGGTGGAGGCTTACTGCCCGAGCACCAGCGCCCAGTAGCGGCCGTAGCGGTTGTCCGCGTCGGCCCGCGCCAGCCCGATGCGGCGCGCCTCCGGCATGAGGAGGTTGGCGTTGTGGCCGGGCGAGGCCTTCCAGCGCGCGACCGCATCCGCGATCGTGGTGGGGCCGGCCGTGAGGTTCTCGGCCGCGGCGCCGCGGATGCCGAACTCGCTCATCCGCGAGGCGAAGGCGCCGTGCGAGAGCGTGCCGGCCTGCGCGACCGCGCGGGCCTGGAAGACCGCGGCCTCGTTGAGGCGGGCGTCCACGCTCACGGCGGGAAGCCCGTTGGCGACCCGGTAGGCGGAGATCAGGGACGCGGCGGCGGCGGCCTCGCTCGTCGAGACCGCCTTGACCTCGTCGGTCGCCGACGGGGTGAGGTCGAACGAGCAGCCCGCGAGCGCCAGCGCGAGCGCGACGCCTGCGAGAGCGGGCCGCAGGCCGGCCCGCTCGTGGCCCGCCCCTGTGGAGATCGTGATCCTCATGCCCCTCGTCGCCCCATGCGGAGGCCGGGCGGCGCCCTTCGTTCGGCGCCGGCCCGGGCCCGGTCGGTGATTCTCTGACGATGGGGATAACCCGAACGGGCCGCCCCTTGAAGAACCGCGTTCCCGCATTCATGTGGCCTCACACCAATCCCATGGGACGAATGCGTGGCAGGCGAGCGGCCTCGTCCCGCCCGCGAGAGCCGATGCCGACCTCCCCTCCATCCCATCCCGCCGAAGGCCCGGCCGCTTCCGCCGTCGGAGGCAGCGGGTCCGCCGAAGGCCCGAACCCATCCGCCGCCGTTGTCGGAGGCAGTCCAGCCGAAGGCCAAGCGCCTTCCGTCGCGGTCGTGGGCGGCGGTCCGGCCGGGCTGATGGCCGCCGAGGTGCTGGGCCGGGCCGGCTGCGCGGTCACGGTCTACGACCGCATGCCCTCGCCGGCGCGCAAGCTCCTGATCGCCGGGCGCGGCGGGCTCAACCTCACCCATACCGAGGGCCTGGAGCGCTTCCTCGCCCGCTACGGCGAGGCGCGGGAGCGCCTCGGGCCCCTGATCGAGGCCTTCCCGCCCGCGGACCTGCGCGCCTGGTGCGAGGGCCTGGGGCAGGAAACCTTCGTGGGCTCGAGCGGGCGGGTCTTCCCCTCCGCCTTCAAGGCCTCGCCGCTGCTGCGCGCCTGGCTGCGGCGCCTCGACGGTCTCGGCGTGCGCGTTGCGCTCCGCCACCGCTGGGAGGGCTGGGACGAGACCGGCGCCCTCGTCTTCGCGCGGCCGGACGGCGGGCGGGTCGCGGTCCGGCCCGATGCCGCGATCCTGGCGCTCGGCGGCGCGAGCTGGCCCCGGCTCGGCTCGGACGGCGCCTGGACGGGGCCTCTGGCCGCGCAGGGAATCCCGGTCGCGCCCCTGCGCCCCGCCAATATGGGCTTCACGGTAGCGTGGTCGGAGGTGATGCGCAGCCGCTTCGCGGGCGAGCCCCTCAAGCGCATCGCGCTCGCCTTCGCGGGGCAGACCGTGCGGGGCGAGGCGGTCGTCACCGCCGCGGGGCTCGAGGGCGGCGCGGTCTACGCCCTGTCGGCCCCTTTGCGCGAGGCGGTGCTGCGCGGCGGACACGCGGTGCTCTCCGTCGATCTCCGCCCGGACCTCCCGGCAGAGGTCCTCGCCCGGCGTCTCGCCGCGCCCCAGGCCAAGCAATCGGCCTCCACCTTCCTGCGCAAGGCCGCCGGCCTCGCGCCGGTCGGGATCGCGCTCCTGCGCGAGGCGCACGGGCCCGGCCTGCCGCGGGAGCCCGCGGCGCTCGCGCGGGCGATCAAGGCCGTGCCGCTGCGCCTCACGGGCGTCGCCCCGATCGAGCGCGCCATCTCGACCGCGGGCGGGGTGGCTTTTGCGGCCCTCGACGGGCGCCTCATGCTGCGGGCGCGGCCGGGCACGTTCGCGGCCGGCGAGATGCTCGACTGGGAGGCGCCCACGGGAGGCTATCTCCTCCAGGCGAGCTTCGCGACCGGCGTCGCGGCCGCGAAAGGCGCGCTCGCGTGGCTCGGCGGGAGGGGCGAGGCCGGTCCCTCCCCGTCCTGACGACCGGGCGGGTCCGGACCCCCGCTCGGTGCCGGGGTGCCGCCCGGCCGGCGCACTTCGAGGCTCCGCTGGAGGTGGCAGCCCGGACCCCCCATGTCGCATTGACCCTCGCGCGCGCAGGGGCCACATCGCGCCCTTCATGCGCGATCCCGCCCAAGTCCTGCACGACGTGTTCGGCTTCCCCACCTTCCGGGAGGGGCAGGAGGAGATCGTGCGCGCCGTGCTCGGCGGCGAGGACGTGCTCGCCGTGATGCCCACGGGGGCCGGCAAGTCGCTCTGCTACCAGCTGCCCGCGCTCGTGCGCGGCGGGCTCACGGTCGTGGTCTCGCCGCTCATCGCGCTCATGCGCGACCAGGTCGCGGCCCTGCGCCATTTCGGGATCGAGGCGGGCAGCCTCAATTCCGCGAACGACCCGGAGGAGAACCGCCGCGTCGCGGACGCCGTGCGTGACGGGCGGATGCGGCTCCTCTACGCAAGCCCTGAGCGCCTCGCCAACACCGGGACCACGGAATGGCTCGCGCGCTCCGGCGTGAACCTCCTCGCCATCGACGAGGCCCACTGCGTCTCGCAATGGGGCCACGACTTCCGGCCCGAATACGCGCTCCTCGGCGAGGTGCGCCAGCGCCTCGGCGGGATCCAGGCGATCGCGCTCACGGCCACGGCCGACACCTCGACCCGGGGCGACATCCTGGCGCGGCTGTTCGAGGGCGAGCCGCGGGTCTTCATCCACGGCTTCGACCGGCCGAACCTGCGGCTCGCCATGCAGGCCAAGGAGAACACCAAGCGCCAGCTCTTCGGCTTCCTCGACAAGCACCGGCACGAGAGCGGCATCGTCTACTGCTCCTCCCGCGACGCCACCGAGCGCCTGGCCCAGTCGCTCGGCGAGGCCGGCTACCGGGCGCTGCCCTACCACGCCGGCATGTCGAGCGCGGAGCGCTCCCGCAACCAGGACGCCTTCCTCCAGGAGGACGGGATCGTGATGGTCGCCACGGTGGCGTTCGGGATGGGGATCGACAAGCCGGACGTGCGCTTCGTCGCGCACGCGGCCCTGCCGAAGTCGATCGAGGCCTATTACCAGGAGATCGGCCGCGCGGGCCGCGACGGGGCTCCGGCCGCGACGCTCACCCTCTACGGCCTCGACGACATGCGCCTGCGCCGCCTCCAGATCGAGGATTCGGACGCCTCCGACGAGCAGAAGCGGGTCGAGCGCCAGCGCCTCAACGCGCTCGTGGCCCTGTGCGAGGCGCCGCGCTGCCGGCGCCAGACCCTGCTCGCCTATTTCGGCGAGACCGCCGAGCCCTGCGGCAACTGCGACCTCTGCATCGAGGGCGTGCAGTCGTTCGACGGTACGCTCGAGGCCCAGAAGCTGCTCTCGGCCATCGCCCGCACGGGCGAGCGCTTCGGCACCGAGCACCTCGTGAACCTCATCGTCGGCGACGCGACCGACGCGATCCGCCGCTTCCGCCACGACGGGCTCAAGACCTTCGGGGTCGGCAAGGACCGCTCCAAGAACGAGTGGCGCTCCCTCCTGCGCCAGATCTACGCCGCCGGGCTCGTCAACCTCGAGATCGCGGAATACGGCCGCTGGACCATCACGGCGCGCGGCGACGCGGTGCTGCGCGGGCGCGAGCGGATCGAGCTGCGCTCCGACGTGCTGATGCAGCCCCGCGACCGGAAGCGCCGGCGCGCCGGCGCCTTCCAGGCCGAGGAGGTGGTGCCCTCCGACGATCCGCTGCTGCTGGCGCTCAAGGGCCTGCGCACGCGCCTCGCCAAGGAGGAGGCGGTCCCCGCCTACGTGATCTTCTCCGACCGCTCCCTCATCGACATGGCGCAGCGCCGCCCCACCACGCGCACGGCCTTCGCGGAGGTCCACGGCGTCGGCCAGGCCAAGCTCGACCGCTACGCGGACGTCTTTCTCGCGGTGCTCCGGGAGCACGCGGGCGAGACCGATACGGAAGCGCGGGCCGGCGCCGCGCGCGCTTGAGGTCGCGACGACGTCTGCGCGGCTCCCTCCTAGACGAGCGCCTCGCCCCTGAAGACCGGGACGCAAGTGCCGCTGACGCGGGCGCGGAAGCCGTCCGCGGCGCGATGGGCCGTGAGGTGGAGCGTGCTCGGACGGCCCATCTCCACCCCCTGCACGACCGTGAAATCCCGGCTGTCGCCGCCCTCGAGCGAGAGGAGCAGGGCCGCCAGGGCCGCGTTGGCGCTGCCGGTCGCGGGGTCCTCGTGCGTCCCGGCGAGCGGGGCGAACATGCGCGCCCGGATCCGCTCGCCGTCCCGGGCGTAGAGGAAGAGCGAGAGCCGGCCCCGGAGCGAGGGCGTGGCGTCGGCGAGGTCCCGGAACCGGTCCCGCTGCGGCGCCGCCCGGGCGAGCGCGTCCCCGGCGACCTCCGCGAGCACGAAGGTGACGCCGACCGAGGCCTCCACGGGCCGGTGGCCCGAGACCAGCACGTCGGCCTCTTCGAGCCCCGCGCAGGCCGCGACCGCGTCGGCGGGCAGTTCCGGCCCGAGCGAGAGCGGCTGCGGCGCCGCGATGGTCGCGCCCGTGACGGCGCCGGCCCCGTCGCGCCGGACCTGCACCTCGACGAGGCCGGCCATCTCCTCGAACAGCATCACGCCGTCCCGGTCCCGGCCGGCCTTCGCGAGGACGTAGGCCGTGCCCACGTTCGGGTGGCCCGCGAACGGCATCTCGTGGGTGCGGTTGAAGATGCGCACCTGGGCCGTATGGCGGGGATCCCGCGGCGGCAGCACGAAGGTGGTCTCGCTGTAGTTGAACTCCGCGGCGAGCGCCTGCATCTCCGCATCGGACAGTCCCTCGGCCTCCAGGACGACGGCGAGCGGGTTCCCGCCGAAGCGGCGCTCGGTGAACACGTCCACGGTGACGAAGGGATAGGATCTCATGGCGGCCCCGCTGAACCGACGCGCCGCCGGCGCGTCCTGACCTGATCTCGGGAGCGGCCCGGTCCCGGGAGGAGACGGCCGGTCGGCCGGGCCTTCAGAGCCGCACGGGCTTGCCGGTCTGCGCCGACTCGGTCGCGGCATCCGCCAGGCGCTGCGCCATCAGCCCGTCGCGGCCCGTCGGCGCCGGCGCCTTCCCGCTCGTAACCGCATTCACGAAGGCGTCGAACTCGGCCCGGTAGGCCTCCGCGTAGCGCTCCAGGAAGAAGTCCTGCACCGGGTCGGCGGTGATCCCGGAGGCGTTCGCGACCTCGACCGTGGTGCGGTGGATGTTGCCGGCGCGGATCATGCCTTTCGAGCCGTGCACCTCGATGCGCTGGTCGTAGCCGTACGTGGCGCGGCGCGAGCACGAGATCTGCACGATGCGGCCGGCCTTCGTCTTGAGCAGCACCGCCGCGGTGTCGACGTCGCCCGCCTCCCCGATGCCCTTGTCCACGAGGGACGAGCCGACCGCGTGCACCTCCGCGGGCTCGTCGCCGAGGAGCAGGAAGCGCGCCATGTCGAGGTCGTGGATCATCATGTCCCGGAACAGGCCGCCCGAGGTCGCGATGTAGCTCAGGGGCGGCGGGCCCGGGTCGCGGGAGAGGATCGTGACGAGCTCGACCTCGCCGACCTCGCCGTCCCCGAGGCGCTGGCGGAGCGCAGAGAAATTCGGGTCGAAGCGACGGTTGAAGCCGATCATCAGCGGCGTGCCCGCGCCTTCCACGACGGTCAGGCAGCTCTCGATGCGCCCGCTCGAGAGATCGACGGGCTTCTCGCAGAACACCGCCTTGCCGGCGCGCGCCCCGCGCTCGATCAGGTCGGCATGGGTCGTGGTCGGGGTGCAGATCAGGATCGCGTCGACGTCGCGGGCCTCCACGATCTCGTCCAGGGGGGCGACCCGCGCCCCGGTCGCGCCTGCCAGCGCCTCGGCCGAGGGGCCGTGCGGGTCGGCGACCGCGACGACCCGGGCCCCCGGATGGGCGGCGGCGTTGCGGCCGTGGATCTTCCCGATGCGGCCAGCCCCCAGCACGGCAACCCTGATCATGCGCGCCTCCCCGATTCGCTTTTTGGAATTGATGCCCCGAACCGTGCTGCTAGTAGAATGGGCGATTCAGAACGGCAAGGCGCCGTTGTTCCTCTCGGGACAGCGCGAGGCCTGCCCGGATACGATGAACGGCAAGGCTTGCGCACCCCCGGGGACGTCGCGAGGCCTGCCCGGGGAGGACGACATGCCGCCGGCTAACGACGCCACCGTGGGGAACCGCACAGCCGCCGCCCCGGCGCTCGATGTAATCACCATCGGGCGCTCCTCGGTCGATCTCTACGGCCAGCAGGTCGGCGGCCGGCTCGAGGACATGGCCTCGTTCTCGAAGGCGGTCGGGGGCTGCCCCTCCAACATCGCGATCGGCACCGCGCGGCTCGGGCTGAAATCGGGGCTCGTCACCCGGGTCGGCGACGAGGCCATGGGCCGCTTCATCCGCGAGCAGATGGAGCGCGAGGGCGTCGCCACCACGGGCATCAGGACCGACCCGCAGCGCCTCACCGCCCTCGTGGTCTTGGGCGTCCGCGACGACAAGACCTTCCCGCTGATCTTCTACCGCGAGAACTGCGCGGACATGGCGCTCGACGAGAGCGACATCGACGAGGCCTACATCGCCTCCGCGGCGGCCGTCGTGGTCACGGGCACGCACTTCTCGCGCGCCAACACCGCCGCGGCCCAGATGAAGGCGATCCGCATCGCCCGGGCGCACGGCCGCAAGGTGGTGTTCGACGTCGACTACCGCCCGAACCTCTGGGGCCTCATGGGGCACGATGCCGGCGAGGCGCGCTACATGCGCTCCGAGACCGTGACCGAGCACCTCAAAGGGATCCTGCCCCTGTGCGACCTCGTCGTCGGCACCGAGGAGGAGCTTCACATCGCCGGCGGATCGGAGGACACGCTCGAGACCTTGCGCGCCATCCGCGCGGTCTCGGCGGCCACCATCGTGTGCAAGCGCGGGCCGATGGGCTGCGTGGTGTTCCCGGGCGCGATTCCCGCCTCCCTCGACGACGGCGTGCGGGGTCCGGGCTTCCCGGTCGAGGTCTACAACGTGCTCGGCGCAGGCGACGCGTTCCTGTCCGGCTTCCTGCGCGGCTGGCTCCGGGACGAGCCGCTCGAGACGGCTTGCGCCTATGCCAATGCGAGCGGGGCCTTTGCCGTCTCGCGCCTCCTGTGCTCGCCCGAGATCCCGACCTTCACGGAACTGCAGCATTTCCTGGCGAAAGGCAGCCCGCACAGGGCGCTGCGGCACGACGCGGATCTCAACCACATCCACTGGGCGACGACCCGGCGGCCCGCCCCCGACACCCTGATGGCCTTCGCGATCGACCACCGGGCGCAGATGGAGGCCATGGCGCGCGAGGCGGGCGCGCCGTTCGAGCGCATCTCCGCCTTCAAGCGCCTCGCCGTCGAGGCGGCCGCGCGGGTGGCGGACGGCCGCCCCGGCTTCGGCATGCTGCTCGACGGGACCTACGGGCGCGAGGCGCTGTTCCGCGCCGCCGACCACCCGTTCTGGATCGGCCGGCCCGTGGAGGCGCCGGGCTCACGTCCGCTCGACTTCGAGGGCGGCGGGAGCCTCGCCGCCGATCTGGTCGAATGGCCCGTCGGCCACACCGTCAAGGCGCTCTGCTTCTACCACCCCGACGACCCGGAGGATCTGAAGGCGCGCCAGGAGCGCGAATTGCTGCGCGTCCACGACGCCGCCCGCACGCTCGGGCGCGAGCTTCTCGTCGAGATCATCGCGGGCAAGCACGGGGCGCTCGGACCCGACACCGTGGCCGCGGTGCTGCGGCGGCTCTACGGGCTCGGGATCAGGCCCGACTGGTGGAAGCTCGAGCCGCAGACGGATGCGTCCGCCTGGCGGGCCGTAGCAGTGGCGATCGAGGCCAACGATCCCCTCTGCCGCGGTATCGTCCTGCTCGGGCTGGAGGCCCCGGAAGCGGAGCTCGAAGCGGCGTTCGCGAGCGCGGCGCGGGAGCCGCTCGTGCGGGGCTTCGCGGTCGGCCGCACGCTCTTCGCCGACGCGGCCCGGCGCTGGCTCAAGGGCGACATCGACGACGAGGCCGCGATCGCCGACATGGCGGCGCGCTTCCGGCGCCTCGTCGAGGCCTGGCGGCGGGTCCGTCCCGAGGCCGCGTGACGCGCGCGAGGGCGGAAGGCCTGGCGGCGGGTCCGTCCCGAGGCCGCGTGACGGGCGCGCGGGAGGGCGGAGGGCCTGGCGGCGGGTCCGTCCGGAGGCCGCATGACGGGCCTGCGGCGCCCATGAGACGGCGGCCCGGATCACGCAGGCCGCTTGACGGGGCCGGTCCGCGTGCCCGACACCTGCACGACAAGAGCACGACCGGACCCGCGCCGGCGACGGGAGGAACCCCATGATCACGATCCGCCTCACCATGGCGCAGGCCCTGGTGCGATGCCTCGCCGCGCAGCGCACCGAGATCGACGGCGCCGTGCTGCCGCTCTTCGCGGGCGTCTGGGCGATCTTCGGCCACGGCAACGTGGCCGCCATGGGCGAGGCGCTCCATGCGGAACGGAGCCGGCTTCCGACCTACCGGGCCCACAACGAGCAGGGCATGGCCCACGCGGCGATCGCCTTCGCGAAGGCCTCGCGGCGGCGGCGCATGATGGCCTGCACGAGCTCGATCGGGCCTGGCGCCACCAACATGGTGACGGCCGCGGCCGTCGCGCACGTCAACCGCCTGCCGGTGCTCCTGCTCCCCGGTGACGTCTTCGCCAACCGCCGTCCCGACCCGGTGCTGCAGCAGATCGAGAATTTCGGCGACGGCACGGCCTCGGCCAACGACTGCTTTAAGCCCGTCTCGCGCTATTTCGACCGCATCACGCGGCCCGAGCAGATCGTCCCCGCGCTGCAGCGCGCGCTGCACGTGCTCACGGATCCGGCGGAATGCGGGCCTGTGACGCTCGCGCTCTGCCAGGACACCCAGGCCGAGGCCTACGACTTCCCCGAGAGCTTCTTCGCCGAGCGGGTCTGGCGCCCCCGGCGCATCCGGCCCGACGCGGACGAGCTCGCGGCGGCGGCGGCGGCGCTGAAGGGCGCGAAAAAACCCTTCATCGTCGCGGGCGGCGGCGTGCTCTACGCGGAGGCCGAAGGAACGCTCTCCGCCTTCGCGAGCCGGCACGGCATCCCGGTCGGCGAGACGCAAGCCGGCAAATCGAGCCTCGCCCACGACGACGGCAGCCTCATGGGCGCGATCGGCGTCACGGGCACGGGCGCCGCGAATGCGTTGGCCGAGGAGGCCGACGTGGTGCTGGCGGTCGGCACGCGCCTGCAGGACTTCACCACCGGGTCCTGGGCCCTGTTCAAGAACCCGGGAAGGCGCATCGTCGGCCTCAACGTCCAGGCCTTCGACGCCGTGAAGCACGCGGCGCTGTCGCTCGTCGCGGATGCCCGCGTGGGGCTCGACGAGCTCGATTCCGCGCTCGGAGACTGGACCGCGCCCAAGGCCTGGACCGAGCGCGCCGCGCAGGAGAAGGTGCGCTGGAGCGAGACGGCCGCGCGCTACACCGGCGCCACCAATGCGGAACTGCCCTCCGACGCCCAGGTGATCGGCGCCGTGCAGCGGAGCGTGGACGAATCCGCCATCGTGGTCTGCGCCGCAGGCGGGTTGCCGGGCGAGCTCCACAAGCTGTGGCAGTCGCACGCGCCGCTCGGCTACCACCTCGAATACGGCTATTCCTGCATGGGCTACGAGATCGCGGGGGCTCTGGGCGTCAAGATGGCCCGGCCGGAGCGCGACGTGGTCGTGATGGTGGGCGACGGCTCGTACCTCATGATGAACTCCGAGCTCGCCACCGCGGTGATGCTGGGGCAGAAGCTCACGGTCGTCCTCCTCGACAACCGCGGCTTCGGCTGCATCAACCGCTTGCAGCGCGCCACGGGCGGCGAGAGCTTCAACAACCTCCTGCGCGACGCCGAACACGTGACGCTGCCGAATATCGATTTTGCCGCTCACGCCGCGAGCCTCGGCGCCAGGGCCGTGAAGGTCGACGGGATCGCGGGGCTCGAGGCGGCGCTGAAAGAGGCGCGCGGTTCGCGCGACACGACGGTGATCGTCATCGACACCGATCCCCTCGCCTCGACCGATGCGGGCGGGCATTGGTGGGACGTGGCGGTGCCCGAGGTCTCGGCGCGCCCGCAGGTGAACGCGGCGCGGGAGCGCTACGAGGATGCGCTGGCGCTGCAGCGGGCGGATTAGCACTCCCCTCCCCCCGCTTGCGGCGGGGAGGGGCCCGGGGTGGGGGGTGCTGGGGCCGTGCCGAGAATGTCCGGACGTGCTCTGCGTCGGCCCTTCGCCAAGCACACGAGAAGCGGGACCGCCCCCCACCCTTAGTCCCTCCCCGCCGCAAGCGGGGGGAGGGAGATAGATCGAGCAGGAGAGAACACCCATGATCCGCATCGGGGCGAACCCCATCGGCTGGTCGAACGACGACATGCAGGAGCTCGGCGGCGAGACGCCGCTCGAGGTCTGCCTCGCGGAGGCGAAACAGGTCGGCTTCGAGGGCATGGAGCTCGGGCACAAGTTCCCGCGCGAGCCGAACGCGCTCAAAGCCGCGCTCGCGCCCTTCGGCATGGCCTGCGTGTCGGGCTGGTACTCGGCCGAGCTGCTGACGCGCTCCGCCGAGGACGAGATCCGGGCGCTGCGGCCCCATCTCGACCTCCTCAAGGCCATGGGCTCGAACGTGCTGGTCTTCGCGGAGACCTCGAACGCGATCCACGGCGACCGTTCGAAGCCGCTGTCGCAGCGGCCGGTGATGCGGGATGCCGACTGGGCCGAATGGGGCCGGCGCGTCACGCAGGTCGCGGAGGCGACGCTCAAGGAGGGCGTGCGCCTCGTCTACCACCACCACATGGGCACGATCGTGCAGTCGGGCGCCGACATCGACGCCTATATGCGCTCCACCGGCGAGGCCGCCGGTCTCCTCCTCGACACCGGCCACGCCACCTGGGGCGGCGCGGATCCGGCGGATCTCGCCCGCCGCCACCGTGCCCGCATCGGCCACGTCCACACCAAGGACGTGCGCCGCGAGGTGATGGAGCGCTCGGGCGCCGAGGACTGGAGCTTCCTCGATTCGGTGATCGCGGGCGTCTACACGGTGCCGGGCGACGGGATGGTGGATTTCGCCGCGGTGTTCCGGGAGCTGAAGGGCTATGACGGCTGGGTCGTGATCGAGGCCGAGCAGGACCCCGCGAAGGCCCATCCCCTCACCTACGCCACGATGGGCTACAAGCACCTCGCGCGCGTTCTCGCCGAGACCGGGCTTCGCTGAAGGAAACCATCATGCCGAACCTCCTCGTGAAGCCGCAGGCCCCCGACCGCGACGGCCGGGTCCACGCCATCACGCCGGCTTCCGCCGGCTGGACCTATGTGGGCTTCGAGGTCTACCGCCTCGCGGACGGACGATCCGTGGCGCAGGAGACGGGCGGCCGCGAGGCCTGTCTCGTGCTGGTGTCGGGGACGGCGCGCATCGAGGCCGGCGGGCAGGATTTCGGGATCGTCGGCGGGCGCGCCTCGCCGTTCGAAGGCGCGCCGCATTCGGTCTACGTTCCCGCGCGCTCGCGCTGGACGGTCACGGCGTCCGGGGATTGCGAGCTGGCGGTCTGCACCGCGCCGGCCGAGGGGACGCTCCCGCCGCGGCTGATCGCGCCGGACGACGTGGGCCAGGAGACGCGCGGACGAGGCACCAACACCCGCCACGTGCGCAACATCCTGCCCGAGGGCGAGCCGGCGGAGAGCCTCCTCGTCGTGGAGGTGATCACGCCGTCCGGCCACTGGTCGAGCTATCCGCCCCACAAGCACGACCGCGACGCGCTGCCCGCGGAATCGCTCCTGGAGGAGACCTACTACCACCGCCTCGACCCGCCTCAGGGGTTCGCGCTGCAGCGGGTCTACACGGACGACCGCTCCCTCGACGAGACCATGGCGCCCACTGATGGCGACGTGGTGCTGGTGCCGCGGGGCTACCACCCCTGCGCGGCGCCGCACGGCTACGATCTCTACTATCTCAACGTCATGGCGGGCCCGAAGCGCACCTGGCGTTTCCACAACGATCCCGCCCACGAATGGCTCGTGAAGGCGTGAGCGCGTCCGCGCCCTGCGCCAGGTTGGTCCCGCATCACGGCCCCGAGGAGGCCCCATGTTTTTGCTGAAGAACCTGTTCGCCCGTTTCGGCGGCGCCCGCGCGGAAGCCCCGGAGGCGCCCGCCGAGGCGGTCGAGTACAAGGGCTACCGCATCCGGCCCGCGCCTTTTCGCGACGGCGGCCAGTTCCAGACCTGCGGCACGATCGAGAAGGACACCGCCGACGGTTTGCGCGAGCACCGCTTCGTCCGGGCCGAGAAGCATCCGAGCCGGGACGACGCCGTCGCGTTCTCGCTCATGAAGGCGAAGCAGATCATCGACCAGCAGGGCGACCGGCTGTTCGGCGAGCGCCAGGGTCCGGGCGGATCCTGAGCGCTCCCGTCACACGCCTGTCGTCGAGGGCGGGTTAATCCCTCCCGCAGGCCTTCGAGGCGGCCGGTCCGCGGGGCAACGCGACGGGCCCGGCTTTCGAGGGGTCCTTCGACGGGGGCGAGCGCGGATGGACCGCCGCCCCCGTCCCTGTTTTCCGCGCTCAGCCGGCCGGCGCCGGGAGCGGAGCGGGGGCCGCGCGCTCCCGGATGCCGTCCAGGGCCTGCTCGAAGACGCGGAAATGGTCGGCCCAGGTCGGGGCCGCGAAGTCGCGGATGCGCTCGACCTGGACGGTGCGGCGCACGGAGGCCGGGTCGGCGTAATCCTCGATCAGGCTCATCCAGGCCGGCCCGTCGATCGGGTCGAGGAATTCCGGGATGCCCTGCGTGACCTCGCGGAACACCGTGAGGTCGGAGGCGATCACCGGCACCCCGAGGCTCATGGCCTCGACGAGGGGCATGCCGTAGCCCTCCGCGAAGGAGGGGAACAGGATCGCCGACGCCCCGCGCACGAGCCGCTGCAGGATGATGTCGGGCACGGCGCCGCATTCCAGCACGTGCCCCTGGATCGCGGCGCAGCGCTCGATGAGGGAGATCGCGTTCTCGTTCTCCCAGCCGCGCCGGCCGATGAGGAGCAGCTTCGGCGCCCGCTCGCCCAGGCGCTCGACCATCTGGCGCCAGAGCTGGAGCAGGAAGATGTGGTTCTTGCGCGGCTCGATGGTGCCCAGGCACACGAAGTACGGCACCTTGGGGTGGAAGACGGGCTCCTCCTCGCGCACGTCGAAGCCGAAGCTGAGGAGCGCGACCGCGATCGGCGGGGCGCTGAGGCCCTTGCGCTGCGCGTAGTCCCGCAATTCGTCCGCCGTGAAGGCCGAGTTGGTCAGGATCGTCGCCCCGGCGCTCAGCATGGTGGCGAGTCGCCGCGCGTGCCGGGCCGCGAAGCCCGGGCGCATGTATTCCGGGTGGGTGATCGGGATCAGGTCGTGCAGCAGGAAGACCGGGTGGACGCCGTCCCGCTGCGCCAGGGCCTCGATCCCCTCCCGGGATTCGACGCCCTCCTGCGAGACGTTGACGTAGAAGCGGCATTCGCCGGCGGGCCGCGGCGGCAGGCGCAGCCTGCGGCTGCCGATCGAGATCCGCAGCCGCAGGCGCCACAGGCGGCGCATGTCCCGGCGCTGCTGGCGGACCACGTTGCTGTCCAGGCCCTCCGCGAGGGCGGTGTCGCCCAGGAACGTTCCGATCTTCTGCGTCAGCCGGCGGGTCTCGCCGGGCTGGCTGACGCCCCATTGGTGCTCCACGACGTCGAGGTACTTGAGCACCGTCTTGGTGGGCAGGGCGCGGAAATGACCGCGCCAGTGCATCACGAAGTTCAGGGCCTCGCGATGGTGCTGCGCGAGATGGCGGGCATAGGCGAACTCGACGCGGTCGATCCCGGTCGGCGTGTGGATGCGAAGGCGCCCCGCCAGACGGGTGATGTCGAAGAGGATGAGATCGGCCATGAATGGGGTTCGAGCGTCTCTGGTCCCGTCGCGGCCCCGCGGGGAGCGCGGGGGCTGCCTGTCATCCTGATCCGCCGGTGCGGGCGGGCTTCGTCGAGCATGTCCGTGCGAGGCGCGGCGCCCCTGTCCCGCGGCCGCCGGGGTTCGGGCCCCGGGCGACGGGCCCTGATAGACGTGCCCTCCCGGGCTTTCAACCGCTTCCGTCGGCGGGCGCGGGCCGACCTCTCCGCCGCAGGGATCAGCCGGCTGCGGCGGGGGGCTGGGCCGCGACGCGCCGGTAGACCTCGTCCATGCGCGCGGCGAAGCGTTCGGGGGAGAAGCGTTCGGCCTGCCTGAGGCCGCGCTCGGCGAGGTCGGCGCAGAGCTCCGGGTTGGCGTCGAGCGTGCGGATGCCCTCCGCGATGGCG
>DATAGO010000048.1:0-26499 GCA_036263675.1 Microvirga sp. | reverse complement strand
CTGCGCCCGAACCCAGACCTCCTGCTCGCCGCCACGACGCCTCGCGAGCGCGCCCCTCGTGAGCAGGACAGGATCTACATAGAACAAAGCAGGAACATTGTCAAGCTTGGAGAGGCGAGCGAGTCGCTCCCACGACCCGTGCGGACTCCCTCTCCCCGTCTCACGGGGAGAGGGCGGGGGTGAGGGGCCGGTCGGTGAGGCGAGCGGCATCCGCGCACCATCCCGCCCTGCCGGGAGAGGGCTGCTCCCGGGCTGCGACGCGAAGGGGTGCCTCGCAGAGGTGGGTGGGATGCGCAGGCTCAACGCGTCCGAACGGGGCCCATCTCCCTCCCCCGCTTGCGGCGGGGAGGGATCAAGGGTGGGGGGCGGTGCCGCTGCTCGGGTGCTGCGTGTTCGGAGGATCTCAGGTCGTCCCCTGCACCCCCCACCCCTCTCCCTCCCCGCCGCAAGCGGGGGGAGGGAGGTGGGCCTCCTGCTCGACTCGCGCTTCCATCCCACCCGACCTCGCTGGCGCGAGGCCACCCTCCCTTGGCAGGGAGGGATGGTGCGCGGACACCGCTCGCTCCACCGACCGGCCCCTCACCCCAGCCCTCTCCCCGCAGGCGGGGAGAGGGAGTGCAGCGGGGAGAGGGGTGGGATGCGGCGGCGCGAAATTTCCGCGCGGCGTCTTGCACCGGGGCCCGACAGTCCCAACGTCATTCAGGTTTGCCCAGGAGCGCCCCGATGAGCCCTGCCCTCTCCCTCGACCGCCTGCCCGGCGGGCCCTGGCGGCCGCTGGAGGTGCTTCTCCTCCTCGTCGCTCTGATGGCGGCCCCGCCGCTGGCGCTGGCCTACGGGGCGTGGAAGCTCTGGCGCGCGGCGCGCCGTGCGAGGTCAGAGCAGCCGGCGCCCGTGGCGGCCTCGCCGTTCGAGGCCCACAGGCAGGCGACCCTCGACAGGCTGGCGGCCGAGGAGCGGGAGTATCACGAGACCTTGCGGGAATTGCGCCGTCGGCGCGATCCGACCGAGTTCGAGCGCTTCGCCGGCGGGCGGCGCGCCTCGGCCTGACGGCGCTCGCAACCGCTCGTGAAGGAGGCGCCGGAGCGATCCGGCGCCCTGTCGTCACTCGGCCGCGATCGCCGCGTACATCGCCGGATCGTAGTTGAGGATCGGCGAGAGCCAGCGCTCGACCTCCGGGATGCTCATGCCCTTGCGCGCGGCGTAATCCTCGACCTGGTCGCGCTCGACCTTGGCGACGCCGAAATAATGCGCCTCCGGATGGGCAAGATACAGACCCGACACCGACGAGCCCGGCCACATGGCGTAGGATTCGGTGAGCTTCACGCCGATGCGGCGCTCCGCCTGGAGGAGGCCGAACAGGGCTTCCTTCTCGGTGTGGTCGGGCTGGGCCGGATAGCCCGGGGCCGGGCGGATGCCGCGGTATTCCTCGCGGATCAGGTCCTCGATCGAGATCGCCTCGTCGGGGGCATAGGCCCAGAACTCCTGGCGGACGCGCTGGTGCATCCGCTCGGCAAACGCCTCGGCGAGCCGGTCGGCGAGCGCCTTGACGAGGATCGAGCGGTAATCGTCGTTGGCGCGCTCGAAGCGCTCGGCGATCCGCACCTCCTCGATCCCGGCCGTGACCACGAACCCGCCGACGTAATCTGCAAGGCCGGTCTCGACCGGCGCCACGAAATCCGACAGGCACAGGTTCGGCCGCCCGTCGCGCTTCGAGAGCTGCTGGCGCAGCCCGTGCAGGGTCGCGAGGGTCTCGCTGCGGCTCTCGCCCGTGAACAGGCGGATGTCGTCGCCCACCGCGTTGGCGGGCCAGAATCCGATCACGGCCTTCGGGTTGAACCAGCGCTCCTCGAC
The DNA here is from genome assembly GCA_036263675.1 of Microvirga sp. GTDB lineage: Bacteria > Pseudomonadota > Alphaproteobacteria > Rhizobiales > Beijerinckiaceae > Microvirga. The sequence continues at coordinate 24,648 of DATAGO010000048.1, read as the reverse complement.
GATGCGGCGCAGCATCTCCTGCGCGTCCTCGTAGAGCTGGCGCGCGGCCGGACCCTGCTCGGCATCCTCGAGGATCGCGGGGAAGCGGCCCTTGAGTTCCCACGTCTGGAAGAACGGCGTCCAGTCGATGTACGGCACGAGCTCGGCGACGTCGTAGGCGCGGAACACCCGGGTGCCCGTGAAGGTCGGCTTCGGCGGCTGATAGGCGCTCCAGTCGACCGGCATCCGGTTCGCCCGCGCCCGTTCGATCGGCAGGCGGAGCTTGTCGGCCTCCGAGCGGGCATGGGCGTCCGCGACCTTGCGGTACTCCGCCCGCACGGTGTCGACGTAAGGCCCCTTGGCGTCGGGCGAGAGCAGGCTCGACACCACGCTGACGGCCCGGCTCGCGTCGGTGACGTAGACGGTCTGGCCGCGCTCGTATTGCGGATGGATCTTCACGGCCGTGTGGACGCGGCTCGTGGTGGCGCCGCCGATGAGGAGCGGGATGTCGAAGCCCTCGCGCTCCATCTCGCCCGCCACGTGCACCATCTCGTCGAGAGACGGCGTGATGAGCCCGGACAGGCCGATGATGTCGACGCCCTCCCTGCGGGCGATCTCCAGGATCTTCTGCGCCGGCACCATGACGCCGAGGTCGATGACCTCGTAGTTGTTGCAGGCCAGCACGACGCCGACGATATTCTTGCCGATGTCGTGCACGTCGCCCTTCACGGTCGCCATCAGGACCTTGCCGGCGGCCGAGCGCTGGCTCTCGCCGGTCGCGGCCTTCTCGGCCTCCATGAAGGGCATCAGGTAAGCGACCGCCTGCTTCATGACGCGCGCCGACTTCACGACCTGGGGCAGGAACATCTTGCCGGCGCCGAAGAGGTCGCCGACCACGTTCATGCCCGCCATGAGCGGGCCTTCGATGACATGGAGCGGGCGTGCGGCGGACCGGCGGGCTTCCTCGGTGTCGACCTCCACGAACTCGGTGATGCCGTTGACGAGGGCATGCTCGATCCGCTTCTCGACCGACCAGGAACGCCATTCGAGATCGGCCGCCTTCACCGCACCCGAACCGTCACCCTTGAATCGGGGCGCGGCCTCGAGCAAACGCTCGGTGGCGTCGGGACGGCGGTTGAGGACCACATCCTCGCAGAGCTCGCGCAGCTCGGGGTCGATCTGCTCGTACACCGCGAGCTGGCCCGCATTCACGATGCCCATGTCCATGCCGACCTGGATGGCGTGGTACAGGAACACGGAGTGCATCGCCTCGCGCACGGGCTCGTTGCCGCGGAACGAGAACGACAGGTTCGAGACGCCGCCCGAGATATGGCAATGGGGCAGCGTCTGGCGGATGACCCGCGTGGCTTCGATGAAATCGACGCCGTAGCCGTTATGCTCCTCGATCCCGGTCGCGACCGCGAACACGTTCGGATCGAAGATGATGTCCTCGGGCGGGAAGCCGACCTTCTCCGTCAGGATCCTGTAGGCGCGGGTGCAGATCTCGACCTTGCGCGCCTGCGTGTCGGCCTGGCCCTGCTCGTCGAAGGCCATGACGACGACGGCGGCGCCGTAGGCGCGGCACACCTTTGCCTGCTCGATGAACGCCGTCTCGCCCTCCTTCATGGAGATCGAGTTCACGATCGGCTTGCCCTGGATGCACTTCAGTCCGGCCTCGATGACCGAGAACTTGGAGGAATCCACCATCACGGGCACGCGGGCGATGTCGGGCTCCGCAGCCACGAGGTTGAGGAACTCGACCATCGCCTTCTGCGAATCGAGCAGGCCCTCGTCCATGTTGACGTCGATGATCTGCGCCCCGTTGGCGACCTGGTCGCGCGCCACGTCGAGGGCCGCGGCGTAATCGCCGTTCGTGACGAGCTTGCGGAACTTGGCCGAGCCGGTGACGTTCGTGCGCTCGCCCACGTTCACGAACGGAATGTCCTTCGTGAGCACATAGGGCTCGAGGCCCGAAAGGCGCATGAGCGGCGGCACCACCGGGACCTGCCGCGGCGCCTTGCCGGCGACGGCCTCCGCGATGGCGCGGATATGCGCCGGCGTGGTGCCGCAGCAGCCGCCGACCAGGTTGACGAAGCCCGCATCCGCGAACTCCGCGAGCATCGCGGCCGTGGCCTCGGGGCGCTCGTCGTAGAGGCCGAATTCGTTCGGCAGGCCGGCATTGGGATAGGCGCAGACGAGCGTGTCGGCAACCTTTGCGATCTCCTGGATATGAGCCCGCATCTCCCGCGCGCCGAGCGCGCAGTTCAGCCCGATGGAGAAGGGATCCGCATGCCGCACGGAGTGCCAGAACGCGGTCGGAGTCTGGCCGGAAAGCGTGCGGCCGGAGAGGTCCGTGATGGTGCCCGAGATCATCACGGGCAGACGCACGCCGCGCTCGGCGAAGACTTGATGGGTCGCGACGATCGCGGCCTTGGCGTTGAGGGTGTCGAAGATCGTCTCGATCAGGACGATCTCGGCCCCGCCGTCGACGAGCCCCCTCACCTGCTCGGCGTAAGCCTCGCGCACCTCGTCGAAGGTGACGGCGCGGTAGCCCGGATTGTTGACGTCCGGCGAGAGCGAGAGGGTGCGGTTCGTCGGCCCGACCGCGCCCGCCACGAAGCGGCGGCGGCCGTCCTCGCGTTCGGCCAGGATCGCGGCCTCGCGGGCGAGCCGCGCGCCTTCGCGATTGAGCTCGTAGACGACCGCCTCGAGGCCGTAATCGGCCTGCGCGATGGACGTTCCCGAGAACGTGTTGGTCTCGACGATGTCGGCGCCGGCTCGGAAATAGTCGAGATGGATCTGCCGCACCGCGTCGGGCTGGGTCAGGATCAGGAGATCGTTGTTGCCCTTGAGATCATGGCCGAAGCCGCGGAAGCGCTCGCCGCGGAAATCATCTTCGCCGAGCCTGAGCGCCTGAATCTCGGTTCCCATCGCGCCGTCGAGGACGAGGATGCGCTTCGCGGCGATCTCGCGCAGGGCCTGGAGGATCTCGGCGCCGTCGGCGGGGCGGGTATCGGTCATGATTCACACATTTTTGTCGGAGGGCTGTCCCTCCCTGCCAAGGGAGGGTGGACGCTGCGTCAGCAGCGGCCGGGTGGGATGGAAGCGCGATCTCTTCGGAAAAGGGGGTGCTTCCACCTCACCCGACCTCGCTGACGCGAGGCCACCCTCCCCTGGCGGGGAGGGATCGGGCTCAGGCCGCTGCGGCCTGCGGCAGTGCGCGCAGGCCAAGCAGGTGGCAGATCGCGTAGACGAGGTCGGCGCGGTTCATGGTGTAGAAGTGGATCTCGTTCACGCCGCGGTCGACGAGGTCGATCACCTGCTCGGCCGCGACCGCGGCGGCGACGAGCTTGCGGGTTTCGACATCGTGGTCGAGGCCGTCGAAGCGGGCCGCGAGCCAGTCCGGCACGGAGGCCCCGGTGCGCGCGGCAAACCCTGCGGTCTGCTTGAAGTTCTGCACCGGCACGATGCCGGGCACGATCGGGATGTTGATGCCCCGCGCCCGGACGCGGTCGAGGTAGCGGAAGTAGACGTCGTTGTCGAAGAAGAACTGGGTGATGGCCCGGTCGGCGCCGCAATCGACCTTGGCCTTGAGCGCGTCGATGTCGGCGTCGAGGGAGGCGGCCTCCGGGTGCTTTTCGGGATAGGCCGAGACCGAGACCTCGAAGTTTCCGACGCGCTTGATGCCGGCGACGAGATCGCAGGTCTTGTCGTAGCCGCCGGGATGGGCCTCGTACGCGGTGCCGATGCCGCCCACGGGATCGCCGCGCAGGGCCACGATATGGCGCACGCCCGCGTCCCAGTAGGACTGCACCACCTCGTCGATCTCAGGCTTGGTGGCCGCCACGCAGGTGAGGTGCGCGGCCGGGCGCAAGGACGTTTCGCGCACGAGACGCGCCACCGTATTGTGGGTGCGCTCGCGGGTGGATCCCCCCGCCCCGTAGGTCACGGAGACGAAATGCGGGCTCAACGGCGCCAAGCGCTCGATCGAGGACCACAGCGTCGCCTCCATCTCCTGCGTCTTCGGCGGGAAGAACTCGAACGACACCTTGACGGGGCAGGCGCCGTGGCGGCTCTTGCGGAAGGCGGCGGGTTGCATCGGGCGACCTTTCGTTGGGTCTGTCAAAGATGGCTGTGCGGGTTGCCGGAGCCGGATCGCATCACGCGACCTCCCGGTCCTGGTGGTAGGAATCGTTGAGCGGCCAGTCGGCAACGACGCGCGGGTCCTGCCCCAGCCAGATCGAGACCGTGAGCTGCTCGCCGCCGGTTTGCGGGGGTGCGAGTTCCCGCGTGAGGGTGCAGTCGAGCCCCGCCTCGCCGAGCCAGCCCGCGACCTGCTCGCGGGCGAAGCCGAGGCGCCGGTGGGCCTGGTGCTCGCGCAGGAACTCGAGGGAATGGGGCGCGAAGTCGATGACGAGGAGGCGTCCGCCCGGCGCCACGAGCCGGGCCGCCTCGCGGACCGCCCGCGCGGGATCGTCAAGGTAATGCAGCACCTGGTGGACGACCACGAGGTCGAAGGCATTGCGCGGGAATGGCGGCGCATAGATGTCGCCCTGGCGCAGCTCGATCCGGGTCAGTCCCGCCTTCTCGAGATTGGCGCGGGCGACGGAGAGCATGGCGTGGCTGGCGTCGAGCCCCACGGCGCGCGAGACGCGCGGGGCGAGGAGCTGCAGCATGCGCCCGGTGCCGGTGCCGAGATCGAGACAGTCGCGAACCGGCTTCGGGCCGAGCGCGTCGAGGACCGCCGCTTCGACCGTCGCCTCGGGGGCGTGCAGCGAGCGGATCCGGTCCCATTCGGGCGCGAGCCGCGCGAAGAAGGATTGCGCGTTCTGGGCGCGCTGCCGGCGCACGGCGGCGAGCCGCGCCCGGTCGTCGGCGAGCTGCGGGTCGGCGCGGTCCAGGTTCTCGAGCAGCGGGCGCACGAGCCGGGCGCCGGCGCCCCGGTCGGCCAGGCGGAAGAAGGCCCAGGCACCCTCGCGGTGCCGGTCCACGAGCCCGGCCTCCACGAGGAGCTTCAGATGGCGGGAGATGCGCGGCTGCGACTGGCCGAGGATGTCGGTGAAGTCCGAGACCGACAGCTCGCCCTCGCTGAGCAGGGCCAGGATGCGCAGACGGGTCTCTTCCGCGGCGGCACGGAGGGCCGTGAGGCTCTGGTCGAGATTCGGCTGGACGGCGTCGGTCATGGCCTCACACACGCTGTAACATATAAAGATATGTTTATATGCGTTTTCGAGGCCCTGCAAGCCCGTTTCGAGCCCCTCCCTTCATCCAGTCTGCCGGAGGGTGTGGCGCTGATTCGGCGAGGGGCCGGACGTTCGTGCGTCGGAAACAGCCGAGCTTCAAGGCGTGCGGGTGCGGCCCGTGGCCATTCCGACAGGCGTTTCTCCCGGGATCGGACCGCCGCGCGGGCTCCCGCAGGACGAGCCGGGCCTGGGGGCGGCCGCAGGGTCAGAGGGTGACGGTCGGCGTCGCGGCGTCGGCGGTGGCGACCCGGCAGGTGCCGCCCGCGAAGCGCCCGATCAGCGTCGTGAGGTCCGCCACGGCTGCGTCGAGGTCGCCCCAGCCGTTGGCCTGCACGGTGACGACCGCCCGGCGGGTCTCGGGCGCAAGGCCGGTGCGGGCGTCCTGGCGCCAGTTCCAGCGCCGGCACAGCACGTGCCGGGTATCGGCGAAGACGACCTCGCCTTCCTTCGGGGGATCGTTCGGGTCCTCGCCGGCCTCCGCGCCCATGTCGATGAAGCTGTCGCCGGGCCGCGAGAAGCGGAAGGCGACCGGCGGCGCGATGCGGTCGAGGTCGTCCGCGCCGCAGCAGAAGACGTGGGTGAGCGACACCGCGTTGTAGATGTCGACCAGGGTGTTCACCGCCGGCAGCCGGTCGCCCGCCTTCACGCGCTTGACGAGGCGCTCGACGGAGGAGCGGTAGCTCGTCTTCCTGATCCCGAAGCCCTTGTAGGCCGCGCGCCACGCCGCGATGCCGGGAATCTCCGACAGGTCCGAAGCGCCCCAGCGGGCCCGGCACGCCTCCTCCCGCTCGGCGATGAGCGCGTCGAGGGCGGCGGGCCGTTCGGTGGCGAGCGCCAGTCCGTCGGCCGCGACGACGGCGACGCGGAAATCGGGAAACCGGGGAGCGATGTCGGCGATGGTGGCCGTGAGGGACATGGCAGGGTACCGGCACGCGCGGGAGGAGCCGCCCCCATAGGGCCAGCCGCCGCAAAAGGGAAGTTCGCCCTGTCGCGCCTGCATCCGCCGCAGGCCGGATAGGGCACGGCAACGCGAAAGCCCCTCCCGGAAGAGCGGGAGGGGCCGAGGCGGTGAGCGAGGTCCAGGGGCGGCGCGTCGCGACGGGCGGCCGTCCCGGGCCCGGGCGGGGGCGGAGCGGAGCGCCCCGCCCCCGGTGGTCGACTAGAAGTTCAGGTCATCGGCGGTCAGGGTGCCCACGATCTTGATCTCGAAGTCGGCCTTCCCGTCGCCGTTGATGTCGCCGGAAAGGATGCCCTTCTTGAAGCGCAGCTCGCCCTCTTCGCCGGTGAACTTGGCGCCGAGCTTGTTGTCGTTGATCCAGTGGAAGTCCTGGTCGCCCTTGAACCCCTTGCCCTTCGCGGCATCGATGGTCGACAGGTCGATCTTGTCGCCTTCCGCATGGGAGAAGAACACGACGTCGCGCAGGAGCCCCTTGCCGGCCTCCTGGATCGAGTTGAAGTCGAAGATGTCCGCGCCGAGACCGCCCGTGAGGGTGTCGAGGCCGAGACCGCCGGAAAGCGTGTCGTTGCCGCCCGCGCCGTTGATCGTGTCGTTGCCCAGGCCGCCGGAGAGCAGGTTGGCGGCATCGTTGCCCGTCATCGTGTTGGCGAGATCGTTGCCGGTGCCGTTGATCGCGGCGACGCCGGACAGCGTGAGGATCTCGACCTCGGCGCTCAGCGAGAAGCTCGCCGAGCTCACCACGGTGTCGGTCCCCTGTCCGGCGAGCTCCGTCACCACGTCGGCCGAGTCGTCGACCACATAGGTGTCGTTGTCGAGGCCGCCGATCATCTGATCCACGCCGCCGCCGCCGTTGAGCGTGTCGTCACCCGCACCGCCGGAGAGCACGTTCGTGGCACCGTTGCCGGTGATCGCGTTGGCGACGGCGTTACCCGTGCCGTTGATCGCATCCGCACCGGTCAGGACGAGGTTCTCGAAGTTGTCGGCGAGCGCAAAGCTGATCGAGCTCTGGACGGTGTCGGTGCCTTGACCGGCCGCCTCCGTCAGGACGTCGTTGGCCTCGTTCACCACGAAGGTGTCGTTGCCGAGGCCGCCCGACATCTGGTCGGCACCGAGGCCGCCGTCGATGAAGTCGTCCCCGCCGCCGGCGGTGATGTCGTCCCGAAGGCTGGACCCGACGATCGTCTCCGCGTCGCCGTCACCCACGATGAAGATCCGGTCGTTGTCGGTGCCGCCCGTGTTGAACTGCTGGAACGTGAACCCGGCCAGGCTGACCGCCGTGTCGGTTCCCATCTCGATCCGCAGCGAATCGATCGTGCTGCTCGCGTTGCCGTCGATCAGGAGGGTCGAGGACAGGCCCGCACCGATCTGGTCGGCGCGGATCGTCACCTGCTTGTCGCTGGCCACCGCATTGCTGAACTCGATTTCCTCGATGGACGTGAAGGTCGCGCCGGTGAAGTCGACGTTGCCTAGCGCCTCGACGGTGTCGGTGTCGGCGCCGCCGTCGATGATCTCGCCGGTCGCAGCCTCGTCGGCCGCGAACTCGAACCGGTCGTTGCCGGCCTCGCCCTGGAGGTTGTCGGCATTCATGCCGCCGCGGATGATGTCGGCGCCGCCTCCGGCCTGGACCACGTCGCGCAGGTCGTCACCTGTGATGCTGTCGGCGTCGTCGTTGCCGACCGAAGTGCGGGTCGCCTGAAGGATCTGGCCGTGCAGGTCGCTGCCGGACTCGTGGAACGCGCCCATCTGGCCGAGTTCCATGGCGGCGATGCTGGTGTCGAAGTCGCTGACGAACCCGCCCGCCGAGCCCGTGGTGCTCGATCCGAGCTTCGCACCCGTGGTCCCGTCGACGAGGGTCCAGGTGACGTCCGAGAAGAAGCCGGTCGTCGAACCCACGGCGATCATGCCGTTCGACAGCTCCGTGATCGAAGCCGCAAAATCGTCGCTGGAATTGTTGGTGGCGTTGGTGAGGCCGCCGACCTGCGTCCCGTCCGCCTCGAACCGCCCCAGCGTGATTTCCCGGTCGCCGCCCCAGCCGCTGTCCTCGTAGGCGATCGCGAAGCCGCCGTTCGCAAGCGCCGTGATGCTGGGGTTCTGGTTGACCGAGCCGGTCGTGTCGAGCAGCGTCGGCGCCTTCACCACGCCGCCTGCGTTGTTGTAGACCGCGTACCAGACCTCGGTGTCGGCACCGATAGTCCGCTGCCAGGCGACGGCGAAGCCGCCCCCTTCGAGCGCGGCGACGCTCGGCACGGAATCGTCGTCGGCGCCCGCGGTCGCGATCGATACGTTGCTCACGAGGGTGCCGCTGCTGTTCACGACATAGGCGCGAACGTCGAAGTCGCTCCCCGGGTATTCGAGCTCCGCGACGACGACGAAGTTGCCGTTGCTGAGGCCGGACACGTCCAGGGACTTGTAGTTGAGCGGCGCGTTGCCTGTCGCCAGGCTCATGGACGGGAGGACGACGTCGCCGTTCGTGGCGGTGATCTCGAGCAGGATGCTGTCCTGGTTGTCGCCTTCCGAGACGACGACGACGTTTCCGCTGTTCAGTTGCGCGATCGCCGAGTTGGCTCCGTCGATGTTGAGCGCAGTGCCGGTCGAGGCGCCGGTGCCGTCGAAGAACGACGCATCCGAGTGGGTCAGGTGATTGCCCGTGACCGCGACACCGCCGTTGCTGAGGCTGGTCGCATCGGCCCCGCTGGTCGCATTCGTCGGATCGATGTTCGCGACGTTCTCGAAGGAATAGGTGGTGGTGACAGCCATCGTGGTCTCCCGTGATCTGGTGGCTTCAGCGGAGAAAGCTCTTCCGCTTGATTTCAGGTGTAGAATTTAAATCGTCTCATCGAAGTGCTCATCAGCACATCGTCTCGCCATTGCCTGCATGACAGGATGATCTCGGCGAAGTGAAAGGCAAACCCAAGTCTTGTTGGCTTCCCGCCGGTTGGTAGAGCCTGAGCTCTATTCGGATCCGACGGCCGGTCCCGGGGGCGCAAGGCCGATGCTTCGGCTCGACTTGCTTCCCGTGTTCCCGATGCCTGTGAACTTTGGCACCTGGACATATCGAGCGAATTGCTTCGATCGTTGCGGAACGGAAACAAACGTGCGCGGCGATGATGCGGATCGCGGGTTCGCGTCACGCGGCTGTTTCAGGCCGCGAATTCATGCGCGGGCCCTCCGGAAATCGGGTCCGGCAGCCACGCCGGCCGAACACGGCGTCGAGCCGGCCGGTTGCGCCAACATTGCGCCAATGTTGCCTGGGGGCGCACGGCCGCCCGCTGCGGCGTCGCAGCAAGGCTTGGATTGTTGCAGGGTGCGGAATCGCCGTCGGAGCGGATCCGCAGGGGTCCGAGCCCCGTTGGACTGTCGGGCCGGCGCCGGCCGGGACGGCCGGTCGCGCCCTGTCCGGCCTGGAGCTCCCCCGCCACCGCATGCGGAGGAGGGCCGGTCGGCGCCTTCGGCCGATTGCCGGCGGCCTCGATCCCCGAGACCCTCCGGCCGAGTCACCGGCCCCCGGGCGGCGCGAACCCCGGCGGGGGCGCCTGCGCGATTCGAGACGGCACGGCCGGGTCACGCAGTGGCCGCGGGCACCGCGAGGCCGGGCGAGGGTGCCGCCCCGATGCGGGGCTGGAGCGGGGATCCGCCCCGCACGGCCGGCTGCGAGGGTCGGAGGCCTCTACCGGAACGGCGGCTCGTCGAAGGAGCGCAGCTTGCGGGAGTGCAGGCCCGAGCGCTGCTCGCGCAGGATGTCGAGGGTCGCGAGCCCGATCATGAGGTGCTCGCCGATGGCGCGCTCGTAGAAGGCGTTCGCGGCGCCCGGCAGCTTGATCTCACCGTGCAGCGGCTTGTCGGAGACGCAGAGCAGCGTGCCGTAGGGCACCCGCAGGCGATAGCCCTGCGCCGCGATAGTGCCGCTCTCCATGTCGACCGCGATGGCACGCGACAGGTTGATCTGGCGCCGCTCCTGGCTCCAGCGCAGTTCCCAGTTGCGGTCGTCGTAGGTCACGACCGTGCCGGTGCGCAGCCGCTTCTTGAGCTCGTCGCCGCGGTCGCCGGTGACGCGCGCGGCCGCCTCCTGGAGCGCGAGCTGCACCTCCGCGAGCGCCGGTATGGGAACCTCCGGCGGCACGGCGCCGTCGAGGATGCGGTCGCGGCGCAGGTAGCCGTGCGCGAGCACGTAGTCGCCGATCTTCTGCGACTGCCGCAAACCTCCGCAATGGCCCACCATCAGCCAGCAATGGGGCCGCAGCACCGCAAGATGGTCGGTAATGTTCTTGGCGTTCGACGGCCCGACGCCGATGTTCACGAGAGTGACGCCGTGCCCGTCGTCCCGGACCAGGTGATAGGCCGGCATCTGGAAGCGATGCCAGGGCGACTGCGCCACCAGCGCCCCTATCGCCTCCGCATCGAGCCCACGCTCGATGCTGATGCCGCCGGGCAGCTCGAGGCGCAGCCACGGCCCGTCGCCCCGCATGGTCTCGACCGCCCAGCGGATGAACTGGTCGACGTAGCGATGGTAGTTCGTCAGCAGGATCCAGGGCTGGATGCAGCGCCAGTCGGTGCCGGTGTAATGCACGAGGCGGCGCAGCGAATAGTCGATCCGCACGGCATCGAACAGCGCCAGCGGCCGCGGCCCGCTCTCCGCGTGGACCCAGGTGCCGTCCGCGATCTCGTCGCCTACCGAGGCAAGGAGCGGCGTCGGGAACGACAGGGCGAGATCCGCCGCCGTCACGGCGCCGCGGGCAAGTTCGTCGCCGCGCTCGAACACGTACGGATACGGGATCTCCTGCCGGCTCACGCCCACTTCGATCGTGGCGTCGTAGTCGCGCACGAGGTAGCCGAGCTGCTCGAGCAGGTAGGACTTGAACGCGGCGGGCTGCGTCACCGTGGTGTTGTAGACGCCCGGACCCTGGAACTTGCCGAAGGCGCGCTGGGTGACCGGTTGCGGAGCACTGGCCCGGTAGGTGACCCGCAACTCCGGATAACGGAAGCGGCCGCGCTCGGCAGGCGTCGGCGCGATGCCGCCGGAGAAGTACTGCTCCAGGGCGGCCCGCTGCGCCGTGATGGCCGATTCGTGCAGCTCGATCAGCCGCCGCACGGCGTCCTGCGGGGTCGCGACGGTGTCGAACGGCGTGGTCGCGGTGGCGGAGTTCGGGTCGGCCTGCATGGCGTCCTTCAGGCGTGGCGCCCGGCGTCCCGGGTCCTGTGAAGTCGTTGCCACAGATCGTTAAGCCAATCGCCCGGAGGACGCAAAAGTCGGTCCGCCGTCCGGGCACGAGATCGGGAGCCCCCGGAGGCAGCGTCACGACGGGAGACGGGATCTCAGAAGGAGACGCAGGCCTGGCGCACCATGGTGAGCACCGATTGCTGGTGGAACCGTGCCTTGTAGGCGTCTGCGATTGCGGCGAGGGACGCCCGGTCCCGCGCCTCGTCGGTGAGTGCGACCACCAGCACCTTGCTGGGTTCGCGCACGATGGCGGCCCCGTCGCGCCACTGGCCGCGGGCGTCGAGCACCGTGAAGCCGTCGGGAAAGCGCGGCGTCACCTCGGCGTCGAGGAAGGCCCGCCACGCGGCCTCGCCGACGCCGAGCCTCGGGCCGATGTTGCGGCCGAAGACGAGTTCGGCGACCGGCGTCGGCGCGGCACCGCCCGCGCAGGACAGGGGTGCCGTCGTCACGCAGGCGGCGAGGAGGGGAACGGCCGCCGCGGCGGCGAGGCGCAGGAGCATGGCGATCGGGTTCTTGGCGGGCCGCCACCGTCCCATGCGCGCCGGCGCCGCGCAACCGTCCGCCGCCGCGGGTCCGCCCGTGCGCATGACCGCCCGGCGCTCCGGATCCGCCTAGGCGGACCGGACGGCTTGCGGTCCGGGCCGGATTGCCCGATTTTGGGCGCGGTCACGGAGGTTTACCGATGCTGCTGGTTCGCGCTGCCGCGGCGCTGCTGTTGGGACTCGCCCCCCTGTCCGCGGGGGCGGCCGACCTGCGCGTCGCGCCATCGGCCGGCGGTGCCCCCGTGGTCACGGACCTCCGGGTCGCGCCGATCCCGCTCCTGGCCCTCGACCCCGGCACCTCGGAAGTCCTGCTCACCGCCCGGCCTGCGCGGACCGTCGTGGTGGGCGACCCGGGCATCGTCGAGGCCTCGGTCGCCAACGAGCGGACCATCCTGCTCAATGCCAAAGCCGCAGGCTTCACCAACCTGATCCTGCTCGACGAGGACGGAAACCCGTTCTATCGCCGGACCGTGCGGGTCGGCGTCCCGCCGCGGCCGATCATCGTCCACCGCGGCGAGCGCGTGCAGCCCTATCTGTGCGACCCGATCTGCAACCTGCCGCCCGAGCGTGTGCCGCAGGCCCTGGTGCAGGAGACGGTCGCGGCCGAAGCCGCGACGCGAGCCGGCGCGTCCCCCGCGGCCCCACCTCCGGCGGCCGCGCCGGCGTCGCCGGCTGGCAATCCCGCCCAGCCCTGACCGGCGGGCGGCACACCGCCGGCATCAGGCCGCCAACCATGCAGGTGATGTGGAAGGGCTCCGAGAAGCCGGCGCGGCGCTTCAGCGTGCGGGACGGACGAGAGGCTGAGCTTCAGGGCGGCGTCCCGTGCGCGGGTCGATCGTGACGGACTGGCCGGTCTTGGGATCGAAGATCGTCATCGGGTAGGCCCTCACGCTGACTACCCACGGGGAACGCCCGGCGGGGCTCAGGGTCCCGAACGATCCCGCAACGTGGTTAGGGTTCCGTTACCGGCCCGGCGCGAGGCGGACTGCGCCTTCCGCACCGGCCCGGCCGGCGGGACGGCGCGGCCCCGGCGCCCTTGCTCAGGCCTGGCCGGCAGGGAACGGCACCACCGCGACCATGCTGCCGGTCTCGTCCTGGATGGAGACGAGCCAGCGCGACCAGTCGACTCCCTCGCGCGCGGCCCGCATCACCCGGCCCGCGACCGTGTAGGCGACGAGTTCCGTGTCCCGCCGCGAGCGCATCCGGTGCCCGGCGCGATCGAGGATGAGGTCGTACCCGTCCGTGCAATGGAAGAAATAGGCCGGCATGGAAGCCCTCCCGCCTCCTGGAAACGCGGCGCCCGACTGGAGCAACAGCTTGTGAATCCAGTCGATTCCGCGAAGTTCCAGGGCGTGGAGTCCGGCGAGTCCCGGGAGTCGGGTTGTCCCCGTTGTCCACAGGATCCACAGGCGCGAGGCTCAGTTCGGTGGTGTCTCAGTTTGAATTTGAGGCGGGGATTGACACCCGCTTCTTGTAGGGACCGCGCTTCGCCGGAGCCGGGGCGGCGGCTTCGACCAGGGCCGCGATGTCTTCCATCGACCAGAGCCGGTCCGACACACCCGCCGCCATCGCGGGCGTCACCTTGAGCGTCTTATGGATGCGGACGAAGTTGTAGAAGGTGAAGTAGAGCGATAGGGCGTGGTAATGGTTCTCCAGTTTCTTGGAGAACGCATTGGTGAGGCGAGTAAACCGGCGCATCCCCATCCGCATATTGAGGTTTTGCCGCTCAACGTAGGATGTCGAGATATAGAACTCATCCGGCTTGCCGACGATTTTCTGCCGCTTGGCACCAATGCACTCGGCGGGGCTGTAGCGACCCCTCATGCTCTCAGGCGAAGCGCCGTAAATCTTGACCAGCATCCCGTAGTCGATCTCGTCACCAAAGGCTTCCGAGACGGCCTCTAGGTACGCCTTGTGCCCGTCCGTGGTGAGTTGGACCCGATTGGCGAGGCGGGCCTTCAGGTCGTCCATCAGCACCCTGGCGGAGTCGGCTTCACGGCCGCCAACCACCCACGACACCATCAGCTTCGAGTCGGCATCCAGGCCCGTCCACGTCCACACGTCACCGGCGCCGTCCACGGGAGCCTTCGCCAGAGGGACGTTCTTCTGCTTGGCATAGCAGAAGCTCCAAATCTCATCGCACTGGACCCGGCGAGCCTTCACACCCCGCACGGCCTTATCGTGGTGAAGCGCGCAGGCTGTCCCGGCATCCACCAGCAGCTTCGTGACCGTGTTGATCGACACATCGCAGACCCGCGAGATGGAGCGGAGGGACGAGCCCTCCACCAGCATGGAGAGGATCTGGACGCGCTTGGCGAGGGGCAGCTTGTTCATGCGAGGCATGGTACTGAACTCTATGCTTAGCGTCAAGCTTGTTGCAAGCTGATGCCGCAATTTTCAGCTTGCATAATTCCCTCGCCCTCATGATAATGCAAGCTGTAGATGGAGGCAGCTTGCATGTCAGAGGAACCAACGGGGCGGGCACGAGGCGGCGTCGCGAGGGCCAATAAGCTCACACCGGAGCAACGCAGAGAGATTGCGCGACAGGGCGGGTTGGCTCGCCAAGCAAGCGGACCCGTCGAGAAGGCCACCCATGGCTCTTCGGACCATCCGCTCAGGATCGGTGACATCGAGTTGCCGTGCTACGTCCTAGCTGACGGACGGCGCGTCCTTTCCCTCGGCGGGATGGTCCGCGCTATGGGCATGTCCATCGGCGGTGCTGGTCGGCGTCAGGGTGATCGACTGTACCAATTTGCCACCCAAAAGAGCCTAATTCCCCATCTTCCCAATGACTTAATCAGCAGGATGGAGAACCCGATCCGGTTCCAGGCGCCAACGGGGGGGACACCCGCTACTGGATATGAAGCTACAATCCTGCCCGATCTATGCGAGGCTGTTCTTGCGGCCCGTGCTGCGGGGGATCTCCGGTCTGATCAGCTTCATATCGCCAAGCAGTGCGAAATCCTGGTCCGAGGGTTGGCTCGGGTCGGCATCATCGCGCTAATTGATGAGGCGACCGGCTACCAAAAAGATCGGGCGAAAGATGCGCTTTCTCGTATTCTGGAAGCATTCATCGCCAAGGAGTTGCAACCTTATATTCCAACATTCCCAGGCGATTTCTATCAGGAAATGTTTCGATTGCGTGGCCTGGATTATCCAACAGGGTCCGTGAAACGCCCACAGTATTTCGGCATGCTCACGAACGACATTGTTTACAAGCGCCTAGCACCGGGCGTCCTGGAGGAACTGAAGCGCGTCACCCCCAAAACGGAATCTGGGCGCCCCAAGGACAAGCTCTTCCAGCGCCTCACGAGCAATCTCGGCTACCCTAAGCTAAGAGAGCACCTTGGATCAGTAGTCACGGCAATGAAGTTGAGCAACGACTGGCACGACTTCATGCGAAAGCTTGATCGGCTGCATCCTCGATATGGTGAGACGATGCAGCTACCCTTGGAATACAAAGAAGGGGATGACGACGGGAGGGGCCTCTAGCCCTTTCCCCATCGCTTCTGCGCTGCCTTCTTTGCAATCTCGGCGCGGCGCTCGGGGCTCATGCTCTTGGCCCGTGCCGCTCCACCCTTGCGGCCTAGCTCAGCCGCAGCGGTGTTCTTCTCGGGTTCCGGCTCATACTCTTCCTCGGCCTCACCTGTGGCGATCTGAGCGACACGAATGGCATTGCCAATAACATCGGCCGGGCGCTTGGGGGTGGTTGACATCGTGACTCCGAGGCTGCTTGGCGGTAAGCATACCACATGTAGCTGGATTTGGAGATCACTTCGTGTGCGCAACCATCTGGAGCACCCTGGCTCTTCTGGCCACAAAAGCTCTTTTTTTAATTCTACTTGTTTGTTTAGTATTTGGCTCCTTCGGAGGGCTGGTAGCACATTTCATAAACAATGAAAAAAATACAATTGGATCAGCCGAGAGAATAGATCCGCAGGACCGCTGGTTTCTTTACCCTTCTGCTTTGCAGAGCGCTGCAATCGGCACTGCTGGTGCCGTTGCATTTTTGTTCTTCATTATTGCAGTCGGCGGACTTACGAACTTTGAGACATTGACTGAGCAGTTACGGTCTATTGCAGTGAGTGTAATCGCTGGATTTGGAGCCAGAAGCCTACTGCCCCGCATGGTGGGGCATCTGGAGCATCAAGTCGCTCAAGCAAGAAACGAGTCCAGCAAGGCGGTAGCAGAGGCTGGGAGGGCTTCCCATGACGCGAGGGAGGCAATTGATAAGGCCGAAGCAACGCGCAAAGATGCTGAGCAAAAACTCGGTCAGACTGAGAGGAAACTACAAACTATTGAGATGAATATGAAGCTTCTGGAGGCGGCTCATCCGAACGTGCCACCTAATTTATGGAAGAACGCCATAGAGCTTGCTGAAAGCGCTATGCGGTCTGGCCAGGCCAAGCTGAGCATATGGATCAACGTGGCGCGCGTCCAGCGCTGGCACGTCTCTTATGAAGTTGCGATTGAAACGTTGAATAACGCGCTCGTCGAAATTGAACGTGGTCGATTAGCAGGGGATAAAAATCACGCTGCTGTCTATTACAATAGGGCGTGCTACTACGAGCAATTGTTCGCTCAAAAACAAGAGCCTGCTCATCGCGAGCAGGCTCTTAAGGATATTGAGGAAGCGCTACGTCACTCTCAGGATCAAGCCACAGACATCAATGAAATGCTGAACGACAAGGATCTTGAGAGCTTGAGGGAAACAGAGGACTTCAAGCGCATCGTAGGACGCAAAGAGGCTTGAGCCCTTTGATGGGCTTAGAGGCCGACCTTTTCGCTTAGAATCGTCATCAAAAGCTCCTCCTTGAGCACTGCATATGAGGGTAACGCCTCATCGCCAGACAGGTTCACCCTGCATCTGTCTGCAAGGCCCGTCAAGCTGAGCCGAAGCGGGCCGAAACCCTTCGGAGCACGCTTACCCGTACCTCTATATGGGTAAGCCTCCTTATCATACACAGATCTAGGTCACCACTCTGTGACCCGCAGCACAGCTCGGTTTGCGCCCCTGCGGTCCCTGGAGGCAAAATTCAAACTGAGACACTACCCTCAGTTCAGCTCGAGAAGCCCCGCAGCCGCTCGGTCAACCCCTCGAGCACGTCCGCGCCCACATTGGCGAAGGCAACGCGCAGGTGCCCGTCCTGGCCCGGACCGAAATAGGAGCCCGGCAGGCTCAGCACGCCACGCTCGACCGCGAGGCGCTCGGCGACGGCCTGAGCCGTCTCTCCCGGGAAGGGGTGGCGCAGATAGGCGAAATAAGCCCCGACCGATTCGATGCGCCATTCCGGCGTGGCGGCGAGCGCCTGGCGGAAGCGGGCGGCGCGGTGGTTGATGTCGGTCCGGTTCGCTTCGCGCCAATCGCGCAAGGCCTCGATCGCCCAAGGCAGCGCGCCCTGGGCGGTGCGGGGCGCGCAGATCTGCAGGCAGTCGAGGATCTTGGCGAGTTGCGCGACGACGGCCGAATCGGCCGCGACCGCGCCCGTGCGGTGGCCCGGAATCCCGTAGGCCTTGGAGAACGAGTAGAGCTGGACCACGTGGTCGCGCCAGGCCGGTCCGGCGAAGAGGCCATGGGCGCGGTTCACCCCCGGGGGCAGGAAGTCGCGGTAGGTCTCGTCGATCACGAGCCAGATCCCGCGCCGGCGGCACAGGTCGGCAAAGGCCTCGATCACGTGGGCGGGGTAGACGGCGCCGGTCGGGTTGTTGGGCGTCACGAGCACGATCGCCCGCACGCGCCCGTCGATGAGGGCCTCGGCGTCCTCGGCCCCGGGCACGAACCCGGCCTCGGCCCGGCAGGGCAGCGCGCGGGGCTCGATGCCGAGCATGTCGAGGGTCATCTGGTGGTTGAAGTACCAGGGCGTCGGCAGCAGCACCGCGTCGCCGGCCCGGGCCAGCAGGATCATGGCCGCGAAGAACGCCATGTTGCAGCCCGCCGTGACCGCGACGTCCGCGGGTTCGATCCGGCCGTCGTAGATCCGCGCCATCTCGGTCGCGTAGGCCTGGCGCAGGTCCGCGTCGCCCGCGATGGGGCCGTATTTCGCGGCCCCCGCGGCCCCGGCCGCCTCAGCCATGCGCTCGAGCAGGCCGGGATGCGGCGGCGCACCGGGCACCGCCTGCGAGAGGTCGATCAGCGGCCCGCGCGCGCCGTCGTAGCGGCGCGTCCAGGCCTGGGCTTCGGGGATCGGCGGCGAGCCGGTTTCGGCGACGCGGGCGTTGATGGCGGGCGGGACCATGCCGCCATATGGCGGCCTCGGCGGGCGCCGCGCAACCCCGGCCAAGCCGTCGGGATACGCCGCGCCATCCTGCGGCGCGACCGGGCTGCGCCTTTGCCTTGTGCCCGGCCCGCCTCCGGCGCGCTACTGGCCGTTCTCGATCGTGGTGTCGCGACAGACGCCGCCGACCGGGCACTGGGCCGCGTCGGCCGTGCGGGCGAAGGCGGTCTGCGCGGTGAGCGGATGAGGGCAGAAGCTCGAATCCCGCACGAAGCGGTCGTAGGTCGTGGGGCCGGTATGGAGCACCACGGCGCCTTGCACGGCCACGATCCCGCGCGCCTGGGCGCAGGTCAACGCCTGCGTGCTCGGGCCGGACTGAGCCGTCGCGGCCGTGGCGGCCTGCACGAGGAGGAGGGTCAGGGCTAGGCGTTTCACGCGCGTCTCCTGGACAATGAGGCGGGATCCACCCAAACCTCCGCGCGCGTCCGCATGTTCCACCCGGGCCGATGCGGCGGCGCGGCGCAGACGGAGCGCCCGTGCCCGCCTTTCCCGGTGCCCTTCGGATGCCTCTCCGGGATGGGGCCGATCAGTCCTTGGCGCGCTCCACGTAGGAGCCGTCCTCGGTCATGATCACCACGCGGGTGCCGGCGGTGATGTGCGGCGGCACCAGGGTGCGCGCCCCGTTCGAGAGCGTGGCGGGCTTGTAGGACGAGGAGGCCGTCTGGCCCTTCATGGCCGGCTCGGTGTCGACGATCTCGAGGGTCACGCGGGCGGGCAGCTCGATCGCGATCGGCACGCCGTTGTGGGTCGAGAGCATCACGGCCATGCCTTCCTGCAGGTAGACGGCCTGGTCGCCGATGATGTCGTCCGGGACCGTGACCTGATCGTAGGTCTCCGGGTTCATGAAGTGGGAGCCCTCGCCGTCCTTGTAGAGGAAGGTGTGCTCCCGGTCCTCCACGAAGGCGCGCTCGACCTGCTCGGTGGTGCGGTAGCGCTCCGACACCTTCACCCCGTCCGAGATGCGGCGCATGTCGAGCTGGGTCACCGGGGTGCCCTTGCCGGGATGGATGTTCTGGGCCGTCAGGATGACGTAGAGCTTGCCGTCCACGTCGACGACGTTGCCCTTGCGGAGAGTCGAGGCGATGACCTTCACGGAGAAACTTCCTTGCGGCATGGAGGGCGGGCGGGCGCCACCCTCGCGGATCTGTCGGGGCCGCACCTAGCTCATCTCGGCCGAAATCGCTAGTCACCCACTCCCCGAACCCCTGATGCCGCAGGCGCTCCGCCCTGCGGGCGAGGCACCCTTGGCCCAGCCCCCCTCCCCCTGGTGGACCCCGGACGTGCACCGCGACCGGCGCCCCTTCCTCCTCGGCCGCGCCCGCATCACGGCCGCGCTGCGGCGCTTCTTCGAGGAGCGGGACTTCGTCGAGGCCGAAACCTCGGCGCTCCAAGTCTCCCCCGGCAACGAGGCCCATCTCCATGCTTTCGCGACGGAGGCGGTTCAGCCGGACGGCAGCCGGACGCCGCTCTACCTCCACACCTCGCCGGAATTCGCCTGCAAGAAGCTCCTCGCCGCCGGCGAGACCCGGCTGTTCACCCTGGCGCGCGTGTACCGCAACCGGGAGCGCGGACCCCTGCACCACCCGGAATTCACGATGCTGGAATGGTACCGGGCGGCCGCGCCCTATTCGGACCTGATGCGGGACTGCGCCGCGATCCTGCGCCTCGCCGCGCGGGCCGCCGGGACCGGGACCCTCGCCTATCGGGGCCGGATCGTGGACCCGGCCCTCGAGCCGGAGCGGATCACCGTCGCGGAGGCCTTCCGGCGCTTTGCGGGCATCGATCTCCTGGCGACCGTCGCGCCGTCCGGCGCCACCGACCGGGAGGCACTCGCGGGCGCTCTGCGGGCTGCGGGCATCCGTACGGCGCCGGACGACACCTGGTCGGACCTGTTCAGCCGCGTCGTCGTGGAGCGCGTCGAGCCCCATCTGGGCCTTGGGCGCGCCACGATCCTCGACGAATACCCGGTCGCGGAGGCCGCGCTCGCCCGCCCGACCGCGCACGACCCGCGGGTCGCGGAGCGGTTCGAGCTCTATGCCTGCGGGGTCGAGCTCGCCAACGGTTTCGGCGAACTCACCGACCCGGACGAGCAGCGTCGGCGGTTCGAGGACGAGATGGCGGAGAAGACGAGGGTGTACGGCGAAGCCTATCCGATCGACGAGGATTTCCTCGCCGCGCTGCGCCTGATGCCGCAGGCGAGCGGCATCGCGCTCGGCCTCGACCGCCTCGCCATGCTGGCGACGGGTGCTGCCCGGATCGAGCAGGTGCTCTGGGCCCCGGTCCCGGAGGCGGCCCGATGATGGCCACCCCGATATTCTGGACCATGATCCCGGAGGCGGCCCGGTGAGCGCCCCACTCCACACACCCGCCGACCTCGTCGACGCCGGGCTCGTCCCCGCCGAGCGCCTCCCCGACCTGGAGCGGATCGCGGCGCGCTATGCCGTCGCGGCGACTCCCGCCATGGCCGCCCTGATCGATCCGGCCGATCCCGCCGATCCGATCGCGCGCCAGTTCGTTCCGGACGCCGCCGAGCTGACGCGGCTGCCGGAGGAACGAGCCGACCCGATCGGCGATTTCGCCCACAGCCCGGTCGAGGGGATCGTCCACCGCTATCCCGATCGGGTGCTGCTCAAGGCCGTGCATGTCTGTCCGGTCTATTGCCGCTTCTGCTTCCGCCGCGAGATGGTGGGGCCGCAGGGGCTCGGCACGCTCTCGGGCGAGGCGCTGGAGCGCGCCTTCGCCTACATTGCCGCCCACGAGGAGATCTGGGAGGTGATCCTCACCGGCGGCGACCCGCTCGTGCTCTCGCCCCGGCGCCTGTCGGATCTCACGGGGGCCTTGGGCGCGATCTCCCATGTCAAGGTGATCCGCTTCCACACCCGCGTGCCCGTGGTGGAGCCGGAGCGGATCGATGCGGCGCTGGTGAGCGCGCTGCTGGTGCCCGGCAAGGCCGTGTACGTGGCGCTCCACGCCAATCACCCACGCGAATTCACGCCCGCTGCCCGCGCGGCCTGTGAAAGGCTCGTCGAGGCCGGGATCCCGATGCTGAGCCAGTCGGTGCTGCTGCGCGGCGTCAACGACGACCCCGACACCCTCGCGGCGCTGATGCGCGCCTTCGTGGAGGCCCGGGTAAAGCCCTATTACCTCCACCACCCGGACCTGGCGCCCGGCACGGGCCATTTTCGCCTGTCGCTCGCAGAGGGGCAGGCCCTGGTGCGTGCCTTACGCGGGCGGATCTCGGGCCTGTGCCAGCCCACCTACGTGCTCGACATTCCCGGCGGCCACGGCAAGACCCCAATCGGGCCCTGCACTCTCGCCACCGACGAGGACGGCACCGCCCAGGTGCAGGACCATCACGGCCGCTGGCACCCCTACCCTCCGGAGCCGGAGGCGCGCTGACGACCGGGCTGCGGCCTCCCCGCGCAGGTGGTTGACCGGGGCCCGAAAGCAGCCTATCTCACCGCCACCGAAGAGCGGCGCCGGGCCCGGCCACCGGCCTCCACCCGGAGCTGCCAGCCCGTTCGCACGGTCCCTTGGGGGATAGTTTAACGGTAGAACTGCGGACTCTGACTCCGTTAGTCCAGGTTCGAATCCTGGTCCCCCAGCCAATCCTTTTCTTCGAAATCGCCCTGGGACGCCCGAAATCGCGAGGTTTCGGGCCTTCCTCGTGCCCGAACGAGTTCATCTCCCTTTCCGTTTGGACCCCAGAGCCGAATCCGGGAACTGCATAGGGAGCCGGGTTGAGGAACGAGGTCACAGCCGGCTAAGGCGCCTCGCCATGGGAGCTCCCGATCCCCAGAGTCCAGACCGCTTTGCCCCGAAGCCGTCGGGCGGGGTAGGTCTCCATACGTCCGATCGTCGCGTGTGAGGTCGGTGGGGCCTGTAGTCTCCACATGAGCCGGCGTCACATCAGACGATCTCGAAGTCGAGATGAGACAGGGTCGGCTTGCCGCTCAAGGTGGCGAACTGGACAGCCGCCCCGGAGCCGGCTCCATCCGCGTCGTAAAAGAGGTTGCCGGTGTCGGACTCGTACACGATCTGGGCCTTCTTGCCGGTCGCCGCGCCGTCCGCATTGGCTGTGAACTGCGCCTTCTTGAGCGGCGTGCCCGCGTCGGTGCCGGTGCCGAGCCCCTTGAACACGGCGTCGTCGAGGAAGATCTGGTCGTAGGTCGCCTCGAAGTCCGTGATCTTGTCGACGTTCTTCTTCAGCGCCATGTCGAACACGAAGTTGTCCTGGCTGGTTGCACCCTTGCCGCCCGTGAGCGTGTCGTTGCCCGTGCCGCCATAGAGCCAGTCGTTGCCGCCGAGGCCCGACAGCTTGTCCTTCCCGCCCATCCCCCTCAGGGCATCGGCGCCGTCTCCGCCCGTGAGCGTGTCGGCCGCGCTCGTGCCCAGGAGGACCTCGTCCCGGCCCTGGATCGTGAAGGTCACGGTCGCAGCGTCCGTTCGCGTGCCGTCGGTGACCGTATAGGTGAAGGTCTCCGTTCGGGTCTCGCCCCCGATCAGAGCCTCCGCCTTGTCGGCCACATAGCTGTATTGGCCAGTGGCGCCGATCGTGAGCGTCCCATAGGTGCCGGTGACCTGGGTGCTTGTCCCGACGGTCACGCCCTTCACGCTCTCGACCGAGAGGGTGGGGCTGTCGCTGTCGGTGTCGTTGGCGAGGATGTCGCCCGCAACGATTCCATTCTCCACGACGCTGCCGGCATCGTTCTGCGCGACCGGTGCATCGTTCACCGGCGTGACCGTGAGGCGGAACGTGTCGGAGACGCCGGATTGCGAGTCGCTGGCCGTCACCTTCAGATCGAGGGCGCCGGTGAAGGCGAGCGGCGGGGTTCCGGAGAAGGTTCGGGTTTGGGTGTCGAAGGTCAGCCAGGACGGCAGCGCCGCGTCGTCGGCCAGGCTGGCCGCATAGGTGAGGCTCTCGCCCTCCTGATCCGTGAAGGTGCCCGCCGGCACCGCGTAGCTCCAGGCGGTGTCCCCGCTGACGCTCTGGTCCGGGATCTCGTTCGCGACGGCAGGTGCGTCATTGACGGCCGTCACGGTCAGGTTGGCGCTGCTCGTGGCGAAAAGCTCACCATCCGTGACCGTGTAGGAAAAGGTCACCGGCCCGCTGGCGTTCGCAGCCGGCGTGTAGGTCCAGGTGCCGACCCCGGCGCCGACGAGCGTACCTCCGCCCGAGGCGACCGACAGAGCGGAGATCGTCAGCGTTCCCCCCTCGGCGTCCGAGGTGCCCGCCAGCAATCGCGCCGCCGTGATGGTGACCGGCATGTCCTCCGTCCCATCCGGGAGGGTGACGGCCGCTGCCGCAGGCGCATCGTTCACCGGATCGACGGTCAGGCGGAACGTGTCCGAGACTTCGAGGGAGCCATCCGAGGCGATGACCTTCAGCTCGAGAGCGCCGTTGAAGTTTTGGGGCGGTGTGCCCGAGAAGGTGCGGGTGCCGGCGTTGAATTGGAGCCAGGAGGGAAGAGGGGTGCCGTCCGCCCGAGTGGCCGCATAGGACAGAACCGTCCCGGCATCGACGTCCGAGAACGCGTTGCCTGAAACCACAAAACTGATGCTCGCATCTTCCGAAACGGACTGATCGCCGATCACATTCGACAGAACCGGCGCCTCGTTCACGTTCGAAATCGTGAGGACAAAGCTCTGGCTGACGGGCGTCGATCCCGATAGCGAGCTGTCGCTCGCGCCGACCGTCACGGAGTACGTGGTCTTGGTCTCGAAGTTTGCGTTCCCGTTGAACCGAAGTTCGGAGCCGACGATCGTGAAGGCGGTCGCGTCCGCGCCGGTCAGAGACAGTGTCTCCGAACCAAGCGCGTCATCCGTGACCGTGATGTCCGCGACCTTCACGGTCCCGCCGTTCTCCGCCGTCGTCGTCACCGTGTTGGTGAGCGAGAGCGAGGTGGGTGCCTCATTCACGTCCGTCAGATTGATGGTGAGGGTCCGCTCGTCGGAAATCGCCGTTCCGTCGGTGGCGGTGAGCGTTAGGGTATAGCTCTGGGTGCCCTCGTAGTTCAGGATGGCACCGGACTTGACGGTAATCTGGCCGGCGGCGTCGACGGCAAACAGCTCCTGCCCGGTCCCGCCCGTCACCGAGAAACCTGCGACCGTGTCGAGATCGGGGTCGGTCGCCTGCACCGTGCCCACGGGAGCACCCGTCGTGCTGTTCTCCGCGATCGAGAGAGCCGCGGTCGTCGTGATGACCGGGGCACGGTTTATGATGACGAAATTCGAAGGACTGGAACTCCCCGCTCCCTGCACGATCTCGAGCATGCGCGTGCCGTCGGCGTCATGCACCCACAGCTCCGTACCGTTCTGCCCGTCGCTGGCCTGGAAGAAGACCTTGCCTCCCGCCACCGTGATGTTGCTGGGAGCCGAGCCTCCACCCGTCTGCAGATCCGCCACCATCGCGGTGCCGCCTGCCGTGCCGTCG
>DATAGO010000047.1:0-2308 GCA_036263675.1 Microvirga sp. | reverse complement strand
TGGTCAGGGCAGACCTGACCGAGAACGAGACGGTGCTCGCGCTGTTCCGCAAGGAAGCCGCGGCCCTGCACAACCTGCAGCACGAAGGCGTCGTCCGGTACTATGTCTTCACGACCGACCCGGACCTGCAATGCCCGTATCTGGCGATGGAGCTCGTCGAGGGCATGTCCCTGTCGAGTCTGCTCGCATCCGGTCCGCTGCCGCTCTCGAGCGTCCGCATTCTCCAGCGCCGCATCGGGTCGGCGCTCGATGCGGCGCACCGGGCCGGCATCGTCCACCGAGACATCTCGCCGGACAACATCATCCTGCCCGAGGGCGATGCGACACGGGCGAAGCTCATCGATTTCGGCATCGCCCGGAGCGCGTTCGGCGGCGCCACAGTCATCGGTGATCGGTTCGCGGGCAAAGCGAACTACGCCTCCCCGGAACAGGTCGGGCTCTATGGCGGGACGACGGGGCCGAAGTCGGACATCTACAGCTTCGGCCTGACGCTCGCCGCCGCGATCATCGGCGAGCCGCTGAACATGGGCGGCACGCAGCTCGACGTGGTGCGCAAGCGCCAGAGCCTGCCGGATCTGAAGAAGGTCGACCCGACCTTTCGCCCGCTCCTCGCCAAAATGCTGCAGCCCCGACCGGAGGACCGGCCGGCGAGCATGGGCGAGGTCGCGAGCTGGGAGCCGGAAGCGACCCGGATCACGAGCTATCCCTCCCGCGCGGGGAGCCGGACATGGGTGCTCCCGGCGGCCGCTGTGGCGGCCTTGATCGTCAGCGCCGGCGGGGGCTTTCTTGTCTCCCGCTACTTCGACGAAAACCCGCCCTCCCCTGCCCAGCCGTCACAAGGCGCGATCCGGCAAGAGGCGCTTAACCAGCGCAACGTCCAGCAGCCCCCTGACCAGCGCCGCGAAGCCGCTGAGGCGCCGCGGCCGCGGCTGCCGGAACCGGCTCCGCACCAAGCGGCGCGCGAACCCGAGCCGGCTCCGAGCGTGGCGCTTCTGCCGCCGCCAAGTTCAGGGCCACCGCCGTCACCGCCTCAGTCGCGCCCCGCCTTGCCGGAAACACTGCTGCCGCAGAACCCGATGCCGCCGGTTCCCGCCCCGGTCATTCCCGCATCCGGGCCGCCGCCGCCGTCAGGGCAGGAGCCTCTCCGCCCGGCCCCTCGACCGGAGGTCGCGGCCAGCCCCCGCGCTAACGCCACGGCGCTTCCCCCTGGCGTCGTGAAGGATTGCGCGAGCTGTCCGCAACTCGTCGCCGTGCCCGCGGGCAAGTTCCGCATGGGGAGTTCCGCCGACCCGACCGAGCGGCCCGTTCGCGATGTGACGGTCGGACGGTTCGCTGCGGGACGATTTCCGGTGACGGTGGCGGAATGGGGGGATTGCGTCGCGGACAAGGCCTGCGCCTTTGATCCCGGCGGGGACCCCGATGAGCCTGTCCGCAACGTCAGCTGGGACGACAGCCAAGCCTATCTCGCCTGGCTCTCACGCGTCAGCGGCAGGCGCTACCGCCTCCTCAGCGAAGCGGAGTGGGAATATGCGGCCCGCGCCGGGTCGACCACGCGCTACTGGTGGGGCGATCAGTTCCGCGCCGACATGTCCCCGTGCCGGAGTTGCAGCGCACCGCCGCTGCGCTCTCCGCCCAAGGTCGGCACCTTCCCGGCCAATGCCTTTGGTCTTCACGGCGTGACCGGCTCGGTCAACCAATGGACCCAGGATTGCTGGCACAAGGATTATCGCGGTGCGCCGCGCGATGGCTCGGCATGGATCGCGCCACAATGCCGGGAGCGCGTGCTACGGGGTGGGGCCTGGAACAACGACGAGGCGGGCCTGCGGATTTCGAGCCGTGAATTCTACGATGCTAGCGTTCGGTACCCGAACCACGGTTTCAGGGTGGCGCGGGACATGTGACTGCTGTGAGGCTCAATGGAGGGGGAAAGCGAGATGATGATAGGTCGGTACCTGATCGTCGCGGCCGCCGCGCTGTTGCCCATGGCGCCTGCCCTCGGCCAGACGCCAGCTCCGCCTCACTCCGGCCATGCCGCGCCCGGGGCTCCGCCGACCCCCGCGCCAGCAGACGCGAAGCTCTACTTCATTTCGCCCCTGAACGGCGCGCGGATTCGTGGCCCCTTCGTCGTGCAGTTCGGATTGCGCGGAATGGGCGTGACGCAGGCCGGGGTCACCACCCCTAATACCGGCCACCACCACCTGCTCGTCGACGTCAAAACGGCGCTCGACCCGAACGAGCCGATCCCGGCCGACAAGAACCATATCCATTTCGGCGGCGGCCAGACGGAGACCCGTCTGGACCTCCCGCC
>DATAGO010000046.1:0-6209 GCA_036263675.1 Microvirga sp. | reverse complement strand
CTCCCTCCCCCCGCTTGCGGGGGGGTGGGATCATGGGTGGGGGGTGGTGCCGCTGCCCGGATGCTGGAGGCAGGGCTGATCGGGAGAGATCGCCGTCGGCCCCGGCACCCCCCACCCTTTGTCCCTCCCCGCCGCAAGCGGGGGGAGGGAGATGATCCCGGCTCATCCCTCGCGCCCTTCCCCGCCCGGACGCAGCATGTAGCCGGCCCCGCGGATGGTGTGGATGAGGGGCTTGTCGAAGCCCTTGTCGATCTTGGCGCGCAAGCGCGAGACGTGCACGTCGATCACGTTGGTCTGCGGGTCGAAATGGTAGTCCCAGACGTGCTCGAGCAGCATCGTGCGGGTCACGACCTGACCCGCGTTCTTCATGAGGTATTCGAGGAGGCGGAACTCGCGCGGCTGGAGCAGGATCTCCTGGCCCGAGCGCGCCACCCGGTGGGAGAGGCGGTCGAGTTCGAGATCGGCGACGCGGTAGGTCGTGGGCTCGGCGGCAGGGCCCGCGCTGCGGCGGCGGGCCAGCACCTCGACGCGGGCGAGGAGTTCCGAGAAGGCATAGGGCTTGGGGAGGTAGTCGTCGCCGCCGGCGCGCAGGCCCTTCACCCGGTCGTCGACCTGGCCGAGCGCCGAGAGGATCAGGACGGGCGTCTCGATCGTCTGCTCGCGCAGGGATCGGATGAGTGACAGGCCGTCGAGCTTCGGGAGCATGCGGTCGACGATGAGCACGTCGTACTCGCCCGATTCCGCCATGGCGTAGCCGTCGAGGCCGTCCGCCGCGACGTCGGCGCCGTGCCCGGCCTCGCGAAAGGCCTTGGCGAGGTAGGATGCCGCCTCGCGGTCGTCCTCGATGATCAGGATGCGCATGGAGGGATCCTAGCGCGTTCCGGGCCGGGATCGGAGATGATCAGGATGCGCATGAGGTGATCCTAGCGCAGTTCCGGGGCTCGATCAGGGACGATCGAGCGGGGTCCACGGGGGCGTGGAGCCAGGAAAAAGGGCCCGCAGCAGACCGGCCGATGGAGGGGAGTGGCCAGCCTGCCGGGGGTCTGGACGCCGGGCCTATGGTGGGCGACACGACGCCCGGCGTCCGACGGATGAGGACTCCGCCCTCGAGGCGGGGTCCGGTTCAGGGTTTACGCCTTGGGCTGGCGGCCAACCTCGAGGGTGACGGTCCGCTCCTTGCCGTCGCGGTAGACCGTGACGGACACCTGCTTGCCGGGCGCCACGTTGGCGATCTTGCGCGACAGGTCCTTGGCTTCCTTGATGGTCTCGCCCTCGACCGCCACGATCGTGTCGCCGGTGCGGATGCCCGCCTTAGCGGCCGGGCTGTCCTTCAGGGCCTCGGCCACGAGCGCGCCCTTCGGCTCCTTGAGACCGATCGCCTCCGCGATCTCCTTGGTGACCGGCTGCATCTGCACGCCGATGTAGCCGCGGGTGACCGAGCCGTTCTCCTTCAGCGACGTCACGATCTGGTCGACCGTGGTGGCCGGGATCGCGAAGGCGATGCCGACGTTGCCGCCGGAGGGCGAGAAGATCGCCGTGTTGACGCCCACGACCTCGCCCGCGAGGTTGAAGGTCGGGCCGCCCGAGTTGCCCCGGTTCACGGGCGCGTCGATCTGGATGAAGTCGTCGTAGGGGCCGGCGCCGATGTCGCGGTTCTGGGCCGAGACGATGCCGGCCGTGACCGTGCCGCCGAGGCCGAACGGGTTGCCGACCGCGAGCACCCAGTCACCGACGCGCGCCTTGTTGGAGGCGAGCTTCACGTACGGAAAGTCCGTGCCGCCCTCCACCTTCAGGAGCGCGAGGTCGGTGCGCGGGTCGGTGCCCACCACCTTGGCGTCCAACGTACGGCCGTCGTCCATCAGGACCTGGACCTCGGCGGCGTTCTCGACCACGTGGTTGTTGGTCACGAGGAAGCCGTCGGCCGAGATGAAGAAGCCGGAGCCCTGGCTCTGGCCGAAGCGGCGCGGTCCCTGGCGCGGGTTGTTCCGGCCCTGCTCCTGCTGGTCGCGGAACTGGCGGAAGAAGCGCTCGAGCGGATGGCCGTCCGGCAGGTCCGGCATCGAGAACTGCTGGCCGTCGCCGTTGTCGCGGGCCGCGACGTTCTGGACCTTCACGCGGACCGACACGACGGCGGGCTTCACCCGGTCGATGACGTCGGCGAAGGAAGGCATCGCAATGGGCTGGGAGAGCGAGCGCAGCTCCGCATGGGCCGGGGTAGTCGGGGCGAGATAGCCGCCGCCTACGGCGCCGCCGGCCATGAGCGCCGCGACCGCCGCGGCGCCGAGCCAGGGACCGCGCTTGCGGGCAGGCTGAGAGGCCTTCGTCATGGTGTCTTCACTCCTTGAGACTTCGTTGGGACCGCGGTTGCGCGTTCCCGATGGAGCGAAGATGGGGGCGTCTCGGTTACAGTGCACTCACTTGAAGATGAAATCTTGGTAAGGTTCGCGAAGCCCCCTCCCCCTTGGAAACGCTCGGGAATTTTCGGGCGCAGGCAGGCCGGGGCTGAGGCGAAGGGGAGGCCTCCGCCGAGCCGTGGAGACAGCCGGAGCCGGGTCCCCGCCGCGTCCGCGACCTGTGGCCTCCTGGGTCGACGCAGCCTGCGACCACGACCCTCCTCACGGCACCGCCGCTGCTCGCGTGCGCGGCCGCACATCGGGCGGGGCGGGGCGGTTCTATTCCTGTCTTCATCGAGACGGAGCCGCCGCCATGACCGCCACCCGCACCGCCAGCCTGATCGCCCAGACGCTGATCGCGGCCGCCTTCGCGGTGCTGGCCTTCGCGGCCGTCCAGGCGCTCTCCTCCAAGGCCTCCGCCTCCTACACCGCCCCCGCCTTCGGCTCCGTCATGCTCGACATGGGCGACGCCGAGTAGGGGCTGAAACCTTCGAGATCCGACCCGCGTTATTCCGGTAACTCGGTGCGTCACGGCAGGCCTGATCACCCTAGACCGGAGCCTAGAGGCTCCCGCACCGAACCAAGGCCTCGCCACCGCGGGGCCTTTTCTTTGCGAAACCCGTGCGGAGACGGGCGGCCGCCTTCACGATCCGCTAACCGGGATGAGCGAACGGCGGGACCATTCGCTAGAATTTTATGCAATGCGCCGCGATGATGCTCCCAACGACACTCAGGGGCAGAACATGTTGGTCACGTCGGCTCGTCTCGGATACGCCTCGTTCAAGGCCGCACTCTGCGTTCTCTTCATCGTGCTGGTAGCACAGGGCGCCGGGCGCTCCTTCGACCGGACGCCGGAGCGTGTCGCTTACGCCAAGCTCATCGCGGCTGCGGACCAGGAGCCGGTTGCCACCGGCTCGCTCGCGAGGAGCAGGTCGCGGTAGGCATCCCGGCATCACGAGGCTCGCCGAACCGGCGCGAAGCACTCCTGATCCGGGCCTTTAGGAGCCCGGCGACGCGCTGCTCCATTCCTCTATCGCAGGATCCGCCCGCCTGATCGTGGCGGACCGCGCCCTCTCGGTCCCGCCGGGCGCCGTGCGGCTGAACGGACCGCTCCGCCGCACTCAGCGCGCGCCGACCGACCGGGCCCGGTCGTAGTCCGCCATGGCCTCTGCCACGCACAACCGGGCCAGCAGTTCGACGAGGTGAGTCGGCAGGGAGGTCAGCCGTCCATCGTAGAGCGCCGCGAGCTGCGGGCCGATCAGGCTGCGGGTCTCTTGGCTCATCGCGAACCTCCACCACTGCGAGACCAACGCGGGCCGGGGAGATGAGTTGCCTGGCCGTCGGACTCGAGCCGGTCCGGATGCGGAGAGCCTGCGTTCCCCGAGTGCCGCGGCGACAGGGCAGGTGCCGGTCCCGGACTATGCGACCATGATCGTCGCGGACCGTCGGCGGGCCTTGGCGGACGAGACCGGCCCGATCGACGCGACGCACGCCTCGAACACGATCCGGAGGTTGCCCGATGCCCGGTATGTCCCGGCAGACAAGCAACCGCCCTGCAGCTAAGCTGTCAGTCGACCGATCGGGCTATCGGCGAGAACAGGGGGATGATCCATGAAGGTTTCGACGCTCAGCTTCAGGCTTGCGGTGCTCTTCGTCGTGGCGGGGATGGCCATGGGGATTGGAATGGCCGCGTCCCACAACCATGCGATCATGCCCGCGCATGCGCATCTCAACCTGCTCGGGTGGGTGTCGCTGTTCCTGTTCGGGATCTACTACAAGATGCATCCGCGCCTCGAAACGAGCCGTCTCGCGCTGGTCCAGGTGGTGGTCTGGTCGGTGGGAACGGTGATCATGACCGCAAGCGTGGCGGCCATCCACCTCGGCTACGGCGCCGCCGAGCCGGTCGCGGCTCTGTCCTCGCTGGTCGTGCTCGGGGCGATGCTGCTCTTCGGCTACCTGGTCTACCGGCCGTCGCTCGCGACGGAGCCGGCGATGAGCCTCACCCCTGCCGAATAGGGCGCGGCCCAGGCGCCGCCGCCCGGCCGGTCCGGCGCCGGGCGGCGAAATGGCACGGGCCGGCCGATTGCACGACGCCCCGGCGGCGGGCACACCGCCCCCATGGCTGTGCTTCTGTGGATGCTCTTCCAGGCCGGGGTCGCCGGGTACTTCCTCTACCGGGAGACCATCGAGGCGCAGGCCCTCGGCCGGGAGCCGGAGCCTCTGCCGGTGTTCATCCTGAGTTCGCTCGGCGCGATCGCGGTCGCAGCCCTCGCGCGCGGACTGGCGGACCTTCTGCGCAGCCGGCGCGCGTCCCGCGAGCGCCCACCCTCGCCCGCCAAGAGTGCGGCGCGGCGCGGCAGGAAGGCGGACGCGTAGGCCGGGATCGGGTCACCCGGCGATGCGCCTGGCCTCTGTCCGGATCCATTGCCCCGCGCGCCGGACGGATGCGCGCAGGCGGTGCAGCCCGGCGCGCAGCTTCGCCCCGACCCGGGTGCCTCCGACCCAGCGCAGAAGAGTGTCGCGGATGGCCTCGACCCGGCCCCAGAGGGCGGCAAACCAGGCGATGGTGAGGAGTTGCGGCTTCACGACCGCGAAGACCCGCTCGGTCGCGAGCAGGCTGGCGCCGTGGAGGGCGAGCAAGGCCGCGGCGCCCGAGACCACATGCCCCCGCGCGACCCAGTAGACCGCCCCGAGCTTCAGGATCTCGATGAGGGCGGCGGGCAGGCCGAGCACGAGGAGGGCCGCGGACGGACGCAGGCCCGCAAGCCAAGTCTGCAGGCGCCGGATCGGCCGCAGCCGCGCGAGCACCCGGATCGCGGGCCGCAGAGCCGGCGCGACGAGGTCGCTCAGGACGAGATAGGCGGCGACGAGCAGCCAAAGCGGAGACAGCAGGAGCCGCCGCAGCGCGGCGCGGAGCGCGATCACGGCCTATGTCCCCGAGCCGCGCGGGACAGAGGCTCCTGCGGCCGCTAATAGGTCCAACGCTGCGCCTTCTGGATCAGGAAGTCGCGGAAGGCCTGCAGGCGCGCGATGGAGCGCATCTCCTCCGCGTAGACGAAGTAGCAGTCCAGCGACGGCGTCTCGTAGTCGCGCAGAACCTGGACGAGGTCGGAATGCCCTTCCGCGGCGTAGGCCGGCAGCATGCCGATGCCCGCTCCCGTGGCGACCGCCGCCCGCAGGGCGAGGCCGTCGCCGACCTGGAGACGGGCCTGGCGCAAGTCCTTGCGGTCCGGGGAGCGGGTCAGAAAGCGGTGGACTTCCAGGAAGTGCGCCGGCTGGTTCTCGGCGAGCGTGACGATCCGGTGCTCGTCGAGGTCCGCGAGGGTCTTGGGCTCGCCGAAATGCTTGATGTAGTCCTTCGAGGCGTAGGCGTTGTGATGGACCGTGAAGAGCCTGCGCTGGACGAGGTCGGGCTGGTGCGGCCGGTGGAGCCGGATCGCCACGTCGGCCTCGCGCATGGCGAGGTCGAGGTCCTGGTTGATCAGGATGAGCTCGACGCGCACGTCCGGATAGAGGTCGAGGAACTCGCCGATTCGGCGTGCGATCCAGGAAGCGCCGAGGCCGATGCTCGTCGTGACCTTCAGCTCGCCGGAGGGTCTCTCGCTGGTCTCGACGAGCCTGGCCCTCGTGGTCTCGAGGCGCATGCGCATGTCGCGCGCGGCGCGAAACAGCAGGTCCCCCTGCTCGGTGAGGATCAGCCCGCGCGCGTGCCGGTGGAACAGCGGCGCCTTCAGCTCCCGCTCCAAAGCCGAGATCTGCCGGCTTACCGCCGACTGGCTCAGGCCCAGATCGTCGCCAGCCCGCGTGAAGCTCCCG
>DATAGO010000045.1:0-8614 GCA_036263675.1 Microvirga sp. | reverse complement strand
ACGGGGTGGTGACGGCGAGCGTCGGGGTGGCGGCGTTCCGGCCGCAGGCGACGCAGAGCGTGGCGGACCTGCTGAACGCCTCCGACCAGGCCATGTACGAGGCCAAGCGAACCGGGCGGAACCGCGTCGTCAGCGCGGCGGAACTGGGCGATTCGGCGCAGCCCGAGGCGGCCTGAGGCTTCGCCGCCCGCCATCGCGGGCGAGCCCGGGACGTGCCATCGTCATGGCGCCTGCCCGGGAGCCCGGTGCGGCCGTGCCGACGAGCGCCGTCAGGCCCGCTTCGCGGCGGGGCCGGCCCTCGGCGAAGACGGTCTTCAACTCCGCCTCTCTTCGCGACATGGTGCGGCGATCTCGGACACCGTCTTCAATTCCACCCCGCTTCGCGGCATGGTGCGGCCATGTCGAAGACCACGCGCGCCACCCAGGCCCTCGACCGGGCCGGCATCTCCTATTCGGTCCACCCCTATGCCTACGATCCGCATGCGGAGAGCATCGGCCTGCAGGCGGCCGCGAGCCTCGGCGCCGCGCCCGAGACCGTGCTCAAGACCCTGATGGCGCAGGTCGACGGCAAGCCGGTCTGCGTGGTGGTGCCCTCAGACCGCGAGGTCAGCATGAAGCGGCTCGCCGCAGCCTTCGCGGGCAAGCAGGCCCAGATGATGCGGCCCGCCGACGCGGAGCGCCTCACCGGCTACCATGTGGGCGGCATCAGCCCCTTCGGCCAGAAGAAGGCCGTCCCGACCGCGATCGAGGTCGCGGCGCTGGCGCACGACAGCGTGTTCATCAACGGCGGCCAGCGCGGGCTGCAGGTGCGCC
This sequence comes from Microvirga sp., assembly GCA_036263675.1. Lineage (GTDB taxonomy): Bacteria > Pseudomonadota > Alphaproteobacteria > Rhizobiales > Beijerinckiaceae > Microvirga. Next base: position 7,801 of record DATAGO010000045.1, on the reverse strand, counting down.
TGAACCCGGCCGACGCGCGCGACGTGCTGAAGGCCAGGGCCGTGCCGCTGGTGACCGATTGCTGAGAGACCCTCGGACGCGGCGCCCCGTCACCGCTTCGCGAAGCGCCGCACGCCTGCGACGCAGACCACCCCATCACCGCTTCGCGAAGCGCCGTGCGCCCGCGATGCAGACCACCCCGTCACCGCTTCGCGAAGTGCCGTGCGCCCGCGATGCAGACCACCCCGTCACCGATTCGCGAAGTGCCGTGCGCCTGCGACGCAGGCCACGACGCCCGCGGCCACCAGCACGAGCCCCCAGCCGACCGGCTCGCCGAGCAGCGTCGCGGCGAGCGCGAGGCCGAGGAAGGGCTGCAGGAGCTGCAACTGCCCCACCGCCGCGATGCCCCCCTGCGCGAGGCCGCGGTACCAGAACACGAAGCCGATCAGCATGCTGAACAGGGACACGTAGGCGAGCGAGACGAGCGCCGGCCAGCCGACCCCACTCCATGTCGCGGGGGCGAGGACGAGGGCGAGCGGCAGCATCACGGGCAGCGACAGCACCAGCGCCCAGGAGATCACCTGCCAGCCGCCGAGACGCCGCGACAGCCGCGCGCCTTCCGCGTAGCCGAGCCCGCAGAGCAGGATCGCGGCCATCATCAGGAGATCGCCTGCGAGCGAGCCCCCCGCGCCGCCGGAGGAGAGCGCGTAGCCGGCGACGAGCGCGCTGCCGAGGAGCGAGAAGATCCAGAACACGGGGCGAGGCCGCTCGCCGCCGCGCAGAACCGCGAAGAGCGCGGTCGCGAAGGGCAGGAGACCCACGAAGGCGATCGCATGGGCCGAGGTCACGTGGCGCAGCGCCAGCGCGGTGAGGAGCGGGAAGCCCACGACCACGCCGGCTGCCACGATCGCGAGCGGCCCGAGATCAGAGCGCTCCGGGCGCGGCTGCCGGAACAGCCGCAGGAGCGCGAGGCCCGCAAGCCCTGCGATCGCGGCGCGCGCGAAGGTGAGGAAGAGCGGATCGAGATCGAGCACCGCGACCCGGGTCGCGGGTAGGGAGCCGCTGAAGATCACGACGCCGAGGAGGCCGTTGAGCCAGCCCGAAGCCAGGGGAGGAAGGGCGGAATCCGTGTGCATGGGACGCTGCTGGGCCGAGCCGGACCGGGAGGAAGGGAGACCCGCCGGCAGAGGGCTGATTTTGGCCCGGAGGGGCTCGCCTCGCGAGAGACGGACCGGTACAGTTCGGCCGAACTGTCCTGGGCCCGGGCTGGTACACCCGACCGGTCCGGGACCGCCCGGAGACCTCCGATGCTCGACCGCGTGCCTCACGCGCCCGCCGCCCCGACGCTCATCGCCGGGATCATGGAGACGATCCGCGGGCGCATCGCGGCGCGGCGGCTCGCGCCGGGCGCGCGCCTGCCCTCGATCCGCCGCCTCGCGCAATCCGAGCGGGTGTCGAAATCGACCGTGGTCGAGGCCTACGAGCGCCTCGCCGCCGAGGGGCTGATCGCGGCGCGGCCCGGCTCCGGCTTCTACGTCGCGGGCCAGCCCCTGCCGCCGGCGCCCGCGCCGGACGCGCCGCGGCGCGAGCGCGCCATCGATCCGTTCTGGGTCATGCGCCAGTCGCTCGAATCCGACGGCGCGGCGCTCAAGCCCGGCTGCGGCTGGCTGCCCGAGAGCTGGATGCCCACGGAAGCGATCCGCAAGGCCCTGCGCGCCGCCGCCCGCGACGGCGACTCCGCACTCGTGGATTACGGCTCGCCGCTCGGCTTCGCGCCCTTGCGGGCGCAACTCGCCCGGCGCCTCGCCGACAAGGGCATCGCGGCGGCGCCCTCGCAGATCCTGCTCACGGATTCCGGCACCCAGGCCATCGACCTCGTCTGCCGGCTGCTGCTGCGCGAAGGCGATGCGGTGCTGGTGGACGACCCCTGCTACTTCAACTTCCTCGGGCTCGCGCGCGTGCACCGGGCGGAGGTCCACGGCGTGCCCATGACGCCGACGGGGCCCGACCTCGAGGCCTTCGCGCGTCTCACCGCCCAGCACCGGCCGCGGCTCTACCTCACGAACGCCGCGCTCCACAACCCGACCGGCGCCGGCCTCGCGCCCGCGACCGCGCACCGGCTCCTGACGCTGGCCGAAGCCGCCGGCATGGTGGTCGTCGAGGACGACATCTTCGCGGATTTCGAGCCTGATCCGCCGGGCCCGCGGCTTGCCGCGCTCGACGGCCTCGCCCGGGTCGTGCAGGTCGGCAGCTTCTCCAAGACCCTCTCGGCGGCGGCGCGCTGCGGCTACGTCGCGGCCCGGCCGGACTGGATCGAGGCGCTCGCGGACCTCAAGCTCGCCACGAGCTTCGGCAACGGCGACCTCACGGCGCGGCTCGTCCACCGCCTGCTCACGGACGGCAGCTACCGCCGCCATGTGGAGGCCGTGCGGGAGCGGCTCGCCCGCGCCCTGCCCGAGACGGCCCGCCGGCTCCGCGACGCCGGCCTGACGCTCTGGGCCGAGCCCCGCGGCGGCCTCTTCCTCTGGGCCGCGCTTCCCGATGGGGTCGACTCGGCCGACATCGCCCGCCGCGCCATGGCGGAGGGCGTGGTGCTCGCGCCCGGCAACGTGTTCAGCGTCACGCAGAGCGCGGGCCGCTTCCTTCGCTTCAACGTCGCGCAAGGGGTAGGCCCGCAGGTCTCCGTGCTGCTGCGCCGGCTCGTCGGCTGAGGGGCCGGCGATCAGGCGCCCTTCGGCGCGGGCGACGGGATCGGGCGAGGGGCCCTGGCGGGCAGACCGATCAGGTGCCCCGCTGCGCGAGCCACAGGGTGCGGCCGCCGCAATCGGGATCCTCGACCCGATGGCCTGCGACCGCGAAGCCGTTCTCCGCAAGCAGCGCGCGGTACTCCTCGGGGGCGAGGCTCGCGTGGTAGAGCGGCTCGCCGCCATAGGCGCCGATGGCCTCGCCATGAGCCGGTCCGCTCGTGAACAGGAGCGGCGCGCCCGGGGCCGCATGCCGCGCGAAGCGGGGAAACATGCGGCGCTGGTCGTCGTGGGCGAGGTGGAAGAAGCTGTCGAAGGCGATCACCCCGTCGAAGCGCCGATCGAGGTCGAGCGCGCGCATGTCGGCAAGGATCCATTCCTCGTCCGGGAACCGCTCGCGGGCGAGCGCCAGCAGGGTCGGCGCGGAATCGACGCCCGTGACCCGGCGGCCGCTCCCGACCACGTAGCGCGCGATCGGCTCGCCCGAGCCGCAGCCGATGTCGAGCATGGACCCGCCCTGTGGCACGAGGGTGAGGAAGCGGTCGAGCCAGGCCCGCTCGAACAAGGTCTTGGTGCGGTCGCGGTCGAAGGCGCGGGCGTGGCGCTCGTAGAGGCCGGTGACGGTTTCGGGGAGTGAGGTCATGGATCCCGTCCCTCCTCGCTCAGCCGAGGAACGCCGCGATGCGCGGGTCACGCGCGGGGTCGAGGATCGCGGCCGGCGCTCCCTGCGCCACCACCTCGCCGTCGGCCACGAAGGCGGCGGTGTTGGCGATGTCGAGGATGTCGGCGGGCGTGTGGATCGTGAGCAGCACGGTGATGCCGCGCGCGCGGCGAAGATCGTCCACGAGCCGGATCATGCCGCGGCGCAGGCCCGGGTCGAGGGCCCCGAAAGGTTCGTCGAGGAGGAGGAGCGGCTTTCGCGTCACCAGCGCGCGGGCGATGGCGACGCGCTGGCGCTGCCCGCCCGACATCTCGCCCGGCCGGCGCTCCGCCAATCCCGAGAGCTCCACCGCCGCAAGAGCCTCCGCGACGCGCTGCCGCTCGGATTCGTCGGGGCGCAGCGACGGCTTCACCCCGAGGGCGACGTTCTGGAACGCGGTGAGGTGCGGGAACAGGTTGTGGTCCTGGAACACCATGGCGAGCGGGCGCTCGGCCGGGGCGAGGGCCGTGAGGTCGCGGCCCGCAAAGGTCAGGCTGCCGCCCGCGGCGGTCTCGAAGCCGGCGATGAGATGCAGGAGCGTGGTCTTGCCGCCGCCGGACGGACCCACGACCGCGCAGAGGGCGCCGGCTTCGACGGCGAGCGAATAGCGGCCGACGAAATCGGGGTAGACCACGCGGGCCTCGTCGAGCACGAGCCTCGGGTGCGAGGCGCTGTCAGGCGGCATCGGTGAGCCGGGACGAGACGCGAGCGGTGCGCCCCGGCTTCCTTCAATGGGAGACATCGGTGAACCGGGACGAGGCATAGGCGAGCGCGAAGGCCACGAGGACGAGGAGGAGGCCGAGCGCCGCGGCCTCGTCGAGCCGGTAGGCGCCGAGGCGCTCGTAGAGCAGGTAGGGCAGGGTGCGCAATTCGCTGCCGCCCAGCAGCGCCACGACCCCGAAATCCCCGAAGGAGAGCGCCATCGCCATGGCGAACGCGGCCGCGAAGGGCCGGCGCAGCAACGGCCAATCGACGATCCGCAGCCGCGCAAGGCCGCGCAGCCGCAGGAGATCCGCCAGGCGGCCGTAGCGCTCGCCGCCCGCCATCGCGGGCCCGGCGAGGAAGCGATAGGCGAAGGGAAGCGCGCCGAGGGCGTTCATCAGGGGCAGCAGGGCATAGCCCGCGAGCGCCGGATCCACCGCGCGGCGCACGAGGAGAAAGAGCCCGGCGGTGAGGGCGAAGGGCGGCGCCGCGATCACGAGGGCGGGAGCGAGATCGTAGAGGGCGGCCGCGCGCCCCGAGCGCTGCACGAGCCGCGCGGAGCGCGCCGCGCCCGCGAGCGCCAGCGCCATGCCCGTGGCGAGGCCCGCAGAGGCGAGCGCGATCGCGAGGCTCGTCACGAGCGCACGCGCCACGTCGGCATCGAGGAGTGCGGACAGGTGGGGCAGGGCGGCCGCGAGGCTGAGAAGCGGCGGCAGGATCAGGAGGGCACCGAGGGCCAGCACCGCGCCGTCGAGGAGGCGCAGGCCGCGATGGTCGCGGTCGGGCCGCGGGATCGCGGCCCGCAAGGTATGGCCGACCGGCGCACGGGCGACGGCGCGGTGAAGGGCGAGTGCCACCGTGCCGCAGAGCACGATCTGGACGACGCTCAAGGCCGCCGCGCGGGCGAAATCGAGATCGACGCGCAAGGCCTCGAAGATCGCGACCTCGAGCGACGCGCGGCCGCCGCCGCCGAGCGTCAGCACGATCGCGAAGCTCGTGAAGCAGAGGAGGAAGACGAGGCTCGCCAGCCCCGCGAGCTCCGCCCGCAGGACGGGCAGGTCGAGGTGGCGCAGGACCGCGAGGGGCGAGAATCCGAGCAGGCGCGCGAGGCGCCAGTGCTCGGCCGGCACGCGGGCCAGCGCATCGAGCGCCACGCGGGCGACGAGCGGCGCGTTGAGGAGCACGTGCCCGATGAGGATCCCGGGCCAGCCGTAGACCCGGAAGGCGGGTCCAATGCCGAACTGCGCGAGCAATCCGGAGAGCCAGCCGCCGCGTCCGTAGACCGCGACCACCGCGAACACCACCACGATCGCAGGCATGACCGCGGCGGCGCCGAGCGCCGCGAGCGCGAGGTGGCGGCCCGGAAAGCGCCGCCGCGCCAGCGCCAGCGCGAGCGGGACGCCGAGGGCCAGCGACAGCAGCGTCGAGAGCGCGGCCTGCGCGGTCGAGAAGGCGAGGATCCGGACGAGGTAGGGACCGATCCCGGACAGGCCGTCCGACGCGCCCGCCGCCGAGGCCAGCGCGCCGAGGCTCCCCGCCACGAGGGCGAGAATGCCGGCGAGCACCAGCGCGCCGGCGAGCTGGCCTCGGAGCCGGCCGTTCATCGCCCGTGCGGGGCGGCAATCATGCCGTCCCTCGTCCGGTCATGTCGCTGGCCCCGAAGCCGGCCGCTCATGGGATCGACGCGTCTAGCGCGCGGTGGCGTTGAGCCATTCGTCCGTGAAGGCGCGGCGCCGGCTCTGGACCTCCTCGGGCGCGAAGAGCAGCGCCCGGGCGGGCTCGATCAGGCCGTTGAAGGAAGCGGGAAGGCCCGCGGCCGGAGTCCTGGCCGGGAACATCCAGTTGCCCTCGGGCATCGCCGACTGGAATTGATCCGAGAGCACGAAGGCCATGAACCGCTTCGCCAGCTCCGGGTCCTTGGCGGTGCGCAGCATCCCGGCGAGCTCGACGTGGAGGTAGTGACCCTCGTTGAAGGCCGCGGCCCGGTAATTGGTCTTCTTTTCGGCGCCCACATGGTAGGCCGGCGAAGTCGAGTAGGAGAGCACCATGTCGGCCTCGCCCTTGAGGAACAGGCCATAGGCCTCCGACCAGCCCTTGGTGACCGTGACGATGCGGGGCTTCAGCTTTCCCCAGGCCTCGGGTGCCTTGTCGCCGTAGACCTGGCGCATCCAGAGCAGCAGGCCGAGGCCCGGCGCGCTCGTGCGCGGATCCTGGACCACCACGGTCGGGCCGTTCGGGTTATCGACGAGGTCCTTGAGGCTCGCGGGCGGGGTCTTGAGCTTGTTGGAATCGTACACGAAGGCGAAGTAGCCCCAGTCGAAGGGCAGGAGGGCGTCGTCCTTCCAGGGCGTCGGCAGCGCGAGGCCGGTCAACGGCTGCCCGTGCGGGGCGAACAGGCCCGTGGCCTTGGCCTCAGCGGCGAGGTTCATGTCGATGCCGACCACCACGTCGGCCTTGGTGGATTCGCCTTCCAGCCGCAGGCGCCCCACGAGGCTTCCGGCGTCGTCCGCGGCCACGTAGGCGACCTCGCAGCCGCACACGGCCTCGAAGCGCTCCTTCACGGTCTTGCCGGGCCCGTATTTTCCGACGAACGAGGAATAGGAATAGACCGTGAGGACCGGCTTCGTCTGCGCCGAAGCGGGCACGGCGAGGCCGAGCGCGAGGGCGGCGGCGAGCGCAATCGTCTGACGTAGATGCATGAGGCTGCTCCTGCGGAAGGGGCAGGTCGGACGGCGCGGGGCATGTGCGCGCAAGGCCGGTATGGTCGGCATGCTCATTCCCTCCGCCGGCATGACCCGGATCAGGTTCGACGGGTTGGCGGATTTCCGCCTCTCAGCTCCAGCGAGCACCCCGTGAGGACGCGTCACCCTACGCGCAACGCCGGTGCGGCACAACAGCAAGGGCGGCGCCGGCCGGCGCGAGACGGCTCTGCGCAAAATGCATGCACGCCCGCTTGCACCTTGGCGGTACTGGCATTACGTATACCAACGTTCCTCCCAAACTCGCGCCGGCGCTTCAGCCGGCGTTTTCTTTTTCCGGTCCTGTCGGCGGCCCGCTTTCGGCCGGCATGGCGGCGCGAGAGGGTGACCGCGACACCTTGCCGGAGCACGGGCCTGCGACCGCGCGAGGTCTCCGCAACGCCGAAATCCTCACTCTCGACAGAGGCCATTTCAGTCCGGTCGAGGCGACCGTAGCCCTCGCGCCTGCCGTCGAGACGTTCCTGCGCCGCTGACGCGGAGGTGCCTGCGGAGGCCGGCGGCGCCCCGAACCAGGCCGGCCCCTCCCGCCGCACGAGCCGGGAAAAGCCCAGTTGACGGCGGGGCGATTCTGCGTTTCTCTGGCATACCACATGCCATACACCAGGATACGGGCGCCTTCAGGGCGGCACCCCGCTCCGGCGGCAGGTCCGATGAAGGCCCACGCGGTGCGGGCGAGCGGCACCGGGACGGTTGAGCGGCGGCTCGGGTCGGCCGCGGGCGCCGCAAGCAAAATTCAGGAGGACGCGCGCATGAACATTCACGAATACCAGGGCAAGGCGGTTCTGAAGGAGTTCGGCCTTCCCGTCTCCCGCGGCAAGGCGATCTTCTCTCCCGACGAGGCGGAGGCCGCCGCCAACGAGCTCGGCGGCCCCGTCTGGGTCGTCAAGTCCCAGATCCACGCCGGCGGACGCGGCAAG
>DATAGO010000044.1:0-7372 GCA_036263675.1 Microvirga sp. | reverse complement strand
CTTGCCGCGTCCGCCGGCGTGGATCTGGGACTTGACGACCCAGACGGGGCCGCCGAGCTCGTTGGCGGCGGCCTCCGCCTCGTCGGGAGAGAAGATCGCCTTGCCGCGGGAGACGGGAAGGCCGAACTCCTTCAGAACCGCTTTGCCCTGGTACTCGTGAATGTTCATCGGTGTGTGCCTTCAGTGGCGAATGGCGAATGGCGAGTGGCGAATGGAAGGTGCTCGTGGGTCAGGCTGAGGTCGGGGCCACCCTCGGCCCCTCCATTCGCCATTCGCCACTCACCATTCGCTTCCTCACGCCAGCGACGGGTTGATGCCCTTGCAGGCGTCGACGAGGCCGCGGACCGAGGCCACCGACTTCTCGAACATGGCGCGCTCGTCGCCCGAGAATTCGACCTCGACGATCCGTTCCACGCCCTCGGCGCCGATCACGATCGGCACGCCCACGAACATGTCGTTCACGCCGTACTGGCCCGTGAGGTAGGCCGCGCAGGGCAGGACCCGCTTCTTGTCCCGGAGGTAGCTCTCGGCCATCGCGATCGCGGAGGCCGCCGGCGCATAGAAGGCCGAGCCGGTCTTGAGCAGGTTGACGATCTCGCCGCCGCCCTTGCGGGTGCGCTCCACCATGGCGTCGAGCTTTTCCTGGGTGGTCCAGCCCATCTTGACGAGATCGGGGAGCGGAATGCCGGCGACCGTGGAGTAGCGCACGAGGGGCACCATGTCGTCGCCGTGGCCGCCGAGCACGAAGGCGGTCACGTCCTCGACCGATACGTTGAAGGCCTCGGCCAGGAAGTGGCGGAAGCGGGCGGAGTCCAGCACGCCCGCCATGCCGACGATCTTGTTCGGGGCGAGGCCGGAGAACTTCTGCAGCGCCCAGACCATGGCGTCGAGCGGGTTGGTGATGCAGATCACGAAGGCGTCGGGGGCGTATTGCTTGATGCCGTTGCCGACCGCTTCCATGACCTTCAGGTTGATGCCGAGCAGGTCGTCGCGGCTCATGCCGGGCTTGCGCGGCACGCCGGCGGTCACGATGACGACGTCCGCACCCTCGATGTCGGCATAGTCGTTCGCGCCCTTGTAGCGGGCGTCGAAACCCTCGACCGGAGCGGATTCCGCGATGTCGAGACCTTTGCCCTGAGGAATGCCCTCCGCGATGTCGAACAGGATGACGTCGCCGAGTTCCTTCAAGCCGACGAGATGGGCGAGCGTACCACCGATCTGTCCGGCACCGATGAGCGCGATCTTCTTGCGGGCCATGAGGTGTCCTTGCAAAGGTCGAAGATAGAGGACGTCGCGGGCGGGCGCCGGGTGCGGCCGCGCGGACGGCGGGCTCTTTAGCCCCAGATATGGCGCTGCTTCAAGGCGTTAAAGGCCGATGGCCCAAGCATTTGGGCGAGTTTTGGCGGCATCGCGAGCGGAACCGGACAGAAAAGCCGTGAAACGTCAAAGACCTGCGGGCTTCCAGGGCGCGCCGATAACCTTGTTACAATTTTCGCATTTTGTAACTCGCCTCATACGGCCCCGCTCGCCAGCGCCCGCAGGATCACCCGGATCACGGCGGCGAGCCGCGCCTCGGCGATGTCGCGCGGCATGTCGGCGTCGAGCCGGATCGCCAGCGGGTTGATGAAGCGGTGCGCCGCATCGCCGACGAAAGCCAGCGCCCGTTCCCGGTCGAGCGGGTCGAACTTGCCCGTCGCGATGCCCTCGTCGATCACCCGCTCGATGAGCTGGCGCAGCCGGGCCCGGTGCTTGCGGACGAGCGCCCGGGAGGTCCCGGCGGCGTCGCAATAGACGTCGAAGAGGTGCCGGTCCTCGGCCAGCAGGTCCCGGTGGGCGCCGGCGAGGGCCTGGATCAGGCGCTCGAGCTTGTCGTCGGCGGGGTCGGGCGCGTCGGCGATCTCGGCGATGAGCGCCTCGAGCTCCTTCAGCCAGCGGCCCGCAACGGCATCAATCAGGGCGGCCTTCGAGGGGAAGTAGCGGTAGACGTTGGCGTGCGTCATGCCGGCGGCTTCCGCGATGCCGACCAGCGTGACGGCCCGGGCGCCGGAGCGCTTCAGGTGCTCGGCCGCAACGCTGAGCAGGCGCATCTCGGCGGGCTCCCCTGCCGGCGCCGCCCGGCCGACCGCTCCCCTCATGCGACGGCCTGGACCGCCGGTGCCATTCCGGTCCAAAACGGCCCGTTCCGGCTCATGTCTCGACCAGACCCGTGGTCTGGCCGGAATCGGCCGAATCCGGCCGCCCGTGCGGAGCGGAGAGGTATTCCTCCGAGCGCATCTCGATCAGGCGCGAGACCGTGCGGTCGAACTCGAACGCCTCGCGGCCGGTCTCGGCCCGGTAGAGCTCCGGCGGCTCGGCCTCGGCCGAGGCCAGGAGCTTGACGCGGCGGTCGTAGAAGGCGTCGACCAGGGTGATGAAGCGCTTGGCTTCGTTCCTCTGCTCGAAGCCCATCCGGGGGATGTCCTCGACGATGACCGTGTGGAAGCGCTGCGCCAGGGCGAGGTAGTCGCCGGCGCCGAGCGGCTTGGCGCAGAGGTCCGGAAAGGCGAAGCGCGCGACGCCGCCCGCCGCCTGGGGCACCTCGACGGGATGGCCCTTGACGGTGAGCGTGACCCGCTCGCCCCGCGCCCGGCCCGTGAGGCGCCGGAAGGCCCCGTCGAGCGCCGCCCGCGCCGCCTCGTCGGCGGGAACGTGGTAGACCGGGCTCCCGGCGAGCTTCTCCATCCGGAAGTCGGTGCGGGCGTCGAGGCGCACCACCTCCATGCGCTCCTGCAGGAGGCGCACGAAGGGCAGGAACAGGGTGCGGTTGAGCCCGCCCTCGTAGAGCCGGTCGGGCTCCACGTTCGAGGTCGCGACCACGACGACGCCGAGCTCGAACAGGGCCGTGAACAGGCGCCCCAGGATCATGGCGTCGGCGATGTCGGTGACCGCGAACTCGTCGAAGCACAGAACCCAGGTCTCGTCCGCGAAGGACGCCGCCACGGGCCGGATCGGGTCGTCGCCCGCGACCTCGCCGCGCTTCAGGGCCTGGCGCCAGGCATGGATGCGCTCGTGCGCCTCCGCCATGAAGGCGTGGAAATGGATCCGGCGCTTGCGGGGCACCGGCAGGGCCTCGAAGAAGAGGTCCATCAGCATGGTCTTCCCGCGCCCGACCGAGCCCCAGATGTAGAGCCCCTTCGGGGGCTCGGCGGGCTTGCGCTTGCCGAAGAGCCAGCCGAGCGTGCTCGATTTCTGCGCCAGGCGGTGCTCGGCGAGCGCGGAGGCCAGCGCGTCGAGCCGGCGCACGATCCGGAGCTGCGCGGGGTCGCGTTCGATCGCCTCGGCGCGCACGAGGGCGTCGTAGCGCGAGGCGAGGGATTCGGGGGAGCCGGAAGAGGCGGTCACGGCGCGGACTTAAACGACAAGGGCCCCGGACCGCAATGGATCCGTGGGCCCGAAAGGCGTTCGCGTCCCGGGGAGGCGCAGCGGCGCGCCCTCCCCTTCCGAGGGGGTCAGCGCGCCAGGGTCAGCGGCGCACCCGACTTCGCGATCACGCCCTCGAGCGCCCCGCCGCCGCTGCGCAGGCGGGCCGCGACGGCGCCGCCGGGCTGGTAGAGATAGACCTCGCCGTCGCGGTAGTCCCAGGCCGTGACCTTGGCGAGATCCCCGTTGGCGCAGCCCGAGGCGGAAGCCCGGTAGAGGTCGAGGGCGGGGGAGGAGGAGAGCTGCACCCGGCAGGTGGCGCCGGCGGCGTCGCGGGCCGTCCAGGCGCCGACCACCGCGGAGCGTCCCGAAGGCGCGACGGGCGCGGGCGCCGCGGGCTGCGGCAGGGCCGCCACGTCCATCGGGGCGGCCTGCGGCGGGGGCGCGGGCTCGAGCGGCGCGCCGTCGAGCGGCGGCAGGGGCTGGGCCTGCACGGCGCCCGAGGGCACGGCCTCGACGGGCTCGGGCACCGGGACCGGCGCCGCGACCGCAGCCCGGACGGGCGGGCCGCCCATGCGGCTCGTCGTGCAGGCGCCGGCGAGGAGGGCGGGTCCGAGAACCGCGAGAAGAGACCAGGCTTTCGTGGACATGGGGCGAAACGCAATGCGGGTTGGACGCGAGGATCCCGTTTGGGGACAGGAATTGTGGTTCAACCGTGATGACCCGCCCGGGGGCTCATGAAAAAGGCGCCCGCCGGCGCCTTTTCGAGGGGGTGTGGCACGGATGCCTCACCCGGCTTTGCCGCGCATCAGACCTGCCGCGCGATCATCATCTTCTTGATTTCGGCGATGGCCTTGGCGGGGTTGAGGCCCTTCGGGCAGGTGTTGGCGCAGTTCATGATCGTGTGGCAGCGGTAGAGCCGGAACGGATCGTGCAGGGTGTCGAGGCGCTCGCCCGTGGCCTCGTCGCGGCTGTCGATGAGCCAGCGATAGGCCTGGAGCAGGGCCGCGGGCCCCAGGAACCGGTCGCCGTTCCACCAGTAGCTCGGGCAGGACGTGGTGCAGCAGGCGCACAGGATGCACTCGTAGAGCCCGTCGAGCTTGGAGCGCTCCTCCGGGGTCTGGCGCCACTCGGTCTCCGGCTCGGCGGTCTGGGTCTGGAGCCAGGGCTCGATCGCGGCGTGCTGGGCGAAGAAGCTCGTGAGGTCCGGGACAAGGTCCTTGATGACCGGCATGTGCGGCAGCGGATAGATCTTGATCGCGCCGGACTTGCAGTCGTCGATGCCGAGCGTGCAGGCCAGCGTGTTGCCGCCCTGGATGTTCATGGCACACGACCCGCAGATGCCCTCGCGGCAGGAGCGCCGGAAGGTCAGCGTGGAATCGACCTTGTTCTTGATCCACAGGAGCGCGTCGAGGACCATCGGCCCGCAATCGTCCCGGTCGACCCAGTAGGTGTCGACCCGCGGATTGGCGCCGTCGTCCGGGTTCCAGCGGTAGACCCGGAACTCCTGCAGGTTGGAGCCGGCCGGCTTCGGCCAGGCGCGGCCTTCGGTGAGTTGGGAGTTCTTCGGGAGGGTGAACTGGGCCATGATACGCTCTTATGTGTTCTCGGTGGGTAGAAGCCGCCTGACGCGATATCGATCCTCCTCGACCGTCACGAGACTGCCGGCGGCGAGGTCGGCCTGCGTCTGACCGATGGCGGCAAGGACTTGTGTACCGACGAGGCGAACGAGGGTGGCTTCGGTGCGCAGTTGGACGACGCTCGGCTTGGCTTCGCCGTACCTGACGAGCCTCGATCCGAAATCGAGGTCAGCGGTCAGGATCACATGCCCGTGGTCGCGCGCCCAGCCCATGATGTGCTCGTCGCGCTCGTCGGTCGCCCCGATGGATGACCAATGGACGGCCTGGTAGCCGGCGCCCGACAGAGGCTCGATCCATTCCAGACCCAGGTTCATGTCGATCAAGAACCTCATGCCGCCGGCTCAAGGGCGACGTACCTTTCGGACGCCAGCCAGGAGGCAAACCGGATCGATTCCAGGACGTCCTCGCGTTCCAGGTAGGGGTAGGCCTGCAGGATCTCCTCGATCGACGCGCCTGCACCGAGGTTGCCCAAGACCATCCCGACCGTCACGCGCATGCCGCGGACGCACGGCTTTCCCGTCATCACCTCGGGGTCGATGGTGATGCGCGGGAAGTTGCGGAAGCTGCGGGTCGTCATGGAACTAACCTCGACTGCACCTTCATGGCCGCCCGGGTTGCCGGCATCGCACGTCCTGCGCGGTGCCGGCCGACCCCTTCGCTCCTCAGTAAACGCGCGCTTTCGGCTCGATGTACTGGATGTCGTTCGACATCGTGTAGGTGTGCACCGGCCGGTAGTCGATCGTGACCTGGTGCGAGGTCTCGTCGAGCCAGGACAGGGTGTGCTTCATCCAGTTCTTGTCGTCGCGCTCGGGGTAGTCCTCGCGGGCATGCGCGCCGCGGGATTCCGGCCGGTTGGCGGCCGATTCCATGGTGACGACGGCCTGCGTGATCAGGTTGTCGAACTCGAGCGTCTCGATCAGGTCCGAGTTCCAGATCAGCGAGCGGTCGGTGACGCGCACGTCCGCTTCGCCGCGCCAGACGTCGTGGATGAGGGTCTTGCCCTCGTCCAGCACCTCGCCGGTGCGGAACACCGCGCAGTTGTTCTGCATGGTCTTCTGCATCTGCAGGCGCAGGTCCGCGGTGGGCGTGCCGCCGGAGGCGTTGCGGAAGCGGTCGAGGCGGGAGAGCGCCATCTCGTCGGCGCCCTTCGGGAGATCGCGGTGGCGGGCGTTCGGCTCCAGAACCTCGGCGCAGCGCAGGCCCGCCGCGCGCCCGAAGACCACGAGGTCGATGAGCGAGTTGGAGCCGAGCCGGTTGGCGCCGTGCACGGACACGCAGGCCGCCTCGCCCAAGGCCATCAGGCCCGGCACCACCGTGTCGGGATTGCCGTTCTTGAGCGTCAGAACCTCGCCGTGATAGTTCGTCGGGATGCCGCCCATGTTGTAGTGCACGGTCGGGAGCACCGGGATCGGCTCCTTGGTGACGTCGACGCCCGCGAAGATCTTGGCGCTCTCCGAGATGCCGGGCAGGCGCTCGTGCAGGATCTTGGGGTCGAGGTGGTCGAGGTGGAGGTGGATGTGGTCCCCCTCCTTGCCGACGCCGCGCCCGGCGCGGATCTCCATCGTCATGGCGCGCGAGACCACGTCGCGGGAGGCGAGGTCCTTGGCGCTTGGTGCGTAGCGCTCCATGAAGCGCTCGCCCTCGGAGTTCGTCAGGTAGCCGCCCTCGCCGCGCGCGCCTTCGGTGATGAGGCAGCCGGCGCCGTAGATGCCGGTCGGGTGGAACTGCACGAACTCCATGTCCTGGAGCGGCAGGCCGGCGCGCAGCACCATGGCGTTGCCGTCGCCCGTGCAGGTATGGGCGGAGGTGGCCGAGAAATAGGCGCGGCCGTAGCCGCCGGTGGCCAGGATCGTCATGTGGGCGCGGAAGCGGTGGATCTCGCCCGTCGACATGTTGAGCGCGACCACGCCGATGCAGCGGCCGTCGGAATCCATCATCAGGTCGAGGGCGAAGTACTCGATGAAGAAGTTGGTCTGGTTCCTCACCGCCTGGCCGTAGAGGGTGTGCAGGATGGCGTGGCCGGTGCGGTCGGCCGCCGCGCAGGTGCGCTGGGCGGTGCCCTTGCCGTAATCGGTCGTCATGCCGCCGAAGGGGCGCTGGTAGATCTTGCCCTCTTCCGTGCGCGAGAACGGCACGCCCCAATGGTCGAGCTCGTAGACCGCGGCCGGCGCGTTGCGGCAGAGATACTCGATGGCGTCCTGGTCGCCGAGCCAGTCGGAGCCCTTGACGGTGTCGTACATGTGCCAGCGCCAGTCGTCCGGGCCCATGTTGCCGAGCGACGCCGAGATCCCCCCTTGCGCCGCCACCGTGTGGGAGCGGGTCGGGAACACCTT
>DATAGO010000043.1:0-9585 GCA_036263675.1 Microvirga sp. | reverse complement strand
GGCATTTCCCTTCCGCATGACGCCTGAGAACCTCGTGCGCCACCGGCTCGACCCGAACATCGGCTTCTGGCGCCAGCTCAAGGAGGGCTCCGACCGCTTCGAGGCCACGGGCGAGGAGCCCCTCGTCACCGTCAGGGCCGGACGATACGCCTTCCTGCCTCATCCCGATCCCGCCAGGGAGACGGCCGTCGCCCACTACCGCGCCCAGGAGGAGGACCACGGCTTCGTCGCGCTGGACGAGGGCCGCCCGGCGGTCCGCACGACCTATGCGGACGGCGGCCAGCACCCGCATTTCGCGGCGCTCCTGCGCAAGGGCGCCGACCTCGGCGAGGTGAGCCGGCCCGAGGCGCTCGCCGCCGCCGGACGCGAGGTCGTGCTCGCCGCGGCGAAGCCCCTGCGGGCGCCCGAGGCGCCGCCCGCGGTCGCGGCCGCGGGGCCCGAGGTGAGGCCGCTCGACGCCATGCCGTCCGTGTTCGCGCCGGTGCCGTTCGGCGCCGCGGCGCGCTTCGGCGAGGCGCCGCTCGCGGCCGATCTCGCGCCGACCCGCTTCACCCGCACGGCCTCGGCCTTCCGGCCGTCCTGAAACGCGCACGGCATCCCGCGACACGGAAGGCCTTTCGGCTCACCCGAGACGCGGACGGCCTCCCGGTCCGCTGCGTCCCGGCCGCCTCCCGGACAACCCGCTGCGCCGCTCCTGTCCGTTGACGCGAAGTTGTGCAGAGGCCGGGCCCGGACCCCTATGGTGTCGGCGCCGGTCTTCCTCTAGCCTCGCTTGACGGTCCCGAGACGCGCGCAGCACGATGCGCGTCGGACCGAACCACGTCGGAACAGACGGATTGGGAGGAAGACGGATGAGGATGAAAACGACGCTCGCGGCGGCGCTCGGGACCCTGTGCCTGGCAAGCCCCGCCCTGAGCCAGCAGCTCTCGGTGAAGTTCGGCGTCCTGAACGACCGTTCGGGCCTCTACGCCGACATCACCGGCGAGGGCTCCGTGATCGCGACCCGCATGGCGATCGAGGACTTCAAGGCGGCCGACAAGGGCATCAAGGCCGAGGTCATCTCGGGCGACCACCAGAACAAGCCGGACGTCGGCGCCACCATCGCGCGCCGCTGGTACGACCAGGACGGCGTCGACGTGATCCTCGACGTGCCGACCTCCTCGGTGGCGCTCGCGATCAGCACGCTGACGCGCGAGAAGAACAAGATCCACATCAATTCCGGCGGCGGCAGCTCGGATCTCACCGGCACGGCCTGCTCGCCCAACACGATCCACTGGACCTACGACACCTGGGCGCTCGCCAACGGCACCGGCTCCGCGATGGTGAAGCGCGGCGGCGATTCCTGGTACTTCCTCACCGCCGACTACGCCTTCGGCCATGCGCTCGAGCGCGACACCTCGGCGGTGGTCACGAAGTCGGGCGGCAAGGTGCTGGGCTCCACGCGCCATCCGCTCTCGGCGACGGACTTCTCGTCGTTCCTGCTCTCGGCGCAATCCTCGAAGGCGAAGGTGATCGGGCTCGCGAATGCGGGCGGCGACACCATCAACGCCATCAAGGCGGCGGCCGATTTCGGCATCGTGAGCGGCGGCCAGAGCCTCGCCGGCCTCCTGATCTTCGTCGCCGACATCAAGGCGCTGGGCCTGCAGACCGCGCAGGGGCTGGTGCTGAGCGAATCCTTCTACTGGGACCTC
This sequence comes from Microvirga sp., assembly GCA_036263675.1. Classification (GTDB taxonomy): domain Bacteria; phylum Pseudomonadota; class Alphaproteobacteria; order Rhizobiales; family Beijerinckiaceae; genus Microvirga. The sequence continues at coordinate 7,894 of DATAGO010000043.1, read as the reverse complement.
AACGACGAGACCCGCGCCTTCTCGAAGCGTTTCGCGGAGCGCAACGGCGGCAAGATGCCCACCATGGTCCATGCGGGCGTCTATGCCGGCACGCTGCACTACCTCAAGGCCGTCGAGGCCCTGAAGGACAAGGACAGCGCCAAGGTGATGGCCAAGATGAAGGAGATGCCCACCGACGACCCGCTCTTCGGCAAGGGCCAGATCCGCGCCGACGGCCGCAAGCTCCACCCCATGTACCTGTTCGAGGTCAAGAAGCCCTCCGAGTCGAAGGGCGAGTGGGACCTCTACAAGCTCGTCTCGACGATCCCGACCGAGCAGGCCTTCCGGCCCCTCAACGAGGGCAACTGCCCGCTCGTGAAGGGCTGACGGCTTTCGGTCCCGCGGGGCGGCCGGGCCGCTCCGCGGAACACGCACCTTCATCGGCGGAGTCCGCGAGGGCTCCGCCGCTTTCGTTGTGGGGCGGCGTGCAGCGCCGTCGCGTCGGCGCCGGCTCAGCCGCCGCGGCCGTCCGCGTGCAGCGCCAGGATGTCGAAGATTGCGCGGTTGAGCGGCGTCGGCACCCCGGCCTCGCGCCCGAGCCGCACGACCGCGCCCGCGAGCCAGGGCGCTTCGAGCCGGTTGCCGCGCTCGAGGTCGTGGTGCATCGAGGAGGTCATGTCGGGGGCGACCGTGTCCGCGAAGGCGAGACGCTGGTCGGCGTAGTCGGCCTCGAGATTGACGCCCTGCGCGCGGCCGACCGCGACCACCTCGGCCATCACGTCGCGCAGGAAGGCGCGGGTCTGCGGGTTCGAGCGGATCGGGCCGATGCGGGAGCGAATGGACGTGGTCGTCCCCGAGAGCCCGACCAGGAAGACGAATTTCTGCCAGATGTCGCGCCGGATGTCGGCGCTGATCTCCGCCTTGATGCCGCCCTTGAGGCAGGCGTCGAGGAAGGCTTGCGCGCGGGGGGAGCGCGCGCCGTCGAACTCGCCGAAGATCAGGCGCTGCAGCGGGCCGGTCTGGCGGATCACGCCCGGGCGGTCGATCGTGGTCGCCACATAGGCGACGCCGCCCATGATCCGCTCGGGCCCGAAGGCGGCGCGCATGTCCTCGTCCTTGAGGACCCCGTTCTGGAACGAGATCACGGTGGTGTCGGGGCCGACCATCGGCCGGATGAGCGCGGCCGCGGCGGCCGTGTCCCACAGCTTGACCCCGAACATCACGAGGTCCTGGCGCCCGGCCTGCGCCGGATCCTCGACCGCGCGCACGGCGGGCAGGCGCAGCGGGTCCGGCCCCTCGATCGCGAGGCCCGCGCTCTGCATGGCGGCGAGATGCGCGCCGCGGGCGACGAAGGTCACGTCCGCGCCGCCGCGGGCGAGGAGCGCGCCGAAATAGCCGCCCAACCCGCCCGACCCCATGATCCCGATCCGCATGCCTGTCCCCTCCCCGCGCCGGCCGGTCGCGCCTTCGCGACGGCGCCCGCGGCGCACCCTAGCGGATCGGATTCCGCCGGGCGACGGGCCTGGAGCCGGGCCAGCGATGCGCCCCGCCCATTGCCGCGCTTGTTCAGAGCCTAGCCGGGCCAGCGATGCGCCCCGCCCATTGCCGCGCTCATGCGGGGCCGGAGGCGCCGATGCGGAGCCCGGGAAGCGCCTGCCGCAGCGTCGCTTGCGTGCCGCCAAGCTGAATTTTATCGATAAAAACGTTTACAGCCGCCCCAAAAGATTTATTCTGCGGCCACCGGGACAGAGCGCGTGCGAACGCGCCGGCCGGCGACGAGGAAACGACAAGCGAGGACACGGGCCATGACAATGTTGAAGACCCTCATGGGCGCGGCCGTCGGGGCCGTGGTGGCGGCCGCGGCCGCCGTTGCGCCCGCCGCGGCGCAGGGCGCCAAGGTGCAGGTGGCGCTCGGCGACACGATCTCGGTCGAGACCGTCTCGTACATCATCGCGCTCGAGCGCGCGAAGGAGCGCGGCGTCGACTACACCCTCACCTCCTTCGCCAAGGAGGACCTCGCGATCCAGGCGGTGGTGAACGGCCAGGCGGATCTCGGCATCGGCACGCCCTATTCGGTGGCCCAGAAGTCGAAGGCCCCCTTGCGCGGCCTGTTCCAGGTGACGCGCCTCGTGTTCTTCGCGGTCGCCGACAAGTCCTACAAGACCTGGAAGGACCTCGACGGCCAGCCCATGACCTTCCACGCCCGCGGCACCGGCACCGAGGCGATCGGCAACATCCTGGCCGAGAAGAACGGCATCAAGTTCGGCCAGCGCAACTACGTGCCGGGCTCCGAGAACCGCGTCGTCGCCATGCTGAACGGCCAGATCAAGGCCACGATCGTCGACCTGCCGAACAAGAACCTGCTCCTCGCCAAGGGCGGCGACCGCTTCCACGTGCTGCCGGGCCTCGACGAGAAGGCGAGCGACGAGATCCTGTTCTCGCGCACCGACTGGATCGAGAAGAACGCCGACAAGGTCGACATCATCGTCGAGGAATTCGCCAAGCTCTGGCAGGAGATGGCCAAGAACCCGGAGATCGTCGAGCAGGAGCGCGTGAAGCGCGGCCTCCTCAAGGACCTGCCCAAGGAGCTCCTCGCCGACGTGTCCAAGTTCTACAAGGAGGCGATCGAGAACGGCGTCTTCGACAAGAGCGGCGGCACGCCGGAGGCCGTGAAGGCGGACTTCGTCTTCTACACCCAGGCCGGCCAGATGACCGGCTCGCCCGCCGAGCTCAAGGTCGAGGACTTCTGGACCTTCGGCCCGCTCGAGAAGGCCCGCAAGAAGATCGGCAGCTAAGGCGCCCCGCGCCGGCGGCTCGCCTCACGAGCCGCCGGCGCTTCGTTCGTTCGCACGGAAGGTACCTTGATGGCCCTCATCGCCGAAGGGGTTCGCCCGGCCGCCGCCCGCCCCGCGGGCCCGGGCTCCGGCCGGTCGCTGCGGGACGGCCTGCAGCACCCGCTCACCTTGCGCTTCCTCTCCTTCGCGATCGCGCTCGCGGCGTGGGAATATGCCGGCCGCCTGCCGATCAGCCCGTCCTTCCCGGCCTTCTCGGAGACCTTCGCGGCGCTCGTCGGCATGATCCTCGACGGCTCGCTCCTCGCCGCCTTCGCGGTCACCCTGACGCCGCTCGCGATCGGCATCACGCTCTCCGCGCTGATCGGCGTGGGCCTCGGCGTCCTCATGGGCCTGAGCGAGAAGGCCGAGTGGTTCGGGGTCCCGGTCTTCATCGTCATGCAGGCGGCGCCGCTCGCGGCGCTGGTGCCGCTCCTCGTGCTCGCCTACGGGATCGGCAACCTCACCAAGGTGTTCGTGGTCTGCATCATGGCGATGCCCGTGATCGTGCTGAACTCGTTCAAGGCCGTGCGCCACACGCCGAGCTCGCTCGTCGAGATGAGCACGAGCTTCGGCGCGACCTCGGCGCAGCGCATCGGCAAGATCATCCTGCCCTCCGCGACCCCGGTGATCTTCGCAGGCCTGCGCCTCGGCACGGCCGCGGGGTTCGTGGGCGCGGTGCTGGCCGAGCTCCTCGTCACCCCGACCGGCATCGGCGACATCATCACCTACAACCAGTCGACCGCCGACTACCCGAAGATGTACGCCGCCATCGCGGCCGTGATCGTGGTCTCGGTGCTGTTCATCGAGTTCCTCGGCTGGGTCGAGCAGCGCTTCCTGCGCCCCGAGAAGCGGGCCTCCAAGTAGCGCCCCGGCCGACCTCACCATCAGAGCGGAACGCCCATGACCGTCACAGCCATCCACGCCCCGACCCCGGCCGCCGCGCCCGTGCCCGCGGCCCCGATCGTCGAGGTCCGCAACATCTCGAAGATCTATCCCGGCGGCGTCGAGGCGCTCAACAACATCTCGCTCTCCTTCCCCGAGGGCGAGCTGACCTCGCTCCTCGGCCCCTCGGGCTGCGGCAAGACCACGCTCCTGAAGATCATCGCGGGCCTGCTCCAGCCGACCGCCGGCGAGGTGCTGGTGCGCGGCCGGCGCGTCACGGCCCCGGGCCCGGAGCGCTCCTTCGTGTTCCAGGACTTCGCCCTGATGCCGTGGGCGACCGTGATCCGCAACGCCGCCTTCGGGCTCGAGCTGCGCGGCGTCGCCCGCTCCGAGCGCGAGGCCGTGGCCGAGAAGTACATCGCCTCGGTCGGCCTGAAAGGTTTCGAGCGCAAGTACCCGCACGAGCTCTCCGGCGGCATGCGCCAGCGCGTGGGCCTCGCCCGCGCGCTCGCGGTCAACGCCGACATCGTCATGATGGACGAGCCGTTCTCGGCCGTGGACGAGCAGACGCGGCGCCAGTTCCAGGAGGACCTGCTGCGCCTCGTCGCCACCGAGCGCAAGACCTTCCTGTTCGTGACCCACTCGATCGAGGAGGCCGTCTACGTCTCGAACCGCATCGTGCTGCTCTCGCGCCGTCCGAGCCGGGTCTCCGAGATCATCGACGTCGACCTGCCGCGCGAATCCGACCCCGAGCAGATCCGCCGCCACCCGACCTATCTCGATGCGGTCGAGGGCATCTGGCAGACCCTCAAGCACTATCTCGACTGAGCCGATCCGCGAGCTCCGTCTGGACCGAGCCTCGCCTTTCCCGAAGCCGATACACCTGCCCCGACGTCGCGAAGGTCCCCATGGAGTTCAAAGGCTACCGCATCCCCGCCATGGCGTCGCTCGTGATCTGGGCGGTGCTGTGGGAGATCGTCGGCCGGCTCGGCCTCACGATCCTGATCCCGCCGCTCTCGACGACGCTGGAGAAGCTCGCCGAGATCGCCGCGAACGAGTCCTTCTGGGACGCCATGGCGATCACCATGCGGACGTTCCTGTGGGGCAGCGCCATCGCGATCGTGGTCGGCGTGCCGCTCGGCATCCTGATGGGCCGCTCGGTGATCCTCGACCGCATGCTCCTGCCCTGGGTCAACACCTTCATCAGCGCGCCGCTCTCCGCGATCGTGCCGGTCATCATGGCGGTGTTCGGCTTCGGCGAGACCACGATCATCCTCACCGTGGTGCTGTTCGCGATCTGGATCATCATCCTCGACGCCCGCGCGGGCGCGCACGCCATCTCGCCCTCGCTGGTCGAGATGGCGCGGGTCTACGGCGCGTCGCCGAGACAGGCCTTCGCGAAGATCTACGTCTGGTCGGCGCTGCCCGAGATCCTCACCGGCATCCGCCTGGGCTTGCTCCGCGCCGTCAAGGGCGTGATCATCGGCCAGCTCCTCGTCTCGGTGGTGGGCTTCGGGCGCCTGTTCGAGATCTATTCCTCGAACTTCCTCATGGAGCACATGTGGGCGCTCCTCATCGTGCTCTTCGCGCTCGCCTTCCTGATCGACCTGGCCTTCGGCGCGATCGAGCGGCGGGTCGACCACTTCGCCTCCTCCCGGAGCTGAGCGCGGGCCGGCCCGCCGCTTCGCCTCCTCCGGGAGCCGGGCCCGGGCCGGCCGCTTCGACGACACGTCCTGTTTCTCCTCTTGTAACCCCGCATGAAAAGGAACCGACCTTGGGCTACGTGATCTCTCCTCCCCCCGTCCCCTCGCTCACCGTCGAGGGCACCGGCGACACCTTCCCGGTGCGCCGGATCTACTGCATCGGCCGCAACTACGCCGAGCACGCGATCGAGATGGGCCACGATCCCAACAAGGAGCCGCCCTTCTTCTTCCAGAAGAACCCCGACAACCTGCTCCCCGCGGACCAGCCCTTCCCCTACCCGCCGAAGAGCGAGGACGTGCATTTCGAGCTCGAGCTCGTGGTGGCGCTGAAAGGTGGCGGCACCAACGTCCCGGTCGAGAAGGCGATGGACCTCGTCTACGGCTACGCGGTCGGCCTCGACATGACCCGACGCGACCTGCAGGGCGAGGCCAAGAAGCTCGGCCGCCCGTGGGAGATCGGCAAGGCCTTCGAGCATTCCGCGCCCTGCGGCCCGATCGTCCCGGCCGGGAAGGTCGGCCCGCTCACGCAAGGCGCCGTGATCCTCGAGGTCAACGGCGAGACCCGGCAGAAGGGCGACATCAACCAGATGATCTGGAAGATCCCCGAGATGATTTCCTACCTCTCGGATTACTTCACCCTGGCGCCCGGCGACCTCATCATGTCGGGCACGCCCGCGGGCGTCGGCGCGGTCAAGCGCGGCGACGTGATGCGCGGCCGGGTCGAGGGCGTCGGCGAGATCACCGTCCGGGTCGCCTGACCCCCTCCGCGGCCGGTTCGGGGAGGGCGCGCTCCGGCGCGCCCTTTTTTATGTGCGCATCGGTCTCCCGCGGAGCGCCTGCCCGCGGCCGTTACCGTGCCGGGCTCTCGTCCGCCCGGCTGCGGAACGCCTCCTCGATGATCCGCTGGGTCTTTCGGTAATGGGCGTCGAGGAGCGCGACCGCCGCGTCGGCGTCGCCCTCGATGGCCGCGTCGAGGATGGCGTGGTGCTCGTCCGGGCCCTGGCGCTGCGGATAGACCCGCGCGGCCGCGAGCTTGCGGTAGCGCTCGGCCTGGTCGCCCATGTCGTGGCAGAAGCCGAGGAGCCAGGACGAGCCGCAATTGGCGATCAGCGCGTGGTGGAAGTCGCGGTGGCGCTCCTCCCAGGCCGGGTTGACGAGATACATGGCCTCGTCGAGGGAGCGCCTCGTGCGCGAGAGCCGGTGGAAGGCGAGCACGAGCCGCTCCTCCCATTCGACGGTGCGCTGCGCGATCGACTCGCGCAGCGCGATCGCCTCGAGCCAGCAGCGCGTCTTCACGAGCTCGGCGAACTTTTCCAGGCTCACGGGGGCGACGTAGAAGCCGCGCTGGTCGCGCCGCTCCACGAGCCCGTCCTGGGACAGGCGGTTCAGGGCCTCCCGGACCGGGCTCGCGCCGGCGCCGTAGCGGTCGCAGACGAACTCCACCTTGAGCTTCAGCTCCGGCGCTAGGTCCCCGGAGAGGATGTCGTCGCGGATGCGCTCGTAGACGACCGTCGCGGTTGTGGCCCTGATGTTGTGCTCGTTCATGGCCCTCGCCCGCCCCGGAAGCTGCTTCGCCTGGGTCTCGCGCCCGGAGCGGGTCGCCTCTCGTTCCTACGCCTGATGCGTAACACAGGGCCGGTTTCGGCAAAATATCGATAATCGGCGCAGAGCGCGCACTTTGCCGCTGGGCACAAGGGATTCATCCACGGCCGCGGCCTTGCGGGAAGCGGCGCCAGCCCCCATTTCAGATCAGGAGCGCCCCGCCCTGCGGGGCGCCCGGGCTTTATCCTTCGCGGGCCGGCAGCACGGCTCCCGGAGGTTTCAGTCGATTCCGCTTGCATCGCGTGAGGAATCGATTATGAAGCCCGCCTCCGGCGCCTGCGGACTTCCTGCGAGCGCCGTTTTCCAGCCCCGGCGACCTCTCGCGCACTCAAGGCCTCACCGCCTCGGGGGCGATGCGGCGCCTTCGGGGGATGAGCCTCTCGACGAGGTTCGCCGCCCGATGCTGGATCCCTGCATGAGCCCGAGCTCTCGACATCCGTCGACGGACCTCGCCGGCTCCTCTGTGACATCGCGAAGGTTGTCGACAGCAGAAGCCGGTCGACACAAAGCATCCCGCAGAAAACATGCGTTTTCTGCGAACGGCATTGCTTTGTCTTTCGAGAAGTTTTGCTCAAACGAGCCGAAACTTTCTTGAAAAATCTTGAGATCGATGTTGACACCGGGAAGGGACCGGGCTAAATAGGGTTCATCGACGGGGCGACGCCGAGGCGGCGCTCCTGACGGGACCCCGGGATCTGCAGGAGCCGAAAGGCGCTGCCCTGGCGGATCCCGGCACTCTTCGTTGAGTGCACCGCTCTTTGACAAGTTGAGACTGAGAGAGAGAAGCGCAGGCGGCGGTGTCCTTGCGGCTCTGTGCGGCGACGCTTTGGCGTTGTCGTGTGGAGCGTGAGAGAGACATCGACTGCTCGATGCGTTTTAGAGCTCACATCCGGG
>DATAGO010000042.1:0-29409 GCA_036263675.1 Microvirga sp. | reverse complement strand
CGTGCGCGAGATGCCGAAGCGCTCGGCGAGCTCGAGCTCGTTGACGCGGGCGCGAGGCTCGAGCTCGCCCTCGCGGATCAGCGCCCGCAGGCGCTCCGCCACCTCGTCGTGAAGGTAGCGGCGGCTGATGCCGAGCGGTTCAATGCGACTCATGGCCTCTTTCGCGTAACGGTCGGACACGACCTGAAAACCCGGGTTCGCCGCCGGGCCGGCGCCGGCGACGCGTCCCGTTCCAGGCAGGCGCTGGTTGTGCGGGCGGTGCCGAAGCATCCCAACAGGGCTATTGCATTCTGAATACATAATGTGATTTGCTCCGCCCGAACGTCAATGGCCCCGACGACGGCGGCCCGTTCAGGAGAGGAGGGTGCCACCCTCCGGGAGGATACGATCGATGCCGGACCGGGGCTCTCTCATCGTCAGCGGACGCTGGGACGACAACGTCGCGATCATCGACGTGGCGGCGGCCCTCGATCCGGCGAACGACCGCACGCCCCGGGCCATCTTGTCCCGTCCCCGCGTTACGCCCGACATCGTTCCCGTCCCCGGCGGCCCGGCCGTCAAGGCGAGCGGCCAGCCCGTCTCGGTCGCGGTCGACCCGCAGGGCCGCACCGCCTACGTGGTCAATCATTCCGGGCCGACGAGTCCTGAGGCCGCGGGCGCCTACCAGCACGGCCATCCCGGCCTCGTCACGGTCGTGGACCTGGCCCGGGCGCGGGACGCCGTCCATGACGGCACCCTCGGAGCGGTCGAGGGCTTCATCGCGACCGGGCGCGAGGGGCCGGTCGGCTGCGCGATCACGCCGGACGGCGGCACCCTGTTCGTGAGCGTCGCGGAGGCCGCGGGCAGCGAGGACGGCGGCGCCGAGGTCACCGCGATCGACCTCGCGACCCGGACGGTCCTGCGCCAGATCCCCTTGAGGGAAACGCATGGCCACGAAGCCGCGGGGCCGAGCCCGGAGGACAGCCCGCATCCGAGCTACGGCCGCTACCCCAATCCCAACGGCATCGTGGTCAGCCCCCGCCGCGGCGGCCTGATCTTCACGGGCAACGGCGGCACCGACGACGTCGCCGTGCTCGACCTTGCCGGCGCGCTTGCGGGCGCTCCGGACGCCGAGATCGGGCGCGTCCCGGTGGAGGCCGGTCCCTTCGCGATGGCGCTGAGCCCCGACGGGCGGCTCGTCGCGGTCACGGCGCGCGAGAGCATGCGCGAGCGCCGGGAGGGACGGACGATCTCGCTCGTCGACGTGGACCGCGCCGCTACGGATCCCGCCCGCGCGGAGGTCGCGCGGGTGCGGATCGGCAGCGACGACGCGAACGAGGAGACCCGCCCCTTCGCGGTCGCCTTCACGCCCGACGGGCGGCACGTGATCGCGAGCTGCTTTCGCTCCAACACGGTCTCGCTCGTCGAGGTCGAGGCCGCGCTCGCGGGCCGCCCCGCGGAGGTGCTGCGCCTCAGGCCGGAAACGCCCAACGGCGGCCCCGCCCGGCCGCGGGGCATCGTGATCACGCCGGACGGGCGCCACGCCGCGATCGTCGGCGGCGCCAAGACCGGCCCGCGCAGCAGCCTGGTCTGGTTCCTCGATCTCGCCTCCGGCGCGATCGTCTCCACGGTCACGGAAGTCGGCAACGAATCCTACCTGCTCGCGGGCTTCCGCCATGCGTGAGGGGGCACCCTCCCTCCGGCCGCGGGCCCGCGCAACCGGTTCACAACGGAGCGACCCACAGGCTCCGGGCAACAAGCGAAACGACGGAGGAAACCATGAGCATTTCGAGACGTGACTTCGCGATCGGCGCGTCGCTCCTGCCGCTGGCGGCCGCTTCGCGGCCCGCCTTCGCGCAGAGCGAATGGAAGCCCACCAAGGAAGTCGACTTCGTGATCCCGTTCGCGGTCGGCGGCGGCGCCGATCTCCTGGCGCGGATCATCCACAAGATCATGATCGACGAGAAGCTCGTGCCCACGCCCGTGGTGCTCAACAACCGCCCCGGCGGCGGCGGCGCGGCGGGCATCGGCTACATGAGCGCGAGCCGGCGCGCCGATCCCCACACGATCGTGCTCGTGAACGGCACCACGCAGATCACGCCGATCCTCAACCCGGCCGCCAAGACCTTGTCCGAGATCCGCCCGGTCGCCAACGTGATGCTCGACGACTTCCTCCTGTTCGTGCGCGGCGACGCGCCGTGGAAGACGGCGCCGGAATTCGTGGCGAATGCCAAGTCGAAGCCCCCGAAGAGCGTCGCCTTCGCGACCGGCGGCACCACGGACGTGATGGCCATCGCGGTCCTCTCCAAGGCCACGGGCGTCGAGTACAACGTCATCAACTTCAACAGCGGCGGCGAGGCCCTGACCCAGCTCCTCGGCGGGCACGTCCAGGCCTGCCTCGGCAACCCGCTCGAGTTCATGGGCCACCTCGAATCGAAGGCCGTGCGCGCGCTCGGCGTCTTCCGCGACACCCGCTTCGAGGTCCTGCCCGACGTGCCGACCATGAAGGAGCAGGGGATCGTCACGCCCCCGTTCCAGATGTGGCGCGGCGTCGCCATGCCGAAGGGCGCGCCGGACGAGGCCGCCAAGTACTGGGAGGGCATCGTCGCCAAGGTGGTCGCGACCCCGGCCTTCAAGAAGTACCTGAAGGACAACGCCGCCGCCGAAGCCCTGATCCAGGGCGACGCCTTCGCGAAGTTCATCGCCGATCAGGAACGCCTCTACCGCGATCTCCTCGGCAAGCCGGCCTGACCGATGCCCTACCGTCCCTCCGTCGGCGAGGTCCTGCTTGCCGCCGCCTTCGGCGGAACCGGGCTGTTCTGGGTGCTCACGGCGGCCCCGATGCCGCTGTGGGACGGCTTCGCGCCGGGATCGGGCTTCCTGCCGCTGGTCTACGGCGCGCTGCTCGCCCTGCTCTCGGCGGGCGTCATCCTCGTCCCGGTCCTCACGGGCCGGGGCGAGGCGCCGCTCGCGGGCGAGCCCGTGCGCAAGCCGCTCGTCGTGACCGGCGCGCTGGTCGCTGCGGCCGCGGCCCTGGAGCCGCTGGGCTTCGTGGCCGCGGTGTTCGCCCTGCTGCTCTTCCTCTACGCGGTGGTGGAGCGCCTCCCCGTCGTGGTCGCGACGGCGGTGTCGGCCGCGACCGCGGGCGCGCTCTACGTCATTTTCAGAACCTGGCTCGGGGTGCCCCTGCCGGCCGGCCCGTGGGGGTTTTGAGCCATGTCGTCGCTCCTCGAACTCGGGTCCGGCTTCGCCGGGGCGCTGACGCCCTGGAACCTCCTCATGTGCTTCGCGGGCGTGTTCGTGGGCCAGCTCGTCGGCGCGCTGCCCGGGATCGGTCCGGCCTCGGCGATCGCGCTCCTGCTGCCGCTCACCTTCGGGACGGACGCGACCTCGGCGATCATCCTGTTCGCGGGCATCTATTACGGCGCCCAGTACGGCGGCACGCTGACCTCGATCCTCGTCAGCGTTCCGGGCGAGGCCTCGTCCGTGATGACGTCCGTGGACGGCTACCAGATGGCGCTGCAGGGGCGCGCCGGCGCCGCGCTCGGCATCTCGGCGATCGGCTCCTTCATCGCAGGCACGGCCGCGACGCTCGGCCTCACGCTGCTCGCGCCGCCGCTCGCCCGCGCGGCGCTCTCCTTCGGCCCGCCGGAATATTTCGCGCTCGTGGTGCTCGGCCTCACCGCGCTCGCGGCGGTCGGCGGCTCGCTCCTCAAGGGGCTCGCCGCGGGCGTCGCGGGCCTCCTCGTCAGCACGGTCGGGATCGACCAGCAGACCGGCGTGGCGCGCTTCGATTTCGGCCAGGTCTGGCTCCTCGACGGCATCGAGTTCATCGTCGTGACCGTGGCCCTGTTCGGCGTCGCCGAGGTGCTCTCGAGCTGCACCATGGCGGCCCTGCGGCCCATCACCGAGGTGCGCAACCTCCTGCCGACGCGCGAGGACTGGCGGGCGAGCCGCATGCCGATCCTGCGCGGCACCGGCATCGGCTTCCTGATCGGCGTCCTGCCCGCCACCGGCGCGACCATCGCGTCCTTCGTGGCCTACGTGGTCGAAAAGAAGGTCGCCAAGGACCCGTCCCGGTTCGGCTCCGGCGCGATCGAGGGCGTCGCCGGCCCGGAGGCCTCCAACAACGCCGCCGCCTCGGGCGCCATGGTGCCCATGCTGGCGCTCGGCGTGCCGGGCTCGGGCACGACGGCGATCATCCTGGGCGCGCTCGTGATGTTCGGCATCCGCCCCGGGCCGGAGCTGTTCGAGAAGAACGCCGCGCTCGTCTGGACCGTCATCGCCAGCATGTACATCGGCAACGTGATCCTCCTGATCATGAACCTGCCGCTCGCGGGCCTCTTCGCACAGCTCCTCAAGGTGCCCTACCGCTGGCTCTACCCGCCGATCCTCGCCTTGTGCATCGCGGGCGTCTATTCGCAGGCGAACTCCGTCGAGGACGTATGGCTGCTGGTCGGCCTCGGCGTGCTCGGCTTCGCGATGCGGCGCTACGACTGGCCGGCCGCGCCGCTCGTGCTCGGCCTCGTGCTCGGCCCGATCTTCGAGAACTCGCTCCGCCAGTCGCTCGGGCTCTCGCACGGCAGCGCGTCGATCTTCGTCACCCGGCCGATCGCCGCCGTGCTCCTGATCGTCACCGCCGCCCTCGTCCTCTATCCGCTCGTCGCCCTCGTCGCGAGCCGGCGACGCGCGGTCGCATGATGCGGGAATGGCGGGCGCGAAAGCGCACGGCATGGCGCCCGGTTCGCGGGCGCGGAACACGTCGATAAGACAGCCCGGACCACGGGCACGGGAGGAGACGCCATGACGGCCTACAACATCCTGATTCTCGGGGCCTCCTACGGCTCCCTGCTCGCCACCAAGCTCGTGCTGGCGGGCCACAACACGCACCTCATCTGCCTGCCCGCCGAGGCCGAGGAGATCAACCGCAGCGGCGCGCGGGTGCGCATGCCGGTGAGCGGCGGCGGCGCGGTGGAGCTCGACACCCGGAACGGGCCCGGCAAGCTCTCCGCCGGCGGCACCGGCGGGGTCGATCCGAAGGCCTACGACCTCGTCGTGCTCGCCATGCAGGAGCCGCAATACGGCTCGGCCGGGGTGCGCGAGCTTCTCGACGCCTGCGGCAAGGCGGGCGTGCCGATCATGTCGATCATGAACATGCCGCCGCTCACCTACCTGAAGCGGCTGCCGGGCGTCTCCGCCGAGGGGCTCACCGGGGCCTACACGGACCCGAGCGTGTGGCAGAGCATCGACCCCGACCTCATGACCCTGTGCAGCCCGGACCCGCAGGCCTTCCGCCCGCCGGACGAGCCCGCGAACGTGCTCCAGGTGACGCTGCCGACGAACTTCAAGTCGGCCCGCTTCGTCTCGGACGCCCACACCGCCATGCTGCGCCGGCTGCAGGCCGACGTGGAGGCCGTCCGCTTCCGCGACGGCGGGCGGGAGCTCGAGCTTCCCGTGAAGCTGAAAGTGCACGACAGCGTCTTCGTCCCGCTCGCCAAATGGGCGATGCTGCTCACCGGGAACTATCGCTGCGTCACGCCGCAGGGGCCGCGCTCGATCGCCGAGGCGGTCCACACCGACCCGGCGCAGTCGCAGGCGGTGTACGAATGGGTGCGCGAGCTCTGCATCGGGCTCGGCGCCGCGCCCGGGGATCTCGTCCCGTTCGAGAAATACGCCAACGCGGCGCGGGGGCTCGCCCGGCCGTCCTCGGCGGCTCGGGCCCTGTTCGCGGGCGCGCGCAACATCGAGCGCGTCGACCGGCTCGTCCAGCTCATCGCCGCCCAGAAGGGCCTGCGCAACGCCACGGTCGACGAGACCGTCGCGCTCGTGGACGCGCAACTCGCCGCGAACCGGCAGGCGGCCGCGTGACCGCGGCCTCCTGAGCCGGGACCGGGCGTGGGGAGGCGGCCCCGATGAGCGCGAGCCTCCTCTACCTGTCCCGCGCCGACGTCCGGGCGCTCGCCATCGCGCCCCGCGAGGCGCGCGAGGCCGTGCTGCAGGCGTTCCGCGACCATGCCGCGGGACGCAACCGGAGCCTGCCGAAAAGCACCCTGGAACTCGGGCCCGGCCACGGCTTCCAGGCCATGGTGGCGGCCTCCGCCGCGCAAGGCATCGCCACCGTCAAATGGGTCGCGATGGCGCCCGTCCTGCCGGACAGCCTGCATCCCGGCGTCAACGCGCTGATCTGCGTCGGCGATGTCGCGAGCGGCGCGCCGCTCGCGGTGCTCGACGGCGACGAGATCACGCTTCTCCGCACCGCCGCGCTCTCGGCGGCGGCCGCCTCCTACCTCTCGCCGCCGCAGCCGCGCACGATCGGCTTCGTGGGCTGCGGGCGCCAGGCGCAGGCGCATCTCGACGCCTTCCTCGATCTTCATCCCGGCCTCACGGCCGCGCTCGCCGTCAGCCGCAGCCGCGCCTCGGCGCAGCGGCTCGCGCAAGCCGCCGCGGCGCGCGGCCTCGCCGCCGAGGCACTGGACGATCCGGACGCGCTGCTCGCCCGCAGCGACATCGTGATCACCACGGTCCCGGCCGCGCCGGGCCTTCGCCCCGTCCTCGACGCCGCCCGCATGAAGCCCGCCGCCCTCGCCTGCGCGGTCGATGCCGGGCGGAGCTGGCATCCCGAATCGCTCGCGGCCTTCGACCTCCGCGTCACCGACAGCCTCGCCCAGACGCCCGCGCCCCTCGACGCCGACGGGCGGCCCGTCGCGGCGGCGCCGTTCCGGCACGACCTCGCGGACCTCGCGCGCACGCCGCCTCCGCCCGCGGCGGAGCGACGGGCGCTGTTCGCCTTCCGCGGCGTCGCGATCGCCGATCTGGCGCTGGCGCATCTCGCGCTCGCCAAGGCCCGTGCCGCCGGCCTCGGAACCGCCCTGCCGCGGTGAGCGCGCGCCGTTCCTCCGTGAGAATCCCCGCCTTGCCCCACCGACGGCCCCTCGCTATCAGCGGACCCGGCACGGAGGATCGGCATGAAGGCGCGGGTGAAGTGGGTGGAGGGCATGACCTTCACGGGCGAGTCCGGCAGCGGCCACGCCATCGTCCTCGACGGCGCGCCGGAGAACGGCGGCCGCAACCTCGGCATCCGCCCCATGGAGCTCATGCTGCTGGGGCTCGCGGGCTGCACGGCCTTCGACGTGGTGCTGATCCTCCAGCGCGGGCGCCAGCCCGTCTCCGACTGCGTCGTCGAGGTCGAGGCCGAGCGGGCGCCGGTCGACCCGAAGGTGTTCACGACGATCCACCTGACATACACCCTCAAGGGCCGCGGGCTCTCGCCCGAGAAGGTCGAGCGCGCGATCGGGCTCTCCAAGGAGAAGTACTGCTCGGCCTCGATCATGCTCGGCCAGGTCGCCGAGATCACCCATTCCTGAACGGTCGAGCCGTCCGAGGCGGAGCCCGCCCCTTCCGCATGATCCCGGCCGTCGCGGCGGGGCTGCGGATCACGGACGGAGCCCTGCTCGTGGGGCGTAGGCTCGGTCGCCGGTCCTGTGACGGGCCGATCACATCGCGATCGCGGGAGAGGGCTGCGCCATCCATCGGGTCTCGTCCGCGCCCTCGCCCTCGGGCGTCTCGCGGCCGGCGGCCTGCAGGAGGATGCTGACGCTCGTGCCGCGGCCGACCTCGCTTGCGATCCGGACGGCTCCGCCCGACTGCTTGGCGAAGCCGTAGACCATCGAGAGGCCGAGGCCCGAACCCTCTCCGATCCCCTTCGTGGTGAAGAACGGCTCGAAGGCGCGCTCGATGACGGCGGCGTCCATGCCGCAGCCCTCGTCCGCCACGGTCACGAACACCACGGGCGCGCCGGGGACGAAGTCGTCCTCGCCGGGACGCGCGGGCCGGCAGCCGGTCGCGACCGTGAGGCGCCCGCCGCCCGGCATCGCGTCGCGGGCGTTGATGACGAGGTTCAGGATCGCGCTCTCCAGGAGCGTGCGGTCGACCCACGCGGGCGCCGCCTCCGCGGCCTCGATCCGCAGCTCGACCGCCGCGCTCAACGTCCGGCGCAGGAGCGGCGTCATGCCCTGCACCACCGCGGAGAGGTCGAGCAGCCGGCGCTGCAGGGTCTGGCGGCGCCCGAACGCCAGGAGCTTCTGGGTCAGGTCGGCGGCCCGCTCGGCCGCGTCGAGGATCTGTTCGGCGAGGGCCCGGTGCCGCGGCTGGCCGAGCTCCTCCGCGAGGGTCTCGGCATTGCCGAGGACGACCACGAGGAGATTGTTGAAGTCGTGCGCGATCCCGCCCGTGAGCTGGCCCAGCGTCTGCATCTTCTGGGCCTGGCGCAGGTGCTCCTCGGCGACCTGGATCCGTTCGGCCTGGCGCCGCGCGTGCTCGGCCGCGGCGGCGAGCTCCGCCGCGAGCTCGCGCCGCCGCCGCTCCTCGATCAGCAGGCCGCCGAGCATGCCGATGCCGATGACGTTGCGGGCCGTCAATTGCAGCCAGAGGTCCTGGAAGGCCGCCGCGCGCATGCCGGCGGGGAGCAGCGCGAAGCTCGACAGGACGACCGCGCTCGTGAGGAGCGCGAGCACGGGCAGGTCGGCATAGCCGAAGGACCGATTCCGGCGCTTCAGGTGGAGGTGGAAGCCCGCGCCCACGATCCCGACGAGGACGATGCCGGACAGGGTCGCGGCGAGGCTGCCGCTCCCGGTCCACACCCGGTACGACGCCGTCAGGACGCCGGTCACGAGCACCGACCAGGGGCCGCAGACCAGGCCCGAGACCGCGAGGAACACGCTCGGGGTGTCGTAGACCATGTGCGGGATGAGCGTTTCGCGGGTGTGCATCGCGAGAACGGCGCCGATCCCGAACACGAGGCCGGTGAGCGCCTGCTGGTTCGACCGCAGCGGCGCCACGTCGACGCGCCTGAGCGCCGCGACGAGCACGACGACGATCGCGACGAGGCCGACCTGCTGGCCGATGATCAAAAGCAGTTCGGGCGGCCCCGTCATGGCGCGGGGCGCCCGTTCAGGAACGGATCGGGCGGTCCCGTCATGGCGCGCGGCGCCGGTTCAGGAATGGGGCGAGCGGTCCCGTCATGGTGCGTGGCGCCGGATCAGGAATGGAGCGGGTGGTCCCTGCATGGTCCGCGGCACCCTCGGTGGCCGGCCACAAGAGCGCGCGGCCGGCGCGGACGCAAGCGCGCGTTCAGGAGACCCTTAAGGAAACGCTCATCCCCGGAAGGATGGCCCGGATTGCGGCATCATGCGCCGACGTGCGCTCCTCTCCGATCCGCGGCAGGAGCGCCGGGGGCCTCGGGAGGCGCCTACGCGCGCTCCTCCCAGACCTGCGCGAGCTCCACGATGGTGCGCACCGCCCGTTCCATGTCCTGCGCGCTCACGAATTCGAGCGGCGAGTGGAAGGCGTGGCCGCCCGCGAAGATGTTGGCGCAGGGCAGGCCCATGAAGGAGAGGCGCGAGCCGTCCGTGCCGCCGCGGATGCTGCCGCGCACGGGCGTCATGCCGGCCCGGCGGATCGCCTCCTCGGCGTAGTCGACGATCTCGGGGTGCCGGTCGAGCACCGCCTTCATGTTGCGGTACTGCTCCTTGACCGTGAAGGTGAAGCCGGAGCCCGGATAGGCCGTCATCACGTCCCGGACGATCGCCTCGAGCAGCGCCTCCTTCTCCTTCAGGCCCGCTTCCGTGAAGTCGCGGATGATGAAGCTCAGGGAGGCCTTCTCCATCACGCCGGAGACGCCGGTCGGATGGATGAAGCCCTCGCGCCCCCGCGTGGTTTCGGGCGCCATGTCCTTGGGCAGGCGGTCGAGAATCGTGCCCGCGATCCGGATCGCGTTCTCCATCCGGCCATAGGCGAAGCCCGGGTGGATCGCGACGCCGCGGATCGCGACCTCGACCGCGTCGGCCGAGAAGGTCTCGTCCTCGATCGTGCCCGCGGTCTCGCCGTCCATGGTGTAGCCGAAATCGGCGCCGAGCTTGGCGAGGTCGACCTTGTCGACGCCGCGGCCGATCTCCTCGTCGGTGGTGAAGAGGATGCGGATCGGGCCGTGCTTCACCTCCGGATGGGCGATCAGGTATTCCGCCGCCGCCACGATCTCGGCGATGCCCGCCTTGTCGTCGGCGCCGAGCAGCGTGGTGCCGTCCGAGGTCACGATGTCGGTGCCGACGAGGTCGTTCAGGACGGGGTGCTCGGCGACCCGGATCACCCGGCTCGGGTCGCCGGGGAGCCGGATGTCGCCGCCCCGGTAGTTCCGGACGACCTGCGGCTTGACGCCCGTGCCGGAAAAGTCCGGCGCCGTGTCCATGTGGGCGCAGAAGCAGATCACCGGCACGGTGTTCTTCGCGCTGGTCGACGGGATGGTGCCGTAGACGTAGCCGTGCTCGTCGAGATGCGCGTCCGTGACCCCGATCGCGAGCAGTTCCTCGACGAGCAGGCGCCCGAGATTCCGCTGCTTGTCGGTCGAGGGCTGCGTCGGCGACCGCGCGTCCGACTGGGTGTCGATGACGACGTAGCGGAGGAAGCGGTCGGTCACGCTGGTGGCCATGGTTCTGTCGATCCGGTGCGCGCGGGGAGGATAGGGGCTTGTCGCGGCGCCGGGCCGTCCCGTCAACGGGCGATCGGGCCGGCTCACGCACTTCCGTCGATGGACGATCGGGCCGGCTCATGCATCGTCCAGGGCCGCGCCGCAGACCGCGCGCACGCAGGCGCGCAGCCAGCGGTGCGCCGGATCGGCGTCGAGGCGCGGGTGCCAGAGCAGCGAGACCGTGATCCCCGGCACGGGCACCGGGAGCGGGAAGCGGTGCATGCCGGCGTGCAGGTTGCCCGTGTGGCGCTCTGGCACGCTGGCGACCAGGTCGGAGGCTCGGGCGAAGGCGAGCGCCGCCGCGAAGCCCCCGACCGTGGTGGCGATCGTCCGCTTCAGCCCGAGCGGCTCCAGCGCCGCGTCGATCGGCCCGCCCTCGAGCCCCCGCCGCCAGACCGCCACGTGCGGGCCTTCGGCGTAGCGGGCCGGCGTGATCTCGCCCCGGGCGAGCGGGTGGCCGGCCCGCACGACGCCGACGAAGCGGTCCCGGAACAGGGCCTGGATGCGGATCTCCGGCCCCGTCGTCTCCGCCACGACCCCGGTCTCGAGGTCGACGCTGCCGTCGCGCAGGGCGGCGCTGTCCCGGTCGGGCTTCGGCACGAAGCGCAGGCGCACGCCCGGCGCCTCCGCCTGGGCGCGGGCGAGGAGGCCGGGGCCGAAATTCTCCACGAAGCCGTCGCTCGTGCGCAAGGTGAAGGTCCGGGCGAGCCGGGCGAGGTCGAGCGCCTCCGCGGGGCGCAGCACGGCCTGCGCGTCCTGCACGAGCCCGCTCACCCGCTCGCGAAGCGCGAGGGCACGGGGCGTCGGGACGAGGCCGCGCCCGGCCCGGACGAGAAGCGGATCCCCCGTCGCCTCCCGCAGCCGCGCCAGGGTGCGGCTCATGGCGGAGGGGCTCAGCCGCAGCCGTCGCGCGGCGCGGGCCACGCTGCCCTCGGTGAGCAGCACGTCGAGGGCGACGAGGAGGTTGAGGTCGGGATGGACCATGCGGCCACGATAGCACGGGCGGGGCCGTGATGTGGCGTCGCGCGCACGAATACAGTGCAAACGATGCGCGTTCCGCCCTGCCCCGGAGGGGCTTACGTTTCGATCGGCTCCGCTCGGCGGGCCGGCAGGGCATGGAGGACGAGGTGAAGACGATCGCTGCGCAACCGGATTCGGTCGGTGGAGCCCAGGACGGGGCGCCCGCCTTCGGGCTCGCGCTCGCCGCCCTGTCGCTCGCCGTGCTGCTGGCGTCGCTCGGCACCAGCATCGCCAATGTCGGCCTGCCGGCCCTGGCGCAGGCGTTCGGCGCGTCGTTCCAGAGCGTCCAGTGGGTCGTTCTCGCCTATCTCCTCGCGGTCACGGCGCTGGTGGTCGGCGCCGGACGGCTCGGCGACGTCGTGGGCCGCCGCCGGCTGATGCTGGCGGGGATCGCATTGTTCGCGGCGGCCTCCGCCTCGAGCGGCGCCGCGCCGACGCTCGGCTGGCTCGTCGCCGCGCGGGCGGCGCAAGGGGCGGGCGCGGCCGTCATGATGGCGCTCGCCATGGCGCTGGTCGGCGGGACGGTGCCGAAGGAGCGGACCGGACGCGCCATGGGGCTCCTCGGCACCATGTCGGCCCTCGGCACCGCGCTCGGCCCTTCGCTCGGAGGAGCGCTGATCGCCGGCTTCGGCTGGCGCGCGATCTTCCTCGCCCCCGTGCCGCTCGGGATCCTGGCCTTCGCGCTGGCCTGGCGCACCCTGCCGGCCGACCGGCCGTCCACGACGAAGAGCTCCGGTTCCGACGCGAAGGGCACCCTGCCGGCCGACCGCCCGTCCACGACGGAGCGCCCCGGCTTCGACGCGGCCGGCACCGGGCTCCTCGCCCTGGCGCTCGCGGCCTATGCCCTCGCCATGACGGTCGGGCGCGGGGATTTCGGCTGGCCGAACGGGGCGCTCCTCGCGGCCGCCGCGGTCGCGGGCGCCCTCTTCCTGCGCGTCGAGCGGCGCGCGGCCTCGCCCCTGATCCGCCCCGCGATGCTGCGCGATCCCGCGTTGCGGGAGGCGCTGGTCACGAGCGCGCTCGTCGCGACCGTCATGATGGCGACGCTGGTGGTCGGGCCGTTCTACCTCGCCCGCGGGCTCGGGCTCGACGCGGCCGCGATCGGGCTGGCGATGTCGGCCGGCCCCGTCGTGGCGGCGCTCGCCGGCGTGCCGGCCGGCCGGCTCGTCGACCGCTTCGGGCCTGAGCGCATGACGCTCGCGGGCCTCGGCGCGATGGCGGCCGGCGCCGGCCTCCTGGCCCTGATGCCGGCGCGCTTCGGCGTCGCGGGCTACCTCGCGGCCATCGCGATCCTCACCGCGGGCTATGCCGCGGTCCAGGCCGCCAACAACACCGCCGCGATGCGGGACGTCCCCGCCGACCGGCGCGGCGTCGTGTCGGGCCTCCTCAACCTCGCCCGCAATCTCGGGCTCGTCACCGGCGCGTCGGCGATGGGGGCGGTGTTCGCGCGGGCCTCCGGCGCAGGCGACGCCGCGCGGGCGACGCCGGAGGCCGCCTCCGCGGGCATGACGGTCACCTTCGCGGCCGCCACCCTCGTGATCCTCGCCGCGGTCGCGGCCGCGGCAGCCGGCCGGGCATCCGCCGCCCGCCGGGGCGCGGCGGATCCGGCCGATGCCGCACCCTGAGGATCGCGAGCGGGAGCACGCGGGGGATCGATCTCGACGGACCCGGGACGTGCACGTGCATGTCGTCTGCGGAGGGCCGCGCGCGGGAGCGGGCGGAGGCTCGATCCGGCGGGCGCGCCGGCGCGCGATTTGCTACGCTGGCGCGGCCGACCCGCAAGGAACCCCATGACGCCCCGCATCCTGATCGCCGCCTGCCTCGCCCTCGCCCTGACGCTTCCCGCCGCGGCTCAGGGGCTGCTCGATCCGAAGCCCCGCATCGCGGTCGTCACGGCCTTCGAGCCCGAGCTCCGGCAGACGCTCGCCCAGGTCCAGGTGGAGGCGGCCCACACGGTCAACGGGGTGACCTTCACGACCGGGACGCTGGGCGGCCGCAGCGTCGTGGTGTTCATGAGCGGCGTCAGCATGGTGAACGCCGCCATGACGACGCAGCTCGCGCTCGACCGCTTCACCGTCACGCGGATCGTCGTCAGCGGCATCGCGGGCGGGGTCGATCCGGCCCTGCGGATCGGCGACGTGGTGGTGGCGGAGCGGTGGGGGCAGTACCTCGAGGCGGTGTTCGCCCGCGAGACGGCGGAGGGCCTCAGGCCGCCGTCCTTCGCCAAGCGGGAGTTCCCGCCCTTCGGCATGGCGTTCCCGCAGCCCGTGCGGGTGCGCAGCGCCGGCGCGCCGCAGGGCGAGAGCCGCTTCTGGTTCGAGGCGGATCCCGACCTCGTCGCGGCGGCCCGGGCGCTCGCCGGCGCGGTGCCGCTCGACCGCTGCACCGCGTCCGGACCGTGCCTGCAGAACGCGCCCCGGCTCGTCGTCGGGGGCAACGGGGTCTCGGGATCGGCCTTCGTCGACAACGCGGCCTTCCGGGACTACACGCACCGCACCTTCCAGGCCACGGTGCTCGACATGGAGACGGCCGCGATCGCCATGGTGGCGCACGCCAACGGCCGGCCCTTCATCGCCTTCCGCAGCCTGTCGGACCTCGCCGGCGGGGGCCCGGGCGAGAACGAGATGAAGACGTTCCTCGACCTCGCGGCCGATAATTCGGCCCGCGTCGTGGTGGCGTTCCTGCGCGCGCTCGGGCGCGAATAAGGAAGGAAGACGTGGGAGCTTGGCGGCGCGCTCGCGCCGGCGGCCGGGGAAAAGGGCCTCAGGCCGATTCCGGCCGCGGCGCGCCCCGGCGGGCGCGCTCGTCGCCCGCGGGCGCCCAGTCGCAGGCGACCTCGCGCTCCACCTGCTCGGCGAAGGAGCGTCCCTCCTGCATGCCGGGCTGCCAGGACTTCGCCTGGGGCTGCTGGGCGAGCCGGTGCTCGAACTGCACCCGCCCATCCGGCATGAGCCGCATCACCCGCCGCACGCGACCGGTCTCCACCAGATAGCACTTGCCGACGGCAAGGGTCTCGACCGGTACGCTCATGGGATGGTGTCCTCTCAACGATCCCGCCACGGGTGAAGACGCGTCGCTCCGGAGAGCGGGTGCGTCCTCTCGACGATCCCGCGAGGGGCGAAGGCGCCCGCCCCGGCGGGAATGTCGCCCGGAGGCGGGTGGCCTCGCGGTCAGCGGCGGCGGGGAGGGCCGCCCTGCTGCGAGCCGCCCTTCAGCGCCCGCTCCACGGCCTCCTGGCCGCTCTTCAGGGCCTCCTGCTCCGAGCGGTAGGTGCGGTCGGAGCGCTCCAGCAGCTTGCCGTGCATCCGGATCGCCCATCCGACGGATCCGTCGCCCTTCGGCGAGGGCGAGAGCTCAAGGGTGTAGGGGTGGGTCGGGTTCGAACTGCTCATTCTTCACTCATCCGGAAAAAGAGGGACGCCGCGGGCGCCGGGGGCGCTGTCGCGACGGTGCTGGAGAAACGCTGGCCCGGGCCGAGGGGTGCCCCGCGTCGGCGGCTGCGCCGGGCGGCGCGGTCCCGGCCGGGCGGACGCCGTCGCGCTAGACGGGGGCGATCTCGCCTTCGCGGACCGCGCGCTCGACGGCGCCGGACTTGATCCGGTAGGCGGGCTCGCCCGTCTGGTCGGCCGGCATCAGGCGAACGACCTCGTAGGTGCTGCCGCTGTCGGTGCGTCCGTCGGAGAAGCCCGGACGGCGCAGCTTCACGATCTGGTTGACCTTGAACTTGTGGGTCATCGGTTCGCCTCCTGGAGCCGAAGCATCCGCATGCGCCCGACGGCGGTGACCGCCCCCGCCGATCGGGGGCCGGCGCCCGCCGTCGCGGGCATCAGCGGACGCGCTTGATGGTGGTGATCGCGCCTTCGGGCAGCGCGCCCTGCGCCTGGCGCTCCCGGGCGATCGTCGGTACGAGGTAGTCCTGGTCGCTGGTCCCGTGGTTCTCCACCACGAGATAGGCGGTGCGGCCGTCCGCATAGCTCACCGCGAACATCACGGAGCGCGTGAAGGCGGGTTTCTTGAAGCTGAACATGGGCATCTCCAGGATGCGGCCGGGCCATCGTGGAAACGAAAAGGCCGCCCCGTGACGAGGCGGCCTCGAGCGTCAGCGCGAAGGCCCGGCCATGGGCTTTACGCAGTCTGAATGTTGTTGACGGCGATCTTGCCCGAGCGGCGGTCTTCGGCGGTGTCGAAGGCCACCTTCTGGCCTTCCACGAGGCCGCGCATGCCGGCGCGCTCGAGGGCGGTGGCGTGGACGAACACGTCCTTGCCGCCGTCGTCCGGCTGGATGAAGCCGAAGCCCTTCTGATCGTTATAGAATTTTACAGTGCCCGTGTTCATCGGGATATCCTTGTCGTTTGCAGGTGCACGTGGGCGCAGGCGGTGCCGAAGCACGACCCGATCACCCGGCTCGTCGATGTCTGGAGAAAGTCTGAACGTGCGCCCGAGCAAGACTCGCGACGGTACGACCCGATCGTCCGGCCAAATGTCGATAAGACCTATATGGGGACCGAACCGGGCAAATGCAAGGCGCGCCGCCCGGAGGCCCCCGGAGGACCGGTTCCGGCCCCTCTCCGCCGGCAGCGCCCGGCCTCGCGATCTCTCCGCAAAGGGGCGGCAAGACCTCGCCGACGCCGGGATCCGGCCGGAAGCCCGACCGGACGCCGGCGATTGGGTGAGAGGGGGATCCCGCCGGGCGGGGCGCCGCTGCCGGCGTGCGCCCGCCGGACGGGCGCGGCCGCTCAGGCGGTGCGGCGCTCCGGGGCGGCCTTGCCGCAAAGCATGAGCGCGGCCGCTCAGGCGGTGAGGCGCTCCAGGGCGGCCTTGTCGCGCAGCACGATGGAGCGGCGGTGGGCGGGGAGCGCGATGACCCTGTCGCGCTCGAGCCGGGTCATCGAGCGCGAGACGGTCTCGATGGTGAGGCCGAGATGGTCGGCGATGTCGGTGCGCGACATCGGCAGGTCCACCTGGTCCTCGTCGAGCCGCGCGGAGAGGTCGAGCAGGAAGGTCGCGATCTTCTCCATGGCGCTCTTGCGCCCGAGCAGCAGCATGTGGTCCTGCGCCCGCTCCAGCGCCCGCATCATCGCCGAGACGATCTGGCGCGCGAAGGCCGGGTCCGAGGCCGAGAGCGCCTCCAGGCTGCAGCGGCGGTAGGGCACCACGACCGCATCTCCCACGGCCTCCGCGGAGAAGCGGTGCTCCTCGCCCGCCTCCAGGCCGAAGAGGTCGCCGGGCAGGTGGAAGGCGTCGATCTGGCGCCGCCCGTCGCAGAGGAGCTTGGAGGTGCGGATCGCGCCCGAGACCACCCTGTAGAAGAAGGCGGCGCGGTCTCCTTCCGCGAAGAGCTCCTCGTCCTTGGCGAGCGTCCGGGCGGCGCCCGGGCCGCGCGCCTCGGGGGAGATCCGCGCCGGGACCGGGCCGCGCAGGAGAGCGGCGGTCGGGAGGGCGGGGACGGCGGCGGGGGCGAGCGCGGTGTGCATCGGGAGAACTCTCGTCGGGGTGTGGGTGACGCGAGTTGAGGGGTAGCGGCTCCCGATCGGCCGCAACATTCCGATCCTCTCCTAAGGGATTCTACGGAGGCGCCGCGCTCCTCCTCCCGAGGGGTTCCGCGGCCCGGCGCGGTGCCGCGAGGGCGGCCGCGCGGTTCGGCCCGCGAGCCCGGGACAGACTTCGCGCAAGATGATAGAAAGGGCAAAAAGCAAGATCGATAAGCAAGACTTCGGGGGAACGATGGCCCATCAGGATGGCGGCTCGCCGGTGGCGGCGGGCGCGCGGCTGCCGCCGGGTGCCGACGGCGCCGGGCCTCCCCGCGACAGCCGCGTCGTGCAGCTCGAGACCGAGAACCGGGTCCTGGCCCGGATCGCGACCGGCGCCCCCTTGGGCGAGATCCTCCACGACCTGATCGCCGTCCTGGAGGCGCAATCGGACCGCGAGATGCTCGCCTCGGTCCTGCTGCTCGACGGCACCGGCCGGCACCTCGTGACCGGGGCCGCCCCGCGCCTGCCGCCGGACTACAACGCCGCGGTGAACGGGATCGCGATCGGCCCCTGCGCGGGCTCCTGCGGCACCGCCGCCTTCCGGGGCGAGCCCGTCGTGGTCGAGGACATCGCCGCCGATCCCCTCTGGTGCGATGCCCGCGACCTCGCCCTGTCGCACGGCCTGCGGGCCTGCTGGTCCGTGCCGATCCAGGCCGCGGACGGGCGCGTGCTCGGCACCTTCGCGATCTATTACCGGGAGCCCCGCCGCCCCGCCCCGCAGGACCTGCGCGCCCTGACCGTGATGGCCCAGACCGCGGCGCTCGCGATCGAGCGCCATCTCTTCGAGCAGGAGCGGCAGGAGCATTTCCGCCGGGTCGAGACGCTCAACGAGACGCTCACGCGCGAGATCGAGCACCGCACCCGCGAGCGCGACCGCATCTGGGACCATTCGCGCGATCTCCTGCTCGTGGCGGAACGCGGAGGCGCGTTCCGTGCGGTGAACCCGGCCTGGGGGTCGATCCTGGGCTACGCGCTCGAGGATCTCGCGGGCGCGTCGCTCGGCAGCGTCGTCCACCCGGACGACGCCGATCGCACCCTGGCCTCCTTCGCGGCCGCGGGCGGCGGGGCGCTCGGCGCGATCGAGGCCCGCGTCCGTCACCGGAACGGCTCCTACCGCTGGATCTCGTGGACCGGCGCCCACGACGACGGGCTCACCTATGCGAGCGGCCGCGACGTCACGGCCGAGAAGGCCGCGCAGGCGGAAGCGCAGGAGAAGGCGGCGCTGCTCGAGGCCACGCAGGCGGAGGCGCAGGAGAAGGCGGCGCTGCTCGAGGCCACCCTGGAGAACATGGACCAGGGCCTCATCATGGTGGACGGCGCCGGGATCGTGCAGGTGTGCAACCGCCGCGCCATCCAGATGCTGAACCTGCCGCCCGAATACTGGCACGCGAAGCCGAGCTTCGCGGAGTTCATCGCGCACCAGATCGCGATCGGCGAATTCGCCGGGATGTCCGAGGAGCGCCAGCCCTGGCTGAAGCTCTCGGGCAACATCCGCAGCTCGCCGCCGCTCTACGAGCGCTCGCGGCCCGACGGAACGGTGCTCGAGATCCGGACCGTGCACCTGCCGGACGGATCGGCCATCCGCACCTTCACGGACATCTCGGCGCGCAAGCGGGCCGAGGACGAGCTGAAGGAGAGCGAGATCCGCTACCGCCTCCTGGCCGAGACCGCGACCGACATGATCATCCGGACCGGCCTGAACGGGGTCCGCCGCTACGTGTCGCCCGCCTGCCGCGAGATCCTCGGCTTCACGCCCGAGGAGCTCGTCGGCACGCGCCTGATCGACATGGTCCACCCCGAGGACCGGCCCGCGGTGGCGCCGAGCCTGGCGGCGCTCTACGAGGGCCGCGTCGACCAGGGCACGCTGACCTACCGCGCCCGCCACCGGGACGGCCATTGGGTGTGGCTCGAAGCGCGGCGGCGGCTCATCCGCGACCCCGACGGCGCGCCCGTGGAGCTCGTGAGCGTCATCCGCGACATCTCGGAGCGGCGCAGGCTCGAGGACGAGCTCCGGGCGGCGCTCGAGGCCAACAAGGCGATCCTGGACCATTCCCTCGACGTGATCTGCACCATGGACGAGCGGGGCCGCTTCACCCAGGTGAGCCCGCAGGCGGTGAACGTGTGGGGCTACCGGCCCCAGGAGCTGATCGGGCGCCTCTATCTCGACCTCGTCCATCCGGACGACCGCGCGAAGACCGTCAAGATCGCGGCGCGGATCATGGCCGGCACGCCCACGACCGGCTTCGAGAACCGCTATATCCGGCGCGACGGCACGGCCGTGCCGATCCTGTGGTCGGCGGTGTGGTCCGACGAGCACAAGATGATGTTCTGCATCGCGCGCGATCTCTCGGAGCGCCTGCAGCTCGAGGACCAGCTCCGCCAAAGCCAGAAGATGCAGGCGGTGGGCCAGCTCACGGGCGGCATCGCCCACGACTTCAACAACCTCCTCACCGTCATCCTCGGCAACGCCGAGCTCCTCGCCGAGAACCCGGGCGACGCCGCGCTGACCGCGACCCTCTCGCGCCAGATCCTGGAGACCGCCGAGCGCGGGGCGGACCTGAACCAGAAGCTGCTCGCCTTCGGGCGGCGCCAGTCCCTCAAGCCGCAGCGGCTGAGGCTCGACCGGGTCGTCGCCGGGATGGCGCCCCTGCTGCAGCGCACGATCGGCGAGCACATCGAGCTCCGGACCGGGACGGAGCCGTCCGACCTCTCGGCCTTCGTCGACCGGTCGCTCCTCGAGAGCGCCATCCTCAACCTCGTCGTGAACGCGCGCGACGCCATGCGGCAGGGCGGCGTCCTGACGATCGCGACCGGCGAGAGGACCGCCCTCTACGGCGAGGGCGCCCTGCCGGTCGGCCAGCCCGTGGTGTTCGTCACCGTCTCGGACACCGGCACCGGCATGAGCCCGGAGGTGGTGGAGCGGGCCTTCGAGCCGTTCTTCACCACCAAGGAGGTCGGCAAGGGCTCGGGGCTGGGCCTCTCCATGGTGTTCGGCTTCGCCCAGCAATCGGCCGGGCATGTGGCCATCGAGAGCCGGGTCGGGGCCGGCACGGCCGTCACGCTCGTCCTGCCCGGGGTCACGGGCGAGGTCGAGCAGGCCGCGCCCGCGCCCGCGCGGGGTCCCGCGCCCGCCGCCATGCGGGCGCGCATCCTGGCCGTGGAGGACGAGCCGCAGGTCATGCAGTTCGTGTCGTCCCAGCTTCTGGCGCTGGGCTGCGAGGTCACGGCGGTCTCGGCCGGACAGGATGCCCTCGACCTCCTCGAAAGCGGCCGGGCGTTCGACCTCCTGTTCACGGACGTGATGCTCCCGAGGGGCATGAGCGGCGTGGAGCTGGTCAAGCGGGCCCGGCAGATCCGGCCGGACATCAAGGTGCTCCTCACCTCGGGCTACCCCGAGGAGGTGTTCGAGCACCACGGCCGGCCGGAGGACATGCCGCTCCTGCGCAAGCCCTACCGCCGCGGCGAACTCGCGGAGACCCTGCGGCTGCTGCTCTCGGGCGCGAGGCCGCCGGTGCCGCGGGCGGACCGGCCCGACGAGTGACGGCCGGACGGCGTCTGCGCTGCGGAGGCGGGCGAGGATGGGTCGCGGTGCGCCCGATGCCTGTCGATCCCGGCGGGGTCGCGGTGCGCCCGATGCCTGTCGATCCCGGCGGGGTCGTGGGGCTCCCGATGCCTGTCGATCCAGGCGGGGTCGTGGGGCTCCCGGTGCCGGGTCAGGCGAGAAGGTCGCGGTGCTCCCGGTGCCGGCGGATCCAGGCGCCGGCATAGCCGCAATAGGGGAGGATCTTGAGTCCCTCCTGCCGGGCCGTCTCGACGACGCCGCGCATCAGCCGGTCCGCGGCGCCGGTGCCGCGCAGGGGCGGCGGCGCTTCCACGTGGTAGATCGCCAGATGGGCGCCCTGGCGCCGGTAGCTCGCGAACACCACGAGGCCGCCGACGTCGAGCTCGAAGCGGCTGCGCTCCACGTTGTCTCGGATTTCGCCCGCCATGGTTCCGCTGTCCGTGACCGCCCGGTCAACGTGAAGCGGGAGCATCCGTTCCGGCCGCGCCCGGGCCGGCAGGGCCCGAGCGTCCGGCGGAGCGCGGCGCCCCCTCATCCCGCGAGCGGGCCGGGCAGGAGGCTCCCTTTCCCTCACCCCCCAGGCGGCCGGGCAGGAGGCTCCCCTTCCCTCATCCCGCGGGGGGGTCGAGCAGGAGGCCCCGCCGGACCTCGCCGGCGTGCACCGCAGCCACGTAGGCCGGAGCCGCGGGGGCCGCCTGGACGGCCGCGGCGAAGGCTGCGAGGCCCGGGCAGCGGTAGCCGTTGCAGACGTCCGAGCGCATCCGGCGCGGCAGCGCGCAGCCGTCGCGGGCGTGGAAGACGCAGGATCCCTCGTAGGACCGCTCGGGCAGCCGTTCCATGTAGGCCGCAACCGCCGCCGCCGGCGAGGCCGGGGGCGCCTGCGCGAATTTCGCGGCGAGGTCCCGGGGCGTCAGGAAGGCGTGGGTGTCGCCCTGCCAGCAGCACCGTCCGCCGCACACCCCGCAGGCGGCGAGCGCCCTCGCCGGAGGCTCGGCCGCGAGCGGGCTCCCGCCGGCCGGCTCCGGGGCTCCACCCGCATCCCGGAGCCCGACGGGGGTCTCGTGCGCCGATCCTGGGGCCTCGGGGGGGCCTTCGAGGCGGCCGAAGGCCGCGCACGCGGGCTCCACGACGCCGCCGGCCGCGTCGAGACTGCCGAGGGCCTCCCGTGCGGCCTGCTCGAGGGAGGCCCGGAAGGCCGCGATCCGCGCGGGATCCGCGGGAACGCATTCGGCGGCCACGAACGGAACGACCCCGACCACGATGCCGTCCGGGTGCGGGTGAGCCTCGGCGAGGGCGGCCGCCGCGCGCGCCGCCGCGGCGCGGCCCTCCTCCTCGCTCCGCTTGCGCGCCCGGATGGTGAGCGCCGCCCGGCAGGCGAGGCTGCGGCAGGTGCCGCCGATGTCGTGGATGCCGAGCGGGGTGGCGCAGACCTCGCAGCGCGGCGCGGTCGATCGCATCGGGCCGTGATCCACGGGCAGTCTCCTCGGGCCGGGCGCCGCCGGGCCCCTGCGCGGAGGCTAGAGCATGACCGCTCCGGGTTGAAGCGGTCATGCTCTAGAAGGGGCCGGCCCTCGACCGCGGCTTCATCGTGAACGCCCCCTCGGCCTCGACGATGCGCAGTGTGTCGTCGCTCACGCCCCGCTCCCGGTCCCAGGTGTCGAGGACGTGGTTGGCGTGGAGCAGCCAGATCGTGCCCTTGAAGGCGAGCCCGATCTCGATCTGCCGGGCGAGCTCCTGCCGCAGCACGTCCAGCATGGCGTCGGTGAGGGGCCGCGACCGCAGGGACTCCGCATAGGCCTCCGCGATCGTCCACGCCCAGGCGGCGGCCGGGCTGTTGTCGTTGGACGCGCTCACGGGCCGCCCACGCGGGCCGGCGCACGGGCGCCGGGCCCGGGTCGCGCGGGGCGCCCGGACGAGGGGCGCGTGGGGGGCTCGGCGGCAGGCATCGGATCCGAGACTTACAGCGGGAACCGCGCGGACGCGAGGTGCGGCGCCGCGCGGAGCGGGGCGCGGACGGGCTCCCGGGCCCGCCTTGCCGCAGCCGGCGCGAATCGGCACGATCCCGGCAGCGGCGGTCGAGCGGGAGGGCGGGATGAGCGCGGGGGCGGTCCTGGAGACATACGCCTTCCGGATGCGGCTCGCGCCCGGCATGGAGGCGGAGTACCGGCGCCGCCACGATGCGATCTGGCCCGAGCTCGTCACGCTCCTCAAGGCGGCCGGCGTGTCGGATTACTCGATCCATCTCGACCGCGAGACCAACGCCCTGTTCGCCGTGCTCCGGCGTCCCGTCGACCACCGCATGGACACCCTGCCCGAGCACCCCGTCATGCGGCGCTGGTGGGCCGCCATGGCCGACATCATGGAGACGAACCCGGACAACTCGCCCGTCCAGGTGCCGCTCGTCACCCTGTTCCACCTCGCCTGAAGCGGCCGGCGGGGCCGGACATGGACAAACGGTCATCCGCCCGACAGGCGCCGGACAGGCGCTCCGGGCTAGGTTCGGGGCCGATCGCCGTCCGCACCGCCACGGCGATCGACTCAGGAAGCCCGCTCGGCAGCCCCTCCGCCGCAGCGGGCTTTCCCGTATCGCCCCGCCGGTCCGCGCCCGTGGCTTGACCCGTGCCGGCGGAGGCCTTCAGATCCCGCCTCTCCCGGAGGCGAAGGCGGATGTCCGACGAACTCGTGTTCTACACCCACCCCATGTCGCGCGGGCGCATCGTGCGCTGGATGCTCGAGGAGGTCGGCCGGCCCTACCGCACGGAGGTGCTGGAGTTCGGCACCTCCATGAAGGCGCCCGCCTATCTCGCCCTCAACCCGATGGGGAAGGTGCCGGCCATCCGCCATCACGGCGCCGTGGTCACGGAAAGCGCGGCGATCTGCGCCTATCTCGCGGACGCGTTCCCGGAGGCCGGGCTGGCGCCGCCCCCCGGCGACCCGGCGCGGGCGCCCTATTACCGCTGGATGTTCTTCGCGGCCGGCCCCGTCGAGGCGTCGTTGAGCAACAAGGCCCTCGGCGTCGACGTCCCGCCGGAGCGCCGCGCCATGGTGGGCTACGGCAGCACCGAGGAGGTCGTGAACGCCCTCGAGCAGGCCGTGTCGCAGGGGGAGTACGTCGCGGGCGGGCGCTTCACCGCGGCGGACGTCTACGTGGGCTCGCAGATCGGCTGGGGCATGATGTTCGGCACGATCGAGAAGCGCCCGGCCTTCGAGCGCTACTGGGCGCGGATCGGCAGCCGGCCCGCGGCCGTGCGCGCGCGCGAGATCGACGACGCGCTCCTGCCGGCGCGACCGGCCTCGTGAGGAGAGGATCGACGCGCTCCCGCCGGCGCGACCTGGTACGGGGATACGGGGGCCCAAGAAAAAGGGCCGCTGTCGGGCGGCCCAAGGTGAGGCATGAGAGTAATGGCAGGCGCATGACCTCCTGCCGACGGCGAGACTAGGCCGGACCCTGGCGCTCCCGATGTGATCCGGCGCACAGCGCGATTGCGGCATCCGTGCCGGCGGCGCCCCTTGTTCGGAGGGGACCGCTCCGGGAGCGGCTGCTCGAGCGCTTTCGCGATGTCCGGGATCGATCCGTTGCGAGGCGTTCTCCCGGAGCCTCGAGACATGTGGATCCACCCGGCGCGATAATGCTCTAGGATCGCGCGATGCTCTTCAAGGCCCTGACCCTCCTCGTCCTGGCGTCGCTCGCGGTCACGTTCTTCCTGCGCCGGCCGCAGGCCCGGCGCACGGGATGGATCGTGACCGGCGCGCTCGTCCTCCTCGGCCTGCTGGCGATCCAGATCCTGCGCACCCTCGACACCATGCTGCGCTGACGGCGAGGCCGAGTCTCGGGTCTAGCGCAGGCCGAGACCGCCCGCGGCGTCAGGGCCAGGCCGGATCCCGGGGTCGGGAGCGTGATCGCTTCAGGCTGTCCAGGCCTTTGTTGTGCCGCACGATCCTGTCCGAAAAGCCTGCAGCTTCCGGGATCATGCTCTAGCGCAGGCCGAGGCCCGCCTTGACGGCGTCGGGGCCCGGCCGGCCGTCGAAGGCGGCGACGCCCTCGAGCCAGGGCGTCCAGACCGGCGCGTTGGCGCGCAGCCATTGCTCGGCGGCCTGCGCGGGATCCATGCCGTAGAACAGGATCATGCGCATCAGCGTGTTCTCGAGGCCCAAGGTGAACCTCAGGTTCCGGACGAGCCGGCCCGCGTTCGGGCACTCCCTCAGGTAGCCGGCGCGGACGTTGGTGTAGACCGTGGCGCCGCCGAAATTCGGCCCGAAGACGGCGTCGCCCCCGTCGAGATAGCGCAGGCGGAACATGACGTTCATGGGGTGGGGCTCCCATCCCAGGAAGACGATCGGCTGGCCGCGCTGCGTCGCCTGCTCCACATGGGCCAGCATGCCCCGCTCGCTCGTCTCCACGAGCTGGAACCCGCTCAGCCCGAACATGTCGGTCCGGATCATCTCGAGGATCAGCCGGTTGCCGTCGTTGCCGGGCTCGATGCCGTAGATCCGCCCCTGCAGGGGCTCCCGGAAGCGGGCGATGTCCGCGAAGGTCCTCAGGCCCGCCCCGTAGAGTTCGACCGGGACCGCGAGCGTGAACTTCGCCCCTTCCAGGTTGGCGCCCACGACCTCGACCGAGCCGTCGTCGACGAAGGGCTGGCGGTCCGCCGCCATGCTGGGCATCCAGTTGCCGAGGAAGACGTCGACCCGCTTGGCCCGCATGGCCGCATAGGCGCCCGGGACCGTGACGAGCCGGGTCTCGGGCCGGTAGCCCAGGCCCTCGAACAGGCGCGAGGCCAGCGCGGTCGTGGCGGCGATGTCGGTCCAACCCACCTCCGCGAAGCGGACCGCTCGGCAGGCCGCCGGCTCCGCGGCCGCGGCGCGCCCGCCCGGCAGCGCGGCCAGCAGGCCGGCCAGGACGGCGAGAACCCGGATGCGGCGCGAAATGCCCTGCGCCTTGGAAGCCCTTGCCATGTAACCCTTTCCCCGTGCCGCCATTAGCCGTCCCGCGCCCCGGCGCTGTCAAGCGCCCGCGTCCCGGATGCCGCCGGGCGACGGGGCCGCCGGCCCTCGCTCCCGCCGCCGGGCGGGACCCGCCCGGGAGCCGCCGTCCCCGCTCCGGCTCCTGTGGGCAGATTGCCGCCGACGCTCGCGCATCGCCGCCGAAGCGCTAAGTTCGGAGGCACGGAGACCCGAATCCATGTCCAAGCCCCCCTTCCGCCGCACGTCCGATCCCCGCCAGGCCGCCGAGGCGGCCTTCAAGGCCGTGACCACGAAACCGGTGCCGGCTCCCCTGCCGAAGCGTCCCGCCGCCACCACCCTGCCGGGCGTCCGCGAGACGGTGTCGCTCCGGATCGACCGGGACGTGCTCGATCATTTCCAGGCCGACGGCCCCGGCTGGCAGGAGCGCATCAACGAAGCCCTGCGCGCCGCGGCGGGCCTGCGCAAGCCCGGTCCCGCCGACGAGGGGCTCCGGCCCGACCAGCTCACGACCGAGAACGACCAGTAGCGCCGCCCCCTTTCCGCAGCGCGTCCCCCTCTCCCCGCCTGCGGGGAGAGGGCCGGGGTGAGGGGCGGGTCGGTGAGGCGAGCGGTCTCAGAATAGCCCCTCCCCCTTGCGGGGAGGGGTCAGGTGGTGGGGGTTGGTGCAGGAGGCACCACTCAGCCTCATCCTGCACCAACCCCCACCCGGCTCACTGACGTTCGCCACCCTCCCCGCAAGGGGGGTATGATCCGGATCCACCGCGCTCCACCGACCGGCCCCTCACCCCAACCCTCTCCCCGCAGGCGGGGAGAGGGAGAGGAGCGCGGGAGACGTGCTGCGGGGAGAGGGAGCCGGGTCGGCGCAACGAATCGGCGCGCGGGACGTTGGCCTCGGGCATCCGCGCCGCCGCGGCGCATTCGAGGCGTCGAAGTCATGCGTTCCCTGTTCTGGGCTTTCCTGGGTCTTGCTCTCGGTCTCGCGCTCGGCCTGTTCATCGGCCAGGGGCCGCACTGGAGCCGGGATCTGCGCCTCGGATGGGCCGCGGACGAGGATTGCCTGCCGCAGGCGAGCCGCGCAGGCCTCGAGCGGGCGCGCGGCCGGTTCGGCTGCGACACGAGTTTCGCGGGCCACGGCGCCGAAGCCGCGGCGCAGGAAGCGGGCCCGCCCCTCCGCACCGCCGGCGTCGCACCGGCCCATGCCTCGGGCCCGGCGGACAGGCCGCCCCCGTTCGATCCCGACACGACCGGATCGGTCGTCGACGCCCCGCCGGAGCCGCAGGCCGCCGCGGCGTCCCCGCCGGAGCCGGCGCCCCGGACCGCAGGCTCGCCGCCGGCGCGGCCCGGCGCCACCGCCGAGATCCCGCCGCCCCGGTCCGTGGAAGGATCTCCCCCGGCCGCGAGCGCGGGCGCCCCGACGGCACCGCAGGCGGCGGGCATCCCGGCACCAAACCCCCGCGGCCCGATGCCGTCGCAGGCGGCGGGCGTCCCTGTGCCGAGCCCGACGCCGTCGCCGTCGGCACCCGCGAGCCGTCCCGCCGCGGAGGGCCATGCGCCCGTGGCCGCCCCGAGCGCTCCCGCCGGCGACGCACCTCGGCAGGCCTCACCGTTCGGCTCCGGCCAAGCCCGCGCGGCAGGGCCTCAGCCGGGAGCCGCTTCCGACGCGGCCCGACCGGCCGTGCCGCCGCCCGCGGGCGCGCCCGGCCCGGACCGGTCGGCCCGCGGGACGGCACAGCCGGAGCCGTCGACCGGAGCGAGCCGGCCCGATCGGGCGGCGACGCGCGGTCCGGCGCAGCCCGCCGCGTCTCCCCCCGCGCCGCCGGCCCGCCCGGCTGCAGCCGCGACGGCGAGCGCACCGCCGAGCCCGCCCCCTGCCCGCGCCGCCGCACCGAGCACCGCCCCGAGCCTGCCCTCCGTGGGTGCCGCAGCGGCCCCGGGGGCGAACCCGCGTGCGGCCCCGGCTCCTGCCGCCGCTGCGAATCAGCCCGCGCCCTTCCGCGTCTCCGCGGCCGATCTCGCCAGGGTCGACGCGCGGACGACCGCGGACCCGCCGCCGCCGCAGGCCGCATCCCCCGACCCGGTCCGGTCCGCCGCCGGGGCCGAAGCGGCCGGCGCGGCCCTGCCGCCGGGGCCGCGGGCCTTCACCTGCCGGCGCGCCGGCGACGGCGCAGGCCTGGACGTGCCCGAGACCGTGCGGGTCCGGGTCGAGCCGGCCGACAAGGCGATCCTGGTCGAGGCCGCCGGCACGCCGGAGGGCGGCGGGGATCCGATCCGCTACAGCCTCGACCAGACCTTCGTGGCCTGGTTCGGCGGGCGCAACGAACGCGATCCCAGGCTCGGGATCGTCCTGAGCCCCAGCCAGGGCAACCTCTGGCTCGACGTGGCCGCGGGCGAGCCCGGACCGGTGCGGCCGCACCGGTTCGACTGCCGGGCCGACGGCATGACCGCCGCGCGGGCGCCCTGATCCTGCGCGGCCGTCCGGGCCCCGCGCGAGCCCACCGGGCGTACATTGCGCGGCCGTCCAGGCCCCGCCCGAGCCCGCCCGGCGGACATCCTGATCCTGCGCGGCTGTCCTGATCCTGTGCGGACACCCTGGTCCCCCCGCCCGCCCGGGCGGGCGCGCCACGCTCCTCCCCGCCAATCGGCGCTTCCCTTCTGCGCGGCCCTGCGCCAGAGACGACGGCGGGCCGGCGCGCGGCCGGTGCAGGCAGGGATCACCATGGCGGGGCAGACGGTACTGATCGACGGCTACAATCTCGGCCTGGAGCGGGGGACGGGAGTCGCGACCTATGCCCGCAACCTGAGCGCCGCCGTGCACGGCCTCGGCTACCGGGTGGAGGTGCTCTACGGCCTCCGCATGCCCCGGGTCGACGACCCGCTGCTGCGCGAGATCTTCTTCTTCGATCCCCTGCCGCAGCGACCGCACGGGCTGCCGCGCCTGGCGCTCCACCGGGTCAAGCAGGTCGTGCTCCAGCCCGGCGGGCCGGCGATCCACGAGATCCCGCTCACCGGACGGGTCGTCGCCGCGCCGTTCCGGGACCGCCTCCCCGTCGCCGACCGGATCTGGAACGGGTCCGACATCTTCGGCGCCGCCCGCGCCCATTTCACCGGGCTGGGGCGCATCCTGCCCGTGCACCTGCCCGAGACGCCGGGGATCGCGCACTGGACCTACCCGTTCCCGATCCGGATCCCGGGAGCCAAGAACATCTACACCCTGCACGACCTCGTGCCGCTCAAGCTCCCCTACACGACCCTGACCCGCACCGCCGGCTACCGCCGGCTCATCCGGGCCCTGCTCGACACGGCCGACCACATCGTCACCGTGTCGGAGCAGTCGAAGCGCGACATCTGCGACCTGTTCGACTATCCCGCCGACAAGGTCACCAACACCTACCAGGCGGCGCGGATCCCCGAGGCCTACGCGAAGCAGTCGGTCGAGTCGGTGCAGCAGGTGCTCCGCGGCCTCTTCAACCTCGATCACCGCGGCTACTTCCTCTATTTCGGCGCGATCGAGCCGAAGAAGAACGTCGGGCGGCTCATCGAGGCCTATCTCTCGACCAACGTGGCGGCGCCTCTCCTGGTCGTGGGGCAGAACGCCTGGAAGGCGCATCAGGAACTCGGGTTCTACGAAGCTCTCGGCCCCTCGGTGCGCAACCGGGTGCGCCGCCTCGACCACGTTCCCGCGAACATCCTGATCACGCTGATCCGGGGCGCCAAGGCGGTGCTGTTCCCCTCGCTCTACGAGGGCTTCGGCCTGCCGGTGCTCGAGGCGATGACGCTGGGCACCCCCGTGCTGACCTCCAAGGAGGGCTCCACCCCCGAGGTGGCAGGGG
>DATAGO010000041.1:0-55949 GCA_036263675.1 Microvirga sp. | reverse complement strand
CGTGCGCGAGATGCCGAAGCGCTCGGCGAGCTCGAGCTCGTTGACGCGGGCGCGAGGCTCGAGCTCGCCCTCGCGGATCAGCGCCCGCAGGCGCTCCGCCACCTCGTCGTGAAGGTAGCGGCGGCTGATGCCGAGCGGTTCGATGCGGTGCATGGGCGGACCTGACCTGACCCTCCCGATGTATTCACGTTTCCGCGAGCCGTCGAGGGGAGCCTCGCAGCCCGGACGCCGAGGCCCTGTCGAGCACCCGGACCCGGACGGGGCTACGGACCGGCGGTCAGCGCCCCGTCGAGCACCCGCGCGACATGGACCGCGTCGCGCCCGGCGCCGTCGTGGATCTGGTGGCGGCAGCTCGTGCCGTCCGCGACCACGAGGTCGTCGGGACCCGCTTTCCGCACCGCCGGCAGGAGCGAGAGCTCCGCCATCGCGAACGAGACGTCGATCGTCTGCGCGCCGTAGCCGAAGGCGCCCGACATGCCGCAGCAGCTCGATTCGATGACCTGCACGTCGAGGCCCGGCACGGCTTTCAGCACGCTCTCGACCGCCCCCATGGCCCCGAACGCCTTCTGGTGGCAGTGCCCGTGCAGATGCGCCTTGCGCCCGCCCTGGTCGGCGAGCGGCAGCGCCACGAGCCCTGCGGCGAGATCGGCCGCGAGCGCCTCCTCGAACAGGAACGCGGCCCCCGCGACCGGCTCGACCTCCTCTTTCGGCAGGAGCGAGGCAAACTCGTCGCGGAAGGTGTAAAGGCACGAGGGTTCGAGCCCGATCACCCGGGCCCCCCTGGCCACGAAGGGCGCCAGCGCGTCGAGACTGCGCCGCGCCTCGCGCCGGGCCTCGTCGACCTGGCCGGCCGAGAGATAGGTGCGCCCGCAGCACAGCGGCCGCGCGCCGGCCTTCGCGACGACCCGGTGGAGCCGGTAGCCGGCGGCGCGGAGCACGCGCTCGGCCGCCTCCAGGTTCTCGCGCTCGTAATAGCGGTTGAAGGTGTCGCCGAAGAGCACCACGTCGCGCCCGTCGCCGACCACATCGTCGGGCTGCGCGACCTCGCCGGCCTCGCGCCAGGGCCGGCGCCAGCGCGGCAGGGTGCGGCGCGCCGAGAAGCCGAGCCAGCGCTCGGTGGCTTTCGCAAGAAGCGGGATGCGGTCGCGCAGATTCAGGAGCGGGGCGAGGCGCGAGGCGAAGGGCGCATAGCGCGGCAGGTGGGCGATGAGCCGCTCCTTCAGGGGCAGGCCGTGGCGCGCGTGGTAGTGATGAAGGAACTCGATCTTCATCTTGGCCATGTCGACGCCGGTCGGGCATTCGCGCTTGCAGCCCTTGCAGGAGACGCAGAGATCGAGGGTCTCCTTCATCTCCGGCGAGGTGAAGGCGCCGGGCCCGAGCTGGCCCGTGATCGCGAGCCTGAGCGAATTGGCGCGCCCCCGCGTGACGTGCTGCTCCTGCCGGGTGGCGCGGTAGGACGGGCACATGGTGCCGGAGAGCGTCTTCCGGCAGGTGCCGTTGTTGTTGCACATCTCGACCGCCGGCCCGAACCCGCCCCATTCGGACCAGTCGAGCACGGGCTGCACGGGATCGACCTGCGCATACCCTTCGGGGTAGCGCATGAGCGCCCGGTCATCCATCGCCAAGGGGCGCACGATCTTGCCCGGGTTGAGGCGGTTCTCCGGATCGAAGCCGTCCTTCACGGCCTCGAAGGCGCGAACGAGCCGCGTGCCGAACATGCGCTCGTGGAACTCGGAGCGCGAGATGCCGTCGCCGTGCTCGCCCGAATGCGAGCCCTTGAACTGTTTGACGAGATCGCAGGCCGCTTCCGCGATCGCCCGCATGGCGCGCACGTCGCCTTCCTCCTTCATGTTGAGGATCGGGCGCACGTGCAGGCAGCCCACCGACGCGTGCGCGTACCAGGTCCCCCGCGTGCCGTGGCGGGCGAAGAGCTCGGTGACCGCGTCGGTGTAGTCGGCGAGGTGCTCGAGCGGCACCGCGCAATCCTCGATGAAGGAGACCGGCTTTCCGTCGCCCTTCATCGACATCATGATGTTGAGGCAGGCCTCGCGCACCTCCCAGACCTGGCGCTGGCGCGGCGGCTCCACGACCTCGACGACCGCATCGGGGAAGCCGTGGTCGGCCATGCACTGATCGAGGCGGCGGAGGTCGTTTTTCAGCGCCTCGAGGCTGTCGCCCGCGAACTCCACGAGCAGCAGGCAGTTGGGCTCGCCCTTGGTGATGTCGGCGAGGGTCCGCCGGAACATCGGGATGTCGGCGCCGAGCACCAGCACGTTGTTGTCGACGAGCTCGACCGCCACGGGACCCAGCGCCACGAGGTGGCGCGTCGTCTCCATGGCGGAGCGGAACGAGGGGAAGTGGCACACGCCCATGACCCGGTGCACCGGCAGGGGCGACAGCTTCAGGGTCACCTCGGTGGTGAGCGCGAGCGTGCCTTCCGAGCCGACGAGCAGATGGGCGAGGTTCGGGCGCTCGTTGAGCAGCGCGTCGAGGTTGTAGCCCCCGACCCGGCGCTGCACCTTGGGGAACATCCGTTCGATCTCGGCCCGCTCCTGCTCCGCGAGCGCGATCATGCGCTGCCCGAGCTGCCGCATCCGCTCCGAGCCCGTGACCCCGCCGGGCCCGACCGCGAAGGCCTCCCCGTCCGCGAGGATCGCGGAGGCGCCGAGCACGTTGTCGACCATCTTTCCGTAGAAGATGGACCGCGCCCCGCAGGAATTGTTGCCCGTCATGCCCCCGATGGTGCAGCGGCTCGCGGTCGAGGGCTCGACGGGGAAGAACAGGCCCTCGCCTTTGAGCCGCGCGTTGAGGTGCTCGAGCACGAGCCCGGGCTCGACCGTGACCGTGCGGGCGTCCCGGTCGAAGCCTTTCACCCCGTTGAAGTGCCGGCTGCAATCCACCACGAGGCCGGCGCCGATCGGCTGGCCGTTCTGCGAGGTGCCGCCGCCCCGCGCGATCACCGGGATCCCGGCCTCGCGCGCGATGCCGAGCGCGGCCGCGACGTCGTCGGCGTTCCTCGGGAACACCACGCCCGCGGGCATGATCTGGTAGATCGAGGCGTCGGTGCTGTACCGGCCGCGGGTGAAGGCGTCGAAGCGCACCTCGCCTTCCATCGCGTTGACGAGGCGCCGCTCGAGGCCGAGATCCCGGGTGAGCGTCGCGGCCGGAGACGGGGTGCCGTGCATGGGAATCCTCGGGAAACGAAACCGGACCTTCGACCGCCCCGCCGTCCCGCCCGGCATCGTCCGCGAGCCGAACAGGATTGACGGAGCGTTTCTGCATCAATAATACAAAATTCAGAATCCGCAACGCGGCATCGGCCCG
Source organism: Microvirga sp. (assembly GCA_036263675.1). Lineage (GTDB taxonomy): Bacteria > Pseudomonadota > Alphaproteobacteria > Rhizobiales > Beijerinckiaceae > Microvirga. Next base: position 52,625 of record DATAGO010000041.1, on the reverse strand, counting down.
CGCTGCACCAAGCGGAGACGACCCATGAGCTACCAGGCCGGCCGGCACTTCCTTCAGATCCCGGGTCCCACCAACACGCCGCTGCCGGTGCTGGCCGCCATCGCCAAACCGACCATCGACCATCGCGGGCCTGAATTCGGCAAGCTCGGCCGCGAGGTGCTGAGCTCCATCCGCACGATCTTCAAGACCTCGAAGCCCGTCATCATCTACCCGGCCTCCGGCACGGGCGCCTGGGAGGCGGCCCTCGTCAACACCCTGTCGCCCGGCGACAAGGTGCTGATGTTCGAGACCGGCTGGTTCTCGACCCTGTGGAACAAGATGGCGAGCCGCCTCGGCATCGAGGCGGAGTTCATCAAGGGCGACTGGCGCAACGGCGTCGACGCGGGCGCGATCGAGGCCCGCCTCGTCGAGGACAAGACTCATTCCATCAAGGCCGTCGCGGTGGTCCACAACGAGACCTCGACGGGCGTCGCCTCCGACATCGCCGCCGTGCGGCGCGCCATCGACAAGGCCGGCCACCCGGCGCTCCTCCTCGTCGACACCATCTCGTCGCTCGGCTCCATCGACTACCGCCACGAGGAATGGGGCGTCGACGTCACGGTCGGAGGCTCGCAGAAAGGCCTGATGCTGCCGCCCGGCCTGTCCTTCAACGCGATCTCCGACAAGGCGCTCGCGGCCTCGAAGACCGCGAAGCTCCCGCGCGCCTTCTGGGACTGGGAGGACATGCTCGCCATCAACGAGAAGGGCTTCTTCCCCTACACCCCGTCCACGAACCTGTTGCAGGGGCTGAAAGTCGCGGTCGAGATGCTGCACGAGGAAGGCCTCGACAACGTGTTCGCCCGCCACGACCGCGCCGCGGAGGCGACGCGGCGCTGCGTGCGCCATTGGGGCCTCGACATCCAGTGCCTCAACCCGGCGGAGTACTCGTCCTCGCTCACCGCCGTGCGCCTGCCCGACGGCCATTCCGCGGATGCGTTGCGCGCCGAGATCCTCGGCCGCTTCAACATGTCCCTCGGCAACGGCCTTGGGCCGCTGGCCGACCGGGTGTTCCGCATCGGCCATCTCGGCGACTTCCACGAGCTCATGGTCACGGGCGTGCTCACGGGCGTCGAGATGGGCCTCAAGGTGTGCGGCATCCCGCACAAGCCGGGCGGCGTCGACGCCGCGATGACCTTCCTGGCCGGCAACACCGGCCCGGCCGCGAAGGCGGCGCAGTAGAGCGGCCGATCCCCGCGTCGGCCGCGGAGCAAGCCCGAAGCCCTCTTTGCAGGCGGCCCTGCCGCCTGTATCGGGCTGAACGCGGCGCCGACGCGCCTGCGCAACCGATACAGGGGGCGAGCATGACCGACACCACGGAGCCGCGCGGCGACCTGACGGTGCGCACCATCGCGATGCCGGCCGACACCAACGCCAACGGCGACATCTTCGGCGGCTGGGTCATGTCGCAGATGGACCAGGCCGGCGGCATCGCCGGGGTCGAGCGGGCGCAGGGCCGCGTCGTCACGGTCGCGGTCGACGCCATGCACTTCATCCGCCCCGTGCGGGTCGGCGACGTGCTCTGCGTCTATACCCATGTGGACCGCGTCGGCCGCACCTCCATGACCATCAAGGTCGAGGCGTGGGCGCGCCGCTTCCGCACCCAGGCCCGCGAAAAGGTCACGGACGCGACCTTCACCTTCGTGGCCATCGACGACGAGGGCCGCCCGCGCGCGATTCCGGCCCCGGAGCCGGCGGCCTCCGTCTGAGACGACGAGGGCCGCGCGCGATCCCCGCACCTGAACCCGCCACGTCCGTCCGAGACAGGAGAGGCCGCGCGATCCCGCACCGGAGCCGGCGGATTCGGTCTGTGACGACGAGAGGCGTCCGCGCCTCAGGGATCGCCGGAGATCACTCGATCACCTCGTCGGCGCGGGCGATGATCGAGGGCGGCAGGCTGAGGCCGAGCGCCTGGGCGGTCTTGAGGTTGACGACCAGTTCGAACCGCGTCGGCTGGGCGACAGGCAGATCGCCCGGAAGCGCGCCCCTCAGGATGCGGTCCACATAGGACGCGGCCTGCCGCCAGGTGTCCGCGCCGATCCCGCCATAGGACAACAGCCCGCCCGTCGCGGGCAGTTGCCGCAGGTTCGAGAAGACCGGCAGCCGATGTTTCAGCATCAGGCCGGGCACCTCCGGGCGGTGCATGCTGCCCTGGACGATCACGGCCTCCGCCCCCTTCTGCCGCATGGCCTCGATCGTGCCCTCCAGTGGCTCCGCGGGCTGGACCCTGACCGGATCGATCTCGACGCCCTGACGGGGTGCCGCGCTCTCGAACTGGGCGAGGTACGGGATCGTGAACGGGTCCGTGGCGTGAGCCAGGATCGCGACGCGCCGCACCGAGGGAAGCGTCTCCCGCACGATGCTGAGGATCTTCGCCCCGTAATCCGTGACCGACGAACTCGTTCCGGTAAGGTTGCCCCCCGGCCGCGCCAGGCTCGTCACCAGACCCGTCGCGAGCGGATCGCCGACGCCCGCCATGACGACCGGGACGTCCTGCGTCGCCCGCTTGGCGGCCAGCGCCGCCGGCGTCTGCCATGCCACGATGATGTCGGCCTTGAGGCCGACCAGCTCGGCCGCCAGTTGCGGCAGGTTTGCGGCCCGGCCGCCGGCCGAGCGGAGCTCCAGCCGGATGTCCTGCCCCTCGGTATAGCCGGCCTCCCGAAGTCCCTGGCGAAAGGCCGTCATGAAGGAGCCCGGGTCCGGATCCCCCAGCAGGAGGATCCCCACGACCGGCAGCCTCGTGCCCTGGGCGCGGGCGCCGGCGGGAGCCGCCGCGGCCAAAAGGGCGGTCAAGAACTCTCGACGGCGCATGGCGGCCCCCGACCCCATGAGTTGAGACCCGATGCTATGCGACGCCGACGGGAATGGCGAGGACGTTCTGTCGCTGCCGTTCCCAATCGATCCTGCCTCGCGCCGGGGCGAACCCGACGCGATCACCCCGTCGACCGGATGGGGAGCGTCGGCGCTGCGCGCCGCGCGATCAGGCGATCACGGAGGGCGCGGTGCGTCCGGTGCGCGCCGGCAGTTCCGCGAGGTCCGCGGCCACGCGGGCGAGGTCGGAGAGCACCTCGTTGGGGTCGAGTCCGTGCCGGGCGGCGTCGGCTTCGTAGCGCTCCAGGTAGATCCGCAGCGTCGCCCCTTGCGTGCCCGTGCCCGACAGGCGGTAGACCACGCGGGAGCCGTCGCGGAAGTAGATCCGGATGCCCTGCCCCCTGGCGACCGAGCGGTCGACCGGATCCTCGTAAGTAAACTCGTCCGCGCTCTCGACCTTGAGGCCCCCGACCGCGCGGCCGGGCAGGTCCGCGATCCCCGCGCGCAGGTGGTTCATCACCCCTTCGGCGGCCGCGGTGTCGATCTCCTCGTAATCGTAGCGCGCGTAGTAGTCGCGCCCGAAACGGCGCCAGTGCTCCTTGAGGATGCGGTCCACGGTGAGGCCCCGCGCCGCCACGATGTCGAGCCACAGCATCACGGCCCAGAGCCCGTCCTTCTCGCGGATGTGGTTCGAGCCCGTGCCGGCGCTCTCCTCGCCGCAGAGCGTGATGCGGCCGTCGTCGAGCAGGTTGCCGAAGAACTTCCAGCCCGTCGGCGTCTCGTAGAGCGGCAGGTCCATGGCGGCCGCGACCCGGTCGACCGCCCGGCTCGTCGGCATGGAGCGCGCCACGCCCTTGAGGCCCTCCGCATAGCCCGGCGCCAGATGGGCGTTGGCGGCCAGCACCGCGAGGCTGTCGCTCGGGCTCACCACCATGCCGCCCGGGCCGATGATGAGGTTGCGGTCGCCGTCGCCGTCCGAGCAGGCCCCGAAGGCGATGTCGCGGTCCGCGCGCATGAGGTCGATCAGCGCCTTGGCGTAGACCGGGTTCGGGTCCGGGTGCAGGCCGCCGAAATCGGGCAGCGGCACGCCGTTCAGCACCGTGCCGGGCGGCGCGCCGAGGCGGTCCTCGAACAGCGCCTGCGCGTAGGGGCCCGTGACCGCGTTCATGGCGTCGAATCGCACCGGAGTCTTGCGCAGCATGGCCTGGATGCGCCCGAAATCGAACAGGCGCTCCATCATCCCGACATACTGGGACACGGAATCCACGACCTCGACGGTCATGGCGCCGATGCGCCCCTCGCCCGGGGCGGAGAGGTCGTAGGCGCCGCCCTCCGCCAGGTTGTAACGGGTGATCGCGGAGGCGTTGCGGAAGATCGCGTCGGTCACCGAGGCCGGGGCCGGGCCGCCGTTCGCGGCGTTGAACTTGACGCCGAAATCGCCCTCCGGCCCGCCGGGATTGTGGCTCGCCGACAGGATGATGCCCCCTTGCGCGCCGCGCGCGCGGATGAGCGCCGAGGCCGCGGGCGTCGAGAGCAGGCCGCCCCGCCCCACGAGGACGCGGGCGACGCCGTTGGCGCTCGCCATGCGCAGGATGATCTGGACCGCCTCGTCCATGAAGAAGCGCCCGTCGCCGCCGAGCACCATCGTGCCGCCGGCGAGCTCCGGCACCGTGTCGAAGATCGCCTGGACGAAGTTCTCGAGATAGCGCGGCTGCCGGAACACCGGCACGGCCTTGCGCAGGCCGGACGTGCCCGGCTTCTGGTCCGGGAACGGGACGGTCTCAACCCTCATGAATGCTCTCCTGGGCGCCCGAGCCTCGTCGGCTCCCGCGCGTCACGTTCAGCCGCAAAGCGGGACGAAAGGCAAACATGAGGCCGCGCGCCGAAAGGTCGATCCCCACCTTTCGAGAAATCCGGTGCACCTGTGCTCCTTAGATGAACCCGCGCTCCCGCGATCCGGACGCATGCCCCGCCGGATCGTCAGGGACACCCGTTCCCGCGACCTGGAAGCGTGTCCCGCCGGATCGTCAGAGGAACCCGCGCTCCCGCAGCGCCGCGATCGAGGCGGCGGCGTTGCGGTGATGGATGAAGACGCCGCCGGCGCCCTCCCACAGGTCGCGGTACTTGTCGCGGTCGTCGACGAGGGCGTCGCCCGGGCGGCAATGCTCGCGCTTGAGGGCCGCGCTCGTGGTGATGACCGGAACGCCCGGGAAATGCCGCGCCGCCCAGGCCCGCTTCTGCGGCTCGGCCCATTTGCCGCGCGGCAGGCCGGTGAGGATCACGGGCTCGCGGTGCCGCACGGCCTCGAACAGCTCGAGCGCGTCGGGCATGAGATCGAGAGAGTCGAAGAAGCCGGGCGCCGCGGCGAGCGCGGCCCAGAAGCGGCCGAGGCCGAACCGGCGCTCGTAGGCGCGCGGGCTTGAGCCGAGCACGCGCTCGGCGCCGCGGTCGAAATCGGCGAGCACGCCGTCGCAATCGAGGTAGATCGTAGGCATGCCGCTCCTCCGCGGGCTCGGGCCGCCGAAAGGCGGCGGGGCCGTCGCTGGTGAGCGATCTGGGCGCGGGCGGCGATCCGTCGAGAGGGCGCTGGTGAATCGGGCGAGGGTTCCGCAGGATCACCGCGCGAAGGTTCGGGTCGGAGGAGCCGGCCGGCCGCTCCGCCGGGCGCGGCGCGAAGCCTGGATCGGAGGATCACGGCGGCTGCCGTGGGCCCACCACGATAGGAGTTCGAATCGGAGGATCACGGCGGCTGCCGTGGCCCTCGGGACGATAGGAGTTCGGATCAGAGGATCACGTCGCCGGCCGCCAGCCCGCCCGCGACCGCGATCTGGAAGTCCGCATGGCCGTCGCCGTCGGTGTCGCCCATCAGCATCCCGTCGGCGAAGCGGAGCTGGCCCGCCCGGCCAGTGAAATCCGCGTCGAGGTCGGACCGGCTCACCCAGGTGAAGTCCTGGTTGCCGGACTGGATCGACACCGCGTCGATCCCGTTCAGGTCGATGCTGTCGCTGCCGCTCTGGAAATCCCGGATCGCGTCGCGGCGCGCCCCGTCCTTGCTGTCCCCGGCGGTGTTGAAGTCGAACCGGTCGGCGCCGTCGCCCCCGAGCAGGGTGTCCCGCCCCCGCCCGCCGACGAGGAGGTCGTTGCCGGCGAGACCGGAGAGGGTGTCGCCGCCGCCGAAGCCCCGCAGGGTGTCGCCGCCGGCGCCGCCCGTGAGCGTGTCGCCGAAGCTCGTGCCGCCGATCGTCGTGCCGGCCGTCGCGGGCTCGGTCACGACCACGGTGTTCGTGGTCACGGTCGGGGTGACGGGCGGCGTCACCGGCGTCGTGAGGGTGGTGGAACTGCCGCCGGCGCCGAGCTGGACCGCCTTGTCGCCGAACTGGAGGACCTCGATGCCCGTGAGGCGGTCGGTGCCCTCCGCGCCCGCCACGGTCCAGGTGCCGTCGCTGTTCTGCGTCCAGGCATAGGCGCTCGACAGGCCCGCATAGGACGCGGTGTCGGTGCCCTCGCCGCCCTCGAGGACGTCGTCGCCGGCACCGCCCACCAGGATGTCGGCCCCGCCCTGGCCCCGCAGCGCGTCGAAGCCGCTCTGGCCCCAGAGCGTGTTCGCCGCCGCGTTGCCGGTGATCTGGTCGCCCGCCGCGCCGCCCACCGCATTCTCGATCAGGGAGCGCGCGTCGCCCTGGTACTGCAGGGCGTTGGCGATGGTGCCCGGCGCATAGCGCCCGTTGCCGAGATAGGCGCGCTGCGCCGCCGACGTCGTGGTCCAGGCGCCCGGCTCGAGGTTCACGGTGAGCGCCGTGCCGTAGTTCGAGAAGTCGTAGGTGTCGACGCCGCCGCCGTCCCAGATCGTCTGGAAGATCCGGTTGCCGCCGGGCGCTCCTTGCGCGACGCCGTCGATGAAGCCCTGGCCGGTGCTCGGGCTCCAGGAATAGACGGTGTTGCCGCTCTGGGTGGCGAAGTTGGCGCCGTAGAGATGCTGCACGGCCGCGATGTCGAGCATCATCAGGGACTGGGCGTAGCCCCAGGTCTCGTTGGTGTACCCGACCGAGGTGGAGCCGCCCACGTAGGAGCGGTAGCTCATCACCGTGGACTCCATCGCGTCGGAGCCCGCCGGCATGCCGCTCTCGTGCGCGTGCTCGAGGCCGAGCGCGTGGCCGGTCTCGTGCAGCACGGTCGCATAGGCGTAGTTGCCCCGGACCGGGTTGTCGTAGTCGCCGCCGGAATTGCCGAACCAGGTGTCGCCGCCCTCCGCCGAGGCGTGCGGGTAGTAGGCCCAGGCCGTGCCCGGCGCATCCGACAGGGCGTAGCGCAGGTCCGCGTGGACGGTCGAGGACTCGGTCAGGGGGGTGAAGGTCAGGTTCGCGACCGCGGCGTACTGCGCCAGGACCGAGCGCACCGCCGCCTGCTGGACCCCGTTCAGGGCCTCGAAATTGTCGGTCGGCTCGCCGCTGCCGTAACCGCGGCCGTAGAAGGACCCGCTCGTGGGGAAGGAATAGGTGAGGCCGTTCACCGCCCATTTCTCGGTGCCGAGAATCCCGTCGATGGCGGCATTTCCGGTGAGCGCGAAGGACGTCGTGGCAGGCATCGGGGCATCCGCATCTGGGGGAGAACGGGACCGGCCGGAACCGATCGTCGGGACATGCGTTGTCTTCGTCCGTTGTGCCTGAGCCCCGTGTTGAGAATAGGGCAGCTTGACGCTGCGGAAGGTGACGGCCGGCCCCGGGCCTACGGCCTGGCTTGGCCGACCGTGGCGGACCGCCTCACTCGGCGCCTTCGGGGCAGGGCCAGGCCTGCGGCGGCGACAGGCCCGGCGGGAGCTTCGTCTCCGCGGTGCCGCAGGCGAGCGCGAGCTGCTCGGCCTTGAGCCCCGTGGCCCGGCTCAGGTCGGCGCCCGCGAGCAGGGTCAGGTAGAGATGGGCGCCGGCGAGGTCGGCCCCGGCCAGATCGAGGCCGCGCAGGTCGGCGCGGGCGAGATTCGCGAAGCCGAACCGGACGTTCCCGACCTTCGCGTGGGTGAAGTTGACCCGGGCGATCTCGGCCTTGGAGAGGTCGGCGCCCGTGAGGTCCGCCTCCTGGAAGGTCGAGCGGTTCACCTCCGCCTTGGCGAGGCTCGCGCCCGCGAGCCGCGCCTGCAGGAAGTTCGACCGGCTGAACTCCGCCCCGTCGAGGCGCGCGCCCGCGAGATCCGTCCGGGCGAAGTTCGCCCGCGCCCCCACGGCCTTGGTGAGGTCCGCGCCCGCGAGATTGGCGCCCTCGAAGCGCACGAAGCTCAGCTCCGCGCCCGCGAGGTTGGCACGCGACAGGTTCGCCTCCGTGAAATCGGTCGAGGTGAGGCGGGCGGCCTTCAGGATCGCGCCGGTGAGGTCGTACCTGCGCAGCATGAGCTGCTGCTTGGAGCAGTCGGTCCAGTCGACGCCGGCCGCGACCGCATCCCGGCACCCGGCCTGGGCGGGGGAGACGAGGGAGTGGGGCGCGGCCAGGGTCGCGGCCAAGGTCGCGGCGAAGATCCCGGCGGCGCCCAGGCGGCGCGGCGGTCGCGTGCGGATCCCCTCCATCTCGATTTCCCTTCGGCTCGCGCCGGCCCCGCCCGGGGCCGCAGACCGCGTCGCCGCATCTTGTCCCCGGCGGCACGGCTTGTCACGGCCGATCGGGACTTCGGGGCGGGAAGCCGGGAACGGCGGCGCGGAACGGCTCAGTCGGACGAGCGGGACTTCCAGGCGAGAAGCCGGGAACGGCGGCGCGGGAGAGGCGGACCGGTTCGGTCGGACGAGCGGGACCAGCGCGAGACGCGGAACGGCTCAGTCGGACGAGCGGGACCAGCTCTCGAAATAGCAGATCCCCGCCATCACGAGCATGGCCGCCGCCACGACGATCAGTTCGATCCAAAACCCGTCCATCGCCACCCCGCATGCCTGCGGGACGCGCTGTAGCCCGCACGGGCTAAACGCAGGATGAACGGAGGGTCCGGAATGGCCTGGCGAACGGGGATCGGCGCGGACGCCCGGGATCCGGAAAACAGCCCGGCGACCGGGGGATCAGCGCAGGCGCCTGACGCGCAGGTCCTGCAGGCTGATCGTGCGGGCGCTCGCCGGGGCGGTCTGGACCGGCCTCGCGCCGCGCACCTGCCGGAGATCGTCCACCGCGGCGGTCGCCTCGGCGACGACCCGGTGGAGCCGGCGGATCTCCTCCTCGAAGCTCTGCCGCTCGGCGGTGAGGTCGGCCACCTGCCGGGACAGCGCCGCGACCTGGTGCGCGAGCGCGTCGCCCGCCGGGTCCGGCATGCCGGCCGCATACGGAGCCGCGGGCGCGGGAAAGTTCACCGGCGCGGGCGAGCCCACCGGCGCGGGCGAACCCATCGGCCCGTCGGCCGCGGAGACGGCTCCCATGGGGACGTAGCCGGCCGCATGGACGGCTCCGATCGGAACGTAGGCCGCCCCCGGCGCTTCGGGCAGGCGGCGCGCCTGGGTGCGGACGAGCGCCGGTCCGGGACCGGCATCGCTGCGCGGGCCGGCCGCGAGGGCCGGCAGGCGGCGATCCGGCGAGCCCGGCATCCCGTCGGGGAGCCGGCGCGCCTCGGCACCGGCCCTTTCGGCACCGGCCCATGCGGCCTGCGGCCGGGCGTTCGCCGCCGCGGCGGGGCCGGACGCGGAGCGCCGGAGCGGCGCGTGCGGAGCGGCGTCGGGAGCGGAGGCCCCGTCCTCGGTCTGCGGCGTCTCGCGCAGGCACGCCACGAAGCCGACCGCGACCAGCACGGCGAGAAACACGATGGCGTAGAGGAAGAGCGGGGGCATCGAAGGGTCATCGCGGCCGATGGAGGGCGGGCCGAAACCCGCCTTGCGAGGCTTGACCATCGCGCAAACGGACGCGCCGATCCATTCCGCCGGACCGCCTAGGGCGGCAGGTGCGTTTCGGCCGGGAGGGCGGCCTAGGCCGGCCCTAGGCCGAAGCGGGCTCGCCGGCCCGCCGGCACCGCGGCGACGCCGATCGGATTAATCCGTCCCGGCACCCGCGCCCCCCGCCTGCAGCGCCGGCATGCCGGCGGGACGACGCCCGTGCTACGACAGGGCTCGAACGCCCGACCGGCGCCGGCACGGCGGCGGGCCATGCGCGTACACCGACAGGCCTGGAGACGGGCCGCGGCCGAGATGGAGGCCCATGCAGACGACGCGCACGACGGGGCGGACGTGAGACGCCCGCCCGACGCCCCCTCCCCCGACGCTCCGGCCGGTCCGCCCGCTTCCGGCGCTCCCCCCGACACGAGCCATCCGCCCGCTGACCCGCGGGCCCCGGCCGGGCCGCCGGACCAGCCCCGGCGGGCGGTCGCGTTCGTGCTCGCGGCCGTGGCGGTGCTGCCCCTCATCAACGCCTGCGCCAAGTATCTCGCCGATTATTCGGTCTTCCAGATCACCTGGGTGCGCTATGCGGGCCACTTCGCCTTCATGCTCCTGGTCTTCCTGCCCCGCAGCGGGCTCGACCTGCTGCGCTCCTCCTGCCTCGGGCTCCAGCTCACCCGCTCGGCGCTCCACTGCACCTCCGCGGTGATGACCTTCTACGCGCTCGCCTTCGTCCCGCTGCCGACCGCGACCGCGATCAGCTTCACGGCCCCGCTCATCGTGACCGCGCTGGCGCCGCTGGTGCTCGGCGAGCGGGTGCGGGGCGCGCACTGGATCGCGGTCCTCGTCGGCTTCGCGGGCGCCCTGGTGCTGATCCGGCCCACGGGGGACGGCGACCGGGCCGCCATGCTGATCCTGCTCCTCAATGCCGGCTTCTCGGCCGTGATCCAGCTCCTGTCCCGCAAGGTGTCCCGCTTCGACGGGGCCGCGACCTCGAACACCTACATGGTCCTGGTCGGCTTCGTGCTCATGACCGCGCCGCTGCCCTTCGTGTGGCGCAGCCCCGACGATGCGGTCGACGTGGCCGTCTTCGCCGGGCTCGGGGTCGCGGGCGGGATCGGGCATTACCTCCTGGTGCGGGCCTACGAGCTCGCGCCCGCCTCCTTCGTCTCGCCCTTCACCTACGCCCAGCTCCTCGGCGCCACCCTGATCAGCGCCCTCGTGTTCGACCAGCTTCCCGACGCCTGGACCTGGGTCGGCGCCGCGATCATCGCGGGCAGCGGATGGTACATCCTCCGGCGGCAGCGCGGCGCGGGCGCAGCCGGCCGGCCCGGGCTCCGCTCCTGAAAGCTCCGAAACGGCAGCGGCTCCAGCCTTCGCGCCTGAGGGTGTGCTGCCGAATGGCGCCGGCTCTCGCTCCTGACGGGGCCCCTGGAGCCTGATCGCTTCCGGGTGAAGCGATCAGGCTCTCTCAGCCTTCGTTGTTCCGCATGATCTCGTCCGAAAAGTCCGCAACTTCTCGGGATCATGCTCCATGAAACGGCAGCGGGGCCGGCGACACCCGTCGCGCGGCCCCGCACCCTCTCGGCCCGGACAGGCTCTCACCAGAAGCCGCCGTAGGACCCCAGCGCCGTGACCAGGACCGCGACCCCGGCGATATCCGGCAGCAGCCCCCGCTTGTCGCCCAGATCGAGGCCGAGCCGCTTCTGGATCGACGGCGCCTCGGCCGCCGCCGCGACCGAGATGGAGGCCGGCGCGGAGCCGGCGACGCGAAGAGGAGACGCGGCCGGCCCAGCAACCGCGGGGCCGCTTCCAATAGTGTGACCGAAAAGTTGCTGTTGAACGTGAGACATCTGCTTGACCCTCCCCAGCTTTTGGCGCTGGCTTTCTGTCCTGTTTGACGAGGACACCTTCACACGGGAGGAAGAGCCAAGAGGTTAACGGCCAAATCTCAACACGCGTTCAGGTTAAAGGGGCCTGAGCCGCCGTGGTTGCGGGAGTCTTAGCGGCCGCCCCGCGCTCCGGCGGCCCGGGGACGGGTCCCTGTGCAGCGCACGGCGCCGGAGCCCCGGACAGCCCGGCGGACGGTTGCACGGGATGCCCTCCGGTGCGGCGGACGGTTTCCGGGGATGTCCTCCGGTGCCGCGCACGGCCCGGCGGGACATCCGCTCAGGTGCCGCAGAAGGTCTGGCGCACGACCTCGTGGGATTGCGGCGGCTCCCGGTAGGCCGCGAAGGCGGGCTGGTCCTCGTAGGGCTTCGAGAGGACCGCGAGGAGCTCCTCGAAGGGCCCGAAATCGTCCCGGTCCTCGGCGGCCCGGATCACGGCCTCGACCCGGTGGTTGCGCGGGATGAAGGCCGGGTTGACGGCCCGCATGGCCGCGCGGCGGGTCGCGCCGTCCTGGGGCTCCAGCGCCAGGCGCGCCCGCCAGCGCACCGCCCAGGCGTCGAAGGCGGTCGGATCGATGAAGCGCTCGCGCACAGGCTCGTCGGCGGGGTGCCTGGCGGGCCGATCGCCGGAGCCCTCGCCGCCCCCCTCGCCGGCCGCGGCGTCGGCGAGATGCCGGAACACGAGGGTGAAGTCGGCCTCGTTCTCGGTCATGGCCTTGAGGAGGTCGCCCGCCAGCGCCGGGTCCTCCTCGCGCTCCGTGAACAGGCCGAGCTTGCGCCTCAGCCCCGTGTGGTAGGCCTGCTCGAAGCGCGGCGCGAAGGTGCCGAGCGCGCCTTCGGCTTCCGCGACCGCCTTCGCCTCGTCGTCGGCGAGCAGCGGCACCAGGGTCTCGGCGAGCCGGGTCAGGTTCCAGAGCGCGATGCGGGGCTGGTTGCCGTAGGCGTAGCGGCCCTGCTGGTCGATGGAGCTGTAGACCGTGCCGGGATGGTAGGTGTCCATGAAGGCGCAGGGGCCGTAATCGATGGTCTCGCCCGCGACCTGCATGTTGTCGGTGTTCATCACCCCGTGGATGAAGCCGACGTTGAGCCAGCGCGCTACGAGCGCGGCCTGGCGCGCGATGGCGCCCTCGAGCAGCGCCCGATAGGGATTCGGGCTCCCGGCGGCCTCCGGGTAGTGCCGGGCGATGACGTAGTCGGCGAGAACCCGCAGGCCCTCCACGTCGCCGCGGGCCGCGAAGTACTGGAAGGTGCCGACGCGGATGTGGCTCGCGGCCACGCGGGTGAAGACGGCGCCGGGCAGCAGGTCCTCGCGGCGCACGGTCTCGCCGGTCAGCACCGCGGCGAGCGCCCGGGTCGTCGGGATGCCGAGCGCCGCCATGGCCTCGCTCAGCACGTATTCGCGCAGGACCGGCCCGAGCGCCGCGCGCCCGTCGCCGCGGCGGGAGAACGGCGTCGGGCCGGCGCCCTTGAGCTGGACGTCGCGCCGCACCCCGTCCCGGTCCACGACCTCGCCGAGCAGCACCGCGCGCCCGTCGCCGAGCTGGGGCGTGAAATGGCCGAACTGGTGCCCGGCATACGCGGCCGCGATCGGCACGGCCTCGTCCGGGACCCGCTTGCCGGCGAGGATCTCGACGCCCTCCGGGCTCGCGAGCCGGTCCGGGTCGAGGCCGAGATGGAGCGCGAGCTCCCGGTTGAGCCGGATGAGCCGCGGCGCCGCCACCGGGGTCGGCGCGACCCGGGCGAAGAAGCGGTCGGGCAGCCCGGCATAGGTGTGGGAGAACGGGAAATGCACGGTCATGGCGTCTGCTTTTCTAAGGATGCGGCCTGCGCATCCCGGGAACGGGGTGGCGGGAGAGGCGGCTCGTCGCGGTCTCGGCGGCGGACGCGCCCATCCCGGGGGCGAGGTCGCGGGAGAGGCGGCCCGTCACGGTCTGGGCGACGGGCGCGGATCCCGGGAACGGGGCGGCCCGTCATGCGGATGCGGCCTCGGCGGGGACCGGCCCCCGCACGCCGGCCTCCCGGGGCCGGATCACGTCGGCCCGCAGGGTGGAGCCGTCGACCCGGTCGGGGCCGGGCGCGTCGTGGATCACGAGGAGGGCGCCCTCGCCGCCCTCGGGCCAGAGCTCCAGCCCCTCCGGATGATCGATATGGAGACGGTAGGGAAGTTCCGCCACCGTCTCGACCCGCTCCGGCGCGATGACGCCGGAGCGCTCGTCGCGCACCGCCCCGCACCAGCGCAGCACGAAGGCGGGCCCCTCGAGCGACATGGTGGGCCCGACGAGGAGCAGGAGGTCGTCGCCGTCGAGGCGCATGTCGCGGATGCCGAGGCCGCTCGTGTCGAGGAGGTGCTTGCGGTAGCGCCGCTCGCCGTCGATCCGCCGCGCCTTGAGCCGGCCGGGCTCGTCCTCCTTGAGGTCGAGCTCGAGGACCACGGCGTGGCCGCGCAGGACCGGCCCGCGCATGCCGAGCCAGATCCGGCTGCCCCGGGCCGCGAGGCCCTCGATGTCGAGGCCGTTCTCCTTGGACGGGATGGCGAGGAACGGCGCGAGGTGCGGGTCGCGGCCGAGCCATTGCAGGAGGCGGCTGTGGCGCTTGCCGAACTTCACCCAGGCGGCCCGCCGCCGGCCGTCCTTGCGCACCGGCTCGAACAGGCCGGGCTCGCGCTCGACCAGCGGCAGGCGGGCGAGGCAGTAGCGGTTCGGCTCGCGCTCGCACGCCTCCATCCTGGCCAGCGCGTCCTCGGGGGCGTTCTCGTCGCGCTTGGGCTTGGCGCGCTTGTGCGCATGCGAGCCCACGATCCAGAGCCAGCCCTCGGCGGCGCACAGGCCTTCGATGTCCATCTCGCCGTCGTCCCCGCCGGGCAGGTCGATCAGCGGCCCGAGGGGCAGGTGGGCATGGGCGCCGAAAGCCCCGTCGTCGAGGCGCCGCAGGCGCTCCACGCTCGCGCCCTCGTCGCAGGCGAGGAAGAGGCTGTCGCCGATCCGCGCCACGGCCGAGAGGTCCTTGTGGAGCGGATCCGCGGCGTGGCGCCCGGGCTGCCAGTCCGAGAAGGCGAGGGCGACCTGCGCGACCGGATCCGCAGGCCCGGGGCGGGCGCGGCTCGCGACGGCGCCGATCACGTGGTCGAGGAGCTTCATGGTCCATGACAATGCGGGCCCGGAGGGAAGGTTCACCGGCCCGGACCCCGCGCCGCGATCGGCACCCCGGCCCAGGGCGGCTCGCGGCCCGGACCCCGCACCCTGACCGACGCCCCGGCCCGGGAAGGCCCGCGGCCGGGACCGGAACCCTGACCGACGCCCCGGCCCGGGGAGGCCTGCGGCCCGGATCCCGAATCCTCCGCGGCACGCCCGCCGGGCGGCCGTATGCCCATTCGGCCGACCCTGCCCCGGGGACGCCCGGTCGGGTGTCCTAGGCCGAATTCGCAGGCGCGAAGGGCGGACAATTATGCTATTGAGCCGGCAATTGTTCCTGCGAGTGCCGGAACGGCCCCATGGCGCATCGGCCTTCGGCCTCGGGCCCCGTTCGCGGGTGCGGGAGGCCGCCGCGGCCGGGCCGTCGCGGCCGCCGGAGCCGAGAGTGCCGTCGATGTCCGCCACCACACGCCTGCAGGCCGAGTTCAAGCGGCTCCCGCTCGCCGGGCTCCTGTGGCTCAGCCTCGGCCTGATCTGCGCCGCCCTCGTGGCGGCGACGGCCTGGGAAGGCTGGACGTCGCACCGCGCGGCCCTCGCCCGCGCCTCCTCGACGAGCGGCAACCTCGCCCAGGTGCTGAGCCAGCACACGGAGCAGACCTTCGACACGGTCCATCTCCTGCTCGACGTCCTGTCCCGGGAGGTCGGCCCGGACCCGGCGGACGCCGGGCGCCGCAGCCAGGCGGCGGCCACGCTCGCGGCGCTCACGCAGGACACGCCCTACGTCGCCACCCTGCGGGTGCTCGACGGCGAGACCGGCCGGCCCCTGTTCGCCTTCCTGCGCAGCCCCGCCGACGGCGCCGACCTCGACCGCCAGGCCGCCGCGTCCCATGCGGGCAAGTCCGATCCGCACCTGCGCATCGGCACGCCGGTCCGCGATCCGCTCAGCGGAGCCTGGCTCGTGGGGGTCAGCAAGCGCATCGGCGGGCGCGACGGCATCCCCGGCAACGTCGCGGTCGCCCACGTCTCGCTCGATTCCGTCCTCAAGCTCTTCGACAGCGTCGCCCTCGGGCCCGACAGCACGATCGCGCTGAGCACGATCCACGGAATCGTGCTGGCGCGCCGGCCCGGCCAGGTCACCTTCGCGGGCCAGTCGATTGCGAGCTCGATCCTGTTCCGCGAGAAGCTGGCGGCGGCGCCCACCGGCGAATACGAGACCGTGGCGGCGAGCGACGGGGTCCGGCGCCTCTTCAGCTACCGCAAGCTCGACGGGCTCCCGGCCGTCCTGTCGGTCGGGCTGTCGGAGGCGGAGGTGCTGGCGCCCTGGCGGGCGGAGCTCGAGCGCAACATCCTGTTCACGCTCGCGGCCGTGGCCGGGCTCCTCGGCCTCGGGCTCCTGCTCTCGCGCGAGGTGCGGCGGCGCGACCGGGTCGAGCAGGCGCTGCTCGCGAGCGAGCGCCGCCTGCGCCTCGCCCTCAAGGCGGCCCGGATGTGGGAATGGGAGCTCGACCTCTCGACCCGGCAGATCACCCGCTCGGAGGCCTCCACCGACGTGCTCGGCATCGGCCCCGGCCCGATCCGGGACTACGTGGCGCGGATCCACCCGGACGACCGGCCGCTCGTCGAGCAGGCCCTGCGCGACGCGCTCACCGGCCAGATCCCGCATCTCCAGTTCCGCTTCGTCCGGCCGGACGGGGAGACCCTGTGGCTCGAGCTGCGCGGGGACCACCACCCCGAGGAGGGCGCCGCCGGGCGCCTGATCGGCGTCAGCTTCGACATCACGCCCATGAAGCAGGCGGAGCGCGCCCTGCAGGACAGCGAGGCCCTCTACCGCCTGGTCGCGGAGAGCACCGGCGACATGATCGTGCGGGCCGCCCTCGGCCCCGCGGGCGCGCGCCTCTACCTGTCGCCCGCGACGCGCGAGGTCCTGGGCTACGCCCCCGAGGAGCTTCTCGGGTCCGCGCCGGCGCCGCTCCTGCACCCCGACGACGTGGAGCGCTGGCGCGAGAAGATCGAGGCGCTGTCGCGGGGCGAGATCGACCGGGCCACCAACATCCACCGCCTGCGCCACAAGGCCGGCCATTGGGTCACGGTCGAGGCCTCCTACCGCCTGGTGCGCGACCCGGCGGGCGAGCCGCTCGAGCTCGTCAGCGTCGTGCGCGACATCACCGAGCGGCAGACGCTCGAGGCCCAGCTCGCGCAGTCGCAGAAGATGGAGGCGGTGGGGCAGCTCACGGGCGGCATCGCCCACGACTTCAACAACCTCCTCACGATCATCGTCGGCAACGCCGAGCTCCTCGCCGAGGACGCCTCGGATCCGGACCAGCGCCAGGCGCTCTCGCGCATGATCCTGGAGGCCGGCGAGCGCGGGGCCGACCTGACCCAGAAGCTCCTCGCCTTCGGGCGGCGCCAGTCCCTCAAGCCCGAATCCCTCGACCTCGCGGACGCGGTGCGCGGCATGACCCCGCTGCTCCAGCGCACCCTGGGCGAGCACATCGAGCTCAGGACCGAGCTGCCCGACCGCGCGCGCCGGGTCCTGACCGACCGCGCCCTGCTCGAGAGCGCGATCCTGAACCTGGCCGTGAACGCGCGCGATGCCATGCCCCAGGGCGGAACCCTGACGATCACCGCCGGCGAGCGCCCGGCGGGCCCCGCCGAGGGCGCGCTGCCGGAGGGCCGGGCGCTCGCCTACGTGACCGTGTCCGACACGGGCACCGGCATGCCGCCCGAGGTGGCGGAGCGGGCCTTCGAGCCGTTCTTCACCACCAAGGAAGTCGGCAAAGGATCGGGGCTCGGGCTCTCCATGGTGTACGGCTTCGCGCAGCAATCGGGCGGCCACGTAGCGATCGAGAGCCGGCCGGGACAGGGCACCGCCGTCACCATCCTGCTGCCGGCCGCCCGCGACCAGGCGCCGGCGTCGGCCGCTCCCCGGGCGCAGCCGGCGGCGCTCGGCCGTCATGCGGCGGTGCTGGTGGTCGAGGACGAGATCGACGTGCAGCGCTACGCGACCTCGACCCTTGCGGCCGCGGGCTGCACCGTCACGGCCGTGGCGGCGGGCCAGGACGCCCTCGACCTCCTCGAACGGGAGGGCCCCTTCGACCTGCTCTTCACCGACGTGGTGCTCCCGCGCGGCATGAGCGGCATCGAGCTCGCCCGCCGGGCGCGCGAGATCCGGCCGTCCCTGCGGGTGCTCCTCACCTCGGGCTACCCCGAGGACGTGTTCGCGGCCCACGGGCCGCTCGAGGACGGCATCCCGCTCCTGCGCAAGCCCTACCGGCGCGCCGACCTCGCCGCCGCCCTGCGCGCGGTCTTCGCCGATCCCGGCGAGGCGCCCGCCTGCGGGCCGGAGCAGGCCCCGCGCCGACCCGAAACCGGCGGGCGCGAGGATCCCGGCGAGGCGCGCGCGAGCGGACTCGAGCGGCAGATCTCCCCCTGACGCCCTTGCCCCATGCGCGGAGCCCGCACCCGGGCGGCGCCCCGCGCCGTTCCGCTCCGCGCCGATCCGCTCTAGAGGGTCCCGTTCGAGAGGAGCGGGATGAAGGCTGTCGCCTACAGCAGCCCGTTCGAGGAGAGCGGGATGAAGGCCGTCACCCATAGCGCCACGCCCGAGAGCGGCGGCACGAAGACCGTCACCCACAGCGGCACGCTTGTGAGCAGCGGCGGCACGAAGGCCGTCACCCACAGCGGCACGTTCCATGCCGACGACGTGTTCGCCTTTGCGGTGCTGCGGGCGGCGCTCGGCGCCGTCGGCCTCGTGCGCAGCCGCGATCCGGCGGTGATCGAGGAGGCCGACATCGTGTTCGACGTCGGGGGCCTCTACGAGCCGGGCCGGCGCCGCTACGACCACCACATGCGCGACCGCCCCCTGCGCCCCGACGGCGAGACGCCCTACAGCTCGGTCGGGCTGATCTGGCGCGATTACGGCCCGGCTGCGCTCCGCGCCTGGCTGCCGGACCTCGACGAGGCCGCGGCCGCTTCCGTGTGGGCGGATCTCGACGCCGGTCTCATCCTCGAGATCGACCGCGCCGACAACGGCATCGCCACGGTGGCGACCGGGCATCTCTCGCAGGTCGCGGAGGCCTTCAACCCGGTCTGGGACGAGGCGCGCTCCGAGGATTCCGCCTTCCTGGAGGCCGCGGATTTCGCGGCCGGCGTGCTGATCCGGGCCGCCCGCCAGGCCGCCGCGGAGGCCCGGGCCGTCGCCCTGGTGCTCGCGGCCGCGCGGGCGTCCGAGGACCCCCGCGTGCTGGTCCTCGACTGCAAGCTGCCCTGGGAGAAGGCGGTGTTCGAGCACGGCCTCGACCGGGTCCTGTTCGCGGTCTACCCGAACGACGAGGGCACGAACTGGTACTGCCGCACGGTGCCGCCGGAACCCGGCTCCTTCGGCCAGCGTCTGCCGCTTCCCGCCGCCTGGGGCGGCCTGCGCGACGAGGCGTTCGCGCAGGCCGCCGGGGTCGCCGACGGGGTGTTCTGCCATCCGAGCCTGTTCATCTGCGCGGCGCGCTCGCGCGCCGCCGTGCTGGAGCTCGCCCGCCGGGCGATCACGGCCGCCGGCGCCTGACCGGACCGGGGCAGCGCCCGTATGGGCGATCGTGTTCCGCGGCGCGATCCCCCTGGAGCACGATCCCGAAAAGTTGCAGAGCTTTCGGACAAGATCGTGCGAAATGCCAATAACTTGGAAGGCCTGATCGCATCGGGCCGAAGCCGTCAGGCTCGAGAGCGCTTTCGCTTCAGGCGGATCCACAGGCCTCGACGCTCCGGGCGGGCGCAGTGCAACGGATTGATTTCAAACATGACGAAAGCACTCTAGTCTCGGGCCGGCCGGGGCGGCCGGTTCGCCCCGCGATCCCTGGGCAGGGGGTTGAGCCGATGAAGATGACCACGTTCGTTCTCCTCCCCGCGGCCGGCGTCACCGCCGGCGCGACCGCGCCCTGGAGGTTCGTCTTTCCGGGCAACCCGGGCGAAGCCATCGCCGACGCCGTGACCGTAGGCGCGGTCGCAAGCTATGTCGAGTTCGCCGCCATGCGGCTCGGGATGTAGAGGCCATGGCCGTCCGCCCCCTCCGTGGCCGCTCCTCCCGGACGCCGCCGGACCGGCCGGCTGCCGGCCGCGGAGCGGGCGGCCAGGGAGCGCGGCGGCACCGAGCGATGCGCTCCGCGGCGAATCAGGCTCGCCGTTTCAGGCCGTGCGCACCCGCGGGCGGGGCCTCACACCCAGGCCTCCGCAGTCGTGTGCCGGCTGGACCGGCGGGCACGGCCTCGCGCCGGGGACCGCTCAGTCGCCTGTCGTGCGGGTGGGCGGGCGTGGCCCTGCGCCCGGGACGAGGCGAGCCGTGACCCGGGATCCCGGCGCCACGCGCGACGCGACGGCCGTGCTGAGCCGGATGATCCTCGAGCACACCATCACGCAGTTCGTGTCCAATTTCGAGGCGGTGCGCCGGCGCGGGGTGCTCCCGGAGGTCCTGGTCTGGATCCGGGACAAGGACGAGGTGTCCTGCGCCCGGGTCGCGCTGCTGGTGCAGGACGAATTGCGGCCGCTGCTCGGCATCGTGAAGGTGAGCGTGGAGCCGGACCCCTGGATCCCGGGGGTACGGGAGGACGACGAGGCGGGGCCGGCATAGGGCCCGCATCCGGCCGCGAGGCCCTCGTCCGGGCCCGGCCGGACGCGGCTCCGAGCCGAAGCGACCATGTCGTCCCGGTCGTGGCCGTTTCGCACGGTCCCGGAAAGCCTGCGGCTCTCCGGGATCAGGCCAACAATGCCTTAGAAGCGGTTGTCCCGGGGAGCGTCCGGCTCCCGGAACCTTTCGCTCGGCGGCTCGTCGGGGAAGCCGAGCGAGTCGTTGCGGCGGTCCTCCGACCGGTCGCGCGGCGCGCCGCGGCGCTGCTCGCGCCGCTCCTCCCGGGTCTCCTCGCGCCGCTGCCGCCGCTCGTCCCGTTTCAGGTCGCGCCGCTCGTCGCGGGTCTCTTCCCGCCGCTGCCGCCGCTCCTCCCGCGGCAGGTCGCGCAGGTCCTCCCGCTCCAGCCGGCGCTGCTCGCGCCGCTCCTCCCTCACGCGGTCGCGGTCCTCGCGCCGCCGCTCGCGCCGGTCCTCGCGCCAGGCGTCGCGCTCCCGGCGCCGCTCCTCCCGGATCTCGTCGCCCTCGCGGTCGAACTGCGCCGTCGCGAAGGGCGCCGCGGCCTCGCCGGGACCGCGCGCATCGGCGCCGTCCAAGCGCCGCGGGACCGGCGCCGTGCCGGACGCTGCGGGCGCATCAAGGGCCGCATCGAGGCGACGCGGCAGCGCACCCGCATCCCGGCCGGCCGCGGCGGGACCGGCCAGGATCAGGAGCAGCAGAAGGGACATGCGGGCGAAGGCCGGCTCGAACACGGGGCGTACACTCCTCGTCGGCCGCGGCGACACCGGTGCCGGCGCGGCTGCCGGAAGGTAATGGCCCGTCGCCCGAAAGCAACGGCGGCGGGCGAAGCCTCGCCGCCGCGAGCCGCAGGCGCGGCCGGCCTCCCTGTCCGATCAAGGCCTTAGCCATCCCGTCTGCTTAACGGGGCGTTTACGCCGCCCCGCTAGGGTCCGGCCATCGGGCGGCTTCCTTCGCAGGGCGGCAGGCGGGATGATCACCAGACGCGGACTTCTCGGCGCGGCCGCCGCGGCGCTGCTGACGCGCCCCGCGGCGGCCCGCGGCGCGCCGGACGGAACGGGGTCCTGGTACGGGGCCTCGGGCGGCGGCAGCCGGTTCTTCGAGGTGGCGCGCGGCGGCTACGACGGCGTGATCGAGGACGAGGGCTACGCGATCCCCGTGATCCGGGCCGACCGCCTCAGCCCGGGGCTGCGGCGCCAGGTCGTGCCCTACGACGGGCCCGAGGCGCCCGGCACGATCGTGGTCGACACCGCCGCCCGCCACCTCTTCCTCGTGCAGCCGGGCGACGCGGCGCTCCGCTACGGCATCGGGGTCGGCAAGCAGGGCTTCGCGTGGTCCGGCATCGCGACCGTCGCGCGCAAGGCCAAATGGCCGGCCTGGCGCCCGCCCGAGGAGATGATGCAGCGCCGGCGCGACCTGCCCGACTTCGTGGCGGGCGGCCCCGCCAACCCGCTCGGGGCGCGTGCCCTCTATCTCTTCCAGGGCGAGCGCGACACGCTCTACCGCATCCACGGCACCAACGAGCCGGGCTCGATCGGACGCGCGGTGTCGTCGGGTTGCATCCGCCTCCTCAACCAGGACGTCCACGACCTCTACGAGCGCGTGCCCGTGGGCAGCCTCGTGAAGGTCTACGGCCCCGCGGCCGCGCCGCGGGGCCCGGAGCCGCGCGGGGCCGGGGCGCCGGCCCGCTCCTGGTGGATGGAATAGGGCCCCGCCGACCCGCCCGGCGGTCCGGTCCCCGGACGCACCCGGTCCGCCTCCGGCCCGGCGGTCCGCTCCCCGGGGCGGGCCGGCCCGCATCCGGCCTGCCGGCTCCGGTCGACGCCGCGCCGTCCCGGGAACCCAACGCCCGCCCGCCCGCTTCTCAGGGAGGCACGGGAGCCGGAGCCGGCTCCCGCCTTTGGCATGGCGGGCTCAGGTCGACATGGTTCGCGGGACGGGGCGCCTCCTCAAGACGGCGGCGATCGGGTGGTGGAACGACCGGGCCATGAGCCTCGGCGCCGCGATCGCGTTCTTCACGACCTTCTCGCTCGCCCCGATGCTGCTCGCCGCGATCGCGGTCGCAGGCCTCGCCTTCGGGCGCGAGGCCGCGCAGGGGGCGCTCGTCGCGGAACTCGGCGGCGTGCTCGGGCCCGACGCCGCCAAGGCGATCGAGACCATGATCGCGAGCGCCGCGGACGTGGGCTCCGGCGTGATCGGCACCGCGGTCGGCCTCGCGACCTTCCTGGTGCTCGTGACCGGCGCGGTCATCGAGCTGCAGGACGACCTCAACCTGATCTGGAAGGTGCAGCCGCAGGGGCCCTACGGCGTCGCGGCCTTCGTCCGCACCCGCCTCCTGAGCTTCGCCCTCATCCTCGGGATCGGCTTCCTGCTCTTGGTGTCGCTCGTGGTCGATGCGGCGCTGAGCGCGGTCGGATCCTACCTCGAGGCGTCGTTCTCCGGCGCGACCGCGATCTTGTGGATCCTCAACAACGGCGTGTCGTTCGCGGTTTCGGCCTCGCTCTTCGCCATGATCTTCAAGATCCTGCCCGCCGTGGACCTCACCTGGCGCGACGTCGGCATGGGCGCGGCCGTGACCGCGCTCCTGTTCACGATCGGCAAGAGCCTGATCGGGTTCTATCTCGGGCAGAGCAACGTCGCCTCGAGCTACGGCGCCGCCGCCTCGATCATGACGGTGCAGCTCTGGGTCTACTACTCCTCGCTGATCCTGCTCTTCGGGGCCGAGTTCACCAAGGCCTACGCGGAAAGCCGCGGCAGCCGGTGCCCGGCGCCCATGGCGCATTCCGCGCCGGCCCCGGCCCGCGCCGCAGCGGGGACGCCCGTCAAGGAGGACGCATGACAGCCCCGAACCCTCCGTCCCCGCCGGCAGCCCAGGACGCGGCGCCCGCGGCGCTCGAACGCTCGGCCGAGACTCTGGCCCAGACCTCCGAGGAGGTGAAGGACACCTCGCAGCAGATCTCCGCCACCACGGAGCGCATGAAAGCCTCGACCGAGACCATGAAGGCCTCGACCGAGACCATGAAGGACTCGGCCGAGCGGCGCACGGAATTCGCCGCCGACCGCACCGTGCTGGCGGCCGAGCGCACCTACGCGGCCTGGGTGCGCACCGGCCTCGCCTCGCTCGCCAGCGGCATCGGGGCCAAGAAGCTCCTGGAAGGCGTCGTGCCGGAATGGATGATCATCCTGACGGGCTCGCTCCTCGTCCTGTTCAGCGCCATGTGCTTCGTGATCGCGGTCTGGCGCGACCTGTTCCCCGCCGTCACGGCCCCGAACCCGAACGTGCGCCGCCTGCCGCCCGCGGTCCTCATCGCGGCCAACGGCTTCCTCGCCCTCGTGGCGCTCGCGGCCCTGTTCAGCATCTGGTTCGGGGATACGGGCGGGGATTAGCGGGAGGAGGCTCCTGGGGGCTTGACCTTGCCACCGTGGGAAGGCCCAGAGCTTGAGCCATCCTGAGATCCGATCGAGGAGCCCCCATGAGACCCCTATGCCTCGCCGCCGCCCTCGCCGTCCTGGCGGCGCCGTCCCTCGCCCAGACCGGCCACCCGCATCATGCCGCCCCGTCGCACCAGGGCCACGCCGCCCCGGCGCATCAGGGTCATGCCGCCCCGTCCTCCGCCGGCGCGGCGCATCCCGGCCATGGGGGTGCGGCCGTGCAGGCCTACGAGACCGCCATGGAGCGGATGCACGGCCCGATGATGGAGGGCGTGCGCGATCCCGATCCCGACGTCGCCTTCGTGCGGGGCATGATCCCGCACCACCAGGGCGCCATCGACATGGCCCGGATCGTGCTCCAGCACGGGCGCGACGCGCAGACCCGGAAATGGGCCGCCGACGTGATCCGCGAGCAGGAGCGCGAGATCGCCGAGATGCAGGCCTGGCTCAAGGCGCGCGGAAAGTAGATCGCGCCGGGTGGCCGTCAGGGCCGCGTGACCGACACCTCGCCGATCCCGGCGAAGCGGGCCCGCGCGGTCGCGCCGGGCTCGATCTCGGTCATGCCCGTGAAGGAGCCGGTGGTCACGAGGTCGCCTTCGCGCAGGCCCCCTTCCTCCGCGGCCAGGCGATTGGCGAGCCAGACCACGAGGTCGATCGGATCGCCGGCGGTGTTGCCGCCGACCCGGTCGAGGATCGTGCGCCCGTCGACGCTCAGACTCACATGCGGCTCGGCATAGGATCCGTCCTGCACCCGCGTCCCGGACCCGAGCACCATGCAGCCGTGCGAGAGATGGTCGGCGATCCCGAGCCTCGGGTCGACGTCCGGCCAGGCCGCGTAGCGGCTGTCCACCACCTCGATTCCCGTCAGCACCTCGGCGAGCGCCGCGACCACCTCGCGCCGCTCGTAAGCGCGCCCGACCGGCGGCAGCGGCCGGGCGAGGCGGAAGACGAGCTCGGCCTCGATGCGGAACAGGCCGCGCCCGCTCGCGGGCGGGCCGAGGAGCGAATCGAGCAGCGGCGCGCAGGTGGGCGGCGCGCCGGGGGCCCGCGCCCCGACTTTCCAGCCCGCGATGCGCCCGAGGCGCGAGGCCGTGAGCGTCTGCACCCGGTAGGCCTCCGCCTCGTCGGCCGGCACGAGGTCGTCCGGCACCGCCGCGACGGTGCGCCCTTCCGCCCGCGCGTCGAGGAGGAGCGCCGCGAGGCGCGAGATCCGGGAGGCGTCCGCAGTCATCCGCTTGAATCCTTTCACAGCCGCCGCCGGTTCCACGTCGGGGGCGCCGCATCATGGCGAAAGCGGGCCGGGAGACAAGCCGCGCGTGGCGCGCGTTTCAGGCCCGCGCGGTCGCCCGCGCCATGCCCCTTGTTTGCGGGCCTCACGACCGATCGTTTGGAGCCTCGGGCCCGCGGTGGCGCGTCATGCTGACGGAGAGCTCAGGCCGGCGCGGCCGCCCGCGCCATGTCGGCGGAGAGCTCAGGCCCGCGCGGTCGCCCGCGCCATGTCGGCGGAGAGGGCCGACCAGGCCCGCAGGTCGGCGAGCGCCTGCGCGTAGCTCGCCACGATCCGCGCGGCGAGCGGCGAGGTGGCGCCGATGTCGGCCATGAGATCGGCGGATGCCTTGCGGGCCGCGTCCAGGACCGGGCGCGGGAAGGCCTCGAGGGTGACGGGGTAGCGGCCGAGGATCTCGGTCAGCGCGAGCGCGTTCTGCTGCATCGCGTCCGCCAGCCCCAGGGCATGCTCGGCGCGGCAGGATTCGGTCACCACGGCGCGCAGGTCCGCGGGCAGCGCGTCCCAGGCCTTCAGCGACACCAGGAACTCGCTCGCCCCGTTCGGCTTGTTGAAGCCCGGCGCGTAGTAGTACGGCGCCACCTTCGGCAGGCCGGTCTCGAGGTCGCTCGAGGGCGCCAGGAACTCGGCCGCATCGACCGAGCCCTTCTCGATCGCGGGCAGGAGGTCGCCGGCCGCGACCGCCATCGGCACCGCGCCGAGCCTCGCATAGACCTCCGCGCCGAGGCCCTGGACGCGGATGCGCATGCCCTTCAGATCCTCCGGCCCGCCGAGCCGGCGCCGGAACCAGCCGCCCATCGAGGGGCCGGTGTTGCCGGCGAGAAAGGCGCGCACGCCGTACGGCCGGTAGAGCTCGTCCCACAGCGCCTGGCCGTCGCGCAGCTCGATCCAGGCCTGATGCTCGATCGCGGCGAGGCCGAACGGAACCGTGGTGAAGAAGCCCGCGGCCGGGATCTTGCCCTGCCAGTAGAGCGCGGCCGAGTGGCCCGCCTCCACGGTGCCGGTCGAGACCGCATCGAGAATCGCGAAGGGCGGCACGATCTCGCCCGCGGCGAAGAGATCGACCTGCAGCCGCCCGCCGCTCAAGGCTCCGATGCGCTCGGCGATGCGGCGCGCGGAGACGCCGGGCCCCGCGCGGTTCTTGGGCCAGGACGTCACCATGCGCCAGCGCAGGGATTGCGCCCTCGCGACCGTGGGCGCCGCGAGAGCGGCGGTGCCGAGCGTCAGCGCGGCGCGGCGCGAGAGCTTGTTTCCGTTCGTCATCGCCGAGGGGCCTCCTTCAGGCTGTTCGACGGGTCGGAGGCGCCCTCTCCCCACCAGGCATGGAAATGATGCACGGGCCCGTGGCCGCTCCCGACCGCGAGAGTGTCGGAGGCCGCGATCGCGGCCGCGATGTAGGCTTTGGCCGCCGCGACCGCCGCATGGAGATCAAGACCGCGCGCGAGCCCCGCCGCGATCGCGGCGGAGAGCGTGCAGCCGGTGCCGTGGGTGTTGCGGGTCGCGAGCCGCGGCGCCGCGAAGCGGCGGACGCCCCCCGCATCGACGAGGATGTCGGCGCTCTCCGCGCCTTCCGCGTGGCCGCCCTTCACGAGCACGGCCTTCGCCCCGAGCGCCAGGATGCGCCGGCCCTGCTCCGCCATCGCGGCCTCGTCCGCGGCGATCGCCTCGTCGAGGATCGCGGCGGCCTCGGGCAGGTTCGGGGTGACGACGCGCGCGCGGGGGATCAGCACGCGCCGCAGAATCTCGACCGCGTCGGACGCGAGGAGCCGGTCGCCGGAGGCCGCGACCATCACGGGATCGAGCACCACGGTTCGCGCGCCGTGCCGGTCGAGCCCCGCCGCCACCGCCTCGATCACGGCGGGGCGCGACAGCATGCCGATCTTCACGGCCGCGACGGCGAGGTCCGAGAACACGCTGTCGATCTGGAGCGCGACGAAGTCCGGCGGTACGTCGTGGATGCCCTGCACGCCGATCGTGTTCTGGGCGGTGAGCGCCGTGACCACGCTCGCGCCGTAGACCCGGAGCGCCGAGAAGGTCTTGAGATCGGCCTGGATCCCGGCGCCGCCGCCGGAATCCGAGCCCGCGATCGTGACCGCGATCGGCGTCGCGCCCGCCCGATTCGCATTTGCAGGCGCAAGGGTGACAGGCGTCATGCGCTCCCGCTCCGATCCAAGTCCGCAATGCTGGTGTTGACCGGCGTCATGCGAATCCTCGTCTGGCCGCGAGCGCTCCATCGACGGCGGCGCGCAGGCGCCGCGCTTCCGCCGCGGGATCGTCGGCCATGAACAGCGCCGAGATCACCGCGACGCCGTCGACGCCGGAGGCGATCACGGAACCCGCATTCGCGGCGTCGATGCCCGCGATCGCCCCGACCGGCACGCTGGCGGCGAGCCGCGCCCGGAAGGCCACGCGGGCGAGCCCGTCGAGGCCGATCGGCGGATCGGGGTTGTCCTTGCTCACCGTCGCGAACACCCCGCCGATGCAGGCGTAGTCGACCGGCATGCGGTACATCTCGTCGGCCTGCGCCGGCGTCTTGAGGGTGAGCCCGATGATCGCCTCGCGCCCGAGGAGGCGGCGCGCGTCGGACGGGTGCATGTCGCCCTGGCCGAGATGCACCCCGTCGGCCCCGGCCGCGAGCGCCACGTCGACCCGGTCGTTGACGAGGAGCGGCACGCCGCTGCCCGCGAGCGCGCTCTTCAGCGCCCGCGCGCTCTCCACCAGGGTGCGGCCGTCGCCGTGCTTGTCGCGAAGCTGGATCAGGGTGCAGCCGCCCGCCACCGCGGCCTGCGCGAGGTCGGCGAGCGCACGCCCCCGCGTCCGCGCGGGGTCGAGGATGCCGTAGAGCCGCAGGTCCACTCGCTTCATGGGAGTCTCGCCGGTTGATCGCGCGTCAGGTGAGCCGCGCGCGCGCCGCGATCGCGGACGCGTCGAGGTGGTGGAGCGCATCGAGGAAGGCGGGCTGGAACGTGCCCGGCCCGCGCGCGGTCTCGGCCGCGACCTCGCCCGCGATGCCGACGACGAGGAGGGCGGATGCCGCCGCGTCGAAGGGATCGGCGCCGAGGCCCGCGAAGGCCGCCACGAGCGCGGTCGCGGCGCAGCCCATGGCGGTGACCCGCGTCATCAGGGGATGGCCGTTGGCGATCGCGACGGCGCGCGTCCCGCCGGCGACCCGGTCGATCGCGCCCGTGAGCGCCGCGACGGTGCCGTGCGCGGACGCGAAATCCCGCAGGGCCTCGTCCGAGGCTGCGCGTCCCGACAGGCTCGCGAACTCGGCCGCGTTGCAGCGCAGGACCGCCGGCGATCCCGCGAGGCACAGGCGCGCGAGATCGAGCCGCGGCGGCGAGGAATCCACGAAGACGGGGTCGAGCACCCACGGGATTCCGGCCGTCCGCGCGGTCGCGATCGCGCGCGGGATCGCGGCGCGGCGGTCCGCGTCGAGGGTGCCGAGATTGACGAGGAGCGCGCCGGCCCTGCCCGTGAAATCCGCGACCTCGTCGGGGGCGACGGTGAGCGACGGAGTCGCGCCGGCGGCGAGGAGCAGGTTGGCGGTGAAGACTTGCGCCGCCGCATTGGTGATCGCGTGGACGCGGGGGCGCTCCTGCCGCAATCGGTCGAGGAGCGCGCCGGCGGTTGCCGCGATGTCGGGCGGCATGGTGCCCATCGCGGCGATGGCGTGGGGTGCCTCGTGCGGCGTCGATGCCGTCGGGGCGACGTCGGGAGAGAGGTCCGACCGGGCGGCCGTGGGGCTCGTCATCTCGCTTTCCTCCGCCGGCATGACCCGGTTCAGGTTCGATGGGTTGGCGGGGTTCCGCCTCTCAGCCCGCACCGGGCACCCCAAGGAGATGGCCCAGGGGTTAACGCATTTCGCCGCCCGGTGGCAAGCGGCCGGAGCGATGACCCGGCGCAGGAACCGGCCGCGGGCCCGGCGGAGGCAGGGGCCGGGACGGGCGCCGACGGCAGGCGGCCGGCCCCGCATTGACATCCTCCCGCCCCTGCCGGAGGATCGCAGCCGTTCCGAGGGGGGCCCCGCGAAGGGGCTGAGATTGGGCTGAACCCGCCCTGACCCTTGAACCTGATCCGGGTCATACCGGCGGAGGGACTGGAACCGTTTTCAGCGCTGCCCCGCAAGCCTTGCCCCGGGTCTCCTGCATCACTGCACAAGGGAGATCCTCCATGAACGCCCCCGTGACGCCTGCACGAGCCCTGCCGCGATCGGTCACCACCGGACCGATCCGGGGCTCGCGGAAAGTTTACGCTGCATCGCCGGGCCGGCCCGACATCCGGGTGCCCTTCCGCGAGATCGCGCTCTCGGATCCCGCCGAGGCGCCCGTGCGGGTCTACGATCCGTCGGGTCCCTACACCGAGACCGATGCGGCGATCGACCTCGCCCGCGGCCTCCCCCTCGTGCGCGAGCGCTGGATCGCGGCACGGGGCCATGCCGCCATCGAGCCCCGGCCCGTGAAGCCCGAGGACAACGGCTTCGCCGCGGACGAGAGGCTCGTCGCGCCCTGCCCGGCCGAGCGCGTCGTGCGCCGCGCCGCCGCGGGGGAAAGGGTGACGCAGCTCGAATTCGCCCGCGCGGGAGTCGTCACCGAGGAGATGATCTTCGTCGCGCAGCGGGAGAACCTCGGCCGCGCCGCGATGCTGGCCGAAGCCGAAGCCAGGATCGCCGACGGGGAGAGCTTCGGGGCCGCGATCCCGTCCTTCGTCACGCCCGCGTTCGTGCGGGACGAGGTGGCGTGCGGGCGCGCCATCATCCCGGCCAACATCAACCACCCGGAACTCGAGCCGATGGCGATCGGCCGCAACTTCCTCGTCAAGGTCAACGCCAATATCGGCAATTCCGCCGTGGTCTCCACGGCCGCCGAGGAGGTCGAGAAGCTCGTCTGGGCGATCCGCTGGGGCGCCGACACCGTCATGGACCTCTCGACGGGTCGCAACATCCACAACATCCGCTCCTGGATCCTGCGCAATTCCCCCGTGCCCATCGGCACGGTGCCGATCTACCAGGCGCTGGAAAAGGTCGGCGGCGATCCCGTCAAGCTCGACTGGGCGGTCTTCAAGGACACGCTGATCGAGCAGGCCGAGCAGGGCGTGGACTATTTCACGATCCATGCCGGCGTGCGCCTGCCTTACGTGCCGCTCACCGCCCGGCGCGTCACCGGCATCGTGTCGCGTGGCGGCTCGATCATGGCGCGCTGGTGCCTCGCGCACCACAGGGAGAGCTTCCTCTACGAGCGCTTCGACGAGATCTGCGAGATCATGCGCGCCTACGACGTCTCGTTTTCGCTCGGCGACGGCCTGCGCCCGGGCTCGATCGCGGACGCCAACGACGCCGCGCAGTTCGCCGAGCTCGAGACCCTGGGCGAACTCACCAAGGTGGCCTGGGAGAAGGGCTGCCAGGTGATGATCGAAGGCCCCGGCCACGTGCCGATGCACAAGATCAAGGTCAACATGGAGAAGCAGCTGCGCGAGTGCGGCGAGGCGCCGTTCTACACGCTCGGTCCGCTCACCACCGACATCGCGCCGGGATACGACCACATCACCTCCGCGATCGGCGCCGCGATGATCGGCTGGTTCGGAACCGCGATGCTCTGCTACGTGACCCCGAAGGAGCATCTGGGGCTGCCGAACCGCGACGACGTCAAGACCGGCGTGATCACCTACAAGATCGCCGCGCACGCGGCCGACCTCGCCAAGGGGCACCCGGCCGCTCAAGTGCGAGACGACGCCCTCTCCCGCGCCCGCTTCGACTTCCGCTGGGAAGACCAGTTCAACCTCGCCCTCGATCCCGACACGGCG
The DNA here is from genome assembly GCA_036263675.1 of Microvirga sp. Lineage (GTDB taxonomy): Bacteria > Pseudomonadota > Alphaproteobacteria > Rhizobiales > Beijerinckiaceae > Microvirga. The sequence continues at coordinate 21,777 of DATAGO010000041.1, read as the reverse complement.
CGCGCCTTCCACGACGAGACGCTGCCGAAGGACGCCCACAAGGTCGCGCATTTCTGCTCCATGTGCGGGCCGAAATTCTGCTCGATGAAGATCACCCAGGACCTGCGCGCCGAGGTGCGCGCGATGGGCGAGAACGAGCGGGCGGCGCTCGAGGGCATGGCCGCGAAGAGCGAGGAGTTCCGCGCCGGAGGCGGCAAGCTCTACGTCGCGGCCGGCGAGGCCTGAGCCGAGACCGGCGCGGTGCGGCGGGACTTCCGCCGCAGCCCGTCACAGGAAGGTGGCGATCTCCTCGAGCGGCCGCTTCTCGAGCGCGTGGGCGGGGATCGTCGCGCCTTGCGCGGGATAGCCCACCACCATGAGGAGATAGGCCTTGTCGGTCGCGGGCCGGCCGCAGATCTCGTTCAGGAATCCCATCGGCGCGGGCGTGTGCGTGAGCGCCGCGAGGCCCGCGCGGTGGAGCGCCACGATCAGGAAGCCGGCCGCGATCGAGACCGATTCGGGGACGTAGTAGTTCTTGCGCAGGCGCCCGTCGGCGCTGCGGCTCTTCCGCTCGCCGAAGATGCAGATCAGCCAGGGCGCGGTTTCGAGGAAGGGCTTGCTGGGGTCGGTGCCGAGGGGCTTGAGCGCTTCGAGCCATTCCTCGCCGGCGCGGCCGTCGTAGAAGGCGGCCTCCTCGACTTCCGCGGCGAGGCGGATGCGCCGCTTCGGCTCCGGGCTGCCGATCACCGCGAAATGCCAGGGCTGGTGATTGGCGCCGTTCGGCGCGGTGCCGGCGGCGCGCAGGCAATCCTCGATGAGGTCGCGCGGGACGGGGCGGGGCGAGAAGTCCCGCACCGTGTGGCGCCGGCGGACTTCGTCGTAGAAGGCGCGGGCGCGCCGGCGCATCTCGTCGAGGGGCAGCTCGGCGTAGTCGGGCAGCGGGATCGGACGGTATTCGGTGGTCGGCATCGGCGGGACCCTGCTCGAAATCCCGTTCCTCGCGCGCCGCCACGGGTCCGGTCAAGCGCGGGTCCGTCGGAGGCAGGGCACCGGCCCCGCGCGCGCTCATGCAGCACGGGACGGACACGCTTGCGGGTCGCCGCGGGTGCGGTGGTTCTCCTCATGCAGCACGGCCGGATGCGCTTGCGGATCACCCGGGGCTGCGTGGTGGTGCCAATGCAGCACGGGACGGACACGCTTGCAGATCACCCGGGTTGCGGCGGCGCCCCTAATGCAGCACGGGCCGGACGCGCTTGCGGACCGCCATGAGGTGGCCCTCGACCGCGCGCATGCGGGTCATCAGCCGGTCGATCTCGGCGAGCAGCTTCTGCTCGTCGGCGATCGCCTGCTCGCTGTCCTTCGGATCCAGGCTGAAGCGCTGGCGCTGATGCGCGTTCGTGATCCGGTGGTTGAGCTTCTGGTACTCGTCGTAGAGGCGCCGAAGCTCGCGGATCAGTTCGGCTTCGTCGGACACGGGGGGATCCTCACGGCAGATGCGCGGCGACGGGGAAGACGCGTCCTGACCGGTACCCGGGATCTCCGCCGCCTGCGGGACGCCTTTAAGCCGCGAGCTGGTAGGCCGCCATGGTGAGGCAGTCGGGACCGATCTCGGACGGATCCTCGACCTTCAGGAGCACGGCGAGGCGGGCGCGCGCCCGGTTGACGCGGCTCTTGATGGTGCCGACCGCGCAGCCGCAGACGCCCGCGGCCTCCTCGTAGGAGAAGCCCTGCGCGCCGACCAGGATCAGCGCCTCGCGCTGGTCGAGGGGGAGCTGGGCGAGCGCCCGGCGGAAATCGTCCAGGTCGAGATGGCCGGGCTGCTCGGGCGCCGCCACCAGCGCGCCGGCATAGACCCCGTCCACGTCCTCGACCTCGCGCCGGCGCTTGCGGTGCTCGGAATAGAGGTTGTTGCGCAGGATCGTGAACAGCCAGGCATGCAGGTTCGTCCCGCGCTCGAAGCGGTCGAAGCTGCTCCAGGCGCGCACCAGCGCGTCCTGGACGAGATCGTCCGCCCGGGTCGGATCGTTGGTGAGGGACAGCGCGAACGCCCGAAGGCTCGGGATCGCGGCGATCAACTCGTCCCGAAGAGCCGGTTCGACACTCATCCTCAATCTCTCGCTCGTCGCTGCCGCCGGGGAATCCGGAGGTCTCGCCGAAACAACGGCCACCGCCACGCTCGGTTCCTGCCACGCCTGACGCTCGCGGCGGGACGCGCGTCCGGACCCGCTCGGACATCCCGACTCCGCCGTGCACGACCCTGCGCGCCCGTCCCGGACGAACGCGGCGAGGCGGTCTTGTCTTGATGAGCTTGACGAGGAGAAGCCCCACAGGAGATCCCGCGATCCCGCCCGACCCTGCGCGAACCCGCCGCACGGGCCGCGAACGGCCGCGCTGGAACGGGCGGTCGTGCCCGGCGGTTGAGGGTCGTTGTCTTGTGAGGGCTCTTCGTCATGCGCGGCTTCGTCTTCGGTTTCGTCGGTACCGTCGCGCTGGCGGCCTTCTCGTCCGGCGTCGCCGCGCAGCCCGTCGCGGAGGGCCTGGAATGCCGCCCGCCGCTGGCGAGCCCGGAGGGCTTCCAGGATTGCCGGACTCGCATCGCCGCCGGCCAGGTCCTGTGCCGCTGCCGGGTCGTCCCCGGCCTCGACGCCGCCCGCCGCTCGCCCGTGAACGAGGCCGTGAGCGCGCTGACGCCGCGGCGGGAGACCGCCCCCGCCGGCGCCGCCGCCTCGCTCCGGTAGCCCGCGGGCCCAGGCCGGCCCCGCCGGTCCGGACCGGGCCGGTGGAACCGAAATGGTCCGAAATGGACCGGCCGGCTCACGGTCCGGTCGAACGCCGGACGGGTCCCCGCGTTGTGCCCAAGGACGGCGGTTCCGACCCTGCCTGCCGCGCCTTCAGGAGACGCCGATGCCCGCCCCCGGGACGCAACGCGCCATCGAGACCATCATCCTCCTCGCGGAGGAGATCAGCCGCACGGCCCCCGAATGCGCCACCAGGGCGATGCAGATCGTCGACCTGGCCCGCGGCCTCGACGAGGAGCCCGACCAGGCCACGATCCAGGATGCCATCGACAGCCAGGCGCTCGACAGCGGCTTCTCGGACGTGGGCAGCCAGAACGCCGCCCGCGTGGTCGCGGACGCCCTGAAGAGCTAAGACGCCCCTGGCGAAGAAAATCGAGGCCGGACCACGATTTTCGGGCCGTTTTGCCTTGCAGGACGCCCCTTGAGCCCCCATCTCGGGTTCACGCTGGTCGCGTTCGTCGCTTGACCAGAGACGGCCACGAGCCGGGATGTGACGCCGGATGTACGCGCACCTCCCCGCCCCGTGGCCGTTGGCGCTTTCACAACCATCCCATTCGAGCTTGAGGTCGATGCTCCCCCAGATCGTCGCGGAGCCTTCTCCGCATTACCGCACGTCGCTGCTGGACGCCCGCGCGCGCCAGTGCCGCTTCATCGTCTCCGAGGACACCCGCAACGCGATCTGCTGCGGCGCCCCGACCTCCGAGACCTCGAGCTGGTGCCAATGGCACCGGCAGCTCGTCTACATCCCGGAGCGCGAGCGGCGCCGGGCCGCGTAAGCGCGGCTTGGCGGCCGAAGATTTTTTCGGAAACGGCCGGAACCCGGACTCAAGTCCGGCGTTGTAGCCATATCGCCGGCCATTTCTGCCCCCACGGGCCGGTCCCCTTCAAAGGCTCCCTCGCGGGGCCTTTTTCTTTATCCGCCATCGGCCCAAGCCCCGCTCCGGCGGGCTCGGAAGGCCTGCGGGTCCTGTGTGCCCCGCGCTGTGTTGCAGCCCCGGCAGGCCAGCACGACGTTCTCGGCCGTCAGCGGACCGCCTCGGGATTTCGGCACCACGTGGTCGAGCGTGGCGAGGTCGGCGGCGCGGTGCAGGCCCGGGCGACGGCGCAGCACCGGCACGCCGCAATAGGCGCAACGCCCGCCGTCGCGGGCGAAGATCGCCTCGAAGAAGGCCTGGCGATGCCCGGCCCTCATCCCGTGGTCTCTCAGGATTTGGCGGCGCCGAGCGTGTCCGCCATGGTGGCGCGGCGGGAGCCCATGGGCTTCGTGGGCCCTTCCGTGGTGTCCTTCGCGGTCTGGTGCTCCATCTCGGCGTTCATCTCGGCCCCGAGCAGCACCACGATGGTGGAGATCCACATCCAGGTCATGAAGCCCACGACCGCGCCGAGCGAGCCGTAAGTCTCGTTGTAGCTGCCGAAATTCGCCGCGTACCAGGAGAACAGCATCGAGCCCAGGAGCCAGAGCACCGAGGCGAGCAGGCTGCCGGGCGTGACCCATTTCCACTCCGCCTTGTCGCGGCTCGGACCCCAGCGATAGAGCACCGCGAGGCCGGCGACGACGAGGACGAGGAGGAGCGGCCAGCGCAGGAGCGAGAGCGCCCATTCGAGCGCCTTGCCCAAGCCGACATAATCGAGGACGTGCGGCAGGACGGCCGTCGCCACGATCGCGGTGAGCAGGATCACGATGGCCCCGACCGTGAACAGGAGGGAGAGGGCATTGAGCTTGATGAAGCTGCGCTTCTCCTCCTCGTCGTAGACCACGTTGAGGGCGTCGAAGATCGCCTTCATGCCGGCATTGGCGCTCCACAGCGAGACCGCGAGACCGGCCGCGAAGCCGAAGCCGAGGCTGCCCTCGCCCTGGCTCGCGATGCGCTTGACCTGCTCGCCCACGATCTCCAGCGCCCCGCCGGGCAGCACGCCCGACATGGCGGCGAGGTGGCCTTCGATCTCGCCCGGGTCCGCCACGAGGCCGTAGAGCGACACGAAGGCCGCGATCGCGGGAAAAATCGCGAGCAGCCCGTAGAAGGTCACGCCCGCCGCCACCGCCATGACGCGGTCCTGGCCGATCTCCTCCCAGACGCGCCAGAGGATGTCCTTCCAGCCCTGAGCCGGGATCTCGGTCGGCGTGTCGGCGTCACGGCCCCGGCCGGGCTCGTGCGCGGCTTCCGCGCCGGCATGCTGCTTGGCCGCCCCGCCGATGCCGTGGCCGCCGGCACTTTCCTGGCCACGGCCCTGCACCGGGCGACCTCCTGCCGCGATCCGGCCTCGCGGCGCCTCGTCGAGGGTCGAGCGGGCGACGTAGCGGAGCACGAACAGGGCAGCGGCAGCGGCGACGACCGAGAACGAGGTCTTGCTCGCAGCGGAGGGAGCAGGGGGCATGGCGCAAATTCCTACGATTGCTGGCCTTAACAGTATCGGGGCAGGAATGTTCCCGGATCGATCTCAGGGCCGTGGGAAGCGGCGCAAGCGGCATTCAATCCACGGGAAAAGCCCGGAAAATCGCCACGATCCGTAGGAAAGTCCCGGCGCCGGACGAGAAAAGTCCCGCCGAAAGGCTTTCAGCGGGACGAGTTGGCCGAGGAGGAGACCTCACGGGAACAACCGGCCCGGCGGGACGGCAGTTCCCGCCGGGCGGAGCCTTCCACAGGATCATCGCCCGCCGGCCTCAGGGGTCTGCGTTCTTTTCCACTCCGGATCGAACCTGCGGCAACGCTTGCTCGTTCTCCTTCCAAGCGTCCTACGGGCGCGAAACCCCAACATGGAGGAGACTATGCTGAAGATGCATCTCGCCGCGGGCTTGGCCGCGACCGCGCTCATGACGGCTGCGGCCGTCGCGCAGACCAGCACGACCACCGCTCCGGCGACCACCGGCGGCGGCGCCTCGACCACCATGAGCACCAGCGGCTCGTCCGGCGCCTCGACCACCATGGGCTCGGCGTCGGGTGCGGCGGCCTCCGGTCAGCTCATGACCCAGATGCAGCCCGACATGATGCGCGGCTCCAAGCTGATGGGCACGGACATCTACGGCTCCGATAACCAGAAGATCGGCGATCTCGACGACGTGATCCTCGACCGCCAGGGCAAGATCCAGGCGATCGTGATCGGCGTCGGCGGCTTCCTCGGCATCGGCGAGAAGAACGTCGCGATCCCGTACGATCAGGTCCAGTGGATGACGAGCCAGGAAGTCCAGGCCCAGAACAACCAGAACTCCGGCAACGCCACGGCCGGGGCGGCGGGCTCCGGCACCAACACCGCCGGCGGCATGACGACCGCCTCGGGCGGGGCCAACCAGCCCGCGACCACGGGCAGCACCACCGCGGGTTCGTCCGGCAACAACGACAACATGCCGGCGCGCGGCATGGTGCGGATGACGAAGGCCGACCTCCAGAACGCTCCGGAGTTCCGCTACAACAACGACAACCGCTCGAACGCTTCGGGCGGCGCGGCTGGCACCAACCCGCCCGCGAACGCCAACCGCCCCGGCGCGGCGCCGGCGCAGTAAAAATCCTGTCGGAGAGGGGCCCCGCGCCCCTCTCCGACGCCTCGAACAGGCTCCGGCCGCCCTTCGGGGCGGCCGGATTCTTTGCCGGAAGCCTACAGCGTCGGCTTGACGGCGGCGTTTGTCTCGCCTTTCCTGCTCCCATGGGGGCGGACGCGATCCCCCCGTGAGGCGGATGGCCCAAGCATCGCGCTCCTCTCGCTGAAGGGAGCGTCGGCCCGTGCCTTCCCCCACTCGAATCGACCCTCACGACCTCTTCCGTCTCGTCGGCACGCCCGATGCCCCGACGATCCTCGACGTGCGCATCGATGAGGATGCCGCCGCCGATCCCCGCCTGATCCCCGGTTCCGCGCGCAGGTCTCACCATGCCGTCGCGGATGCCGCCGAGGCTGAGGCGCTGCGCGGGCGCCCGGTCGTGGTCTCGTGCCAGCGCGGCCTCAAGCTGAGCCAGGGCGCCGCCGCATGGCTCCGCGTGCACGGGGTCGAGGCCATGAGCCTCGTGGGCGGCTTCGAGGCCTGGCGGGAGGCCGGGCTCCCGCTGCTTCGCACCGCGATCCTGCCGCCGCGTGACTCCCACGGGCGGACGGTCTGGGTCACGCGCGAGCGCCCCAAGGTCGACCGTATCGCCTGCCCCTGGCTCATCCGCCGCTTCGTCGACCCGCACGCGGTCTTCCTCTACGTGTCCGCCGCAGAGGTCGCGGGGGTGGCGGAGCGGTTCGGGGCGACGCCTTTCGACGTGGAGGGCGCGTTCTGGGGCCATCGCGGCGACCTCTGCACCTTCGACACCATGATTGCGGAGTTCGGCCTGCGCACGCCGGGGCTCGACCGCCTCGCGGCGATCGTCCGCGGCGCCGACTGCTCCCGGCCCGATCTCGCTCCCGAGGCCGCGGGCCTGCTTGCCGCCTCGCGCGGCCTGTCGCAGATGTTCGCCCGCGACCTCGACCAGCTTCAGGCCGGTCTGACCCTCTACGATGCCTTCTACCGCTGGAGCCGCGATGCCGCGCACGAGTCCCCCGACAAGCCTGCCGTCCCGTCGGCCGCCGCGCAGCTCCGGGACGCCTCTCCGGTCCGAAAGGTCCCCGCATGACCCGCAGCGGTGACGTCATGACGGAGGCCGAAGCAGCCCGGGGCGCTGCAGGACCGGGCCGGACCGCGGTCCCGGAGCCCCCGCCCCACCCCACCATCGCGGAGGCCTTCCGGGTCTGGCTCCGCGTGGCGGCGCTCAGTTTCGGAGGACCGGCGGGCCAGATCGCGGTCATGCACCGCATCCTGGTCGAAGAGCGGCGCTGGGTGTCCGAGAACCGGTTCCTGCACGCGCTCAACTATTGCATGCTCCTGCCGGGCCCGGAGGCGCAGCAGCTCGCCACCTATATCGGCTGGCTCCTCCACCGCACCCGCGGCGGCATCATGGCGGGCGGCCTCTTCATCCTGCCGGGCGTCGTGGCCATCATGGCGCTGAGCTGGGTCTACGTCGCCTTCGGCAATGTGGGTCTCGTCGGCGCCCTGTTCTTCGGCCTGAAGGCCGCGGTCCTCGCGGTGGTGCTCCAAGCCGTGGTGCGGGTCGGGCGCCGGGCACTGAAGAACCGGATCATGCTGGCCCTGGCGGCGGCCGCCTTCGTGGGGATCTTCTTTCTCGGCGTCCCCTTCCCCGTGATCGTGCTCGGCGCCGGGGTCGTGGGCTATCTCGGGGGCCGCGCCGGGATGCCGGCCTTCGCGGTCGGAGGCGGGCACGGATCCGCAGGGGCCAAGGGCGGCGCGCCGGTGCGCTACCTCCTCGAGGACGAGCTGCCGGCCCACGCGAGCCCGGTCCCGTCGAACACCCTGAAGGTCGCGGCCGTGTGGCTCGTGCTCTGGCTCGTGCCGGTGGCGGCGCTCCTCGCCCTCCTCGGAGCCTCGAACACCTTCAGCGAAATCGCCGTGTTCTTCTCCAAGATGGCGATGGTGACCTTCGGGGGCGCCTATGCGGTCCTGGCCTACGTGGCCCAGCAGGCGGTCGAGCACTACGCCTGGCTCAATCCCGGCGAGATGCTCGACGGGCTCGGGATGGCCGAGACCACACCCGGGCCGCTCATCATGGTGCTGCAGTTCGTCGGCTTCCTGGCGGCCTACCGCGACCCCGGATCATTGCCGCCGATGCTCGCGGGCACCCTCGGCGGGCTGCTGGCCACCTGGGTGACGTTTGCGCCCTGCTTCCTCTGGATCTTCCTCGGGGCCCCGTTCATCGAGCGGCTGCGCGGCAACCGGGCCCTCGCGGGTGCGCTCTCGGCCGTCACGGCCGCGGTGGTCGGCGTGATCCTGAACCTGGCCCTGTGGTTTGCGATCCACACGCTCTTCCGCGAGGTCGTGACCGTCCAGGGCTTCGGCCTGTCCTTCGAGCGGCCGGTGCTCCGGAGCGTCGACCTCTGGGCGCTCGCCCTCGCGCTCGGGGCCATCGTGGCGATGTTCCGCTTCCAGGCCGGCATGGTGGCGACGCTTGCGGCCTGCTCGGCGGCCGGCGTGCTCCTCTACCTTGCCGGAGTGCTCCGATGAGGGGATACGGCGTGCTCCTCCACCTCGCCGGGGTGCTCCGATGAAGGGGTGCGGCATGCTTCTCCACCTCGCTGGGTTACTCCAATGAGGGGATGCGGCGTGCTTCTCCACCTCGTCGGGGCAATCGGGTGAGGGAAAGCGAAGAAGGCGCCGCCCGGGGGCGGCGCCTTCGCGGAAACCCGAGTCTTTCAGGTCCGTCCCGTCAGCGGTAGCGGACCACGCGGGTCGTGCGCACCGGACCGCCGCGATAGACCACGCGGGTGCGGTAGGCCGGACGGTAGCCGTAGCGATAGCCGTAATAGGCGCTGCCGAGGCCCAGGCCGACGCCCACGGCCGGAGCCGCATAGGCGTAAGGATAAGCCGGAGCGTAGGCGTAGGCGGGCGCGTAGCCGTAGGAATAGGTCGGGGCGTAGCCGTAGCCGTAATAGCCGTACGGGGCCGCATAGGCATTCGAGGCCGCGGCGCCGATGAGGGCGCCGGCCGCCAGGCCGCCGAGCACGCCCGCGACCACCGCGCCGCCCCGGGGACCCGCTTCCGCCGTGGTCGACGTCGAGGCGACGGCGCCGGCGCCGATGAGCGCGGCAGCCGAGAGAACAGCCAGCTTCTTCATGAGTCCACTCCTTGACACGGAAGACAACAGGATCCCGAGGAACGCCTGCCCGAAAAGAATGGTTGCTGGGGCGGCTTGCCGCAAGTCCGCCCGCGTCAGGCCCGGAGTCCTGCCGGAAGGAGCCCCGCCAGAAGCGGTTGCCTGCGCGCGACGGTTTCCGTAACGAGAGGCGGCCGCCATGGGCGCGGCGCAGGTGGAGGGTCTCCTGATGCGGATCGGCATTCTGGGTGCGGGCAAGATCGGGCGCAGCTTGCGCGACATGGTCCTCGCGATCCCCGGCATCGAGGGCGCCTCCCTCGCCGACGCCGCGGAGGGTGCGGACGTGCGCCTCGACGCCGCCGACGAAGGCGCCCTGCGGGCCTTCGCGCGCGATCACCAGGCGGTGGTGAGCGCCCTTCCCTTCAACTTCAACAAGGCCGTGGCCCGGATCTGCGCCGAGGAGCGGCGTTCCTATTTCGACTTCACCGAGGACACCGCCACCACGGCCTTCATCCGGGGCATCGCGGACCCGGAACTCGGCGTGGTGTTCATGCCCCAATGCGGCCTGGCGCCCGGTGCCATCAACATCATCGGGGCGAGCCTGATCGCCGCCCTCGACAGCGTCCGCTCGCTCGAGATGCGCGTCGGGGCGCTGCCGCTCTCGGCCAACAACGAGATGAAATACTACCTCTCCTGGTCGAGCGCAGGCCTCATCAACGAGTACCTCCAGCCCTGCGACGCGCTCTACCAGCGGGAGGCGATCAAGACCCTGCCGCTCGAGGGCCTGGAGCAGATCGTCATCGACGGCGTCACCTATGAGGCCTTCAACACCTCGGGCGGGGTCGCGACCATGTGCGAGACCTTCGCGGGGCGGGTCGAGGAGCTGAACTACAAGACGATCCGCTATCCCGGCCACCGGGACCACCTGCGCTTCGTGATCAAGGACCTCGGCCTCGGCGACCGGCCGGACCTCCTGACCCAGATCTTCGACCAGGCCGTCCCCCTCACCACCCAGGACGTGGTCCTGATCTACGTGAACGCGGTCGGAAACCTGCATGGTCGGCCGCAGCAGCTTTCCTACGTCAAGAAGGTAAAGGCGATGGAGAACTATCCCGCGACCGCGATCCAGGCCACGACGGCCGCCGGCATGGCGGCCGTGATCGAGCTGTGGCTGCGGGGCAAGTTCGCCAGCGGCTTCGTGCGCCAGGAGGACGTCGCCTTCGCGGATTTCCTCGCGACCCAGTGGGGCGGAGCGGTCTACCGCTGACGGAGCGCACCGGTCATGGACCGGCGCGGTCGGGCGCTCTCGGCGCCGGTCAAGGCCCGTAGTTGAAGCCGCGCCCCTGGCGCGCAAAGCAATCGATGCGGGCCTCCGCCTGGGCGTACTGGATCGTCGCGTCCGGCGGCATGCCGACGATCTCGCGCAGGATCTTGGTCTTGATCGCGTCCGCGAAGTTCTGGCGCTCGCGCACCGGCACCAGGAAGGCGCCGGGTCCGCCGATCACGCAGTCGCGGTAGTAGTGATCGAGGTTCTCCATGTCGCCGAAGCCGGTGGGGCGCTTCAGCATGATGGGCAGGCCGTTGATCGTGATGCCCTTGGCGACCGCCTCGTCGCGGGCGAGCGCCGGCGAGCGGCCGCTGCTGTTCGGCCCGTCGCCCGACACGTCGACCACCTTGCGCAGGGGCTCGGCGCCGGTCTGCTCCAGGAGCTTGGCCGAGAAGTCGATCGCGCCCGAGATCGAGGTCTGGAAGATGCGCCCGATCGGCGCCTCGGCGAGACGGTCCGCGAAGGCGATGGCGCTGCCCGGCCCGTCGAGGATCGTCCAGGGCACCACGACCTTCTGATCGCTCGACCCGGACCATTCCATGTAGGTTACGGTGATGCGGCCCAGCATGCCGCCCCGGATCGCTTCGTGCACCACCGGAGACCGGAACGCCTCTACGAAGCCCTGCCGCTGGAGTTCCTGCTCGTCGGGATCCATGGAGCGGGAGACGTCGACCGCAAGAACGAGGGCGAGGTCCACCTCCTCGGCCGCCCGGGCGTGACCGACGCCCCAGCCGAGCGCGAGGCAGAGGGCGAGAGCGGCGACGCGGACCATCGGGAGTTCTCCCAATACGAGGTGACCCCAACAGGTGGCGGAGGAAGGGCTCCGGTCAAGGGCGCTCCGCCGCGACGGGGAGGGGCTCGCGACCCGTGCGGTACTGCCCTGCATTCCGGCGAATTGCCTCGCGCGCCGTTTGGCGCTCAACTGCGCGGCCCCTGACCCGAGACCCGCCGTGACCTCAGCGACCCACAGCCAAGTCGACTCGCCCGCGGCCTGGGCCCGCCTCGGCCTCGCCGTTCTCCTCAGCACCATCGGGGGCGTCGGGATGTGGTCCGTCGTGGTGGTGCTGCCCGCGGTCGAGGCCGAGTTCGGCGCTGCCCGGGCGGGAGCCTCCCTGCCCTATTCCTTCACGATGATCGGCTTCGCCTTCGGGGGCGTGGTCATGGGGCGGCTTGCCGACCGATTCGGCGTGTCGGTGCCCGTGGCGCTCGGCGCCGTCGCGCTCGCTGGCGGCTATGCACTCTCCGCGCTCACCACGAGCGTCTTGGCGTTCGCGCTCGTGCACGGGGTCCTGATCGGGTTTCTCGGCAGTTCCGCCTCCTTCAGCCCGTTGCTGGCCGACATCAGTCACTGGTTCGAGCGCCGGCGCGGCATCGCGGTCGCGATCTGCGCCTCGGGCAACTACGTCGCCGGCACGGTCTGGCCGCCCCTGGTGCAGCGCCTCGTCGAGGCGTTCGGCTGGCGCCAGACCCATGTCGGGATCGGCCTGTTCTGCCTCGTCACCATGCTGCCGCTCGCCTGGCTGATGCGCCGGCGCATCGCGGCTGAGACCACGGGGGCACACGGGACGCCACGGGCGCCCGTGCGGGTCGTCGAGGGCCTGTCGCCCCGGGGCCTGCAGGCCCTGCTCGTGGTCGCGGGGCTCGCCTGCTGCGTTGCCATGTCGATGCCCCAGGTCCACATCGTGGCCTATTGCGGCGACCTCGGCTACGGCGTCGCCCGCGGGGCCGAGATGCTCTCGCTCATGCTGGCCTGCGGGATCGTGAGCCGCATCGCCTCGGGCTGGATCGCCGACCAGATCGGCGGAATCGCGACGCTCCTCCTCGGCTCCGTGCTCCAGGGCGTGGCGCTCTTCCTCTATCTCTGGTTCGACGGCCTGACCTCGCTCTACGTGATCTCCGCGCTCTTCGGTCTGTTCCAGGGCGGCATCGTGCCGAGCTACGCGCTCATCGTGCGCGAGTATTTCCCCGCGGGCGAGGCCGGCGCGCGCGTCGGGATCGTGATCATGGCGACGCTGTTCGGCATGGCGCTCGGCGGCTGGATGTCGGGCCTGATCTTCGACCTCACGGGCTCCTACCGCGCCGCTTTCGCGAACGGGCTCCTGTGGAATCTCCTCAACGTGTCGCTCGCGGTCTGGCTCCTGCAGCGCTCGATACGGCGCATGGCGCCCGTCTGAACCCATCCCGCTCGAAGCGCGCTTCGGCAGGCCCTCGGGATCGGGCGCCCGGCTGAACGGTCAGGCTGGGCCGGGGAAATGGCGGGCCTGGCTCCTGCAGCGCTCGGGCCGGCGGATGGCGCCGGCATAGGGGGCTCGGAGCGTGGCCTCTGTTCAGGCGCGGCCGTAGACCGGAATCGTCGCTCCCGAGATCGAGCGCGCTCCGTCGGAGAGCAGGAACTGGATCACCGCGGCGAGATCCTCCGGCGGAACCCAAGCTGCGTGGTCGGCCTTCGGCATGGCGGCGCGGTTGTCCGGGGTGTCGATGATGCTCGGCGCCACGCAGTTTACGGTGACGCCCCGGTCGAGGAGTTCCTGGGCGAGGCTCTCGGTCAGCCGCACGAGGGCGGCCTTGGCGGCCCCGTAGGCGCCGAGCCCCGCAACGCCCGCGAGCGCCGGACGCGCCCCGACCGTGACGATGCGCCCGCCGCGTTCCAGAAGATGCGGCACCGCCGCCCGGCAGGCCGCGACCGCGGTCTGCAGGTTGGCGCCGATCATGCGCTCCCACACGTCCCAGCCGGTCTCGTGCACGGGGGAGCCGCCCTCGAATCCCCCGACCGTGGCGACGAGTGCGTCGGTGCGGCCGAAGCGGGCTTTGGCTTGGTCGAGGGCCCCCGACAAGGCTGCCGCGTCGGTCAGATCGAGGCCTCCGAAGGTCAGGACCCGCTCGCTCGCGGCCACGGCCGCGTTCCGGCCCCGGTCGAGGAGGACGAGGCACGCGCCTGCGGCCCCGAGCCGCTCGACGAGCGCCGCCCCGAGATGGCCGGTCGAGCCCGTGATCGCGACGACGCTGCCGGAGAGATCGGGCATGGGATGCTCCGCTCGATGGCCCCGATGGGGATCAGCCGCGGCCGATGAAGGGCATCTTGGTCGCCATCACGGTGATGAACTGCACGTTCGCGTCGAGCGGCAGGCCCGCCATGTAGACCACCGCGTCGCCCACGTGCTTCGGGTCCATGCGGGGCTCGGGCTTCGAGGTGCCGTCGGGCTGCAGCACGCCCGCGGTCATGCGCTCCGTCATGGGCGTGGCGGCGTTGCCGATGTCGACCTGGCCGCAGGCGATGTCGTAGGCGCGTCCGTCGAGGGAGGTCGACTTGGTGAGTCCGGTGATCGCGTGCTTCGTGGCCGTGTAGGCCGAGGACAGCGGGCGCGGGGTGTGGGCCGAGATCGAGCCGTTGTTGATGATGCGGCCGCCGCGGGGGGTCTGGTCCTTCATGATCCGGAACGCCTCCTGGGTGCAGAGGAACGGCCCGGTCAGGTTGGTGTCGACCACCGCCTTCCACTGCTCGACCGTGAGGTCCTCGAGCGGGATCGCGGGCGCGCCGATGCCGGCGTTGTTGAACAGCACGTCGAGGCGGCCGAAGGTGTCCTTCACCTGCCGGAACATCGCCTTGACCGAGGCCGGATCGGTGACGTCCGCGGTCACCACGAGGGTGCGCCCGCTCCCTGCGAGGCCTGCGGTCTCCTCCAGGGGCTCCCGGCGGCGTCCCGCCAGCGCGACCGCGTAGCCCGCGCCCGCCAGCGCCAGCGCGACCGCGCGGCCCACTCCCGTGCCTGCTCCCGTGACGAGGGCGATCTTCTGCTCGGCCATTTCCGTCTCCTGTCGGTCCGTCGGCCCTGCAATGTCAGATCGGCCGCGCTTGCACAATCGCCTTGAGCGTCGCCCGCGGGCGACGCGATTGCATGGCGTGGAGGGTCTCGGCCCTGCGCCGCCTGTTCCTGTGGACGTCCGCGGGCCGGGGTGCGGCAGGCCCCGCGACATTCTCGCTCCGGAACGGGTCTGCGGGCGACACGTTGCCGAAATGTGCGGCGCAACACAGCCGTAACGGCCCGGACCTAGTGAACATCGGGTGTCTATTGGAGATTCTCGGATGTCGCCTCGTCTGGTCAGCCTCGTGATCGGCTCTCTCGCCCTCCTCGCCGTCTCGGGCGCCCAGGCGGATGCCTCCGGCATGCGGGTCGCGACGGTCCCCTTCGAAGAGTGCCTGTCGATCATCGGCGAGGTCGCGGAGGATCTCGGCGAGGAGCCCGTGATCCTGGTGGGAACGGACGACGTCCGCACGGTCCGGATCGATGCGGCCGACGGCTTCGTGACGGTCTCGTGCAGCCGCACCGACAACCGGATGACCCTGGCGAAGACCGGTCCGACCGTGACCGCGGACCTTGCCGCGCCGCGTCCCTGAGCACGGCCGGCGCCGCAACCGGCGTTAACGCCGCGTCAACCATCGCAGCACTCCGTCCCTGACGCGCCCGACCCCCACGGGCGAACGGACGCGGATTACCCTTTCCAATCAGGCACTTGCAGAATCCCAGGCGGGCGACTGCCGCTGCCCGGGGGACGTCGCCGTTTTAAGGGGGCGGCAACGCTTTGCGGAGTACGCACGCATCGGAGGTCCGTCCGATGTCGAACCCGTCCTACCTGGCACTCAGCCGCGAACTCGCCGACATGGCCGCCGCCCTCGAGCGGCCCCTGGACGAGACCCAGCGCGAGGAGGCCCAAGAAGTGATCGGCTGGGCCCGGCTCGCCCTCCAGAGCGGGCCGGCCTGGAGCAGGATCGCCTCGGCCCCGAAGGACGGCACCCCGCTGCTCGGCTATGTCCGCTTCGCCCGCGGCGGCCATGTGATCGAGATTCGCTGGGACCGGACGACGGGCGAGTGGGTCACGGCCCCGCCGCGCCGGGTCGTGCTCCCGAGCCATTGGATGCCCCTGCCCAAGCCGCCCGCATAGCCGCGGGTTGCCGAGGCGTTTCCTGCGCAGCCGCCAACCCGATCTGCCGCACTGCGTGTGCCGCCGGGGCTGGTATCCCACCTAGACGATAGCAGTGGCGCCTGAAGCCGCGCGGATCGGCCTCGCGCCGGCCGGGTCATGCCGCCCTGTCGCGCCGCTCCGGCTCGCCCGCGAGCGCGCGGATGAGGTCCTCCAGCACCGCAATATCGGCCTCGATCTCGGCCTTCTGACGCGCGACCGTCTCGGGCGCGACGAACGGCGTCGGGTCCCGGTCCAGCGCGAGGCGGAGTTGGCGAAGGCGGGCGAGAAGGGAGTGGAGGCTGCTCATGCCCGTGACGGTAGCCGTGCAGGGTTGAACGGAGGGTTGAAGGGCGTGGTAGCCCGAATCTTAAGCCGGGCCGGGTCGCGGCGCCCTCAGAACGCCAGGCGCTCGTGGCCTGACGATCCGCAGCCGGCAGGCCGGGTTCGATCCGGGGTCGCCGCGGGCGGCATGCCTGCCGGCTTCGCCGGAGCGAAGCCCGCCCGCTCGATCGCCTGGAGCGCATCGCGCATGCTGAACGGCCGCCGCAGCACTTGACTGAGCGGAAGCGGTCCGGATGGCGGGGCCACGGCCGCGAAGACCATCGGGCACTCGGGATGTCGCTCGCGCAGCCGCTCCGCGAGGGTCCAGCCCTCGGCGGCCCCCGGGCGGCGAACATCGATGAAGACGATGTCGATCCGGTAGTCGCGGCAGGCCTCCTCGGCCTCGCGTGCATCCGCCGCCGCCATCACACGGTAGCCGGCATCGCACAGCTCGGCGACCAAGAGGTCCCGGATCAACGGCTCGTCCTCTACGACGAGAACGCACGGTGCACTCACCCGAATCTCCTACGGCCTTGTGAATGCAAGATGTTTAAGCCGGGCTCGTTGCCGGGAGATGTCATGCTGCATTGCAAAGCCGCAACGAAGCGCGGCGTGACAATGCAGGAGCCCCGGCGAGAATCGGCTATGGGTGCTTCGCGCACGGGCACGGGCCCGTCGGCGCAGCACCGCGAGGGAGACCCATGGAGATCACGAGAGCCGGCACCATTCCGACGAAGCGCGCACCGGCGGACGCCTTCACGGGGACGGTCTGGCAGGACCCCATCGTCGACGCCCCCGCGCCGGCGCGCATCCGCGCGGCCCGCGTGAGCTTCGAGCCCGGCGCGCGCACGGCCTGGCACACCCATCCCTTGGGCCAGACCCTGCACGTGCTCTCGGGCGTCGGGCGCTTTCAGACCTGGGACGGGCCGGTGATCGAGATCCGGGCCGGCGACAGTTTATGGATCCCGCCGGGCGAGAAGCACTGGCACGGTGCCGCGCCCCGCACCGGCATGGTCCATCTCGCGATGCACGAGGCCGACGGGGGCGCCCATGTGACCTGGCTCGAACACGTCACGGACGAGCAATACGCGGTGGAGCCGGGCGCCTGACAGGGCAGGGATGGCGCCGCGTCAACGGACGACGAGGGCGGTGATCGCGATGAGGGCGATCTCGCCGCAGATCACGCCGGCGATCACGGAGCGCCTGAGCGCGAAGAAGGCGAGGAGACCGACGAGCACGCTGCCGAGGCGCCCGGCGAGGGGCACCAGGGCGAGCGGCTCGCTCGGAGCGATCAGGAGCTTCGCGACCACGCCCGCGAGCAGTGTGGTCGCCACGGCCCGCACCCAGACCAGAATCTCGGAGCGGTCGTCGAGCCCGCGCGCCAGCACGACGCCGAGCATCCGCCAGATCTCGGTCGGCAGGAAGCCGACGAGCACGACCACGAGGTAGGGCCAGAGCGGCCCCGCAAGAGCGGCCAGGTCCGTCATGGCCGCCTCGGACCTGCGTCTGCGCGGGCTCGCGGGGAGGCGCGGGCGCGGTCGGTCATCGCGCGCCCCGCTGCCGGCGGCCGATGAGATAGGCCGCGGTGCCGCCGACGAGGCCGGTGGCGAGGAGGTCGAAATCGCGCCCGATCAGGCCCGTGAAGACGGGCGCGAGCGCGAAGCCGAGCAGGATCGCGCTCCAGTCCGCGACCGTGCGGGCCCCGGCCGAGAGCGTCATCGTGAAGAACACCGGCGTGAGGAAGATCAGCCCCGCCCCGAGCGGCGTCGGCACCGTGCCGGCGAGATAGTAGCCGAGCCCGGTGAGCAGGGCGCTGACCCCGATCGTGGTGTTGGCGAAGCCGAAATAATAGGCGAGCCGCTCCTCGGCCGGCATCGCGGGCAGGCGCCGCAGGCTCTCGGTCCAGACCGTGATCGCGATGTAGTGGGCGATGAGAAGCTGCAGCGCGAGCCCCTGGCCGGGGCGCCGCAGCAGCGGCAGGAGCGAGATCGTCATCGGCAGGAAGCGGATCGACGACAGGCAGATCACCACCGCGAGCGCCGGCAGCGCGGCGCCGGCCGCGAGTCCGCCATAGAGGATCACCTGGGCGGGGCTGGCCCAGATCAGCAGCGTCGAGAGCATGGCGGCGCCCGCCGGGTGGCCGACATCGTGGGCGAGGCTGCCGATCCCGAGCACCGAGAGCCCGACGACCCAGGCCGGCAGCATCAGGGAATCGCGCATGCCGAGCCAGAAGGCCGACCGGCCCGATCGGGAGCGGGGCTGCGGCCCGGTCGAGGCATCTCCCGTCTCGCACCGGGAGGCAGAGCGCTTCACCAGATCGTCTCCCCTTGGTCCGGCTCCCGCCGGTGCGGCGACAGGGCGGGCGCGGCACGCGGGCCCGCTCCCCGGCCCCGGGTCATGTCTCCTGCCGCCGCCTGTGGCAAGCGCTGCCGGCGCATGCCTGTTGCGCCCTCCTTTTGTTCGATATAGAGAACGATAATCCCTCACTAAGAACAGAAGGTGTCGGCATGGCGGAGCGTTCGGACCCGGTTCTGGATTGGCACACGGACACGCGCCTCGTCCACGAAGGCTCGATCCGCAGCGAGTTCGGCGAGACCTCCGAGACGCTCTATCTCACGCAGGGCTTCCTCTATCCGAGCGCCGAGAGCGCCGAGGCGCGTTTCCTCAACCAGGAACCGGGCTACAGCTACAGCCGCTTCTCGAACCCCACCGTGACGATGTTCGAGGAGCGTATGGCGGGGCTGGAGGGCGCCGAGGCTGCGCGGGCCACCGCGACCGGCATGGCGGCCGTCACCGCCGCGATGATGGGTCAGGTGCGGGCGGGCGACCATGTGGTGGCGGCGCGGGGCCTGTTCGGCTCCTGCCGCTGGGTCGTCGAGGACCTGCTTCCGCGCTTCGGCGTCGGCTGCACGCTCGTGGACGGCACGGATCTCGACGCCTGGCGCCGGGCGGTGCTCCCCGAGACGAAGGCCTTCCTGCTCGAGAGCCCCGCGAACCCGACCCTCGAGGTGATCGACATCCGGGCGGTCGCCGACATCGCGCACGAGGCGGGCGCGACTCTCACCGTCGACAACGTGTTCGCGACGCCCCTGTACCAACGTCCGCTCCGGCTCGGGGCCGATTGCGTGGTCTATTCGGCGACCAAGCACATCGACGGGCAGGGCCGGTGTCTCGGCGGGGTGATCCTCGGCTCGCAGGCTTTCATCGAAGAAAAAATACAGCAATTCCTGCGCATGACGGGGCCGACGCTGTCGCCGTTCAACGCCTGGGTGCTGCTGAAGGGCCTCGAGACCTTGAGCCTGCGGGTCGAGCGCCAGACCCGCACCGCGGGATATTTGGCCGATGCGCTCCACGACCACCCCAAGCTCGCCCGCCTCACCTATCCCGGCCGGCCCGACCACCCGCAGGCGGCGCTCATCGCGCGGCAGATGCTCGGCCCCTCCACCATGGTCGCGCTCGATCTCCGCGGCGGAAAGGAGGCGGCGTTCGCGTTCATGAATGCGCTCCGGCTCGTCAGGATCTCGAACAATCTCGGCGACGCCAAGAGCCTCGTGACCCATCCCGCGACCACGACGCATCAGCGCTTTTCGCCCGAAATCAGGGCCGAGATGGGGATTTCCGAGGGGCTCGTGCGGTTGTCGGTCGGACTCGAGCACCCGGACGACCTCCTGCGCGATCTCACGCAGGCGCTCGACCGCGCCTGAGCGGCGCCGCGGACCGCCCGGTCCAGAGCGGACCAAAACGGACCAAAACGGTGTCACGGCGACACCGCGGGCCGCGCAGGGCCGCCCGGCGGTCTTCCCCTCAGCCGATGCGCTCGAACAGGATGTCCTGCGCGCCCTCCCACAGGGTCTTCTTGCCGAGCGCCACCAGATTCTCGCGGCCCTTGGTGACCGTCATGAAGTGGTTGCCGGCGAGCTGCCCCATCTTGCTCGCGAAGCGCACGCCGCCATAGGCGAGGAGGAACTCGGTCTCGCTGAAGCCGCCGGGATAGAGGAGGAAATCCCCCGGCGCCGGGAAGCTCGTGGCGTTCTCGAAGCCGAGGCCGAAATCCTGCTCGCCGAGCGGGATCCAGCAGCCCTCGCCGCTCCAGCGCACGTGGATGATGCGCTCGCGGTAGGGGAGGATGCTCAGGAACAGCGCGCAGGTCTTCGGCGCGTCCTCGCGCTTCAGCTCCGCCTCGAACGCGTACCCGCCCGCCTGGATGCGGATGTCCGCCATGATGGGTCTCCCGGTCTGGCCCCGCCTCGCGCGGATACGGGGATGGAATGAGGGCGCCGCCGCCCGATGCGACGCCCTTCATGGACGGGACCCGCGGCGCCGTCCAGAGTCCCCGCTCAGGGAGCGGTGGACGCGCCGTGGGGGCTGCGCGCCTGGCTGAACGCCGCAAACGGCAGCGCCCCCCGGGGAGGGGCGCCGCCGTCGCGCGGAACGCGACAAGGACGGGGGGATGCGGGCGCCCGCTGGAAGGCGCCCCAGCCCCTCAGTGCAGGCGCCGGCGGTCCTCAGCGCTTTCGTGCTCGTTCCAGGCGGCGAGCACATGGGCCGCGAGGCCCTCGTCGCCGAGGCGGCCGCTCAGGTCCTGGTAGAGGGCCTGCTGCGTGGTCAGCTCGATCAGGAGGATCCGGGCGGATTCGTCCCGGTTGACCCGGGCGGCGGCATAGCGGTCGAAGGCGGCGGAGAGCTCCGCATAGGCGAAGGCGACCGCGGCGGTGCGGTACATGCGGGTCTCGTCCTCCTCGACCGCGCCGGTCGCGAGGTCACGCATGCGCACCAGGAACCCTTCGCCGTCTTCGATGACCTCGTAGCGGAAGGCCGATCCTTCCGAAGCGCCGATGAACATGAGAGCCTCCAGCCGCTCGTCGATGGGTTAACAATGGGTTACCGCGCGCCGCGCCTCTGTGTTCTGGCGCACACGAGCGACCGCAGCGGCGCCGGGCCCTTCGAGGGCGGCGGGCCCTGGCGAGGCACGGGCAACGGCACGGCCGGCCTTCCCGGGGTTCGCGGGCCGTGCCCCGGCATGGACCCAGGGCGGGGTCCTCACGGTTCAGGGCCTCTGCCCCGGCACGGGCGCAGGGCGGGATCTTCACGGTTCGTTAGCCATGCTTCACGATGGTCGGGCAGGCGCGGCCGCCCCGCTCCCGCCGCAATGCTCGGATGGGAGAGGCGGCCGCGCCGGCGCGGATACGCCGTGCCGGGGCCTCGGCGGCCCTCGAGGACGCGGCCCGCGCGACGGGGACCGGGAGTGCCGATGACGTCATGTGTCCTGACGGGGCTTCGCGCCGCCGCGGCCGCTCTGGCCCTGGCGGGCCCAACCGTCCTGGTGGGCCGGGGCGTCCTCGCGGGTCCGGCCGTCCTGGTGGGCGCGGCCGTTCTCGCAGGCCCGGCGTTCGCGGCCGCGCCGGTCAAGAAGCACGAGGCGCCGATTCCGACGGCGACGCTGGCGCTGATGAAGCAGGCCGGCACCACGCCGGCCGCGCCGCTCCTGATCCGGATCTACAAGAAGGAAGCCGAGCTCGAGGTCTGGAAGCGCGCCGCCGCGGGACGGTTCGTGCGCCTCAAGACCTTTCCGATCTGCCGCTGGTCGGGCCAGCTCGGGCCGAAGCGCCGCGAGGGCGACCGCCAGGCCCCCGAAGGCTTCTACGCGATCACGCCGGGTCTGATGAACCCGCACTCGGCGCATTACCTCTCCTTCGACACCGGCTTCCCGAACGCCTACGACCGGGCGCACGGCGCCACCGGCTCGGCCCTCATGGTGCACGGCACCTGCTCCTCG